>NZ_JACJPV010000004.1 GCF_014696225.1 Anabaena sp. FACHB-1237 | reverse complement strand
TCTGCAAGGTCTTAACTGAAACTCCAATCTTTTTAGCAAATTCATGAGGCTTAAACATAAAATCACCCATAGGTTTGTCTATGAGTGTACAGGTTTGTTTATTAAATTGTCAACTTAGGACAATCTCAACTCAGGTATGAAATTGTATGAAATTCTTCAGTATCATCTAGGATATAATTTAAGGGTTAACTTCTTGATAATACCAACTTTGAGTTTCATCAATTTGATATATACTACGGTTTTGTGGTTCACCACGCAATTCTAAATGGTCAACTAACGTCGGTTCCAGCAACAACAAGCAGAAATTTTCTACAGGTTCTATGGAACTAGTCACTAGCTGTGTAAACGCTTCCGGTGTCCTGACTCTCACATCCCCAGGCTGAGGCCAAATAAATTGTACCCTAGCAGCATTACTTAATTCTTGCCACATTTTTATTCTTGCAGCTTGTAAGTTTTCATGAGAATTAGCACTTACTAAAATTAATCTTCCCGCAATACGAAACTGTTCTCTAGTTTTAGGAAAATACCAACAAACTTCCCCATGCCCTTGTTTCTGTATTTGTTCAGCTTTAGCACTACGAATATCAGTAATAAATCGTAACACATCTGTATCTTCCAGAAAACCACGAAACACAACAGTACGGTTTGCAGGTAGTCCATCCTCTCGCACAGTTGCTAATTGTACGTAGCGGGAATACACTAAACTACTATTCTTATGCAGAGCGCGAGAAATAACTGCACGCCAAGGAGCAAGAGACATAAAGTATTATTTTATAGTTACGAAAAATCAAACCTGTAATATTATAAGCTGTTGTGCCTTTAACTTGAATAATTAATACAAGCAAGATGCTTGTGCTACTGTAACTTCAGGTTTTTTTAATTATACAGTGAGTGCTGCACATTAGCTTACTCACAGAAGTTAAAAGCGCTATGAATGCGATCGCTAATCATCACCTATTAATTGTCAATTGTCAATTACACACTTTCCAACCAAGTATAAATTTGTTCAACCTGATCTATAGTGATTAAACCATATTGCCATAGAGTCATAGTCAATAAACTAGGATCTTGATCATGTTGTCGCACAGCCACAGATAAAGACGCTGAAGAAATAGCTAAATCTTCTTGGAGGAAATTAATAAACTGTGAATATCTTGATTTTGCCTTTGACATTTCATGTACCTGAGTAGATTGTATTAACATGTATTTGTTATCCATTATTGAACATTAACTTCTGAATATTATATGGACGGTATTTTATGTGTCACTTTCTTAACAGTTGACTAAAAGTTACAATCATACTAAAAAATATTGTTTTGTTCTAGTCCAACTATTTTCCCAATGGGTTCAACTATCTTAACAAAAGTTATAGAATCAGGAAGTGGTATAAAATTCCTGGTTTATAATTGTTAAATTATTGACTTAGTGGTATTTATTCCAATTACATATTCAGTCATCAAGATTCCATAAACTATACTGTTTTATGAGCAACTATTTGTACTTGTCTCAAAAGAGAGATTTTTAGCATCTATCTTTTGTGCTTATTGGAGAAGTAGCACATTCGAGAAATAGTTTCTTAATAATTTTTTACAAGATAGAACTTCATAAAAATTTTGTATAATCTTTATATTATCAGTATTTTGATGATAATTACTGAGACTTATCAGATTTCAGAAACTTAATTTTTATACTATCTCCTATCCGTAAATTTAACTCTGCTGCTCTCCCTGATCTTAATTCAATTACCTGATCTATGGGTTCATTAGGACCATAAGTGGGACAAGGATCTCTATCACAAGGAGGGGCAGAGGCTTGAATGTATTTTACAACTCCTTTATTCATAAAAACCATATCTAAACCCACAGGAACATTTTTCATCCAAAACTGTACAGGTTGTGAAGAAGGAAATACAAATAACATACCCCTATTATCTGGCAAAGCAGGTCTATACATTAAACCTAGACTTTGTTGCTTGGGAGTGCGTGCTACTTCTAAATCTATTTTTGTTCCTTTAGGAAGAATAGCTTGAGCAGAAATAGGTAATTTTTGACCAAGATTAGTAAGTTTTTTTACTTGTATCGTTGCTGGTGGTGTGGAAGCGTGAGTATCAATAGATATGGGTAGAGATTCTGATGTGGTTGGTGGGGAACAACTCATTAGGAGAAAACTCAGAAAACAGGAACACACATTTAAACAAGGAGACATAAGAGTGCGGGGGTGGGAAGTTCAGTATGGGTTTAGGACTGCTAAACCCCTACAAGAAGTCGGTTTTTAATTTCTAGTTGACTGCTGATAGCTGATAGATTTTGATTATTCTACTTAATTTCTGCAAAATTGACCACAAATTTTAATTTTATTCCTGATTTTAATAAAAACTTAATATTTGCTGAATATCTGAAGAATAGTTGTAAGGTGCGTCAGACTGGACAAATATTGTAAATAAGCGTATGATTGATGTTTGACGCTACTCATTTCCCACTTGCTTGAGGCCTGAAATCCTTTAAGACTCACGCAGTACATAACCGACACCACGAACGGTTTGAATAAGGCGTTTTTGTCCTTCATCTTCAATTTTCAAACGTAGATAACGAATATAAACTTCTATCACATTAGATTCTCCCATAAAATCATAACCCCAAACATTTTCTAAAATTTGATCACGGGTTAAGACCTCGCGGGGATGTTCCATTAAGAACTTTAATAAATCAAATTCCTTCATGGTTAAATCAATAGTTTTGTTATTATAGATAGCGCGACGAGTAGCCACATCTAAAATTAAATCACCAAAACGTATTTGTTCATTACTATCTTGATCAGGACGCAAGTAAAGACGTACTAGTTTGATAAAATCTTCTGAACGATAGGGTTTAAGAATATAATCATCAGCACCAACATCTAAACAAGCAATTCGATCATCCACCGAATCTCTGGCCATTAAAATAATGATAGGAGAACGATTACCAAGACTTCTGAAATTTTTACACAAAGATAATCCTGATTCTCCTACCAACATCCGATCTATGACAATTAAAGCTGGTTGGTAATCACGACTATATTGTAAACTACTGGTTCTATCATCAGTGATGATGGGAGTATAACCTGCTTCTTGTAAATCAGCCGCTAATTGCCGGGCTAAAGTAGCATCAGGTTCAACCACCAATACAAAAACAGAGGGATTGTGAGCAGCTATCATAATAGTGGAGGATAGGGAATAGGAATTTGATTAAACTAGAAATTTGATCATTGATGATGTTCTCATATTTACAGTAGCAATTTTTGAGTTTTCTGTTTGTAATTTAATCATTTGCTATTGTATTTGTTAGTCGGTTTTTCCAACAAAAACCATTTTTGCTACTAGTAATTATGGTAATTCTACAGATGTAGGTTTGGCAATATGTGGTAAACCCCAACCTAATTTTTCCCGTAGAACTTGGAAAAATTCAGGAGACTGGAGACGAATAAACCTGGCCTGATATTGCGATCGCTCCAAGTATACCCGATCTTCTGGTAACACATAACAGCCGCCATTACCGTCTACCACCATCACTAACCGAGGAATATTCACAGGATAGATATTCACTGACTCCGTATCAGGAAATACCAAAGCCCTGGAAGCTAAAGAATGGGGACAAATGGGGACTAACTGTAAAACATTTACTCCTGGGGATATTACTGGACCCCCTGCACTTAAAGAATAGGCTGTAGAGCCAGTTGGTGTAGAAATAATTACACCGTCAGCCGCAATATCTACAGGAGAATGCTCACCCACAGCAATTTCAAAGTGGCACATACAAGTAAGTGGTTCTCGATGTAGTACCATTTCATTTAAACACAACGCTTCCCAGATCACGGTTTCTCCTCGGAGAACTTTGACGGTTAGCATAGTTCTATCTTCTATTTGATATTCATCTGTCATTACCTGTTCTATAGCTTCAGGTAGTTTATTCAGATAGGTTTCTGTTAAAAATCCCATGTGTCCAGTATTAACAGTCAACATAGGTATGCCACAGGGTGCTACTAAACGAGATGCTGCTAATACAGTTCCATCTCCACCTAATACCACTGTAAATTTCATACTTGAGTCAAAGCCAGGGGGCGTAAGACCTTCTATGGGTGTATGACACACCGGACTATGGGGCTGAGAATAACCCAATATACCACCAAGACTGGCAGTAATATATACATCCCAACCGGCGGCGGTAAGTTTGTCCTTGAGTTCCATAGCCACACTTGTAGCTATGGGTTTTACGTCGTTGTAGATAATGCCAGCTTTCGGCACGCTTAAATTTCCAATATGATGGTGACATTTTATATTATATTTCTATATTACCTGTCACCTGTCACCTATTCCTATTCCTAAATTGTTGCTGGTATTGCTGAACTCACGTATGAAATTGAGAAATTCAAAATTTGAAACTTTGCATCTAAGGCAAGTGCTTGGCTTCGCTGATGCGCGAAACAAAATTCATACCACCATTATGTAATGCCTTGTTCCTCCAAATTTTAGCAATTCTTATTCAGGTGAGGATCAAGAGGTAAAAATCAAACGCAGATAAACCCAGATAAACCCAGATAAACCCAGATAAAAATGTCCGTTACTGAATGTTTTCTGAATAAATTTAGATATATTTTGTATCTATTGCCAGTACACAACGCTACTACAAAGACTTGTCCACAGTAACAGGCTGAGATTCAATCACACTAGTCTGATTACCAATTTTATAAGTTATGATTGCCTTAACTTTATCCTTACCTACATAACCAGTTTTATTGGTTAAATGAATATCAACCACAGAATTTTCTAAAGGTTTTAATTCCACTGATTTTGGTTTAAACTGAAAAGGTTGTAATTTTTTATCAGTCACATTGCGAATTTCTACCTTTTCAATTTTTACCGTTTGATTTTTCTCCTGAGGATTTTCTAAAGTAATAAATACAGTAGCAAAACCAATATCACGGTTAGGTTGGGGAGGAACACCAAGAGGTGGTAATTTATTTTCTTGAGATAACAAAGAAACTTTAATCATAACTTTTTTATTAACAGCTTTTGACTGTAATTGCGAAGACAGTTGATGATCAACATGAGTAGGTAAATAATGACAACAATTTATCCTACTATCAAAACTTAATAAACTAACCAGCAAAAATAATGATTTCATATCACCTCCCATGATTATCCATAATTAAATCTATGATAATTGGTTAATCATGATTTCAAATGTGAAAACCTCATCATTCTAAATTAATAGACACAAACTCAGAAATTTAGATCCCAGATTTGCTAAATTCATCTGGGATCTTTTCACTTTAGGTATTAGACCATTGTATAATCGCGCTCAAAGATAACAATTGACTCCAAGTTACATCAGCGTGGTAAATTCCCCAAGGGTTACGTAAATGGAAAGTTCCAGTGGAGGAATTATAGGAAGTGATCGTGTAAGCATGACCATTAACCACACCATAACCACCACCATAAACAAAACCTGCTGTTAAAATTTGATTAGAATTAACCAAATTAATCAGTTGAGTTTGAGTCATATTGCTAACAGATTGGGAAGTAGCGCTTAATCCTGTGACTTGACCAATTACTACATCCATCCAACCACCTTCTATGGCTGCGTAGGAATTATTTTGAGTACCACTGTAAGTACGACTCCAACCAGATTCAGCTAACTGTGCATAGGCTTTTTCGGCTAAAGCTACCCAAAGTTCATTACTGGTGGAAGTAGAAGAACCTCCTCCCCAATCAGCATAGACAGCATAACCTGATGAATTAGTTGGTAAGTAACGATCTACTGTGACATAATCAGCTACACCATTGTTATAAAAACGCACGGTGAAGGTATTATCACCATTATCAAGGAACATATTTTGAATGTAATCAGGTTTTTCCTGGGCAATAGAAGCTAAAGTTGCTACATAATAGCAGTCTCCCACCGCTCCTTGATAAATGTCATCAGCACTTAGACCATTTTGGAATAGAGAACCACTAACATACTGATAGCTATAACTGGAACTAGTTAAATCAGGTCTATCATTTCCTAAGAACCACTTACCAATCAGATTTTCCATTTGGGTATCACTACTACCAGCATACAAGTTACCAAAACCGGAACGAGTGTTAGCTGCATCACCATTTGCAATCTTATTAGATAAGACCTTCACAGAATCAGCCATAGTGAAAAGGGTAGAGTTACTAACTAAAGTCCGTAAGTCAGTTAACTCATTAGCATCAATCACACCACTATCTTTAGCATCACGGAAAATAGCAATCATGTCTTGACGACTTAAGTTACCATCAGCCGCTAAGGAACTGGTTAAAGTGATAATTTGAGCATCTAGTAGATTTTGACTATACCAATCTGTGGGAGTTGGAGTTGGGGTAGGAGTTGGGGTAGGAGTTGGGGTAGGAGTTGGTGTCACCTCAGTAGCAGTTAAAGACAGACTATAATTGGTGTTGCCACTATATGGATAGACTTGGACAAAGTAATTACCAGCATTGAGAGTACGAGTAATGCTGTCTGCTATTGTACCACCATTGGTAGAACTTTGCAGAACATCTCCACTATCTACAATGCCATTATTATTGAAGTCTTGAATTAGTTGTACATCCGCATTTGCACTTAAACCATTGAGAGTCAAACTAAAGTTACTTTGTGTTCCCACATTGAAACTATAGTAATCGTTAGTATCCGAACTTCCTACCCAGTCAGTAAAAGTTTGTGTACCGCTTAATGTACCAACAGCAAGGGCTGTAGCTAAGGTGTTTCCAGCATTATCAACAGGTGCAATAGCAGTAGCAGTTAAAGACAAACTATAATTGGTGTTGCCACTATATGGATAGACTAGGACAAAGTAATTACCAGCATTCAGAGTACGAGTAATGCTGTCTGCTATTGTACCACCATTGGTAGAACTTTGCAGAACATCTCCACTATCTACAATACTATTATTATTAAAGTCTTGAATTAGTTGTACATCCGCATCTGCACTTAAACCATTGAGAGTCAAACTAAAGTTACTTTGTGTTCCCACATTGAAACTATAGTAATCGTTAGTATCCGAACTTCCTACCCAGTCAGTAAAAGTTTGTGTACTGCTTAATGTACCAACAGCACGGGCTGTATCTAAGGTGTTTCCAGCATTATCAACAGGTGCAACAGCAGTAGCAGTTAAAGATAGACTATAGTTAGTGTTGCCTTTATATCGATAGACTCGGACAAAGTAATTACCAGCATTGAGAGTACGAGTAATGCTCTCTCCTATTGTACCACCATTGGTAGAACTTTGCAGAACATCTCCACTATCTACAATACCATTATTATTGAAGTCTTGAATTAGTTGTACATCCGCATCTGCACTTAAACCATTGAGAGTCAAACTAAAGTTACTTTGTGACGCAATATTGAAGCGATAGTAATCGTTAAGATCAACACTTCCTACCCAGTCTGTAAAACTTTGTGTACCGCTTAATGTGCCAATATTCCGTGCTGTAGCTAGGGTATTTCCAGCATTATCAACAGGAGTAGACAGACTAACTGGTTCTGAAAGCTGTAAAGAGTTTAAGTTTGTCAACTTTGGATCTAAATATTTATCGAAATCTTTTGTGAGAGGATCAATGCTATTTGTGGAAATAGAAGAGAGATTAGATAGATCCTCATTTATGATTAAAGTATCCATACGATATTTACACCTTGATATTTAATAAACCTACTCACATCATAATATAGTCTTATACACATTTGTCCTGAGTGCAAATATTGAATTTAAATGTATATTTTCCAACTAAATTGATTAAAATATAGATAAATGCAAAATTTAGAGCTAATTTGGGTAGTGAAATTACTTAATAGATAATTTCCGAAAAAAGCTCTTTCACTTGGGAGAACTTAAAATAACTACAAATGTCCGAAAATTACTAAGTAGAAAATTTTATAAATATTTTAACAATTATGTAAGTGTAATCCACTATTTTTAGTCTTAGATCGCTTGTTTTACAGTTAGTTAACTCAAGATACTTGTATAAGTTTTACCTATGACTATCATAAGTTTTATCTATTTTAACACTTTTTAACTCTATATTTTACATAGATACACATACAATAATAAAATATTCGCTTATTCGATAAATTATATATAATCCTAGTAAGTTTACTTATAGCTACAAGAACACGTGAATTACTAAATTCTAAGTTGAGTTTAATTACTTATTTATTCAAGGTTCAACCTCTGGATCGGGAAAGATCCCCGACTTCTTAAAGAAGTCGGGGATCTTGTTTTTTTGATGATCTTAAATATCAGATTGTTGATCAAATATTACCATTTGACTAGCTTTAATTTCTTTTTGTTTTTCTGCACTTTTCACAACGTCATAAGCTAAAGTCATGGTTAATCTCTGTTTATTTTCAATGATATCTTGTACTGTAACAATTTGAATTTTATCACAGCTATGGGGCATGAGTCTATTTTGATAAAAACCAGCAGCTTTGGCTGTTTTTAACATATCTTTACTGGGATTTTCTAAAGTAATGAATATAGCGATACTGGCATTTTCTAAAGTCATTGTCCCTAATAAATCGCGGATATCTCCTGATTTTACTTTACCTGATTTGACTTGGAAAATGATTTTTTCTGGTTCACCTTTATCACCATGAAAATATACTATCCCATCTACTCCTTTATCTGATCCTTTTTTGGTGTTAATAATAGCTCGGTTATTAGTATAAGTTAAAATTGCCCATTTCTCAAATTCTTTGCGAGTTCTATCATCGGCTTTATTTGCTAGTGCTTTGGCACTTTCCATATCTTTAGGAATACCATGTAATTTGATGATTTCTAAAACTCCTATTCCAAAGCTATCTTCTAATCTTTTTAAGACTAAACTTATGCTTTGATAGGTAATATCTATTCCTATCCATTGTCTATCTAATCTTTGGGAAACTGCAACGGTTGTACCACATCCACAATAGGCATCTAATACTATATCATTTTCGTTGGAACTGGCTTTGATTATTCTTTCTAATAATGATTCTGGTTTCTGTGTTGGATATCCTAAACGTTCTCTTGATGTTGGTGACATTGGTTTAATATCATCCCAAAAAGACATAACTGCAACACCAGGCCGTTCATCTAAATAATATTTTATATAGGGTTGTCCACTACTACTAAAATAGAGTTTATTTTCCTCATAAAACTTATTCATATTCTCTTTGGAATAAGCCCAAAATCTTCCTTGAGGGGGTTTAACACCATGAAATTCGTAAGATGTATCTCCTCCACCTTTAGCTGCGGTAGGGGTTACTAGTCTATATCTCCTACCCTTTTCATCAACTTTGTTATATTGCTGTTCTAGCTGATCATCTTGAAAAGGTCTATAAATTGTATTAAAGGTATACTGATTACTTTTAGAATATAAAAAAATTGTATCAAAATTAATTTCAAATTTTTTTGCTCCCTGTTTTGCATTTCCATGTGCAGTAGTTCTTCTCCAAACAATTTCACTTTGAAATATTCCCTTATTGCTACAAAAAACAGCATCTAACACTAGCTTTAAATAATGACTAGCAGTAGGATCACAATGTAAATAAAAACTACCTGTAGGTTTTAAAACTCGATGAATTTCAGTAATTCTTAAAGTCATACTTACCAAATAAGCAAGTAAACTACCCTTTCCTAAAACATGACTTAAACCATTAATTAAAGCAACACATTGTGAAGTAAATAAACCATGATAATTAGTAATAATTTCATCCATTCCACGAATAGCGTGATCATCCCATTCCCAAGTATCAATAAATGCTTGTGCTTGGGCTTTATCTTCAGCACCAATATTATTATAAATTTGATTATAATTGCGTTTAGAGTTAAAAGGAGGATCAATATAACATAAATCTACCGATTCATCTTTTATATAACGTCTTAAAACTTCTAAATTATCTCCATAGTAAAGTTGATTAATCATAGTTGTTCTCTACTTTTATGAAATAAACTGACTTACATACACCTTGATTAATCATTGTGGTATTAAATTAACTTTTTGTCATGTCAGAAAATCACTGATATTACCTGATGTTTTATCAAGAATTGTTAAGCAAATACCTGATATTACCTGATTTTCTGGACGCAAGATGGGTTATAATGGTTAAAAACCTTAATTAATCTACTTTTTACCTATTTTTATGAATGTTACAGAAATTTTGCAATTTGTAGATACTTTGGTATTTACGGAAACTGAAAAACATTTAGATGATTTACAAAAAAGAATTATTGAGGAACTATTTAAAGGTAAAACTTATAAACAAATTGCTGATATTTATGAATATGATGAAGGTTATATTGGTGATGAAAGTAGGAAGTTATTTAAACTTTTATCTGATAAATTAGGGGAGGAAGTTAATAAATCTAATTTTTGTTGGACTATTGAAAGAATTACAAACTCTATTGTTAATTATGGGAATCATAATATTAATTTGTGTCCTAGTCAGCAACCAAGTAACCAAAAAAATCAGCAAACAAATAATATAGAGAAACCCAAAAATAAACCTCAAGAATATGAACATGATTTAGAATTAGCACCAAGAGTCAAATGTTTTTATGGAAGAGAAGCAGAATTAGAAATATTAAATAAGTGGATATTTAATGATAATGTTGATGAACATATTTCTATTATTAATGTATTAGGATTAAAAGGAGTTGGTAAAAGCACCTTAGTCAAAAGATTTGTAGATATCAATTTACAAAAGTTTGATTTAATTATTTGGAACAATTTAAAAATATATCCCTGTTCTGTAAATGAGTTTTTAGCAAGAATTATTAATCAACATTCACAAAATTCAGAAAAGTCTTTAACATACCGATTTTTGCAATTATTGAAACAACGCAAATGTTTAATTATTTTTGATGATGTCCAAAGTTTATTTACTAATGGTGAATTTGCGGGAAAATATCAACATGAATATCAAGACTATCAACAGTTTTTGCAAATGATGACAGAATTTCCACATCAAAGTAATATTATTTTAATTAGTCAAGAACAACCATCAGAATTTAACTGTTTAAATCAAGAATTATCTAACTTAAATAACAATTTAAATAAATCATATCAATGTTTGGAATTATCAGGATTATATAATATTAATGTTCTCAATAATTTAGGGTTAAAAGTAACTACAGAAAATCACTGGTTAGAACTAATTAAACTATATCATGGTAATCCCATTTATTTAGAAGAAATTGCTAGTTTAATCAGAAATTTATATGGTGGTAATATCAGTGAATTTTTAAAAGAAAATATTACAGAAAATAGTTTAGTAATTACCAAGGATATTAACTTTTACTGTAGTCAATTATTTAATAGGTTATCAACTATAGAACAAAAAATAGTTTTAGAAATGAGTAAATTTGCTCAACCTATATCCAAGCAAGACTTAAAACAATATTTGCAACAAAATTTACAAGAACATCTTACTTTATCAGATATAGTCAATGGTTTAGAGTCATTACGGCAACGTTATATAATCAAACAGTTAGAAGATGAGGAAATGATGTTGAGTGTAGATGGTATTTTTCAGGAATATGTGATTAATGAAAACAAAAATATTCCTATACACTAACTAACCATTTTATAAATATTAACTTACTAAAAAAACAATCATCTTTTTCTGATCATTGAATGATCATTTGATATTTTAATTTATTCATTATTTTCTAATTTATTCATTATTTTTTAGGGATTAAATTAATTTAATTAAAGTTCGTAAAGCGTGATTAACAGATTCAGCATCAGGAAAATAGTCTCTAATATCTGGATCAATGATAATTGTACCTTCTTTTAAATCATAATGCTGAACAATTATTGTACCATCTTCTTGGTGAATTGTCACAGTATGTCCTCGACGATAATCTTGATAGTGTTTACCACGAATACCACCTGTAAAATTGTATTCTGGTAACATATCTTCATCTATAATGTTGTTAGATTCAGGGTTATTATTGTGCATATATTTTTTCTTCATTAGGGGTAGCTTTACGAGAACTAATAATACGGATTTTTGTGTTGCGTTCAGTGTAAACTACAATCAATAAACGTAATTTTTCTGATAAACCAATATCAATAAAACGACTTTCATCAGTTGAATGTTCACTGTCAGTAATGGTAATAGATCAAGGATCATTGAATACGGTTTTTGCTTCTTCAAAAGAAATGCCATGTTTCCTCTGATTTTCTTGTTCCTTTTTCTCATCCCATTCAAATTGTAACGTCAATTTATCCTAACTCCTTAACTTTATCAAAAATATTAATTCTTTGAGATAGAGTGCGTTACTAAATAATTAACGCACCATAATCGAATTTTCAACTCCCTATTTACTATTAATTTTAGATGATTCTGGAGATGATTCTGAAGATGTTTGTTTAAATGGAGTTCTTTGTTTTTTCTGGTTTTTCTGCTTTTTATTTTTGTTTTTCTCGTAGTCTATTTCCTTGAGTTTTTTGGTAATGCGACTGAAATATTCTTGGAGATAAACTTCTACTGTGGTTGTTTGTTGTGCATCTAAACCAAATACTTTATAAACCTCGTCCATATTAGCATTTAAAGGTCTACCACTAGCTAATACTTCGGTAAAAGCTAATCTATCAGCTACATTCCATCCCCATTGAAAAAATCTTAAACTATTTTGTACAGTTCTTAATAAACCTAAAGGCATTCTGGTAATTTTCGCTTCTCTGTCTGATAAACGTTCACAAATACTGATAATTTCTTCTGCACTCCAAGCACGAGTACCCACTAAGGGAAAACTTCTTTTTTCGGTTTCTGGTACGCTTAAAGCACGAACAGCAAATTTAGCTATGTCCTGTGTATCCATATAAGCTATAGGTGAAGATTCACCTGTTACCCATACTGGTTGTTTTTCTAGTATAGGTATACCATATTGACCAATTAACCCTTGCATAAATCCAGCAAGTTGTAAAATTGTATAATTTAGTCCTGATTCAGCTAAGAATATTTCTGTACATTTCTTAATTTCCATTAGTGGTACATTGGGATATTTTTCAGCATCCAGGATGGAAAAGAAAATAAATCTGTCTATATTGGCAGCTTTTGCAGCTTGAATTAATGAAACTTGTCCTTGCCAGTCTACTTGTCTAATGGTTAGAGCATCTGTAGGACGTGATGTGGCTGCATCAATGACTGCTGTGATATCTTTTAATGGTTCTGTGAGAGTTTCGGGACGACAAAGATCACCTTTGACTAGTTCTGCTCCCCATTCTTTCAGAAATGCCGCTTTTTTGGGACTGCGAACCAAACAACGTACTTTATACCCTTCATCAATTGCGCGACGTGCAATTTGTCTACCCAATGTGCCGGTAGCACCTACTATCAATAATGTCATGGGGTCTTTATAAATTTTAATGTTTATGAAAAGAATCTTAACAGAATGTAAATAAAAGTTTACAGTTTTTTGATTTTTGGGTTATCAGCAATCAGTTATCAGGTTATAGTTTACTTTTATATGTGATATTTCTTAGGAAGAATGAGAATAATTAATTATAATAATAATTACCATAAGTTATATAATTATTACTAATTATTACTAATTATTAATTATTCATTCTTCATTCTTAATTGTTCCTAGATGCTTTGTTATTATTCAGCACCTTGTATTTTGAGTAATAACGCGCCTAAAGCCCAACCTACGAAGATGAGGCCGAATGATAACATCGCTGCGTTTAAGATTTCTCCGCTCATTTGCTGTAATTTTCCTTTGTGAGTTGTGTAAGTGAAGTCTAGGACTGATTTATATTGTAAACTAATTCGGGTTTTGGTGATTGGTAATCGGGAATTGGTGATTGCTTAATTGGATAATATGTATTTGATAAGCTATTGTGTTTTTAATTTTTAACTTGGATAATGCAAGCAAGATGCTTGCGCTACTGTAATTTCGGGTTTTTTGGTTATACAGTGAGTGCTACACATCAGCTTATGATATATATTTAAGCAGGCAAGATGCCTATTTTGCTAACAGGCAAGATGCCTATTTTGCTAACAGGCAAGATGCCTATTTTACTAACAGGCAAGATGCCTGCACTACTATAGAGGTTGATAAAATGCCACGTTTAGTTTTAACTATGGGTGATCCGGCGGGTATTGGCGCTGAAGTGATTTTAAAGGCTTTGGCTGATCAGGAAGTAATTAAAAATATTGATTTGGTAGTTGTAGGTAGTCGAAATTTATTAACAGAAAATTATGAGAATTTAATTAAATGTGGTTGTGTAGTAGCTAATCCTGATGATTTATTTATTATTGATGTACAAGTTGGTTCAGATACTCGACTTCTTAAAGAAGTCGGGTATCTTAGTGGTGCTGCTTCATTTGAATATATGCAGGTAGCGATCGCTCACATTTTAGCTGATAATTTTGATGGTATTGTTACAGGTCCAATTGCTAAATCTGCATGGAAAGCAGCAGGTTATAATTATCCTGGACAAACTGAACTTTTAGCCGAAAAAGCAGGTGTAAATAGGTTTGGAATGTTATTTGTAGGAAAATCACCTATTACTGGTTGGACATTAAGAACACTATTAGCAACTACTCATATACCTTTATGTGAAGTGAGTAAAACATTAAATCCAGAATTATTGAGTAGAAAATTAGATTTGTTGATTGAATGTCTGGAAAAAGATTTTGGTCTTAAAAGTGGTAAAATAGCGATCGCCGGATTAAATCCCCATAGCGGAGAAATGGGACAATTAGGAACAGAAGAGATAGATTGGTTAATACCTTGGTTAGAATTAGAAAGAGAAAAATATGTAAATTGGCAATTACAAGGACCAATTCCTCCAGATACAATGTGGGTTAAACCTGGTCAAGCATGGTATGGTTTAGGAGACATTAATCATAATATCAATAATGCCGCAGATGGCTATTTAGCACTATATCATGATCAAGGGTTAATTCCTGTGAAATTAATGGCATTTGATCGAGCAGTTAATACTACAATTGGTTTACCTTTTGTGAGAACTTCACCAGATCATGGTACTGCTTTTGATATTGTAGGAAAAGGAATTGCTGATGCTACAAGTATGAAAGCTGCGATTCAATTAGCAGCAGAATTAGTGAATCATAAATTATCGAGAGAATAAAAATGCCACAAATCTGGTATTTTGGATCTTTTTCAATCAGTCAGGATGTACAGGATGTAGAGTATACAGGATGCAGTGTATGATAACAGACATTGTGTGGTGGCGATAAAAGCACCCTCGTAACACAGGCATCTTGCCTGTTGACAGTGTACCTCATTTACCCACCGCAAAAAAGTATGGGTGCATTGGGGAAATCATAATCATTTACGTATCACAAGAATATTAAAAAGTTTGTGTTTATTAGGTTTAAAAAAGTATACCCAATCTTTGTTTAAATGTCTAACAGAAATCTATAATTTAGAAATTTAGACAAGGGAGAAATTACAAAATTGACTTTTTCCTACTGGGAAGAAGCAATTAAATAGAGTTTAGGGAAAACAGAAAACAGCAAGAAACTGCTTCCCAATTATCATTTTTCAATTATTGTTGAACCCATTTATTGAGAGTTATTCCTAAAAACTGTTCTAACTGAGCCATGAAGTTCAGATGAGTAATAATTGCATTTAATTCTTGGTTTTTAGCATCTACAACACCTTTTTCAAAGTTAATAATATCCGTCATAGAAACATTACTATTATTTTTCATTCTTTCCTTAGCACTATTCAGTCTTAATTGTGCTAAAACTGTAGCCTGTTGGGATAACTTAATTTGTGTATAACTATCCTTAACATTGCGAACTCTATTTCTTAATTCCTCATTCACATTATCCTTAGTCGTTTGTAAAGAATATTGAGCTTTTTGCAAATCAAGTTCACTTTTTAGAACAGCATTATCTTGATAAACGTTACCAAAATCACGACTTAATGTTAAAGATGACCTCAAATCCTTGTAATCTAAATAATCCGAATACTTGGCAATATTATCAGGTCCATAATAACCATAATTATTCAAGGCGTAATTGTAACTGACATTTAATCTTAAGTCTAGTTTTTGTTGATTTTTGGCTTGTCTTAAGGAAAATTTGGCATTTTCTACATTATTAAGAGCATAAAGATAACTTACACTATTCTCTTCAGCTAGTTTAATCATTTCTTCAAAACTGGGTAGGTTTAAACTATCTGGAGGTAGAGGTTTTTCTGCGGCCACCAGCATTTTTAGGGGTAAGTTGGTAGCTTCAGTTAAATCAGAAATAGCCTGAGTAAGATCGCTTTGTACAGCAACTAAATTTACTTCTTTTTGGGCTAGATCCGCTCGACGTTCAACTAAATCATTTTCAGTCAGTTTTCCTTCTTTCAATAGGGTTTCTAATTTTTTCAACTCTTCTTTAGCATTAGCAAAGGAAACTTGTTCAATTTTTAGTCTTTCTTGGGCTAGTAGTAACTTTCTATAACTTATTATAGAAGTAGTAATTGTTTGAGCTAGGGAGTTTCTAAAGGTTAACAAGTTGGCCTTTTCTGTTAATCTTGCGGTTTGAATACTCAAAGAGTTTAAACCTACTCCAAAATCTCTCAGTAGAGGTTGACTAATACCCACAGAAATACCATTAGCGAGAATATTTCTCTCTGAAGAATTACTATTAAATAAAAGATTATTTTTGGTTAAAAAATTTTCTCCATACCATTGTAAATTAAAATCAGCACCCGTGGGTAATTTTAAACGCATCTTAGCATTAAGACTCACCATACTATCCGTAGCATCACTAATCGAATAATTACTACCATTGTATTGATTCCTCAGATCCAGAGATAGTTGAGTGGTAAACACTGGATTAAACTTAGCTTCAGCTTCAGATAGTTGTGTTCTATCTATAATACGCTGTATATAAGCCATTTTTACGTCTCGATTATTTTGTAAAGCTAAATAAACTGCATCAACTAACTGCAAAGGTATGTCTTGATTAGGTTGATTTAAAAGCAATTCTATATCACGATTGACCTTTGGTAAACTTTGCTGACTAGGAATATCTTGAGATTTTGCTAAGTTGGGAAATAACAAAACTAAGCACAGAGATAAAATTGATTTTGTTAGTAAAAAACGATTTATACTGTTCATAACCTGGATTTAAGTATTCTAAATTGCATGAGTATACATAAAAGTTAAGATCACTAGTGACTCTTAATTGTGATTGATCATACCATACTGATGATATTTATGTATTTTATCTTTATAGGAATAATAATATTTGATTTATCAGATGATACTTAAGGTGTGTCAGATAAATCTGTTTCTGACCCATCCTACAATACTTAAATTTTGTTCAAAAATCAAATAAATCAAATAGGAATCCTATATATCATATTAACTAGTTATCTTAACTAGTTAATATGATATATAATATTACTCTCTTTTTGTCTAGTAAACTCAATATTAAGTAATATAACTGGTAAACTAAATACCTGAAGACTTGGTATAATGTATATCATACTTGTATTTGTTATCGTTAGTTCTGTATAAGTATATTTAACATGATCTATAAAATACAGAGATAATATTATACATTTAGTAACAATAAAAACTAGTTATTTATGTTACATCTTGATGAAATAGTTCAGGGATTACACATCTTCACAACAGGTAAAGTCCTTCAATGGATTGACTAATGGTTAATATTAGGAAAAACTTATGATTAACAAAGGTAAATACTACTGAAAATAATAATTTTTGTAAAGACTATAAGATATATATATTAAAAATATGGAACATTAGAAAACAAATAATTACTTTGTCTCTAGGTTCTGTGGCTAATTAAGCGGTTAGGTTCAAGCGTAGTATCGAGGTTGGCACAAAAGTATGGAAACACTAGAATTTATCATTTTCCCAGATGGTAGGGTACAGGAAAAAGTTACTGGCATTATCGGTAAATCCTGTGCTGAAGTGACAGCAGCTATAGAAGCGCAATTAGGTCACGTAGTGAACCAACAGCCAACTTCGGAATTTTTCGCCGAGAATACCCAAACTTCCGATGTGGTAAATACTCAAACCGCCTACAGCGAATGGTAAATTTTCCCACTAGTTCAGTTTTATTAATTACAAACCACTATGTCACATTTCAGCCAAATCAAAACCCAAATTCGTAACCTAGAATCTTTACAGGATGCACTTTCTGACTTAGGAATAGACTGGAAACCAGGTTCACAAGAAATACGTGGTTATCGCGGCCAAACCCATGCGGCAGAAGTTACCATTGAACAAGATAATGGTTATGATATCGGTTTCCGATGGAATGGTCAAGAATATGAATTAGTTGCAGATTTACAATATTGGCAACAGAATTTATCAGTGGATGGGTTTTTACGCCAAATAACACAACGTTACGCCTATCAAACTGTAGTGAAGGAAACGGCTAAAGTAGGTTTCCAAGTAGCTGAAGAACAAAAAAATGCAGATGGTTCAATTCGTTTAGTAGTACAACGCTGGAGTTCCTGATGTCTGACTTATCGCCGTCACTGGAAATACATGAAGAACACTATTCTGGTTTAGACCCGGAATTAGGCGGATATTTACGAGATGTAGCAGGGCGTTCTGGTTTAGAACCGGAACTGGGCGGCGTTGTCAGACAAAAAGGGGTCTATGTTGACGAAATTACCTGTATTGGCTGTAAACACTGCGCTCATGTAGCTCGTAATACTTTCTATATTGAACCTGATTATGGGCGATCGCGTGTCCTTCGTCAAGATGGTGATGCCGAAGGTATCATACAGGAAGCTATTGATACCTGTCCGGTTAACTGTATTCATTGGGTTGATTATACCGAATTGAAGAAGTTAGAAGAAGACAGAAAATATCAAGTAATTCCTGTAGTTGGTTATCCTGTGGAACATGGTGTCGTAGCTACGGAAAAACGCCGGAAAAAACAAAGGTTAAAAAAGTCTAATTAAAGTAGTTAGCTATCAGCAGTCAGCAGTCAGAATAAAGAATTTTCTCCCAACTTACAACTTACAACTCCTCGCACTCCGTTATTTCTGATAACTTCTTGATTTTTTGATAGCTTAATTTAATAAAATGTGTATCCTCGATTTTATTACAAAGTCGGGGATATTATTTTGTGATTTTAATTATAAAACCTGATGGCCGATAGCTAATAGCTGATAGCTAACTCCTACAAATTTCTGATATCTGTTTCCATCGAAACAGTAAATCATCAATAAACATAGATAGATTATATATAGCAGGAAAGATCAAAGACATTATTAAAAAATTTATTGTTGAGTTTATTTTTGCTTGGTGGTGATAATACTCAAACTCCTAGTTTACAGAATTTGAGTATGTATCTGCATCCTAGAAATAAAATTTGCTAATTAACAGAAAATTCAGCTAATTTTTGTGTTCTAGGAGACTGTTATCAAGACTGAATTTCTACTTAACTAAAGATTATAAAACTGAGTAATTGCATTGGTATCAGTTACCTTGATTGTGCAATAATTTGTCGTGATTATGCAAATGGATTGGATCAGCTTACTACAGGCGCAACAAATTGATTTTTTACACCGTGTAAAAAAGCCTAAAACTACAGATGTTTCGCTGTTAGAAAATCAAGTGAAAGGTTGTCACAGTGAAATCATGGCATTTTGCGGTGATTCCTTGACAAAAATTATCGAAGGTTCACGTCAAAAAGCAGAAATTCTGGCCAAAAATCCGCCACCAATACCTCCAGAATATCCTGAATCATCAAATTGGACAATACCTTTTTCTAAATATTTTCAGCATCAAGCAGAAGACTATTTAGTGCGTGAACAAATTGTAGATCGCATGATCGCAGAACGGTTACACAAACTGTTAAAAAAAGTGCCACAAAACACTTTAGAAAATATGATGTTGGATGATGAAGGAAATTTACACCATGAAAGTAAATTCACCTATTATTTAACTAATAATCCCCAAATTTCCGTACAGGTTCATGTAGCTGACGGGGAAAGTTTTAATGGTATTAAAAAAGATAAAATTCGCTGGACTATCACTCAAGATGATCTCAAAAATCATCATGTTTTAATTTTCCTGTGTTTATTTTATCCAGGTAATAGTAAAATTGCAGATCAAAGACAAACGGTAATTACTGGTTTTTTACCCACAAATCAGTTAGAATTTATTGATCCGCAAATTTATGTCACTCCTAGTAAATTATTATATGCAGGAGGGTTAAATTGGTATTTACAATCTTTAGATCCTCTCAATAGTATATCTGGAAAAGATGAAAAAATTACAGCAGAAATCATAGAAACTGTATCATCAGATCATCATCTTAAAGCTATTATTGGTGATTGGGAATGTTGGCAAACTTTATCAGGACATACTAGAGGTATTAATTGTTTAGCTTATACTATTAAAACTGTCATAGATGAAAGTTCAGGGTGGCAAAATGTTAAATATCTCCCTATTTTAGCTAGTGGTAGTCGTGGAGAAACTAAGTTATGGGATTTAAGTAAAGGTGAATTAATTACCACTTTGTCAGAGTATGATTGGAGTATGTCAGCAATAGTAGATGAAATTAATTCATTAGCTTTTAGTGATGATGGTCAAATATTGATGACAGTGGGTGCAGATTCTACTGTTAAAATGTGGCATACTGGGGCATTAGATTTAATTGATATTTGGCATAAACATCATGGTAATGTTAGATGTGTAGGATTTTATCCTGATGGTAAAATGGTGATGACTGGAGGAGATGATCGCAGAATTTTATTTTGGAATTTGCGCGATCGCTTAGTACAAAATATTCTATCATTAGATGATACTGCTGCCCATTCTATGGTATTAAGTGCCGATGGGAAAATTTTAATTACAGGGAGTTATCGCAAAATCAAAGTTTGGGAAACATCATCTTTTCTCAATCATAAAAATTGCTGTGAATGTGAACCTGTATATAATTTAATGGGACATTCTCACATAGTTAATTCTTTAGTTATCAGTAATGATAGTAAATATTTAATTAGTGGTAGTAGAGATAAAACCGTGAGAATTTGGAATTTAGCAACTGGGGAATTAATTCATATTCTCAAAGGACATGAAGATATAGTGAATACAGTAGCATTAAGTCCAGATCAAGAAATTATTGCCAGTGGAAGTGCAGATAAAACCATCAAAATATGGCATTTACACACAGGAGAATTATTAGCAACTTTTACAGGACATAGTAATAGTGTCACTGCGGCAACTTTTACCACTTCTGGAGAAATGTTAGTCAGTGCAAGTTTAGATAAAACTATTAAAATATGGCAAAGAAGTTAGGATAATAATATAGTAGTGTAGGTATCTTACCTGCACAATTACTAAAAATTTGTTAAGTTGTAAAATACTCAGGGATGATCAGCAATAATAAAAGCACCAACATAGACACAAAATCAAAAATATACACATTCACTGACTCTGTAATAGAAATTGCAGCAGAATCAGTAAAAATTTATTGAATATACTTGGGTAGAATTATTAATTTACAGTATTTATGAGTAATTTTTATCAATCATATTAAATATATAGTCAATGGAAATGGCAATTATCACAATTACTTTATGAAAGAGGTTATAATCGTAAAGAAATAGTGGATTTATATAAAGTCATTGATTTAATGATGACATTACCACCAGAATTACAAAGCAGTTTTGAAGGAAAAATAAATGAATATGAGGAGCAACGAAAAATGCCGTTATTAAGTAACATTGAAAGACGCGCTATGGAACGTGGTCAAGCAATAGGTCAGGAAAGAGGTCAGAAAACAAGCACTCAACAACATATCATCAAATTACTACAAAAAAGATTTGGTGAACTTCCTAAAAATCTCCTCACAACTATTAACGAAATTGAGGATATGTCTTTGCTAGAATATCTACACTTAGAAACAATTAGTGTTAATTCAGTGGGAGAATTTGCCGAATTAATTAAACAAAATCCATCTGAAGAAAATTAAATAATAAAACATAGTACAATATTGTGTAACAGGCATCTTGCCTGTTTTTTTAATTAAAAATCGCACCAAAAAAATGACAGAGATAACAGCAAATTATGACGAAACATGGAAAGAAGTAATAGGAGACTACTTTGAATCATTTCTATTATTCTTTTATCCCCATATCCATAAACAAATAAACTGGGAAAAAACACCAATACCCCTAGACAAAGAACTAGAACAAATTACCGCATCATCACAAACAGAAAAACGCCATGCAGACAAACTATTTAAAGTGTGGCTATTAGATGGACAAGAAGTATGGATATTAATTCACTTGGAAGTACAAAGTCAATATGACAAAGAATTTCCATTAAGAATGTATATCTATAACTATAGAGCATTTGACCTATATCAAAAACCAGTAATCAGTTTAGCAATATTAGGAGATGAAAGCAAAACATGGCGACCAAATAGTTATGAATATGGCATGGGAGAAAGTAAAGTAACCATGAAGTTTAGTATCGTGAAACTACTAGACTATCAATGGTCAGAACTAGAGCAAAATCAGAATATATTTGCTATAGTAGTAATGGCACATTTAAAAACCAAAGCCACCACTAGTAATTTAAGCGCAAGAGAACAATGGAAATGGCAATTATCACGATTACTTTATGAAAGAGGTTATAATCGTAAAGAAATAGTGGATTTATATAAAGTCATTGATTTAATGATGACATTACCACCAGAATTGCAAAGCAGTTTTGAAGGAAAAATAAATGAATATGAGGAGCAACGAAAAATGCCGTTATTAAGTAACATTGAAAGACGCGCTATGGAACGTGGTCAAGCAATAGGTCAAGCAATAGGTCAAGCAATAGGTCAGGAAAAAGGTCAGAAAACAAGCACTCAACAACATATCATCAAATTACTACAAAAAAGATTTGGTGAACTTCCTAAAAATCTCCTCACAACTATTAACGAAATTGAGGATATGTCTTTGCTAGAATATCTACACTTAGAAACAATTAGTGTTAATTCAGTGGGAGAATTTGCCGAATTAATTAAACAAAATCCATCTGAAGAAAATTAAATAATAAAACATAGTACAATATTGTGTAACAGGCATCTTGCCTGTTTTTTTAATTAAAAATCGCACCAAAAAAATGACAGAGATAACAGCAAATTATGACGAAACATGGAAAGAAGTAATAGGAGACTACTTTGAATCATTTCTATTATTCTTTTATCCCCATATCCATAAACAAATAAACTGGGAAAAAACACCAATACCCCTAGACAAAGAACTAGAACAAATTACCGCATCATCACAAACAGAAAAACGCCATGCAGACAAACTATTTAAAGTGTGGCTATTAGATGGACAAGAAGTATGGATATTAATTCACTTGGAAGTACAAAGTCAATATGACAAAGAATTTCCATTAAGAATGTATATCTATAACTATAGAGCATTTGACCTATATCAAAAACCAGTAATCAGTTTAGCAATATTAGGAGATGAAAGCAAAACATGGCGACCAAATAGTTATGAATATGGCATGGGAGAAAGTAAAGTAACCATGAAGTTTAGTATCGTGAAACTACTAGACTATCAATGGTCAGAACTAGAGCAAAATCAGAATATATTTGCTATAGTAGTAATGGCACATTTAAAAACCAAAGCCACCACTAGTAATTTAAGCGCAAGAGAACAATGGAAATGGCAATTATCACGATTACTTTATGAAAGAGGTTATAATCGTAAAGAAATAGTGGATTTATATAAAGTCATTGATTTAATGATGACATTACCACCAGAATTGCAAAGCAGTTTTGAAGGAAAAATAAATGAATATGAGGAGCAACGAAAAATGCCGTTATTAAGTAACATTGAAAGACGCGCTATGGAACGTGGTCAAGCAATAGGTCAAGCAATAGGTCAAGCAATAGGTCAGGAAAGAGGTCAGAAAACAAGCACTCAACAACATATCATCAAATTACTACAAAAAAGATTTGGTGAACTTCCTAAAAATCTCCTCACAACTATTAACGAAATTGAGGATATCGCTCTACTGGAAAGGTTAATTTTAGAAACAATTAGCGTTAATTCAGTGGGAGAATTTGCCGAATTAATTAAACAAAATTCATCTGGAGAAAATTAAATAATAAAACATAGTACAATATTGTGTAACAGGCATCTTGCCTGTTTTTTTAATTAGGGGTTGCTGAAAAAGTCGAAAAAACCTTGAGGAGAATTGAGTGTGTATTCTGGCAGAAGTAAAGCTGCCGACTTTTCATTAAAAATCTAAAAATAATTAAAAATCTAAAAATAATTAAAAATCTAAAAATATTTTACCATCAGGACGACGGTCACGAGTGGACTGGCAGACCACAAAATATATCAAGCCCTCCCCCTATACCCGCAATAGGTTTTTACAGTTATTAGTTTGTGCGGTAATTGGTAAGTTTAAGTGCATATTTTCTGGGCAACCCTGGAGAAATAAATCGCAGAAATAGTAATTTTTAGTATAACAACTTATGCAAAAAGTTGGGAACTTAATTTTTTTGCTCACCTCCTTGACATTATCACTATGATCTGTGTTATAATGAATAACGTAATAAAATGGGGTTATAGCTCAGTTGGTAGAGCGCTTGAATGGCATTCAAGAGGTGAGGGGTTCGATTCCCCTTAACTCCATAATATAAACACCGCACTATATTTAGTTTTATATTTAGTTTTCAAAGTTTATCTGGTAGAAAATTCTGGTGGCAAACTCAACACTCTCAAAAATAGTTTTATACCAAATTTATACCAAATGCTTATGAATGGGGAACTAGTTAAAACCCTTATCTAGTCTTTATTTGAACTAATTTAGTCAGGAATAAGGATGAAATGATTTTTAGGTAGTTTGATAGTTGGTTAACAAAGTTAACTAATAACTAAAAATTATCCTTCATTCCGCGAATGCGGGTGAAAGTTTGTATGGGATCATTGCTTTTAGCTGATGCTTGTAAAGCTGGTTCTTCCCAGCGTAAAAAAGGATTTGTTAATTTTTCCACTCCTAATAAAGACGGAACTGTAGGATTTAATTTTTCTCGTTGTATCTTGACTTCCTCAAAACGTTTTTGTAAATCTGCATTTTCACTATCTACTGTGACAGCAAACTTTAAATTACTTAAAGTATATTCATGGGCGCACCAAACATGAGTATTATCAGGTAAATTACGTATTTTACTAAGGGAACTTACCATTTGTGCTGGTGTACCCTCAAATAAACGTCCACAACCTCCAGCAAAGAGAGTATCACCACAAAATAACTCTCCTGTATCATGGGGAATCACTGGGGGGAAATAATAAGCAATATGAGCGCGGGTATGGCCAGGAACAAATAAAACTTCGGCAGTACGGTTGGCAAATTGTACGCGATCGCCATCCTGTAAAAATACCTGTTGTCCTGGAATCCTCCCCCGATCTGCCGCACCTCCATAAACTACCACCTTGGGGAACCGTGCTATTAACTTCTCATTACCACCTACATGATCATAATGATGATGTGTGTTAAAAATTGCTACTAAATCTGCCCCCATAGTCTCAATTTGATGTAATATTGGTTCAACTTCTGCTGGATCTACCACAGCTACAGTATTTTCTTGGCTATCATGTAGCAAAAATACATAGTTGTCTGAAAGTGCTGGCAAACGAATTATTTGCATTAGCTTCTCCTCACAAAGATATAATTGCTATTTATTCATAATCCTAACTTAGATTAACTCATAAGATGTTGATCTATATTGCTAGGATTACCTTTAAGACGCTCAAAATTAAGTTCCGAACGATTATAAAAACGCTGATAAGTAGTTATGCAAAATTAATTACATATTCTTTGCCAAAATCTCGAATGACTTTTTCAACATAATTAACTAAATTCTGCCAACTAGAGTAAGCATCTATTTCTATCCATTCATATTTCATAAATCGCCAGTGCTATAGCTGGTAAGGCTAATGTTTTAGTAACAGTTAATTTTAAAGATTTCATTTCCAATGATACGCGCATTATTCAGCCAGATAGACACCTGATTTATACTACACCTAATCATGCTTTTCATATTATACATCCTGATTTGATGATGGAATGGTTACGTCAGGGTATAATCCCGGATTTGCATGATTTTAAATAAAAAATATTGTATCTATTGTAAACCTGAGCAATCAAAAAATGTAGGTTGGGTCGAACGAAGTGAAACGCAACATTAACATCAGATTACCCCATCCTACAATCATGCCATCTCTTATAATTGATCAAATAACTGCAAACATATCTTAGGCATGACACCGTGACTGAACCTGGACAATACAAAGATACCGTTAACCTTCCCAAAACTAACTTTGATATGCGGGCAAACGCAATTAAACGCGAACCCGAAATCCAAAAATTCTGGGAAGAAAACCACATTTATTCTCAACTAGCTGAAAACAACCACGGCGAATTATTTATACTGCATGATGGTCCCCCCTACGCTAACGGCCAATTGCATATTGGACACGCTTTAAATAAGATTCTCAAAGATATTATTAACCGTTACCAACTCCTCCAAGGTCGTAAAATTCGCTACGTTGCAGGCTGGGACTGTCACGGATTACCTATTGAGCTAAAAGTTCTGCAAAATATGAAACAAGCAGAACGCCAAAATCTTACACCTTTACAATTGCGTCAAAAAGCTAAACAATTTGCTCTCGGCGCTGTTGAAGATCAACTTAAAAGTTTTAAACGCTATGGGATTTGGGGCGATTGGGAAAATCCCTATCTGACTTTAAAGCCTGAGTACGAAGCTGCACAAATCGGCGTATTTGGCGAAATGTACTTAAAAGGTTATATCTATCGTGGTTTAAAGCCTGTACATTGGAGTCCTAGTTCTAAAACCGCTTTGGCTGAAGCTGAATTAGAATATCCTGAAGGCCACGTTTCTCGCAGTATTTACGCCGCTTTCCCAGTGGTTAAGGTTGCGGACAAGGTAAAAACCGTTTTAGAGCCTTTGATGCCCGATTTAGGCGTGGCTGTGTGGACAACTACACCCTGGACTATCCCCGGTAATTTGGCGGTGGCTGTAAATGGTGCGTTAAATTATGCAGTGGTGGAAGTCTCACGCAAAGACGCAGAGGCGCAGAAAGGATGTAAGTATCTAATTGTGGCCGCAGAGTTGGTGGAACGTTTATCAGTGGTTTTAAATGCTGATTTGACAGTAAAATCCACATTTTTGGGGCAAGATTTAGAACATACTATTTACCATCATCCCTTATTTAACCGTGAAAGTCCGGTGGTGATTGGTGGTGATTATATCACTACTGAGTCTGGTACTGGTTTGGTTCATACTGCTCCTGGTCATGGTCAAGAAGATTACATTGTTGGACAACGTTACGGTTTACCAGTTCTTGCACCAGTAGATGATAGTGGTAATTTCACGGATGAAGCCGGTAATTTTTCTGGTTTAAATGTTCTGAGTGAAGGTAATCAAGCGGTTATTGATGCTTTAAATGAGGTCGGTTCTCTGTTGAAAGAATCTCCCTATGAGCATAAATATCCCTATGATTGGAGAACCAATAAACCCACGATTTTCCGAGCTACTGAACAATGGTTTGCTTCTGTGTCCGGTTTTAGAGAAGATGCTTTAAAGGCGATCGCTTCAGTAAGGTGGATTCCAGCACAAGGTGAAAACCGCATTACTCCAATGGTAGCAGAAAGATCCGATTGGTGTATCTCTCGTCAGCGTTCTTGGGGTGTTCCCATTCCTGTGTTCTATGATGAGGAAACGGGCGAACCTTTGTTAAATGCAGATACTATTAATCACATTCAAGCCATTTTTGCCGCAAAGGGTTCCGATGCTTGGTGGGAATTGTCTGTGGAGGAGTTATTACCGGAACAATACCGCAATAACGGTAAAAAATACCGTCGAGGTACAGATACGATGGATGTATGGTTTGATTCTGGTTCTTCTTGGGCAGCAGTAGCTAAACAAAGACCAGAGTTAAGTTACCCTGCTGATATGTATTTGGAAGGTTCTGATCAACATCGGGGATGGTTTCAATCTTCTTTGTTAACTAGTGTGGCAGTTAATGGCATTGCACCTTATAAAACTGTATTAACTCATGGTTTTGTGTTAGATGAACAAGGCCGAAAAATGAGTAAGTCGGTGGGGAATGTGGTTGATCCGCAAGTGATGATTAATGGTGGTAAGGATCAGAAAAAAGAACCCGCCTATGGTGCTGATGTTTTGCGGTTGTGGGTCTCTTCTGTAGACTATTCTGGTGATGTGCGTTTGGGTGGTAACATCATGAAACAACTGGCTGACGTTAGGAATAAAATTCGTAATACAGCGCGGTTTTTATTAGGTAGTTTACATGATTTTGATCCTCAAAAAGATGCTGTAGCTTTTGCTGATTTACCAGAATTGGATAAATATATGCTACACCGCATCCGGGAAGTATTTAATGAGGTAACGACAGCTTTTGATACTTTTCAATTCTTCCGCTTTTTCCAAACTGTACAGAATTTCTGTGTAGTTGACTTGTCAAACTTTTATTTAGATGTTGCCAAAGATAGATTATATATCAGTGCTGCTGATAGTTTCCGTCGTCGTAGTTGTCAAACAGTTTTACAAATTGCGTTGGAAAATTTAGCTAAAGCGATCGCTCCCGTTTTGTGTCATACTGCGGAAGATATTTGGCAATTTATCCCCTATAAAACACCTTATAAATCAGTTTTTCAAGCTGGTTGGATTAAGGTAGATGATCAATGGGAAAATACAGCATTAGCGGAATTTTGGGATACTCTACGTACACTCCGCACTGATGTTAATAAAGTGATGGAACAAGCGAGAATTGAAAAATTAATTGGTTCATCTCTGGAAGCTAAAGTATTAGTAAATATTCCCCATCCACAGTTGCATGAAACTATCAAAAGTTTTAATACAACTAAAGGAAATGCAGTGGATGAATTGCGGTATCTACTATTAGCATCTCAAGTAGAAATAGTAGATGATGCTGTAAAATTATCTGAGATTAAATACACAGCAACCACAGAAAACTGGACAATTGGAATAGTAAATGCAGATGGTCAAAAATGCGATCGCTGTTGGAATTATTCCACCCATGTGGGAGAATCATCAGAACATCCATTATTATGTGAACGTTGTGTTCCTGCATTAGCTGGGGAATTTTAATATCATGTAATGTAAGGGTTTAGCACTGCTGAACCCTTACCAAAGAGATTATACATATTACACATAGTAGGAAAATCAACACTATGAAAACTCAAACACCTGTTGTTAACCCTTATTATACCATAATTACCAACTACCCAATTTGAAAATGACCAACTCCCGAAAATCTACCATCAAAACTTTATTAATCTACAGCATTTTAAGCGTCATTGCCATAATCATGCTATTTCCCATGCTATGGTTAATTAGCACCTCCTTAAAATCTCCCACGGAAAATATATTTCAATCTCCACCAGAACTATTGCCTAGTCAACCCACATTGAATAACTTTGCTCAAGTTTGGCAATCTTTACCTTTTGGACAATATTTATATAATAGTATTTTCGTTTCTGTTTTAACAGTGGGATTAAATTTATTATTTTGTTCCTTAGCTGCTTATCCCTTAGCTAGACTGTCTTTTTTAGGTAAAAATGCTATTTTCATCGCCATAGTTACTACCATCATGATTCCTTTTCAAATTGTGATGATTCCCCTGTATATTTTAACTATAAAACTGGGATTGAGAGATAGTTATTTAGGGATAATTTTCCCTAGTTTAGCTTCTGCTTTTGGTATTTTTCTATTGCGTCAAGCCTTTTTAAGTGTTCCTAAAGAACTGGAAGAAGCAGCAAGATTAGATGGTAGTTCGGAGTTAGGACTATGGTGGCATATTATGTTACCTGCCATTCGTCCAGCTTTAATTACTTTAGCAATTTTTGTGTTTATTGGCAGTTGGAGTGATTTTTTATGGCCATTAATTGTGATTCAAAATGAAAATTTATATACCTTACCCTTGGGAGTTGCTAAACTAGCTGGTACTTTTTCTTTAGATTGGCGCTTAGTTGCCGCTGGTTCGGTAATTTCTATTCTGCCAGTTTTAATTCTCTTTCTGTTTTTACAAAAATATATCGTCCCTACTGATACGGGTAGCGGTGTGAAAGGATAATGAATAACTCTTGTTTAAATCTACTTGTTTTAAGTAATGGTCATGGTGAAGATATTATTGCTGTTAGAATTATACAGGCTTTAAGAAATTTATCCACACCTGTAACACCTATAACTATTTCTGCTTTACCTATAGTGGGAGAAGGTTTAGCTTATCAGAAAATAAATGTACCTATTATTGGTAAAGTCCAAAATATGCCTTCTGGTGGCTTTATTTATATGGATAGTAAAGAATTAATGCGGGATGTGTCCGGTGGTTTAGTCCAGTTAACCTGGAGTCAAATTCAAACAGTGCGGGGTTGGGCGCGTCACAAAAGGGGTTTAAATCACAAAAACATCATTTTAGCAGTTGGGGACATTGTACCTCTGTTATTTGCGGCTGTAAGTGGTGCTAATTACGCTTTTGTGGGTACGGCTAAGTCAGAATATTATGTGCAGGATGAGTTGGGTTTATTGTCGCGGGAGTCGCGGTTGGCGTTTTTAGAACATTTTTCGGGTTCTATTTATCATCCTTGGGAAAGATGGTTAATGGGTTTAAAACGTTGTTTAGCAGTTTTTCCTAGAGATACTTTAACCACAGAAATTTTACAAAAGTTTTCTGTACCAGCGTTTGATGTTGGTAATCCCATGATGGATAATTTAGATCCAAGTTGGGATAGTTTTGATCGGGAAAAGAGCGGTTTATCCGATTATTTGGTGGTGACTTTATTACCTGGTTCTCGTGCGCCGGAAGTGTATAATAATTGGAGCGTAATTATGACGACGGTATCAGCTTTAATGGATGGTTTAGAAAATAGAAAAATGATGTTTTTAGGAGCGATCGCTCCTGGTTTAGATGTTACTATTTTATCAGAAATGGTAGAAAATTCTGGCTGGAAAATTTGCAATAGTTATCCTATCAAAATTAGCGATAATCATTATTTAACTTGGGAAAAACAAGGACATTATATAATATTAACTCAGTCAGCTTATAATGATTGTTTACATTTAGGGGATGTGTCCATAGCAATGGCCGGAACAGCAACTGAACAGTTTATAGGTTTAGGAAAACCAGCAATAGCAATACCAGGAAAAGGTCCCCAATATAACCCAGATTTTGCCGAAGCCCAAAGTCGTTTATTAGGTATATCATTAAGATTAATTAATCATCCAACACAGGTAAATACTGCAATGGACTTATTATTAAGTAACTGGGAATTACGCCAGAAAATATGCCAAAATGGTCAACAAAGAATGGGAAAACCAGGTGCGGCGAAAAGAATTGCTCAATGTTTATTGAATGTTTAACAACATTATCTTAAAACCGTAATTTAGGGAAGATACAATTATGTTTTCTGCGCTCTCTTTATTTTCAGGTAATCGTGTCGTGGTATGGATATTGATCCCTACTTTTGTCAAACGTTTAGCTGCACATCAGCTTACCAAATAATTCGCAACGGAATATTAGTTTAGCAATCATGCAGTATTTTACTGATTTAGATAGTAAAAATCAAATGTCTTTTTAACAAACTATACATGGTGATTCAGGTATAAATTTTGATGGAAATAATACTTTTACTGAGATTTTATTACCTAAATTAGCTCCTCCTAAAGTTGAACTATTAAAAGCAATCTTAATAGGAATTACGCAAGTGTCACACTAAAAAATCTGTTGAGTGGGTGCGTCAGATATCAACAATTTGGTTATTTACATGATTTATACTGTCTGACGTGGTTGGTGAGCTTGTCGAACCACACCCTACCCTACCAATGTGCCAGTTGCGTAAGTCCTGCTTAAGAATAAAAATGGATGGAATATTTAAACTGTAATTATTCAGCTTTCAGTAATCAGTAATCAGCTTTGGTACTTCTATGGAAGGATAAATTGTATGATATCATAATTTCATCTCATTAGGCTTATATTTGTGTTTCTTAGCCTTTTCCTGATATCTGACTACTAACCACTGACAACTGAAAGCTAATAACTAAACCACTAAACCCGAACGTAAAGCCCTCACAGCAGCCTGAGTACGATCATCAGCGCACAATTTATTTAAAATATTGCGAACATGAGTTTTTACCGTCCCCACAGTAATGTATAATTTTTCTGCTATTTGTCCATTACTACAACCACCGACAATTAACTCCAAAATTTCTAATTCTCGTTGAGTTAAAGGATAGGTTTCTAAAACCTGTTCATATTCCGTTGATAAAGCCTCTATTTTCACAGTTTTTGGTTTATCAGATGATTGATTGTCTCCAGATACATCCTGACGCATTTTCTTTAATACCACATTAGCGATCGCTGGATCAATCCACGCATTACCATGATAAGTGACTTGTACAGCTTCCGTAAACTTACTAATACTAGTTTCCTTCATATAATAAGAATCAGCACCAGCAGCAAACGCAGCTAAAACCGCATCTTCTGTATTATCCATCGTCAAAATTAAAACCTTCGTTTGATATTGTCCCGTATCTGACTGAAAGCGTTTTAACTTGCGTGTCAACTCAATACCATCCATATCTGGTAAACCAATATCTATTACAGCCACATCAGGTTTGAGAGTTTCCAGCAACTTTAAACCTTGAGTAGCATTAGCAGCTTCCCCAATAACCTTTAAACCCCCATGAGTATGTAAAGTGGCCTTTAAACCCATCCTTGTCAAATCATGATCTTCAATTAATACAACAGTAATTTCATTCATTATTAAAAACACCCACCATTATACAAAATCTTTCATCTATCAATTTATCTAACAACTTAGTCTAATTTATCCACACCTAAGATAGATGATTGTTTGCTCTTTTAACATCCATCAAGAGAAAGATAAATTTTTACTTCTACTATGAAGAATAATAAAAAAAATCTATCTTCAGATATATTGATATCTTTTCCAAAATAGAAGAAAGTACAACAGAAATTTCATAGTATCACAGCCCATAAATAGCAAATCAACATTAGTCATATCCAGATTATGTATAAGAGTTTACAGAAAATATTAAAGTATCTTTAGGAGAAAATTAACGTGTTATAAGATGTAACAACAATATAATAGATTGATTACTATGTTAATTGGCACCTTTACCCCTAGCATAGTTCGTACTTGGCTTCGCTAATCCGCAAGCGAAATAAAAACTGTGGTTCTGAAAATAACTGTAATTAATGAGTAACTTATAGTAATTTAGAATCATTTTAAGAATGTCCAAATATAACAGTGAAATATAATAGTGACAAATAATAGTAAATAGAACGAATAGCCAAAAAACACAAACATTTCCAACTTTAGTAAGATACAGCAGTTTCCGTTATTATGAGGTACAAATGTTAATGATAAAACCCTTGTAAAACAGGCATCTTGCTGTGTTCATAGTGTACCTCATGTAGATGGAATGTGCTGTAATATCCAAATACTATACTGTCACAAGTGCCTAAATAAAAATCAAATATAAAGGTTAAAATTATTTCCGTTATCATATTCATGAACATCAGTAACAATTTCACATAAAATAAACCATAAAAAACCAAAAAACCATGAACAATACTCTTAAAGTCTTAATAATAGCTAAGGAAAAAGACTGTGAACAAATCAATCTAGCTTTAGATAAATCCTCCATTAAGATAGAGTTGCAAACAGCAATTAATAGTGATCAAGGAATTATCGCTTTAAAAAATAAGCGATATGATTGTCTATTATTAGAACAGACATTACTGGAACAAAATCTTAGTCAATTAATTAATAAACTACAATTAGGAGAAAATACATTTCCTGTAATTGTAATTAACGCAAAAGAAAATAGTGGAAAACTGATAAACTGTATGCCCATAGAAGTGATTGAATACCTACAAAAATCTACAATATTAGCAGGAAATCTTGAATATATCATCAAAAATGCAATCCGCATTCATGCAACAGAAACGGTGTTAAAAACAACCTGTCATAAATTAAACAATTGCCAGAAAATTTTGATTAATAGAAATCGAAAAATAGAACAACAACAGCAAGAAATTAACTCACAAAAACTACAAATATCCCAACTGTCAAGACAAAAATCATTGTTTTTGAAAATAATATCCCATGAATTGAGAACTCCTATGAACTCCATTATTGGATTTTCACAACTACTCTTACATGATAAATCCCATAGTTTAAATCAAGAACAAGCGGATATGATCAACCGTATCTTAACTAATAGTAAGCATTTATTAATGCTATTAAATCAAATGATAGATTATACAAAAATACATACTGGTAAATTAAAATTAAAACCAGAAATTTTCAACTTATCTAATCTAGTAGATCAAACAGTTAGAGAGATAAAAATATTAGCAAAAGCCAAAAATTTATCTCTGTTATTTAATGTAGAACTAGAGAATAAATTGATTGTAAACGACAGATTAAAATTGGAGAAAATATTAATTAACTTATTATCTAATGCTGTTAAATTCACAGAATCAGGTGGGATTTTTTTGCATATAGCTGAAACATCAAAAAAACAATTAACAATTACTGTAAAAGATACAGGAATTGGTATTAATAAACAGAAATTACCAGAGATTTTTGTACCATTTACACAAGTTGAACAGGGAAATACCCGCAAATATTCTGGGGTAGGAATAGGTTTAGCAACTATTGAAGGATTAGTAAAAATTATGGGAGGTAAAATATATATTCAAAGCCAAATAGGATTAGGTACAAAAATTCAGATAGTATTACCACTGAATATGAAGTTTTCAGAAAATCTATTTAACAAAGTTGAAGATCAAATTATAGAGGACATACAAATTATCAAACAACCATCAAATATGGTTATTGGTAATTGTTACCACTTAAAACAAGGTTAGAGAAATATGACTATCAAACCAGATCAGATTTTATCCATTGACGATATAGAAGATAATCTCATTTTAGTCAAAAGGATTTTAGAAACTCAGGGATATGAAGTTGAGTCAGCAACCAGTGGTAAAATGGCTTTAGCAAAAATTGCCGCAGCAGAACCAGATTTAATATTGTTAGATATCAGTATGCCAGAAATGGATGGTTATGAAGTCACTAAAAGAATCCGCAATAATGCTAATCTCAGCTATATTCCCATTTTATTAATTACAGGATGTGATGAAGCTAGTGCAGTGGAAGGATTAGATGCTGGTGCCGATGATTTTATTAGAAAACCCTTTGATATAGAGGAATTATTAGCTAGAGTGCGATCGCTATTAAGATTAAAACATAGCATTGACGACCAAAAAAGAATGTTAAGACAGCGAGAAGATTTTGTTTCTCGTCTTACCCACGATTTAAGAACACCCCTAGTAGCTGCGGATAGAATGTTAAATATATTTCTGCAAGAAACATTTTGTCCCCTTAGTACAGAAATGAAACAAGCAATTACGACCATGATTCGCAGTAATCATAATTTAATCACAATGGTGAATACCTTGCTAGAAGTCTATCGTTTTGAAGACGGGAAAAAGACCTTAAATATTGGACTTTGTAACTTAACAACAATTTTGTCAGAAATAGTCACGGAACTTCAACCTTTAGCAACAGAAAAAAACTTAACCCTCAAATTAAATACCCAAGAATTAAATCAACTAGACACAGAAAAACAACCAGGAACTATCAGAGGAGACGAATTAGAACTGAGAAGAATATTTAGTAATATCATTGGTAACGCTATCAAATTTACCGATGTAGGTAGTGTAGAAATATCTATTGCTGAAAGCACAAATCCTGATGAAAATCAAGTAATTGTTAAAGTAGTTGACACAGGCTATGGTATTGCTATTGAAGATCAAAAAAGAATTTTTGAGAGGTTTAGACAAGGTAAACATAAAAGATCGGGAAGTGGTTTAGGATTACATCTTACCAATCTTTTAGTCCAAGCGCATAAAGGTAAAATAGAAGTTAATTCTCAACCAGGAAAAGGTAGTACATTCACAGTTAAACTACCTAAATCATGATAAAATCCCCGACTTCTTCAAAAAGTCGGGGATTTGAAGGATCTAAAGATTAACCTAAATTAACCTAAATTAACCTTAACAACCTTATTTTGTTCTGCTTGTACCTTGGGCAAAGTTAAACTCAAAATACCATCTTGATAATCAGCCACCACTTGAGTATTTTGTACATGACTAGGTAGAGGAATTACCCTTTGAAACTTACCATAGAAAAACTCACTTTTAGTTACACCTTCCGCCTGAGAATGACTGCTATTTTTCCGTTCTCCAGTGATAGAAACAGAATTTTTAGTTACTTGGATATCTAAATCTTTAGCTGACATTCCTGGTAATTCCAGCCTTAAATAAATTGCTTCATCTGTTTCTTTTAGTTCCGCAGCCGGAGATTTAATTAACTCTCTTTCTAGCGATTCATTAGGTATTTTATCAGTAAATAAACGTTCTAATTGACGTTGGATATCATTGATCTCTTGCCAGGGATGATAACGTAATAACATATTCTTTTTCTCCTTGATGAATAACTGCTTAATTTCTTGATTTGATATCATCTTATTCAGATCCAAAATAAATGTAAATTCGGTTTTTATCACTTATTAAATGATGATCACCGAACTATATAAAAAGTGCGGAAAACCCTAATTTAATGATGATGATTATTTCGGTAAACCGTAATTAGTTAATCATAAAAATGGAAATTTAGTGTTATTAAATATGGAAAAATTACCCATATTTACACGAATATAAACTTCATAAGTCTTTTTAATAAGCATTTATAGTAAACTTTCATGTAGCATTGGTATCAACTACCTAAATATGTGTATAATATACGTATGATATGTGTATAATAAAAAATTATCTAAAATTACCAACACTAAGACCTTAACCTCTCTATTATCTCTCCACAATCTCCAAAATACCTACACAAACAATTTTCTAGTCAGATGTGCTACATTAAAATAGCTTGCTTCTGTCAGCATGACAATTGCATCAATCATACTTAAATCAGTTGACACAATTTTATTTTTGAAATACACTGCAATACAGCCTGATGTATAGGAAGTAAAATTGTGTATCATTGTCTTATGTAACATACACTGAACATACAATAGTTATTCTGATATGGATTTTGATTATTTCCGAACTAGCGAAACTAGTAACAGCAATAAAAACTGTCAAAACTTATTATCTAGTGGTTGGCGACCATTTCATAGAGATTTTGACTTAGAATATTTTGGCAGAATTTTATTTCATGATACTCAAGAATTAACTCAAAAAAGCATCAATTTAATGAGTTATTATGCAGATGCTTTAGCCAGAAAAGAGTATGCTTGGTGGGCAAATATTCTTAATTTAGCGTCTGATTATACTCGTGGTGAATTTCAAAAGTTTTGGAATTACATCACACCAGATATGATGACACCAGAACAACGCCATAAAGATTATTTAAGTACAGAAACACCATTAGTTCAATTTGTCAATCGTAATAGTATTCCTATTGATTATGTACTGAACTTGCTGCAAGAAATTACAGTTTTAAGAGTTTTAAAAATATTAGATCGTCCTAATATTATTACTCAATATTATTCAGAGAGAGACTTTTATTTTCCCGTAGAGAAATTTGTGAGTTGGGAAAAATTAGATGTGATTAATACAGTATATGCTTATTGGCAAAAGGAGGATGTTTGGTTACAAATAGAGGCTTATGAAAGAGGGAGAAGAAACTACACTTTAATGGCTAATGATCTCAAACCATTAATTAATAAAGCCACCTATGATTTAGCCTTAATGTTAAGTGGATATCAAAGTCGAGTGGGTAAAGTATATAGTCAATTTCCTTTGCGAACATTTCCCCAGGATATTCAAGATTTTACCGATACTGTACAACAAACTATTTTAAGTCAAAATCAGTTAGCAGTGCTTGTGCATGGCGCACCAGGAACAGGAAAAACCGCCTGGACTCAAAGTGTAGCTAAAGAAATTCTCGTATCATTAGGATATGTGATTTTTATTTTAGATCATGATGCTATTACTAATTTTGTGCCACCTACATATTTAGAAAAAATTTGTATTATCATCAATGAAGCTGATAATTTAGCCCAGGATCGATCATCAGAAGTTGCCCAATATAATAATAAAACTGAGCATATTTTGGCCTTATTAGATGGGACATTATATCAAAGTGTCATTGATGAATCTGGGATTCAAATTAAACAAAAATTAGTGGTATTAATGACTTGTAATACTACCGAAAGATTAGATCCAGCAATGTTAAGAAAAGGTAGAGTAGACTTAATGTATGAATTTACCAAAAAGTTTGTTTAAATGAAAGATTTAGAGTGCGTCTTGTGACGCACCATCAAATACTCTTTGCGTCTCTGTGCCTCTGCGTGAGATAAATTCATATTTTGATTAACAAACAAAGATTAGTAAATTTCTTAGTAAACTTTCAAAATAAAAGCTGATGAATATTACCGACTGCTAATAACTTATTCAGGACTTACGCAACTGGCACATTCGTAGGGTGTCGTTCGACAAGCTCACCAACCACGTCAGACAGTATAAATCTTGCAAATAAACAGATTTTTTAGTGTGACACTTGCGTAAGTCCTATTATTCAATAAAACCTCTCTTGATATTAGTACACAAGAGAGGATTTGGAGCTAAAGTCCGGTAGGGTAATCGGGCTATTTAATATTTAATATTTATTATCAGCTAATCATGTCCCCCCCAGGATATATAAATTTTCAATTATTACTGACTTTTGGTACTATTTATCAAATTAAAACATTTCCACCATAAAAAAAATCCCTTGTTTATGCAACAAAGGGATGGGGTATTAAAGTTCGTCAGGTGATCGGAATATTTAATTATTTAGTATTTATTCTATATTTTTTATTCCTTCCTAAGACACAGATAATATTAATTATTTAACTATAAATTGTATATTTAAAGACATCTTGATCACTCTCCAACCTTTCCTAGAACTGGGGAATATTAATTTCTGCAAAATTTTTATACTTATTTTATAATTCTACAAAGACTCGATAAAACTCGAAAATTATATACATCCATCAGCAGAGTATCTACAGTCAATGAGGGACTAAATTGATGATATTAAACATCAAAAAACCACTATTATCCATAACTATGATGTTAGCATTAGCATCATTAACAGTTAGTTGCGGTTCATTACCAAAAGAGTCAGTAGAAGCGCAGTCTCGCAAACCTAAACAGGAAAGTCAGGAAACAGTGGTAGATGCAGCGATCGCTCATGCTAACCTCCTAGAACCCCAACCGGAGTATACTGGGAGTACAGCACCATTTCGTATAATTTCCGTGCGATCGCAAATCGAAGGAAGACTACTAGCACTAAATTTAGATATAGGTGATACCGTCAATCGCGGTAAAATTATCAGTCAAGTAGATGATATTTTATTACTCAATACCTTAAAACAAGCTGAAGCTCAACTTGTAACCAATAAATCAGAATTAGACAGAGCTAAAACACAAATTAGTAACGCTCTAGCTCAAGTTGAGAAAGCCAAACTAGAACTAATGCAAGCTGAATCAGACTATCAGAGAATGTACAAACTATATAAAGAAGGTGCAATATCACAACAGATAACCGAACAAGCAAAAACAAAAGCCCAAACAGCAAAACAATCTCTCAAAGTTACCTTACAACAAGTACAAACAGAAAAAGAAGCAGTAACAGCAGCCCAAGGACGAGTATTAGCCCAAAAAGCAGTAGTCAAAGCCGCAGCAGAAAGACGTTCTTATGCTCGCATAATTTCACCCATTACAGGTACAGTCATAGAAAAAACTACCGAACCAGGAAACCTAATACAACCAGGAAGTGAAATATTAAAAATAGGTGATTTTAGTCAAGTGAAAATCATCACACAAATTTCCGAATTAGAACTAGCAAAAATTAAAATTGGACAATCTGTACAAGTGAAATTAGACGCATTTCCTGATCAAGAAATCATTGGTAGAGTTAACAGAATTTCTCCCAGTGCAGATAACACATCTCGACTGATTCCTGTAGAAATAGTTATTCCTAACATAGAGAATAAAATCGGTAGTGGACTATTAGCAAGAGTGAAATTTACCACCTCAGAAAATAAACGAGTGATCATCCCAATAACTGCAATTAATAACCAAGATCAAGAAATCACAGAAAATAGCACCTCCACAGTTTTTATAGTGCAGAAAAGAGGAGAGAAAACCACAGTAAAACAACAAGCAATTACCATCGGCAAAATTGCGAATAACAAAGTAGAAATATTATCAGGATTACAACCAGGAGATAATTATGTAGTGCGGAGTAATCAACCATTAAAAAATGGTAAACCTGTCAAATTATCCATGTTATCAGAATCATCAGATAAAAATAATTAACCCATTTATTAACTGAAAATACCTCAATAAATATGGAAACATCAAAGCAAAATAACAGTGTTAATAACGGTTTTAGTATTAGTGCTATTTCCATCCGCCAACATATTGGTACACTCATGTTAACCTTAGCAGTAATCATCATGGGAATCTTTTTTCTCATGCGATTACCAGTAGATTTATTACCATCAATTACCTATCCCAGAATAGGAGTGAGAATAGAAGCACCAGGAATTTCTCCAAATGTCGCAGTAGATGAAATTACCAAACCATTAGAAGAATCCTTTAGTGCAACAGAAGGAGTATTACAAGTATTTTCCCAAACACGGGAAGGACAAATTAGCTTAGATTTGTATTTTCAACCAGGAGGAAATATTGATCAAGCATTAAACGACGCAACCGCAACATTTAATCGTGCCAGAGGTAGATTACCAGATACCATTAGAGAACCAAGAATATTTAAAATTGATCCTTCTCAATTACCAGTTTATGAATTTGCAGTGAGTTCCAAAGATTTACAAGGAGTTGATTTAAGAGTATTTGCAGAAGAAGAATTAGCAAGAGAATTAAACGTAGTTCCAGGAGTTGCAGTAGTTGATGTTTCTGGAGGAGTACAAGAAGAAATTAGAATTAACCTTGATTTACAAAGACTACAATCTTTAGGCATTGGTATAAACGATGTTTTGAATGAACTGAAAAGACGCAATCAAGACATATCAGGAGGTAGGATATTAGGAACAACTTCCGAAAATTTAACCAGAACTATCGGACGTTTTCAAAATACAGAAGAAATCAAAAATCTCTTGTTTGAAGTTCCTATTGCTAATTCAAATCTGAAAAATAAGGTTTATTTACGAGATTTTGCAGAAATTATTGATGGTGCAGAAAATCAGCGAGTATTTGTATCTTTGAATGGAGAAGAAGCAGTAAAAGTTAGTGTTCAAAAACAACCAGATGCGAATACAGTTGATGTGGTAGAAAGACTCAAAACCAGATTATCAGAACTACAAAAATCAGGAATAGTTAGCGATAAAGTAACATTTACTCCCACATTAGACGAATCAATATTTATTAGAAACTCCATTAATAACGTTACCAGTTCAGGATTAATTGGTACAGGTTTAGCAGCTTTAGCGGTTTTGTTATTTTTGGGTTCATTGCGACAAACCTTAATTATTATCATCTCCATTCCCCTAGCATCATTAACTGCGATTATTTTGATGGGATTATTTGGATTATCATTAAACGTTTTTAGTTTAGGAGGTTTAGCTTTAGGAGTGGGAATAGTAGTTGATAATTCCATTGTCATGTTAGAAAATATTTCCCAAGGTTTAAAAAATTCCCATTTATCAATTATTGAACAATCAGAAAAAAGCAGTCGAGAAGTAGAATCAGCATTATTAGCATCAACCAGCACCAACCTAGTAGCAGTATTACCATTTTTATTAATTGGTGGATTTATTTCCTTGCTATTTAATGAACTGATTTTAACAATTAGTTTTGCTGTAGCAGCTTCTATTTTAGTTGCTGTGACAGTTGTTCCCATGATGACATCAAGATTATTAGGTTTAAAATTACCTATTTCCTTAACCCAATTTTGGTTATTTAAACAATTCAATAATCGTTTTGAAGCAGCAACTATACTCTATGGAAATTTCTTATTTTCCATAGTCAAATGGAGATTTTTGACAATTTTAATAATTGTCTCTATTTTAGTTTCTGGTAGTTTATGGATGACTCCACAAATTCCCCAAGAAATACTTCCCCGCATTAATACTGGACAAGCTACGTTATTTGCCCAATTTCCTCCTGGTACACCATTAGAAACTAATCAAAAAGTCATGGCAACAGTAGGTAAAATTCTCCGCAACCAACCAGAAACTAAATATGTATTTTCCACCGTGGGAGGTTCATTATTTGCCAGTAGTACCACTGCTAACCCCTTGAGAAGTTCTAGTACCATTACCCTTAAACCAGGAACTAATGTAGAAAACTACATCCAAAAAGTTAGCAAACAATTAAACCAACTCAATTTAGTAGATATTCGTTTACGATTAACCCCTGGGCAAGTAAGAGGTTTAATCTTAAATAATTCACCAGTTAGAGGTGCAGATATTGATGTAATTCTTCAAGGAAATGATAGCAAAATCCTAGAACAAACCGGCAGAAAAGTATTAAGAACATTGGATGAAAAGGTTAAATCGCTAAGGTTTCGTCCTGATGCAGATAGTCGTCAACCAGAGATTTTAATATTACCAGACTGGGAAAGAGTAGCTAACGTTGGTTTAAATACCCAGGAAATTGGTGAGACAATTCAAACAGCAATTACCGGAACTATTCCTACGCAAATACAAAGGGATAATCGTTTAGTAGATGTGCGAGTCAAGCTTAATGAAAACTCTATTGAAAGCATATCACAATTAGAGAGACTACCATTATTTGTCAATAGTAAATCTCCCATTAAATTAAGTGATGTGGCTAAAATCTCCCAAGGTAAAGCACCAGGAGAAATTCAAAGAATTAACCAAAGACAAGTATTTTTAATAGCAGGAAATTTGAATAAAGGAGCAAGTTTAGGATCAGGAATAGCCGAAGTTACACAAGTTTTGAAAAATATAGAATTACCAGCAGGAGTTAGTATTTTACCCAGTGCAGCATTAGAATCAAATCAACAAATTCAAAACTCTTTAGGAGTATTAGGAGGACTAGCGATATTTTTAGTATTTGTAGTGATGGCAGTACAGTATAATTCTTTAGTTGATCCTTTAGTAATTATGTTCACAATTCCCTTAGCATTAGCAGGAGGAATATTTGGACTTTATATTACAAATACATCAATTGGTGCAACGGTAATAGTGGGAGCAGTATTATTAGTTGGTATCGTGGTGAATAATGCTATTATCATGGTAGAACTGGCTAATCAAATTCGAGAACAGGAAAAAATAGACCGCAAAACTGCAATTTTAAAAGCAGCACCTCAACGACTTAGACCAATTTTAATGACCACAATTACCACAGTTTTAGGTATGTTTCCCCTAGCTTTAGGAATAGGAGAAGGTGCAGAATTTTTGCAACCTTTGGGAGTGGTAGTTTTTTCTGGTTTATCCCTAGCTACATTACTAACTTTATTTATTATTCCCTGTTTCTATACCTTACTCCATGATATCTTTAGCCTCCGTTGGACAAAATTAGCATTAATTAAATTGCGTTTATGGAAAAAACGAGGAGCAAAAATTTCTTAATTACTTAATAAATAAATTCAGATCCCCGACTTGTTTAAGAAGTCGGGGATCTTTAGCAATTTAATAATTAAGGTGACAACCGTTCTATTTTCCAACTACCATCTTCTAAACGAGTATAAAGTAAACGATCATGCAAACGGCTTGATCTCCCTTGCCAAAACTCTATTTTGGTAGGTATAACCCGATATCCCCCCCAATGGGGAGGTCTAGGAACTTCTTGATTTTCATATTTACGCTCAAAATCTTTTAACTGTTGTTCTAATATTTCTCTACTAGGAATTACTTCACTTTGGTTAGAAGCCCACGCACCTAAACGACTTTTAGGCGGACGCACTTCAAAATAACTATCAGACTGTGCAGAAGAAATTTTTTCCACAGTTCCCACAACCCTTACTTGACGTTCTAACTCAGCCCACCAAAATACTAAAGCTGCTTGGGGGTTAATTGCTAACTCTTGCCCTTTATGACTGTTATAGTTAGTGAATAACACAAAACCCTGCTCATCTACATCCTTGAGTAGTACCATCCTAGCCGCAGGTTGACCATCAGGTGTACAAGTAGCTAAAGTCATAGCATTAGGTTCAGTTAATTGCGCTTCCACAGCTTGACTAAACCAAGTTTGAAATTGTTTAAAGGGATTATGATCTACATCTTTTTCGTTTAAGTCTTGTAAACTGTAGTCTCTACGCAAATCAGCTATGCTTGTATCCATTGTTGTTAATTCCTAGTTTTGAGATTAATGGCTATCAGTTATCAGCCGTCAGCCTTCAGCTATCAGCTTTTAACAATTTTGTGTATAGGTTATATAACAGGTAACAGGGAATAGGAAAAGATACTATAAATGTATAAAGTTGTATAAAGTTTTTTAATTTTCAATGGTCAATTTTTAACTTATAACTTTTCAGTCACTATGCGTCGTTCCACATCCCTGCAAAATTTATTAACTTATGGTCTGGGTGGTCCGATTATTGCTCTCAATATCTGGCTACTATCCTTAGTGTTTAGATATTTTGAACATCCTCTAACTATTCTCAGTGTAGCTGCTATTTTAGCATTTTTACTCAACTACCCAGTTCAACTATTTGAAAAAGCCACCATTCCCCGCACTCAATCAGTAATTATTGTTTTAATTATTACTTTAACTATCTTGAGTATTTTGGGGGTTACTCTTGTACCTATGGTAATGGACCAAACAGTTCAACTGTTAAATAAAATTCCTGACTGGTTAGCTGCTAGTCAAGCCAATCTTGATCATTTAGAAGTATTAGCTAAACAACGTCGTTTATCTATAGATTTAAAAGTGATTACTGACCAAATTAATGCTAATATTCAAAATTTACTCCAACAAATAGCTACTAGTGCGGTAGGATTTGCTGGAACTATTTTATCAGCATTATTTAATATTATCTTGGTCATTGTATTAGCTTTTTATATGTTAATATATGGCGATAAAGTTTGGTATGGTTTAATTAATATTTTTCCCGCAAATATTATCATTCCTTTCACCAAATCTTTAAAACTAAACTTTCAGAATTTCTTTCTCAGTCAATTATTATTAGCATTATTTATGGTATTATTTCTCACTCCTATTTTTGTATTTTTGCGTGTACCATTTGCCTTATTATTTGCTATTATTATCGGTATTTCTGAACTAATTCCTTTTATTGGAGCAACTTTAGGTATAGGTTTAGTGATTATATTAGTATTATTACAAAATTGGTGGTTAGGACTTCCCGTAGCAATTTCTGCTATCGTTTTACAACAAATTAAAGATAATATTCTTGCTCCTAAATTAATGGGTAATTTTACTGGACTTAATCCTATTTGGATTTTTGTATCTATTTTAATGGGATTTCAAATTGCAGGACTTTTAGGAAGTTTAGTAGCTGTTCCTGTTGCTGGTACTATTAAAGGAACTTTTGATGCTATTAAAAATCATCAAAATAATACAAGTCATGATTTCAACTCAGATTTTACAGTTACATATCACTCCGATTCTACCCAAGGTGATTCAGGAGTCACGAGTCACGAGTCAGAATAAAGAATTGATAATTGATAATTATTTTAGCAATCACCAATCACCAATCACCAATTCATGAATACTACAGAATTATTAACAAAAATCAACCACTTAATTAAACAAGCTGAACAAGGCGAAATTAATCCTTGGGATGTGCAAGTTATTGAAGTTATAGATGATTATTTAGCATTAATGAATCCAGAGAGTAATCTTAAAACATATCAGACGGATTTATATCAATCTGGACAAGCATTTTTATCAGCATCAATCTTGGTTTTATTTAAAGCTAATACATTAACACAAATCTCAAGACCAGAGGATATACAAGATGAAGTAATAGATGATACTGTATTAACGGTAGACAATGGTTTGCTGTATTCTAGCCAGAGATTGCATTTAGAACAACATTTGCGCCGTCGTCCTGCTGCTATGCCTCCTGGGAAACGTCGAGTCACACTGCAAGAGTTGATAGAACAATTGCATCTCATGGCAAATCAATTAAAGCAAGTTGAAAAAGTTGTTAAAACTAAAACGACTAAACGCTATCCGCCTGCGGTAAAAACAATGCAGGAAGCATTAGATTTAGCACACCAGGAAAATTTAACAGAGGTAGCAGCACAAGTAGAAGAATTATTACACTTATCAGCAAAAACCAAGGAGGAAAATAGTCAAGATATCTGGTGGACATTACCAGAATTAGTTAATCTATGGACAAAAAGTAAATACTATGTCAAAAACCAATTAGAACATTCTTCAGCAAATGGTGAGTTAGTCAGTATTTTCTGGGCTTTACTCCTGCTTTGTGCTCAATCTAAAGTAGAACTATTCCAAGAGGAATTTTATCAAGAAGTTACAATTCGACTACCAGTTAATTGTTAACTGTTAACAACCTACAATTCACAAACATTTGAGGAAAAATTTTTAAGCCTATGAAAGCAATGATTCTAGCTGCGGGTAAGGGCACTCGTGTCCGTCCCATTACTTATACTATTCCTAAACCGATGATTCCTATTTTGCAAAAGCCTGTAATGGAGTTTTTGCTAGAGTTATTACGTCAACATGGTTTTGATCAAATTATGGTGAATGTTAGTCATTTAGCAGAGGAAATAGAAAGTTATTTCCGCGATGGCCAAAGATTTGGGGTACAAATCGCCTATTCTTTTGAAGGTAAAATTGATGATAATGGTAAATTGGTGGGGGAAGCTATTGGTTCGGCGGGAGGAATGCGCCGTATTCAGGACTTTTCACCATTTTTTGATGATACTTTTGTGGTTTTATGTGGTGACGCTTTAATTGATTTAGATTTAACTGCTGCGGTAAAGTGGCATAAGTCAAAGGGTGCGATCGCTACCATTATTACTAAATCTGTACCTCAAGAAGAAGTTTCCAGTTATGGTGTGGTAGTTACGGATGCAGATAATCGTGTTAAAGCATTCCAAGAAAAACCATCAATGGAAGAAGCTTTAAGTACCAATATTAATACTGGTATTTATATTTTTGAACCAGAAGTATTTAATTATATTCCTTCTAAGGTAGAATATGACATTGGTAGCCAATTATTTCCCCAATTAGTAGCTAATAACGCGCCTTTTTATGCCATTCCGATGGATTTTGAATGGGTAGATATTGGTAAAGTACCTGATTATTGGCGGGCTATTCGGGGTGTATTATCAGGAGAAATCAAAAATGTGCAAATTCCTGGACAGGAGGTATTTCCTGGGATTTACACTGGGTTAAATGTGTCCGTAAATTGGGATAAGGTGGATATTACCGGACCTGTGTATATTGGCGGAATGACAAAGATTGAAGATGGTGCAAAAATTGTCGGACCTGCGATGATTGGTCCTAACTGTTGGATTTGTAACGGCGCTACCGTTGATAATAGTGTGATTTTTGAATGGTCGCGTTTAGCTCCAGGAGTGCGATTAGTGGATAAGTTAGTATTTGGTCGTTATTGTGTAGATAAAACAGGAGCAGCCATAGATGTACAAGCAGCTGCGTTAGATTGGTTAATAACTGATGCACGTCAAACTGCCCCTGTAGAAATACCTGTAGAACATAAGGCGATCGCAGAATTATTAGGAGCAACTGCGGTGTAGAATATCTAAGAGTCAGGAGATCCAGGAGTCAGGAGATATAGGAGTCAGAATCAAAAATTTTTGCCCTGCATCCTGCATCCTGCACCCTGTACTACTTACGCTTCATTATTCAAATAGGTATATCTCATCAAACTTTGCTCATAAGTCTGTAAAAGTCTTTGAGACTCAGATAGAGTAATACGCTGCTCTTCTAAAGCACGTTCACAACGTTGACGAATATTTTCCACCATATCCTCAGAGTCATACTGTACATAACTCACAACTTCACTCATGGTATCCCCTTTGACAACGTGCTCAATTTGATAACCTTTAGGAGTTAGATGAATATGCACTGCATTAGTATCACCAAATAAATTATGTAAATTCCCCATAATTTCTTGATATGCACCATTCAAAAACATTCCTAAATAATAGGGTTTTCCCGGTTCAAACTTGTGTAATTCTAATACTGATTTCACATCTCGTAAATCAATAAAACGGTCAATTTTCCCATCACTATCACAAGTTAAATCTGCCAATATTGCCCTTCTAATTGGTTCTTCATCTAAACGATGAATAGGCATAATAGGAAATAATTGATCTATCGCCCAACAATCTGGTGCTGATTGAAATACGGACAAATTGATATAATAAATGGAAGCCATAATTTTCTCTAAGTCTTCCAATTCATCGGGTACATAGTCTTCTTGACGGGTAATTTTGAGAATTTTTTGACAACAAGCCCAATACAAACGTTCCGCTTTTGCTCGTTCTTTTAATCTTAAAATTCCTAGATTAAACCTACTAATTGCTTCTTCCTTGAATTGTGTCGCATCGTGATAAAATTCCTGAAAATTCTCCTTGTTGATAGATTGATATGTTTCCCACAAATAAGTAATAATTGGTGATTCTCCTTCTTGGGGCGGTTCTGGAGGATCTAAAGGTACATCACTGCTACTCAAAACATCAAAAATTAACACTGACTGATGGGAAGAAATAGCCCGGCCACTTTCACTAATTAGGGTGGGTACGGTAATTTGTCTTTCTGCACAGGTATCTTTTAATTCTGCTACTATGTCATTAGCATAGTTTTGCATATTGTAGTTTTTTGATGCGTAGAAATTAGTTTGTGATCCATCATAATCTACACCTAAACCACCGCCCACGTCTAAATATTGCATATCCGCGCCTAACATAGCTAATTCCACATATATGCGGCTTGCTTCTTGGATGGCATCTTTAATGACGTTAATGGCGGATATTTGTGAACCTATGTGGAAATGTAATAGCTGTAAAGAACCTAAAAGATCCGCTTCCCGCAGTTTATCTACAGCTTCCATAATTTCTGGGATAGTTAAACCAAATTTTGCGCGATCGCCTGTAGAAGTTCCCCATCTTCCCATGCCTTGAGTGCTTAACTTTGCTCTTACTCCTACAATTGGTTTAATACCTAACTGTTTATTAGCTGCAATGACTAAATCTACCTCTTCTATTTGCTCTAGGACGATAATAGGGGTTTGTCCGAGTCTTTGGGCTAACATTGCGGTTTCGATGTATTCCTGGTCTTTGTAGCCATTGCAAATTAACAATGCACCAGGGGTATCCAACAAGGCCAAAGCGATCATCAATTCTGGCTTAGAACCTGCTTCCAAACCAAATTGATGGGGTTTACCAAATCTTACCAAATCTTCAACTAAATGGCGTTGCTGGTTGCATTTTACGGGGAAAACGCCTCGATAAACACCTGGATAGTTATAACGAGCGATCGCCTTAGCAAAACAAGCATTTAACCGTTCAATTCTATCCTCTAAAATATCAGAAAAGCGAATTAACATGGGCAATCCTAAATTCCGCTGTTTGAGCGCATTAACCAACTCAAACAAATCTAAAGAACCACCACGTTCACCTTTTGGGGATACAGTAACATGGCCTGCGGCATTGATAGAAAAATAGGGATGTCCCCAACCAGCAATACGATAGAGGTCCTCGCTTTTTTCAATAGTCCAAGGACGGTCTACAGTACTTGTTTCAGCACTATGAACTAACATCTTTCTTGATCTTTGAATTTTCAAATCTGATTTATTTCCATTAGTATGTAATTTGATTAGATCATCAGCACTTGTATCAACACCCATTGTTTCCAAACCTCTCTATTTCACCAATGAGATTATAATTTACCAGAAAATTGATAATTGACGATTGATATTTGACAATTGATAATTAATAGTTAATTAATATTTAAGAAAATCATAAGATTAACAGTCCTAAATTTTAACTTACTATAGTGGTATGTACTTGAATGAGATAGGACAAATTGAGGATAAAACACCATTTATTATATTAAGAGACTTTCAACTCTATTTCCTGTTCCCTGCTATAATAACTAGTACAGAATAATCACCCTAATAAAATCTCTTAAAAAACGATAAATCTAAATTACTAAAATGCAAACTAAAAGTAACTGTTAGGGTGCGTCAGACAGTATAAATCATGTAAATAACCAAATTTTTGATATCTGACGCACCGGACAACAGATTTTTTAGTGTGACACTTGCGTAAGTCCTGGCAATATTTAATTGTTCTCAAATTCCCACTAAGCAAGCAATACTATCTATCAGTAGCAAAACTCTGATAATGATTGATTAAACCAAATATTTGATTTATAACCTTGTAGGGACAATTCATGAATTGTCCCTACGATAATTTTCACTCCTATGTTTATTAGTAATAATATGGCTGCACAGAGCCGAGTGCAGAGTACAGGGTAAAAATTCTTTATTCTGACTCCTGGATCTCCTGACTTTTAAAAAGATGGTAATTCCTGGAGAATTGTAAAGCGAATATGATTAATGGCTAATTCTCCTATAGAAATATCTTCTTTTGTCAATCTAATACCATTACTTGTCAGGTTTTCAAAGGAAATGCCTTTACCAATTTCTACATGATACCAACATAACCCCATAAAGAAGCGTGTGGGATAGGGACCTCCTTCCGTGATATCATCAGGATTAGACTCCATTGGTAGCCAACCAAAATTAGGTATGTAAAATTCTAACCACACATGGTTAAAATCGGGTTGTAAGGGAATACCCTGTTGATCGGGATAAGGCGGGCATTTATACCTACCAACTGTGCGGCAAGGTATACCATTTAAGCGACATAAAGCTAGTAAAACACCCACGTATTCTCCACAGGAACCCACACCCCGATCTAAAACTACATCGGGCGGATCAATATATGGTTTAATACCATAGGATAATTCATCATAGACAAAATTACGGATATTGTACATTTTGCGTAAAATGTTACTTTCGGAAGCTACGGCGGTACGGGCTGCACGGATGACGATATCACTATCCATGGCTAAGTCATCATCATCCACAAGGTATTTTTGCAATGATACAGAAAGTTCTGGTAGTTCTTCCACATCTCTGGGGGTGATACGATATTTAATACCGCGAATTTCTAACAGTGCTTTCCATCCGAAAATGTGACGTTCTCCGGGAGCGAGGGTTTCAAAGTTAAATACCGCTACGCGCTGTCCATCAATTATTTCTTCTGTGAATGGTATACCAATTGCTTCCACTTGTTTAAGTTTTTGTCGTTCTGTCTCTGACGGAAGAGCGATGCGCCATTCAATATGAGTCAAATAAACTTCATCTAGGGGAGCAATTTCTTCGATGTAGGACATTTCTACAAGATAACCATTAGAGAGTGCGTAATGTTTATCAGGTTCGTAGTGATAATATAAGGGATGGATAAAAGTACGATCGCGATATGTTAATTCATGACAAGGATCAGCGTTGGGGTTGTCTCTAATATAAGGTTCTTCGTAGGAGTATGATATATAAATCAGGTCTTTATCTGTGCTGTGATCGTGACTATGGATAGCAATACCGCTAGGAGATGGAAAAGGAGTCAATATACTAAAACGGATTTCACCAGTGGCGCGATCCATAGAGTATACTGATTGTTCTAAGCGATCGCAAATCCATAATGTATCCTCTGTTACTGCTAAATTTTCCACACCCACACCAGGAGCGTAAAAGCGAGTAATTTCTCTGCGGCTTTCCCGGTCAAAAATGAGAATATAGCCTAATCTTTGACAACTAACATACACTGTAGATTCCCACACTGCCACACCATCAGCAGGATAAGGTAAAGTGACAAAATGCTCTAAACCCAAGGATGAGAGTTTACATACATAAACATTATGACCACGAGTTACCCAGAGATCATCTTCCCAGATAGCTAAACCAGTAACTTCTTTAAATTCTCGAACTTGATGCGGATTAATTATTTTACTGTTATCGTTGTCAGGATCAATTTCTAATAGATGACCTTTGATAGTATCAATAGCAATTAATTTATTTTCGATAAAAGCAATACCATAGAGGGTAGCAGCGGTAACTGGTCTAATTGTTTTTGGTGTAAACATTGGGTTATCTGTCAAACTCATGTTAATAGTTGGTAATTGGTGATTGCCGATTGGTGATTGGGTAAAATATAATATTCCTGGCTTTTAAGTGATCAAAGCTGACTACTGATAGCTGATAGCTGATAGCTATTTTTTTAACCACTTACTTTAAACTATAAAATGTCTCCTCATTCTTTAGCTAAAAGTGTTATTTCATGGCATAATTTGCCAGTTAATCAAGCTGTGGAACTGCTTAATACTAATGTAAATAGTGGTTTAACTTTTCAAGAAGCTGAACAACGTTTACATGAATATGGATCCAATGAACTTCAAGAAAGTGCAGTCCGTACTCCTTGGCAAATTTTACTAGATCAGTTTACCAATATTATGTTATTGATGCTGATCGGTGTGGCTCTTGTTTCTGGTATTTTAGATATAATCAGTTTGTACTCAGGAAACGCAAAAACAGGAGAAATTCCATTTAAAGACACTATTGCCATTATGTCTATTGTTATTCTTAATGGTGTCTTGGGTTATATGCAGGAAACTAAGGCAGAAAAGGCTTTAGCCGCTCTTAAAAAAATGTCTTCTCCACTAGTGCGAGTCCTCCGTAATGGTAATTTATCAGATGTAGCTGCTAAGGATATTGTACCAGGGGATGTGATGTTGCTAGAAGCAGGTATGCAAATAGCGGCTGATGGTAGGTTAATAGAAGAGTCGAATTTGCAAATACGAGAGTCTGCTTTAACTGGGGAAGCAGAAGCTGTCACTAAGCAAGCAGTCCTTACCTTACCAGAAGATACACCTATAGGCGATCGCTTAAATTTAGTTTTTCAAGGGACGGAAGTTGTTCAAGGTCGTGCTAAGGTTCTGGTAACTAACACTGGTATGACAACGGAATTAGGCAAAATTGCGGCTTTGTTGCAATCTGTAGAAACTGAACCTACTCCTTTACAACAACGCATGACCCAATTAGGCAATGTATTGGTAAAAGGTTCTTTAGCCTTAGTTGCTTTTGTGGTCATTAGTGGTATGATCCATACTCCCACTTTCCAGAATTTACAAAAATTATTAGAAGTCTCCTTAAGTATGGCAGTTGCGGTAGTTCCTGAAGGACTTCCTGCGGTAATTACTGTCACTTTGGCTTTGGGAACTCAGCGCATGGTGCGTCATCATGCTTTAATTCGTAAATTACCTGCTGTAGAAACTCTTGGTTCTGTTACAACGATCTGCTCTGATAAAACTGGTACTCTGACTCAAAATAAAATGGTGGTACAGTCAGTTTACACTAATAGTAAGACTTTCCGGATTAATGGTGATGGTTATACACCTATTGGGAATTTTCAACTAGAAAATGAGCAAGTTTCTACAGAAAACTATCCTGAGATTACCGCTTTACTAGTGGCTTGTGCAGTTTGTAATGATTCTGTGTTGCAAAAGCAAGGTCAAGAATGGATAATTTTAGGTGATCCTACAGAGGGAGCTTTATTAACCTTAGCCGGAAAAGACCATATTGAAAAGGATCAATGGGATAGTAAATTACCTCGTGTAGCTGAATTTCCTTTTTCTTCTGAGCGTAAACGGATGAGTGTGGTTTGTCAAGTGCAACCAGTAGCTACTCTTGATCCTTATATGATGAATATTGATCCAGCAATTACTAGTTTTGTCAATGATGAACCTTATTTAATGTTTACCAAAGGCTCTCCTGAATTAACTTTAGCCCAATGTACTAAAATTTATGTAGGTAATCGTGCAATTGCTATTACACAACAACATAGAAATCAAATTTTATCAGCAAATAATTATCAAGCTGGTAAAGGCTTACGAGTTTTAGGTTTTGCTTATAAACCTTTATTAGAAATACCAATAGAAGGTAATGCAGAAGCAGCAGAAGATGATTTAATCTGGTTAGGGTTAGTGGGAATGTATGATGCACCTCGTCCTGAAGTGAGAAATGCTGTACAGGAATGTTTAGAAGCGGGAATTCGTCCCATTATGATTACAGGTGATCATCGCCTAACAGCAAAAGCGATCGCCATAGATTTAGGTATTGCTAGTCAAGATGCGATAGTTCTCACTGGACAAGAAATACAACGCATGAATGATACAGAGTTATTAGCAGAAGTTGATCAAGTTAGCATTTATGCTAGAGTCTCTCCAGAACATAAATTGAGAATTGTTCAGGCTCTACAAAAACGTGGTAAATTCGTAGCCATGACGGGAGATGGCGTCAATGATGCTCCAGCCCTAAAACAAGCTGATATCGGTATCGCTATGGGTATTACAGGTACAGATGTCAGCAAAGAAGCCAGTGATATGGTATTACTAGATGATAATTTTGCTACTATCGTCGCTGCTACTAAAGAGGGTAGAGTAGTTTATACTAATATTCGCCGATTTATTAAATATATTCTCGGTAGTAACATTGGGGAACTTTTGACCATAGCAGCCGCGCCATTATTAGGTTTAGGGGATGTTCCCTTAACTCCTTTACAAATTCTGTGGATGAATTTAGTCACAGATGGACTACCAGCATTAGCTTTAGCTGTTGAACCTGCTGAACCGGATGTGATGAAAAGGCCACCTTTTAACCCTACGGAAAGTATTTTTGCGCGGGGTTTAGGTTCTTATATGCTGAGAATTGGAATTGTTTTTGCGTTTACTACTATTATTCTCATGGGATGGGCTTATAATCATAGTCAATCTGTCCATGGACAAGGTTTAGATCCTGAACGTTGGAAAACAATGGTATTTACTTCTTTGTGTATAGCTCAAATGGGTCATGCGATCGCTGTTAGGTCTAACAATCAGCTTACTATAGAAATGAATCCGTTTTCTAATCTCTTTGTTTTAGGATCTGTAATTGTGACAACGATTTTACAACTGATGTTAGTATATTTTCCACCTTTACAATCTTTCTTTGGGACTCATTATTTACCACTAAATGAATTATTAGTTTGTATTAGTTTTAGTTCTGTCTTGTTTATTTGGGTTGAAGCAGAAAAAGTATTTTTCCGTTTCATGGGTAAGCGTAGGGTTTAAAAGTCTTGAATTTACTCTACGTTTATGTTTCGCGCAAAGTCGCAGAGGAGCAAAGACGCAAAGAACACATTAGTTAACACCAACTTATTTTACTAACTCTTCACTCCGCCCTCTTCTGACTCAGTATGAAATTAAAAAGTCTACAATTACAACATTTCCGCAATTACCACGAGCAAAAAGTTACTTTTACAGCCCCTAAAACTATTTTGGTGGGTGATAATGCTCAAGGTAAGTCGAATTTGTTAGAATCTGTAGAATTACTGGCTACTTTACGATCGCACCGTTTGGCACGCGATCGTGATTTAATTAAAGATGGGCAAAATATTTGCCAAATTCATGCTTCTTTGGAAAAAATATCTAGTATTACTGATTTATCTTTGACTTTACGTCGTCAAGCTCGTCGTAGTGTGGCTATCAATGGCGAAAATATCCGCAGACAATTAGATTTTCTCGGTGTTCTCAACGCTGTGGAATTTTCTAGTTTAGACTTAGAATTAGTTAGGGGTAGTCCTGAAAATCGTCGTCACTGGTTAGATACTCTTTTAGTTCAACTTGAACCAGTTTACGCTCACCTATTACAACAATATCATCAGGTTTTACGCCAACGCAATGCTTTTTTGAAAAGGAGTCAACAGTTAGAAGTTCATGCTCAATCCTCAGAATTGGCCATTTGGGATGTACAATTAGTCAATGCTGGTATTAAAGTGATTAGAAGACGAGATCGCGCTATTCAAAGATTAGCACCTATAGCAGCATCTTGGCACGCTAGTATTAGTGGAAGTACGGAAAATTTACAAATCCAGTATGTTCCTCATGTTACAATAGAGCGAAATCACCCTCAAGAATTAACAGAGGTGTTTTTGCAGAAGTTACAACAACGAGCGATCGCTGAATCACATAGAGGTACTACACTAGTTGGACCTCATAGGGATGAAATAGAACTCACCATTAATCAAACTCCAGCCCGTCAATATGGTTCTCAAGGCCAACAAAGAACATTGGTACTAGCTTTAAAACTAGCTGAACTACAACTAATTGAAGAAGTCATTAATGAACCACCTTTACTATTATTAGATGATGTACTGGCAGAATTAGATCCATCACGACAAAATCAATTATTGGATACTATTCAGGACAGGTTTCAAACTTTAATTACTACTACACATTTAGGAGCTTTTGATGCTCAATGGTTGAAATCTTCACAAATTTTATATGTAAAAGCAGGAAAAATATTTGAAGAATAGATTTAGCTTTCAGCCGTCAGCTATCAGTAAAGCTGTTGTGCCTTTAACTTGAATAATTAATACAAGCAAGATGCTTGTGCTACTGTAACTTCAGGTTTTTTATTTATACAGTGAGTGCTGCACATTAGCTTAATCATAAAATATAAAACTGACTGCTTACCAATCACCAATCACTAATCACCCATAACATATAAAAATCATATACTAACTAAAAACGTGCCAAAGCGGGTTTAGCAGGGTAAACCCTTACTGACTCCTCACCCCTCTAAATTTAGAATGAAAAATTTTTGATACAGATTGTCAGGCAGATTATGGTTAAATTATTAGTAAAGAAGTGTAAAGAAATATGAGTCTTGCTTTACTCTTTTCGTAACACCTATTTCATCTTACCTGTTAATTTTTGTATAAAAAATCCATGTATCTGTGTTTTTGGCGGCGAATTTTCCTATCAATTGCAGCACTTTGCTTTATTGGTTCAATATGGATAATTAACTCTCCATCGGCCTTAGCGTATGAAAATCCTGATTTATTGCCCAATTTTGTCACACCAGTAGTAGACTTAGCTAAAACCATACCCGATCCCCAGGAACTCAAGCTGGTTCAACAATTAGAACAGTTTGAAACTGAGACAGGTTGGAAATTACGGGTTTTGACTCAGTATGATCGTACACCAGGAAGAGCAGTAATTAAATATTGGGGTTTAGATGATAAAAGCATTCTTTTAGTTGCTGATGCTCGTGGTGGTAACATCCTCAGTTTTAGTGTGGGGGATGCAGTGTATGAGCTTTTACCTCGCACTTTTTGGATTGAATTACAAACCCGTTTTGGTAACTTATATTTCGTCCGTGAACAAGGGGAAGATCAAGCTATTCTACAGGCTTTAGACTCTGTTAAGGGTTGTTTACTCAAAGGTGGTTGTCAAGTAGTTCCTGGACTACCCAGAGAACAATGGATATTAACTTTAATCACATCCGCTATAGGCGGTATAATTTGTGGATTTGCCGCTCAACCACGTAATGATAAACAAATATTTGCTTGGCAATGGGCGTTAATTTTCTCACCTTTATGGGGAATGTTATTTATTGCTTTTGGTATTGCTCCAGTTATAACCCGTACTAGTGAGTGGTTGCCTTTAGTAAGAAATATTTCAGCATTTTTAATTGGATTATTGGTAGCTTATCTCTCTCCTGTTTTTAGTCGCCCTTCTTCTAATGCAGAATCATAAAGTTTGGTGATGGGTAATTGGGTAAAATATAATTCTCCCTGCACCCTGCACCCTACTATCCTACTCCAGTTCTTTCTTGTCCGTAGGCTTGCCAAGCTAAGTCTACTAAACCATCAACGATCGCTGCTGCTACCAAAGCGTTACCCTTACGCCCTGCAATAGTAATACAAGGAACTAGGGAATCTTGTAACCGGTTTTTAATCGTTTCTGAATTTATAAAACCTGCTGGTGTAGCTACAACTAAGGCAGGTTTGATCTCTTCAGCCTCAATTAAATCTACCAATATACTCAATACAGGTTGTGTTTGTCCCACTATAAATATCCCTTCTGGATAACGCTTGGCCAAAGTTTCTATCCCCCAGGCAGCGCGGGTTTTTTCCTTTTGTGGCCCGGTTAAGGCTTCCATACTGCAATAAACAGGGTTAGCAAAGGTATTTTGAATGTCATAGGCAATACTTGCTTGTACTGTCGGTACATCTACTACAATGGTGGTTCTAGCTGCTAGGGCGGCCGCTCCCGCTTGTAAAGAGTGTTCAGAAAAACGAATTAAGGATTTATACTCAAAATCAGATGTAGCATAAATTACCCTCCGCACGATTTCATATTCGGCTGGGGGAAAAGCATGATCACCAATTTCAGTATCAATTATTGCTAGACTTTGAGCGTCTGTAATGTGCCATTCCATTTTTATTTAACTTCTCATAATATTCAATTCGATTGAGCTAAATTGGATTTAGCTTAGGCTAATGTGCAGCACTCACTGTATAATTAAAAAACCTGAAGTTACAGTAGCACAAGCATCTTGCTTGTATTAATTATTCAAGTTAAAAGCACAACAGCTTATCACTTATTTCGCCTACGGGGACGACGACGGGGGTTAGTATCTTGATCTTCGCGTAAGCGGAGACTAACTTCTCTGAAAAAATCCTCGCGTACATAAGGATAATCACTTACCCACAGATCACGAGAAGGTATATATATATCGCTAAATTGTTCTATTGTACTGAGATCAGCCACATTAGACATAACAATCATTTCTGCTATTTGGCCAAGTTTGATCGCTTTATGAGCAGGTTTTAATGGTGCTGTAAACTCTATAGTAAATCCTGTATCATCTCCTATTTCTAAGTTAATATATTTTTCCCGGTTTTCCACAATTACTAGATCGCCTTTACTATTAACAGTTTCCTGTTTAGCGATTAAGCGATCTGTAATCCACCAGTCAAGAATGCGACCACGAAAAAAGCCACCATACTTATAACTTCGGCATTTGCTATTTCTGATACTGGCTTGAAATATGGGATACCATAGCCAGAAGAGAGAACCAAATACACCAATAATAAATAATATTGCTCCTAATTCCAATCTAAATAAGACTTTGATTAGCAGAAGTACGGAAACAATAACTGCGGAAATGAGAAGTCGTTGTAAAAAGTAGTTGAATTTTCCCCAATAATACTTGTATTGTGAACCAGAAGCAATTAAGGGGATAATTTGCTCAAACTTTTGACGAGTTAGGGGAACTAGCATAGTTTTATAAGGAGATCGAGGAGTCAGGAGTCAATAGGGGTTTAGTATTGCTTATTAGTGTCAACTTAACGTCAAACCCATAACTAGACTGGGAATTTATTCCCAGTCTAATAGCAAAAGTCATCTTTAGATGACTAAAACAACCCCAAAATTTTTTAGTAAACTTTAGTTTACTTTCGTTATTAGCCAGTAAAATATGGCTTACGCCATGCTACTACGCTAGAAGTTCCACTTGGGTTTAGTAGCCAAACAAATAAGCCATCTGTAGCTTAAATTAACACCAACTCCTGACTCCTTGATCTCCTTTAAAGAATTTTTTCTAATCCATATACTAATGATTTTAGCGACATAATCTTTCTAATGGCTAATAAAACCCCTGGCATATAACAGGAGCGATCGCTGGTATCATGGCGTAAGGTGTAAATTTGTCCAGGTGCGCCAAAAATCACTTCCTGATGGGCAATTAACCCTGGTAAACGGATACTATGGATTCTAATGCCTTCCTCTGCTAAACTGCCCCTAGCACCAGGAATTTTTTCCGTTTCTTCCACCAGGGCACTATTGAAAGTTTTACCCATTTGTGCTAATAATTGGGCAGTTTGAATGGCTGTACCACTCGGAGCGTCCGCTTTTTGGTTATGATGGAGTTCGATAATTTCCACGTTGTCAAAATATTGAGATGCGGCGATCGCTGCCTGCTGCAATAATACCATCCCTATGGAAAAATTAGGAATTACCAAACATCCTGTACTCGCTTTTTCCGCAAAGTCCCCTAACTCTTCTAACTGTGCTGGACTTAAACCAGTTGTACCCACTACAGGACGAATACCATAAGCGATCGCACTTCTAATATTATCATATACACCATCGGGATGGGTAAAATCTACCATTACCCCCGGCTGCATTTGTCTTTCTCCCGCCACATAACCTAACATTGGTTCTAATTGGTTTGTAATGGGTACTTCCAAAGATTCACTTAAACCTGCTAATTCGCCCGCATCTTTTCCCTGATGTTGAGGACTAGTATCAATTGCGCCCATTAATACCATATCAGAGGATTGGGATACAGCTTTCACAACTTCCCGACCCATTTTACCAGCAGCACCATTAACTATTACAGGAATAGTATTTTGATTTGTCATAATCTCAAATATCTTATATTTAGTCAACTAAGAAATTATCGCATATAAAGATCATCAGATCCCCGACTTTTTTAAGAAGTTAGGGATATGAAAATAATTTACAAACTATGTTAAAGTATTAGGATATACTCCTAATTTTCTCAACATCTCTACTAATTTCATCAAACCAATATAACCATTCCCTAGTTATTTCTTGATATGTATTTATCACAAAAATCTATCATTTATTTACAAAATGAAACAAGAAATTGGGAATATTTTTATTAACTTTATTAACTATTTTTCCCTGAACTATTGCTTTTTCTTCTTGAGTTAAACTATATAATTTATCAACAATTTCATCAATTAATCAATCACATTGTTTCAGTTTTTTAATAGATGAGAGGGTATTTAAACCTCTAATACCTCAGGGCGGAATTGATGCATTCAAAACGAACACAGTATAGGCTTTTGGACGATTTAGAATGGTTGGTTTATTTACGCCCGCCAAGCTGTATTAGTGTTAATTCTATTAACTTCACAAGCTAAACTAAAATTAATTAATCTTCGTTTCTTATTATCTTGTTGTAAAACAATGTTATCAGATTTAATATACTTATGTATTGTGCCATTATGCTGTTACCTATATTCTAACGACTGGGCAATTTGTTCAATATATAACCTACCTCTTACAGAATTTGGGATATTAGTATCTTATTATTCAGTTCCTAAACTCCATTAAAGACAAAATGAACAAAATCCTATATAAATGTATTTATAGCAATTGATCGCAATATTTAGGAGTGTTTTTCGTGAACGCAGCCGAACAAGCAACTAGCCTGGAATTTGCCAGCAAAATTGCCAGTGTCGTCAATTTATTCAAGCAGGAATTTCCTGATATTAAATGTGATCTCCAGCCTTGGAAAAATGACCCAGAAACGAGAGAATTGGTAGATCCCGACTCTATAGATATTGGTTTTCACTTTCCTGGTATTAGCAGATCATGGCAATGTCGCAGCGTTTTAATTCAAATTCGTTTTTATCATGATACTATAAATAATACCCATAGAGCTATTGGCTTAGAAGTATTAGGTTTTGATCATCGTGGTCAAGTTTGGCAACTTTCCACCGTAGAAACATGGACATTTATCGGTGATTATATACCTTCAGGATCAGTGGCAGATAAAATTAAGTACATTTGTACTCAAGTATTACAGGTATTTAATAATAACGTAAGTTGCTAATTGTACAAAAAAGCTCTCCATCTGAAGCAACCGTTCTGGAATTCCTCTGGAGCGATCGCGCGATCGCTTCCCCATATACTACATTTAACCTATTAAAACACTGAATTATTTTCCAGATATACATAAAAAAATCTTATCATTTGTCAACTACAAAATTTTGGATTATAATGGAGGAGTAAGGAACATGGGTCCGTAAAGGTTTCGACAGGTTGGCGAAAGCTACTCTGTGATACAGGTCGAGAGTGAGTCTCCTCTCGGAAATCAAAGGCTCAAAAAAATAGTAAATGCGAACAATATCGTAAAATTTGCTCGTAAGGAAGCCCTTGTTGCTGCCTAATAGCCTCTTTCAGGTCCGAGCGTCTCTGATTTGACTCCGTTAAGGATTAGAGACCAACCCCCAACGGATGCACTAACAAGAGTTCTCTGGTTGACTTGTTAGTTAAGACTTAATCAGAGCATCCTACGTTCGGGACAATGAACGCTTCCCGCCTTGAGGGTCAAAAAGGCTAAACCTGTGAACGAGCGGGGGGTTAATACCCAATTTGGACAGCAGTTCGACTCTGCTCGGATCCACTTCATAGTACTTTATAGTGTTTATAATGAATAATTATCCACCTCACAGTTTGATGTGTAGGTGGTTTTTTATAGCTGTTAGTAGTTAGTAGTTAGTTATTAGTTATCAGTTTTTTTGCTTTTTTTGCGGACTCTGTACGGGCTGTCACAAAAAATAGATTAGTTTCCCGCGTCAATTTTCTGACTCCTGATAGCTATTTATAATAGCTACTTATAATTCCCCGATAATTTCTGGTTGTGTTAATTCATCAGACATTTCCATAATAGCTCTGAGTACGGGCTTAATGAGAGAGTCTTCATTATTTTCAAAATCTTCATAACGTCGTCTTTTAGCGCGGTTAGCAACCTGTACTGTAATACGGTAACGGTTTGAAGCTGCATTAATTAAGTCTTCTGCACGGTGCATAATTTGAGTTTGACTAGTCTCAAATTTGGAGCGTCTAAGCATAATTTATATATCTTGGGATTATATCTTAGTTTAGCACATAGGAGTCAGACTATCAACTTTTGAATGCATGACTTTTGAATTCACAAAGGGTGATCCCCTTAAACATTAGACATAGGAGTGAAAATTATACTAGAGACAGTTATCCTAGGGACAATTCATGAATTGTCCCTACAAGGGTTTGGTGGTTACGCACATTTAATTACCACAAGATGTCTATTATCTTCCAATTCACAATTACTACCATTCCCTGCTATATTAAATCTGCAAGTTTTTAAAATAGGGCGTTGCTGAACTCAGGTATGAAATTGACAAATTCAAAATTTCAAACTTTGCGCCTTTGCGCCTAACACAAGTGCCTCGCTTCGCTCATGCGCGAAATAAATATCATAATCATATCCCAATTCAGCAACGCCTAAAATAGTTATCCGATACTTATCGCAATTTACTGATATCTAAATTATGGTTGTTGTAGCAATTCTCGCAGCAGGAAAAGGAACAAGAATGAAGTCTAATCTACCTAAAGTTTTACATTCTTTAGGTGGAAAGTCACTAGTAGCAAGAGTTATTAAATGTGTAGAACCACTGATACCTTTAAGAAAGTTGGTAATTGTTGGTTATCAATCTTCACAAGTCAAATCTGCTATTAATGCGGATGATGTGGAATTTGTAGAACAAACTGTACAATTAGGTACAGGTCATGCTATTCAACAATTATTACCACATTTACAGAATTATGATGGCGATTTACTAATTTTAAATGGTGATGTTCCTTTACTGCGAACTGAAACTTTAAAAAACCTCTTAGAAATTCACCAAACTAATCAAAATGCTTGTACTATTCTTACAGCAAAATTAGCAAATCCTCACGGTTATGGTAGAGTTTTCTGTGATGATCATGGTGTGGTACAAAAGATGATTGAGGATAAAGATTGTACTGCCTTAGAACGTGAAAATAATTGTGTCAATGCGGGTATTTACTGTTTTCGCTGGTCTAATTTGGCTCAAGTATTACCTCATTTACAAGCGAATAATGCCCAAAAGGAATATTATCTTACTGATGCTGTGACGCAAGTTGGTAAGGTTATGGCTGTAAATGTGTCAGATTATCAAGAAATTTTAGGCATTAATGATAGATTACAATTAGCTAATGCTAATGATATTCTACAACAACGAATTAAGGAAAAATGGTTATTAGCTGGTGTAACTTTGATTGATCCAGCAAGTATCACTATTGATGAGTCAGTACAACTAGAATCAGATGTAATTATTGAGCCTCAAACACATTTGCGTGGTAATACGGTGATTAAGTCTGGTAGTCATATTGGACCAGGTAGTTGGATTGAAAATAGTCATATAGGCGAAAATGTGACGGTGTTCTATTCGGTAATTACAGATTGCATTGTTAATCAGGATACTCGTGTTGGACCTTATGCCCATTTACGTGGCCATGCTGAAGTGGGTAATGGTTGCCGTATTGGTAATTTTGTTGAGTTAAAAAATACAGAATTAGGCGATCGCACAAATGTGGCACATTTATCTTATTTAGGTGATACTGTCACTGGTACTCAGGTAAATGTGGGTGCTGGTACAATCACTGCTAATTACGATGGTATTAAAAAGCACAAAACTATTATCGGCGATCGCACTAAAACTGGCTCGAACAGTGTCTTAGTAGCACCTATCACTATTGGTGACGATGTTTACATCGCTGCTGGTTCTACAGTCACGGAAGATGTAGAAAATAATACTTTAGTGATTGCCCGCAGTCGTCAGGTAGTTAAACCTGGTTGGAAACAGAAAAACCAAGAATAATTAATAGTTGATAATTGTCAATTATTAATTGACAATTATATCTACTGATGAAACTGACAACCGCCGGATCTGGCAATTGTCATTCCTATAATTTCTATGGTTTCTCCTGTGGGCTTTTTCCTAGAAATTCCATCACCTTCCACCAGTGGTATGTATGCCATGACCATAGTATGATTATAAGCTGTTGTGCCTTTAACTTGAATAATTAATACAAGCAAGATGCTTGTGCTACTGTAACTTCAGGTTTTTTAATTATACAGTGAGTGCTGCACATTAGCTTATCATTTAAAGATAATCAACTGAGGTACATCTAGAGCACATCAGCCAATCAAGTTTGTTTATTTAGTCTATTCTCTACTATAATATAGCCTACTAGTGTAAGCTTTGTAAGATGGGGGTGGTGGGACTTGAACCCACACGACCGTTTAAGGTCAACGGATTTTCATTCTTCTGTAGTTTTCACTACTACCTTGCAGGTTTTAAGAATTGGACTCTCTCTTTACCCTCGTCTTAACGTTAGGGTAGCTCCCGTCGAGTCTCTGCACCTTCCTAAAATTACGTAACAAATTATTAAACAACAAACAATTCGTAAAACATAAATTTTTTGGCTTGGCTCAGGATTGCCTTGTCTGTAAACTACAATCAGTCAAAACTAATTCTAGCGAGTGGATTTAGGTTTCCCTGAATTTGAGAGCGGACACTTAAAAGATTTCTCAATTAAGGCTCAGTTTTCTAAGTCCGTAGCGTCTGCCATTCCGCCACACCCCCAAAGGGTTTAGTTGTTTAAGTTGGTTTTTTGTACTGGGTTTCTTAATTAGCTCGTTAACCCTATATGATTAAAGCTGATTAATTTATTCAGTTTAATTTACCGACTTTTATCATTTAAACACAAGTTATTTTTTTTTGCAAGTGGTTTACCAAAAATAATTAAGAAATTTTTTAAAGCCGATTTCTGGTGTTTTTGGTGGCCATTGGCAAAAATCAACAACCTTAAATCATCATAGCAGAAATTTTCCATTTGTCAACTACACAATAGTAAGGAGTCAGAAGTCACCGAGTCAGTAGGGGTAAAACACATTGTTCATTTGTGTCAATTTAACGTGAAACCCATAATCCCACTGGGAATGATAGCGCAGCGTCGCGTAAGCCATAGATATTTATAGATAAAGCATATTCGTTTTTACTTTGATATTTAATTCCTGTCATCCAGATTCAGTTTATGATGGGAATTGAAGGCTCTTATTTCCTGACTTGACGGTAACTGTATGATTCTAGCATTAGTTTATCTGGCTTTAGCTGGGGCTTATTTGTTAGTAGTACCCATTGCGGTCTTATTCTACTTACAATTAAGATGGCATACTGCTGGTTCTTTTGAACGAGCTTTTATGTATTTCTTGGTGTTTTTCTTTTTCCCAGGTTTGTTAGTTCTCTCTCCTATTGTGAACTTGCGTCCTCGTCCCCGCAAAATTGCATAATATTTCAGAGTGTGGAGTGCAACAGGGAATAGGGAATAGGGAATAGAGAACAGGAAGAAAATTCTTTTTCTGACTCCTGACTCCTGACTCCTGACTCCTGACTCGGTGACTGCTCAGTTCTAAAAATTTCTAATATAAAGCATTATGAGACGTATTGACGCGATCGCTATTACCATCGGCGTTTTTATATTCGGTGGTTTGGCCTATGTAGGTTTTCAGTTTGTGGGTTTAGATAGCCAAAAAGCTGGTATTTGGAGTCAAGCACTACTGGTGGCTGGTTTAATGGGTTGGTTATTTACCTATATTTTCCGAGCGGTGGGTAAAAAAATGTCCTATCATCAACAACGAGAACAGTATGAAATCGCTTTTTTGCAAAAGCGTCTTGATGAACTTTCTCCTGAAGAGTTAGCTAAGGTTCAAGCTGATATTGATAAAGAATAGACATACTCTCAATTTCTGACTCCTGGAACTCCTGACTCCTCAAAAATCTCCATTTTGATTGTCAGTTGTTTGTTAAAATTGTACGGGCAGGTTTGATCAATATCAGATCATACTCTCTGCTCCTTACTGACTACTAGTATCTAATTCCATGACTGTTATTTCTCGCTGTTTTGCTTCCTTACAGGAAAATCATAAATGCGCTCTCATTCCCTTTATTACTGCTGGTGATCCTGATCTGTCAACTACAGCACGGGCTTTAAGGGTTTTAGATGAATGTGGTGCTGATATAATTGAGTTGGGTGTTCCCTATTCTGACCCTTTGGCTGATGGTCCGGTAATTCAAGCGGCTGCTACTCGCGCTCTGGCAAAAGGTACTACGCTAGATGATGTGTTAAAGATGTCCAAAGAAGTTATTCCTAGTTTAAAAGCACCTATTATTTTATTTACTTATTACAACCCCATTTTAAATCGTGGTGTAGAAAAGTTTTTGGATGAAATTAAAGAGGTTGGTATTGCTGGTCTAGTAGTTCCTGATTTGCCATTAGAAGAGTCAGAAACCCTGTTAAAATTAACAAGTGATAGAAAACTTGATTTGATACTTTTAATTGCCCCTACAAGCGATCCTGAAAGGATAAAGGCGATCGCTCAAGCATCCCAAGGTTTTATTTATTTGGTGAGTGTAACAGGTGTAACAGGAATGCGATCGCAAATACAAGTCCGCGTTTCTGATTTACTACAACAAATACGTCAATTCACCGATAAACCCATAGGTGTGGGTTTTGGTATTTCAGAACCAGAACAAGCGCGACAAGTGCGAGTCTGGGGAGCAGATGCGGCGATAGTGGGTAGTGCGGTAGTGAAAAGATTGGCAGAAGGTACTCCAGAACAAGGACTACAAGCGATCGCCCAATTTTGTCAAAGTCTGAAAATTGCCATAGATACAACTACCACTTGATCAAAAGCAAAAATTAGATTAAAAATGTTATATTCAGTGTATTTTTTGTGATTCCTGACTAGACAATTTAACTATAATGGTCTTAAATAATAACAGCATATATCAGGATAGCCAAGATAGTAAGTAAAAAGTCATCAAGAATCAAGAACACAACTACTAAATAATTAGTAGTGGAGATTCTTAACTTTCTGATAACTACTATAAAAATACACTGACGTATAACTAAACTCTTATGTAAAATTGCAGTAGGTAAACAATTATGTGTGTGAAAGCAAATCAGTTATTAATGGGGTATAAGCAATGAGTGAAAGTATGGCATTTATTGGCGGAGTCGCGGTAGCTGGTTTAGCGGCTTTAGTCTTATTAAAAGGAACAAATACACCAATTCAATCTAATTTTGGTGTGAATACACAAATGCCGGGAACAGTAATGGCGCCCCAGGTAATGCAGCCTAATTTACAATATCCCAATAATTACGGACAACCAGCATATTCTAATCAACCTCCCACTGCACCCAATTCTGATCAAAAATTGGAAATGGAAAAGATTAATATGCAGATGGAAAAGTTAAAGGCAGATAATGAGCAGTTAAGACTACAGAATCAGCAGTTACAAGGACAAATACAAAATTTTAACTGGAATCAACAACAACAGCAACAGCAACAATTATTAGCGCAACAAGCGGCTCAAGCGAAAATTACAGCATTACCAGCAGAACAACAAAATGCTTGGTGGTCTTCTCCGATGTTGTGGGCGGTAGGTGGTGCTACATTAACTATTGGAGGTGGTGTGGTTGTAGCTGGTGTGTTGTCTTTATTCGCGCCTAAACAGCGTCCTACCCGCACAGTACAGGTAATCCATCCTTATAGTGGACCTACTCCTCCTTTAGCAAATGTGCATCGGGCTGAATTTTTACCTTCTTCTCGTCCAGAAGCGCGGAAGGTAGAACAAGCTGAGTATGATGAGATGTATTAATTAGGTAATTGTCATCACTAATCATAAAAGCGGTTGTCTACGGAATTGTTTTAGGCAACCTACTTGCATCTGTGATAGCGATGGCACTTTTCTGTATTTTTGTATATATAAATTAGTCTATGACTTGATAATTAACTGTATAATCATTGATATTAGTTTCATCTGTGGAGTTAAATCTAATGGCACAAGTTACAACTACAAATTTAGAATTAATTCAACCTTTAGCTAATTATCAGGCTTTAACAGATGAGCAATTTATGCTATTAAAAGAAGATGATAATCTTTATGAATATGTGAATGGAGAGCTAATTATAGTGGCAAATTCAGGTGTAGAACATGGCTACTTAGCTCTAACTCTGGGATATTTTTTAACAGGTTTTGTGCGTGATCATAAACTTGGTATAACCTGTGATTCTAGCACTGCTTTTAAAATGAAAACTGGTAATAAAAGATCACCTGATCTTGCTTTTATTGCTAAGGAAAGATTACAAGGTTTAAAAAGATTACCCAAGGGGTTTTTTGATGGTGCTCCTGATTTAGCTGTAGAAATTATTTCTGCTAATAACACTTTTGAGGAAATTCATACTAAATTAGTGGAATATTTTGAAAATGGAACTCGTTTAGCATGGGTAATTTTGCCAGATGAAGAATGTGTATTAGTTTATCGTAAACCTAAACCATCACAACTTTTGCAACTGGAAGACAGTCTTGATGGAGAAGATGTTATTCCTAATTTTCATCTTCCTTTAACAGATTTATTTCAAGAATTGTCTTTTTAATTATAGAAACGCCGTAAAAATCTTCTTACAGCAGTTTCCGTTATTATGAGGTACAAAAGTCTTAATGAGAAGAAGTAGTATTAAAAGGAGGGTGATGTGAGAAAGTAAAGTTTCCTAAAGATGCCGAAAGAAAAAGAAAATTCAAGATGATTAAAAAATTCATTATTCAGAAAGCAAGAAATGAGAGAATCACAATAGTTCTGAACGATGATGAAAACGCTGATAATGCGATCGCTAGTTAAGCAGGTTTGGATTTACAGCACATTCCATCTACATGAGGTACACTATGAACACAGCAAGATGCATGTGTTACAAGGGTTTTATCATTAACATCTGTACTTCATAATAACGGAAACTGCTGTAAAATAGTTACAAAATAGAGTTGATTATAAGAGGATTGAAAGGGGGGAATAAATTCCCTGTCTAATAGCTAAAGTCGGTTAAAACCGACTAAGTTGGATTTTTATGTTATTCTTTTTTTGATTTTTGGGTAATAATAGAAATTTTATTTTTAACTTAGTTCAATTTTTTGGTAATATAATGTGAGTCCGTTTCAACGGACTTGAGCTTTGAGACAGGGAATTTATTCCCCGGCTAAATGAATAGCTAAATCAATGACCAAATAAACAGCTACATTAAATCCCACATTCGGCACCCTGAACTGGCACAGATCAAAAATGCCTTTTTTCACTTTATATGTTTGTTTTGATGCTCCCTTTAATTTTTTATCTACGTAATTTCCCTCTGTGACAGTTTGGGGTGCGGAATGTGGGTTAAAAGAAATTACAAAAAAGTTTTAGGTAATTGTCTGACATTAAGCCTTTTCAGTTACTTTGAATCTTATATTTTTGATCTAATTAGAGAAATATTTGGAATTTCATAAAGGAAATTTAGCTGGGAGTTTTTTAGATTTTATAGAAAATAAAAGAAAAGAGTCTTTTATCTTGGAATAGTTACAAAAATAAACAATGGTTTAAAACTTTGTTCTGTAACTATTGTAAAAATTAAATGCGTTTCCCCTGTCCTTAATCCCAAAATCTAAAGAAACCATTCCAAGTAAAATAATAATTCTACCCATTACCAATCACCAAATACTAATTTTTACCTTTCACGTCCTTCTCTGCTTTTGGCTTTTGAGAGTTTTCCTCAGCTTGTTTAAATAAAGGTTCTAACTTATCGCGCCAATATTTAATATTTGGTAACTTCTCAGGATGATCTCGATAAGATAAAACTTGATCCCATTTACCATTATCAATAGCCTTATTAATTTCATTAGCTAGTGCTTCCGCTTTTTCCCAATCTTTTTGCCATTGGTTTACTGTTTTCATAGTTTCTTGAAAACTAGAAGTAGCATCTCCTGGAATAGATTTTAATATAGCGATCGCTCCTGATAAATCTCCTGATTCAAACTTTTGTCTCGCAGCTTCTAAAGTCCTTTTTTCCTCCACAGTTTTTGGTGATGGCTGAGGTTTAGGAATTACTACCACAGGTTTTAGTGGTACAGAAGGAACAGGACGACTAACAATTAGATTATTGTCATTTATAGTTTCAAAAGCAATACCTTTATCTCTTAAACAATTCACTAATTGTTGATTATTAAGAATAACATCAGAATGAGCCCAAGCCAAACGATTAGACTTTAATTTTAACTCTATCCAACCCCTTTGAGTGCGTTTACCAGTAACATTAAATTCACTAGCATCACCCACAGTTTTTAAAATATTATCAGAATTAATCGCACTTGGTTCAGAACGCACATTAGAATTAGGTGCAACCAAAGCTACACAATCATTTTTATTATTAACTGCTTTTACCGCAGTAAACAAATTTTGTGTATAGGGATAAAAACTATTAAATAAAGCTGCTGTACTTCCTGCCAATAACAACCCCACAATTAACGGTAAAGGATCAGGTTTATTATCATCGGCCACAGTTACAGATGATGTAGAATTGATAGGATTAGCTGGTGCAACAGCGATCGTTCTTTGATTTAATTCAGAAATAAGAATTTGATTATTTTCACTAGAATGATTTTCACTAACTTGATGATTTTGATGAGATTGATAAGTAATTGCTTGTGGTAATGCTATGGGAGTAAAAATTTCTGGATCAAGACTAATTAACTCTTGACAAGCCGCTAACGCTTCCCTAGCTGTTTGATAACGTTCCCTAAAATGATAACGCACCATCTTAGTTAAAACGGCCACCAAATCGGCATTAATAGGACGTAAATGTTGCCAAAGAATTTCTCCTGTATCTGCATCTTCTTGTAACTTACTTGCAGCAGTACCCGTTAACGCTTGAATAGCAATCATGCCTAACCCATAAATATCACTGCTAGGACGCGGTCTACCCTGTGCCTGTTCAGTAGGCATATAACCAGGAGTACCAATTGCTACAGTAGAAGTGGTATGTCCATCGGCTAACACCAAAGGAGAGCGTAACTGTTTCACTGCTCCAAAATCTACCAAAACTAACTTATAATCACTAGCGCGACGAATTAAATTATCAGGTTTAATATCACGATGAATTACCCCCTGTTCATGAACAAAGATTAAAATATTTAAAACTTCCATTAACATTTGTACAACTTGATTTTCATTCCAAGGTTGTCCCGGAATAAATTCTTCATTGAGAGTATGTCCATCAATAAATTCTTGCACCAAGAAAAACTCTTGATTTTCGTCAAAATAAGCCAAAAGTCGTGGTATTTGGTGATGGTTACTTAGCTTTTCTAAAGTTTCTGCTTCCGTTTGAAACAGACGTTTAGCCGTGATAAATAGATCAGGATCAGCATTAGTAGGTTGAAGATGTTTAACCACACAAATGGGATTACCCGGTCTTCTGGTATCCTGGGCAATATAAGTCTGTCCAAAACCTCCCGTTGCCAAAATGCGAATAACTTGGTAGCGATGATCTAGTAACTTGCCGATCATGTATCCCTCCCCAGTAATAATGTTTAATTTGATAATATTAATCAATAAATCTTCCCTGAGATCAGTTATCTTGAAAAAAGATTTAGATAAAAAGTGACGTTTTTTAATAAAAAAACCCATTGGTTAATTTTCATACTCGTATCCTAATTTACTATCCTGATTGACTAGCAATGCTACCTAAGATAACTAATTCTAACTCATGGCAACAAGCCGAATTACTGATGCAACCTGCTTTTATTCGCGTAGTGGATAATATTCGCAAACATTTGGATATATCCTCCTGGAAAGGGAGTTATCAAGATGTATTAATTTGGCCTGCTAATACTAGTGATGAAACAAAAACTTTAGTAACTCAGTTATTGCGTGATATGGAAAATGCTACTCCAGAAAAAGTAGAGGAAATTAAAGCAACTTTAACCACATTACCCATCCCACATCCAGGATATCATTTATTGTTACAACGTCAAGAGGAAAAAGTGAGTATAGACTTATGGGATTTATGTTATCAGGTTTGTTTTATTAATTATAATCCCATCCAGGGAACAGCAGAAATTGATACCAGTTTAATAGATGAATATGGGGAAATAGATTGGCATTTAATGGAAAATAAAACTAAGATGTTAGTAGATAATATATTTGGGAATTTGTTGGACTAATTAGCTATCAGACATTAGCTATCATCCATCAGGATATAGGATTTAAAATATAGAATAATAAATATAGCAGTTGACAATTATCCTCTCGATTCCCTGTAATTAACTACCATGAAATTGATTTCTGAACCTACAATTCCTGTAAAAATACAAAAGATGAAACAACGAGTACGATGGCAAGATCCTTGTATTGTACAACATGGTATTGATCAAACCTCCCTCATATTAGATGATGGGAAATCCACAACTCCAGATTTTTCATTTATAGTGGTGGGTGATACAGGTACTAAACCTCATTACGGAGATCATCCCCAACGTCAAGTAGCTAAAATGATGCTAAATCATCTTGATGATTGTCGTTTTGTCCTACATACTGGTGATGTAGTTTATATGGTGGGTTCTAGTGAATATTACCCAAGTAATTTTATTGAACCATATCGAGAGTTTTTACTAGGTGGAGAAAATCCGCAAAGTATTAATTATGATAAAATGGTGTTTAAACTACCGATTCTACCAGTATTAGGTAATCATGATTACTATGATGTACCTTTATTATATCGTTTCATAACTGGTCCAACTTTACATTTACGAAAAATGTTTAGCTATAAAGATATTGAGATTGGTTGGCATGGTTCAAATCAAGGAGATGCTTTTGCCAGGGCTTTTTTAGATTATTTAGGGAGTATGTCTCCTGTGCAATTGGAGAATCATTTGCGATCGCACTATACAGATTATACATCTAAAAATAACAATCAAAATGATAGAAGTCTATGCTTACATTATCAACCTGGTAAATTCACTAGATTACCCAATAGATATTATACATTTAATTATGGTGGAATTGATTTTTTCGCGCTGGATTCTAACACTTTTAATACGCCTTTACCATTAGTGAGTAATGCTGATAGAATGGAATTACAAAAACGTTGTCATCAAATTGACCAGGAAGAATTGCAATTATTAAAACAGTGTGATCAACTTAACCCAGATAAATTAGAAGACTTACAACAATTATCAGATTTAAGTGCTAAATTAGACCAACTCAATGAGGTAAAATTGGATCTGGAAAAACAGTTAGCATTGCATACAAATGAAGATACTGATTTTGAGCAATTAACATGGTTTAAAGAAAAATTAATTGCTTCTTGGCGAAATAAAGAGGTTAGAGGAAGAATCCTATTCTTACACCATCCACCCTACGTTACAGAAGGGAGTAAATGGAAACAAGGACAAACTTTAGCCGTGCGTCATCGTTTACGAGAAGTATTGGATGATGTACAAAAGAGTTTAGGTAAGATTAATCAAAATCGTCCTTTAGTAGACATAGTTTTTAGTGGCCATGCCCATTGTTTAGAGTATTTAAAAACAGTAGATACAGGACACGCTGACTCCTTTATTAATTATATTATATCCGGTGGAGGAGGTCGTCGTCCTCGTCGTCAAAGGGTAGAGGGTAAAGAGTTGATGGAAGAATTTAGGGATATGACAGATGTTAGTATTAATACTAGTAGCAGGAAAGTAGCAGATTCATTATTATATGTAGGAAGAACTGGAGAAGGTTCGAGCAGAAAAAAACCCTATTCTTGTGTGAAAATAGATGTAAAAAGTGGATTTCCTGCTAAGTTTATAATTACACCGTTAGTAACAGAATTAATAGAGGGTAAATGGTGCGAAAAAGAATTAGAATCCTTTACAATTTAATTTGTATAGCGATGATTACTGTGGGAATATTATTATTTAATCCCAATATTTCCATAGCGACAGCAGATACAACATCAACAGAAAAAACCCCAGAAAAAACACCAACTTATATACAGCAAAAAAATCAAAGTCCTGATGGTATTGGTAAAATCTATATGGGACGAGAAATTGCCAAATTTGTAGTATATAAAAAAGCAGATTGGTTTCAAAGAAGTAGTCGAGAAAAAGAAGAAAACCCTGATCAAGTTATTGCACTGCTAAACTTAAAACCCAATTATGTAGTAGCAGATATTGGTACGGGACTGGGATATTTTACATTTAGACTTGCACCTTTATTACCCCAGGGAAAAGTATTAGCTGTAGACATTCAAAACCAAATGTTAGATAAAATTACTGCTTTAGCAAAGAATCAGAAGATTACTAACATTGAGACAGTTTTAGGAGTACCAACTAGTCCTAATTTACCAGGTAATACGGTAGATTTAGCATTAATAGTCAATACTTATCATGAGTTTGCTTATCCCCAAGAAATGATACAAGGAATTATCAAATCATTAAAACCGGGAGGTAAAGTAGTATTAGTGGAATATCGGGGAGAAAACTTTTTCATTCCTATACAAAGATTACATAAAATGACCCAAGAACAAATTACTAAAGAAATGCAGTCTGTGGGTTTAATTTGGCGAGAAACAGAGGAAATATTACCGAGTCAACATTATATGGTATTTCAAAAACCGGATGTAACTGCTACAAGTTCATCATAACTAGATACCGGACTTCTTCAAGAAGTCCGGTATCTTATTTACAAGAAGTCCGGTATCTTATTTATTAGTTTGGTTATAAAAATTGTTGGATAAAACTCATGGTTTTATGGACATTATCCCAAATTATCCAACTAAATTTATTATCCAAATTATCCATATCATCGGCATTAGTGGTAACTTTAAAATATAATTTGTCACCGTTTTTTAGTTTAACTGCAAAATCCGCATTTTGGGCATAAACTACTATTAAACCTCGATCTCTTAAACAATACATTGCCCAATTTTTTAAAGATTGTTTATGGGGTTCGTGGGGAATTGGTGGGTTAGTAATTACTTGATTAATAAATTTGAAAATTTCGTGAATAAATTTGTCCATTGTTTTGTTTGTGGTTTGCTTGTAGTTTGATTTAAAGAGGATCACAACGAATTTCTATTATAAACCCATCGGGGTCATAAAAGTAAATTCCTCGGCCAGTGGGGCGGGTAACAGGTCCGTAAGCAATGACTAGATTATTTTCTTGAATGACTGCTAATGCTTGATCAAATAATTGCGGATCAATGTCAAAAGCTAAATGATATGCTCTAGTAAAGGACTTTCTAGGATCGGGATCGGGAGGTAATAATTCTGGTTCTCCAAATAAGTCTATAATTGTGCCATCAGGAGTGACAAAATTAGCGATTTTACCTGCCGCAACTAGTTCTTTTAATGTCGCGTCTACTTCATCTCCTGTGAGTTCATATAAGCCTAAAATATGACCATAAAAATGGCGAGATGCGGCCATATTTTGCACATTAAAAGCGATATGATGAACTTTGCGGAGGTGACCAGTGGGAATGGATTTCTGAGAAATCATTATTGCTAAATTGAGAATTGATGGGTTTAATTTATGGGTTTAAAATTATTTGTAAATCGAGAATAAAACCAGGTAAAATATCTTCACCAGAAAGTTTTGGTGGGTTGTCAAAATTAAAGTTTAAAATTTCCACATCTTTTCCATAACGATAAATTTCTACTAAGGGTGTTTGTGGATCAAGTAACCAACCTAAAAGTGCGCCATTATCTCTATATTCTCGCATTTTAGTACGTAGTTTTTCTAAACTATCAGTTTCCGATCGCAATTCAATCACAAAATCAGGACAAAGGGGAGGAAAACGTTTCTTCTCTTCTGTAGTTAAAGCCTCCCAACGTGCTAATTTTACCCAAGCTGCATCGGGACAGCGATAAGCACCACTGGGTAGTTTAAACTCGGTACTAGAGTCAAATACTTTACCTAATTTGGTTTGACGATTCCATACACCCAGTTCTATGTTAATATCTGAGTTTCTAATTCCGCTTTCTCCACCTGTGGGAGGCATAATGATTAATTCTCCGGTTTGGGTAAGTTCTAACTGACAGGGTTCGTTTGCAATGCAAAGTTGATAAAATTGCTCATCTGTTAAACCTACTGCCGGAGGTATGTTTAAGGTGAGGGTTTCCATAGGTTTTACTCCAATAGGTTAGTTTTATTATCAACTAAATATCAACTAAATAGTAACTAAAGTTAAAATAAAATTCAAATCTCAGTATTTTTGCGTTAAAATGACGTTAAATTGTGAGGTTTTCTACTATGACATCAGATTTTGACTTTTTAAAAGGGCTATATAACGCCTTTAATCCCTTTCAACCCTTACCTGCGGGTGATCCTGCTTATGTTGATTGTCACGAAGTGCGGGGAGATGGTGATATATTAGAATCTGTAGGTAAAGAGATTTTATATTCTGATAGAAATACCTGTCAACTTTATGCGGGTCATCGTGGTGTGGGAAAATCTACAGAATTACTACGTCTACAAAAATTCTTAGATGAAAGAGGTTTTTTTGTCGTCTACTTTGCGGCGGATGACGCAGATATTGATCCAGAAGATGTTCAATATACAGATATTCTTTTAGCTTGCACTCGCAATATATTAGCAGCATTTAAAGATAGAACTGATTCTCCAGCTTTATTGAATTGGTTAAAACAACAATGTAACAATTTAAGAGATTTCTTACAAACAGAAATTTCCCTAGATGACTTATCAATTGAAGCACAGGTTTCACAATTTGCTAAAATTACCACAAAAATCCGCAGTGAACCCACTGAACGCCGCAAAATCCGTGATTTGATTAATCCCCATACCACGACTTTAACTAAAGCATTAAATGAATTTATTCAAGATGTCAAAAAAAACCTACCTTCAGGATATGACCAATTAGTTTTAATTGCTGATAACTTAGATAGAATTGTTCCTGTAATCCAAGAAGATAAACGCAGCAACCATGATCAAATTTTTATAGATCGCAATGAACAACTGAAAGATTTAGATTGTCATTTAATTTATACTGTACCAATTTCTTTAATTTATTCTGACAGATCAGCATCATTACTAGATATATATGGTACTCCCCAGGTATTACCGATGATTATGGTACTAACTCCTGAAAATAAACCCTATCAACCAGGAATTGAGAAAGTTATTGAAGTTCTCCAAAAACGACTTTCTACCATAGACTCTAGTAAGTCTATTGTGGATTTATTTGAAAATAGAAAATCATTAGAAATTTTATGTTTAATGAGTGGAGGTCATACGCGAAATTTGTTATTATTAATGAAGGAAGCACTCAAATACACAAACACTTTACCCATTTCTAACAATGTTTTACAACGTTCAATTAGTGAGTTAAGAAATACCTATAAACATACAGTTTATGCCAATGAATGGGAAGCACTAGCAAAGGTTCATCAATCTAAGATAATAGAAAATAATCAACTTTGTCGTGGTTTACTATTTAATCGCTGCATTTTAGAATATCGTTATCAAGAAGTAAATGGAGGAATTAAATTGTGGTATGATATTCATCCTCTGATTAAAGGGATCAAAGAATTTCAGGATGCTTATAATCAACTTTATCCAAATGCTTAACCTCTCCCTAACCCTGTAGGTTAGGTTGAGGAACGAAACCCATCATTAACTGAACTTTATTTTATAACTTTGTTAGGTTTCACTGCGTTCTACCCAACCTACATGATTATCTATCTAAAACTATGCCTTTAAAACTAAGTGAATGGGATGATGATTTACCCATAGATAAAGATGAAGAATATCAAGCATTTCTGCGGACACTGCGGTTTACAGAAGGGTTCGCTTTGTTATTTGTGCGCTGTTCTCCTGCTAGTGGTGAACAATTAATTAGTAAAGTTCAAGCAGATATTAATGATAAAAATATAGAAGTGCTTAAATTAGATAAAGATGTTGCTAATTTATATGCAGAAGTTGAACAATTACCTAAGAAAAACAATATCAATATATTATTCATTACAGGTTTAGAATCTGCATTATATAAATATGAAGAGGCTAAAACCTTAGCAGGTTGGAGTAGTCGAGAAACCCATCATTATAGCTGGGAAGGTGTACCGCCAATTTTAATTAGTATCAACCAGCAACGAGAAAGATTTAGAGATAAGTTTAAAATTTGTTTTGTTTTCCTATTACCACAGTTTGCCATTAAATATTTTATTCACCGCGCCCCAGATTTTTTTGATTGGCGTTCGGGGTTATTTAATTTTCCCCTAGATTCCACAACTATAAAACAAGAATCAAATCTGATTATTGAGGAAGGAACTTATGAAAAGTATGTAAATTTAACTTCTGAAGAAACCAATCAGAAAATTATTGAAATTATTGAAATTATTGAAAATGATCAAATAGATCATGAACAAAAAGCTAAATTATTTTTTGAATTAGGTTATTTACAAAATATTAAACAAAATTATCAAGCTGCAATTTCTTCTTTCGACAAAGCACTGGAATTTAAACCTGATGATCAATATGCTTGGAACAACCGGGGCATTTCCCTCAATAATTTAGGGAGGTATGAAGAGGCGATCGCATCCTACGACAAAGCACTGGAATTTAAACCTGATGATCAATATGCTTGGAACAACCGGGGCAATTCCCTCTATAATTTAGGGAGGTATGAAGAGGCGATCGCATCCTACGACAAAGCACTGGAATTTAAACCTGATTATCAATATGCTTGGTACAATAAATCTTGTATTTATGCTTTGCAAAGTAATATTGAAAAAGCAATTGAAAACCTACAAACAGCAATTAACTTGAATCCTGATAAATACCGCGAAATGGCAAAAAATGACTCATATTTTGATGCTATTCGAGAAGATAAACGTTTTCAATTTTTGATTCAAGATACCCCAACACCTAACCCCTAAATCCTACCTTCTATACTCATCCCCACAATCACCAATTAACTGGTATAAATCCCGCGACTGTTGAGAAATAGCATCAATTTTTTTCACATCTTCAGCATCCAAATTAAAACTAAATACCTGCCCATTATCTTGTAAATGTTCCGCAATTCCTAACCTAGTACCCACAATAACACCTCCTACCGATGGCTGATTTAAAATGTAGTTTACAGCCACATTAGTAATACTTACCTGATGTTTATTAGCAATATTTTTCAAAGTAGTTAATAACTCTTGAAATAATCCCCAACCTCCCCAAGCGTCAATCATTTGTTTATATTTTCTCAAGCTGGTGGTGTTAATTTCTAAACTTTTTGGTTCAGGTTTACCTAAATATTTTTCTGATAGTAAACCACCGCAAATAGTACCATAGGTAAACAATTTGATATCATGTTCCTGACAGAATTTAATCATATTTACTTGTGGTCTTCTATCAACTAAAGAAAACTGGACTTGGTTAGAAACAATTTTGATTCCTGCATCTGTAATAATTTGCAAATGTTCAGTATCAAAATTAGTCAAAGCTAGATGTTTAATTTTACCTTCCGTTTGCAATTCTGCCATATATTTGAGGGCATCTAAATAATTAGAGTCTCCATATTCCCACCAATGGAACTGCATTAGATCTAATGTTTTTACATCCATTCTTCTTAGAGAAATATTAATATTTTCCTCTACTAATGCTTTAGTCATTTTTCCAGGACGAGGGACCCATTTTGTAAATGCTTGAATTTTATTAACTGCTTCTTCTCCACCAGTGGCAATTAATTGACGACGAAATTCACCAATAAAGTCCTCTGCTGGTCCATAATGATCTGCTAGATCCCAAGTGGTAAAACCTGCGTCCACATATTCAAACATGGACTCAATAGCGGTTTTGGAGTTAATGCGGCCATGTCCTCCAGAAACTTGCCACATTCCATTTAATATGCGACAAATTTTTAAATCTGAGGTAAATTGTAAGTAACTGTTTTCAGGTAACATCATATTTTTTGAATTGTTATTGGTGTTATTGGTCTTATTTGTGAGATTATTTGTGAGATTATTTGTGAGATTATTTCCAGTTTTTTTCTGCTTGTTCCAAAACATAAGCGGCCACATTTTCAATTTCTGTAGGGGTTAATTTGTCTTTGAAAGCTGACATATTATTTTTACCATTATTGACGATATTTGTAATAGCCTCTAAAGAATACATCCCATATTTTTCGAGTGTATTTTTTTTGAGATTTTTACCCCGTCTAATAATGTTACTACCATTAATATGGCAACCAGCACAATGAACGCTGAAAATTTCTGCACCGTTGACGGTATCTAAAGCAATTGCAGGTGATGTAAAATGAATTATGTACAAATAAAATGTGCATAATATCAAAGTAATTAATTTTTTCATTAGTCTAAATTTAGCCTAAATTAATAAATTAACAAGTTGATATTTATAAAGATTCAAAATCTGTGATAAAACCGGGGAAGTTCGCACTTTTTTCTTGAAATTCTTCCGCCTCACTAACATCTTCAATTTTATAAGACATGATGCGCGTTCCATCAGGCATTTTTTTAGAACCAATTAATTCTGTTTGATAGGTTTCTGCCATTTTTTTAAATTCTGTACCACTAATTTTCCAATCTTCTGCTGAACAGGTAATATTAACACGCCACATGGTTATAATTTATTCCGTAATTTTGACTAATATTGATTATTTCACAAGTTGGTAATTTTGACAATGTATTGTATTAGACCCGGACTTCTTGAAGAAGTCCGGGATCTATCTATGGATAGTTTTCAAAAATCAATTTATCTTACATAATGTACTTGTTGCATTCATATTTATTAAAGATGACTAATAATATTAAAGAACAAATTAAAACTGATTTACAACAAGCACAGGAAACAGGACAATTAAAGGCCGAACGTATTAGAGAAATTGTTAAATCTGCCGTTTCTCAAGTTTCGGCTGAATTTCAAGAAGGTTCTCATGAAGTGGTAAGTTTAGTTAATGATGCTGTGTCTACTGTGGTGGAAAATTTGCAAGCTAAAGGTCATGCTATTCAAGATGACGTGATCGCTTCTATTCAAGGTGCTATGGAAGCCGTTAATACTAAAAAACAGGCCAGTATTTTCAAATTAAAAACGGAATTAAAAGAATTACAAGAAAAATTAAATCAAGAGGAAGAGAGTTTACAAACGCAAATTGAGGCAATTTTAACAAAAATTGTGGAAACTAATCAAGATAAATCTGATGATCAGAAAATAGTAATTGATTCTGCAATTAACGCTATTAAGGATACAGAGGAAGTAGGTTTATTAAAAAAACGTTATGCACAGTTACAGGCACAAATAGCTATTATTAAGGCTAATTTGGCTGCCCGTTATAGTGGTAACGAAAAAGAGGTGCAGTATTATTTAGATGATGCTAAAAAATGGTATGAACAAACTAGTTATCAAGTGGAATCTCTGACTGTACAAATTAGAGAAAAACATTCTACTTTAGAGGATAAAATGCGAGAAGTTGGGGCAGCGATCGCTCACAAAGAAAGTCAATTAAAACAACGTTTACGAGATTTACTCTTAGCTGCTGCTGATTTATTTAAGGATAAAGATAAAGTCATTAATTCGTAATTTAAAGAATTGAAAGATCCCCGACTTCTTAAAGAAGTCGGGGATCTGGTTTTATTTATACTACTTCATCCATGTTTTCTTGATATTTCATAATTACCCAAATAGCGTGAATACTGCCAGGAAACCATCCCAAAAAAGTCAGTAAAATGTTAATTAACAAGGTTGTACTAAAACCTACAGTTAAAAAAACCCCCAATGGGGGTACAATTACACCTAAAAACAAGCGAAGTAATTTCATAGTCATGAATTTTTGATCCTATGATCCTAATTGAATTAGCTGATAGCTGACTATTGATAGCTATTAACGATTTTCCATTTCCAAACCTCTTTCTGCAAAGTATTTACTCATTAATGTATTCACTAAAGAAAGCACTATAGGGGCAACGATAAAGGCCACAATTCCTGTTATTTGAAAACCTGGAACTAGTAAAGATGCTAACCATAAGCAAATGCCATTAACTACTAGAGAAGATGCCCCTAATGTTAAATAGTTTAATGGTAATGATGCCATTGTAATAATTGGTTTAATACCACTATTAATTAAACCAATAACCATCGCTGCTACTAAAGCTGAAAAGAAATTGGCAATATCTACTCCTGGTACAACTAAGTCAACTATTAATAAACTTAATGCTGTTGCTAATGCAGTGAAAAAATTTGCCCACATTATTTTTACCTCAGTTACATAGTGAACTGTTTGATATGATTCCTCCATTATTGAATATGAGTAAATTTTCCACATCTTTTATTAGATAGAATTGATCTCTATCTCAAGATAGATCCCGGACTTCTTAAAGAAGTCCGGGATCTGGTTTATTGTTTTGCTGCTTTCATGGATAAACTAATTCTTTTCAATTTCTCATTAACTTCTAAAATTCTCACTTTTACTACTTGTCCAACTTTGACGATTTTTTTCGGATCTTCTACAAATTTATCCGCTAATTGGGAAATATGAATTAAACCATCTTGATGCACTCCAATATCTACAAATGCACCAAAATTAGCAACGTTGGTAATAATTCCTTCTAGTTCCATTCCTACTTTTAAGTCACTAATTTCTTTAATTCCTGCTTGAAATGTCGCATACTTAAATTCTGCACGAGGATCTCTTCCTGGTTTTTCTAATTCTTGAAGAATATCTCTTAATGTTGGTTCTCCAATATTATCAGTAACGTATTTCTTTAAGTTGGTTTTTTGCAGTTTCTCCGCTATTAATGTTACCTGTTTAATGGGTACTTGTAAATCTTTAGCGATCGCTTCCACAACTCCATAACTCTCTGGATGCACTGCTGTATTATCTAAGGGGTTTTCTCCATCTCTAATTCTTAAAAAACCTGCTGCTTGTTCAAATGCTTTCGGTCCAAGTTTCGATACTTTTAACAATTGACGACGATTTTTAAACACCCCATTTGCATTGCGATAACTAATAATATTATTCGCTATAGTTGGTGTGATTCCTGATACAAAAGTCAGTAACTCTTTAGATGCTGTATTCAAATTTACCCCTACATAATTCACACAACTTTCTACAGTTTCATCTAATTTCTTTTTGAGTAATTTTTGATCTACATCATGTTGATATTGTCCCACACCAATAGATTTTGGATCTATTTTTACTAATTCTGCCAGGGGATCTTGTAATCTTCTTCCTATACTAATTGCCCCTCTCACAGTTACATCTAAATCAGGAAATTCTTCCAAGGCCACTTTACTAGCAGAATATATAGAAGCCCCAGATTCATTCACAATAACCTTGATCGGTTTTTCCGCTAATGTTTCTAACACTTCACTGATAAATTCATCAGTTTCACGAGATGCAGTACCATTACCAATTGCTATTAATTCAATTCGGTATTTTTTGATGAGATTACTAATAGCTTGGGCAGCTTTTAATCGTTGTTCTTGTGCTTGATGAGGAAACACCGCTTGATATTCTAAAAACTTCCCAGTTTGATCTAATATTGCTACTTTACAACCTGTTCTAAAACCCGGATCAATAGCCATTGTTGGTTTCATTCCTGCTGGTGCTGATAATAATAATTCTCGCAAGTTAGTTTCAAAAGTTTTGATTGATTCTATATCAGCATAAGTCTTCTTTTCGGCAATTACTTCATTAATTAATGATGTTTTCATTAATCTGTTAAAAGCATCTTTAATCATCATTTGATAGAATTGTCTCACGTGAGAATTTTTTGTCTTAATTTCTTGAGATGCTAAATAACTTAATACAAAATCTTCATCATAACTCAGGTCAAAATTGAGGATTTTTTCCGCTTCTCCACGACATAAAGCTAACATATTATGGGGAGCAATATTTTTCACCTTGATTTGATAATTACGGTACATTTCAAATTTAGTTGTACCTTCTGGATATTCTTCTTTAATACTAGAAATAAATACCCCAGACTCTAAAAAATACTCTCGCAAATATGCTCTTAATTCCGCTTTGTCAGCTATTTCTTCTGCTAAAACATCACTAGCACCTTTCAGGGCTTCCGCTGCGGTTTTAACTTCTTTTTCCACAGAAATATACTTTTCTGCTTCTGCTTCTAAAGATGCAAAAACACCATTTTTCACATTCAGAGATTTAATAAATACTGCTAAAGGTTCAAGTCCTTTCTCTCTAGCAATAGTAGCACGAGTCCGCCGCTTAGGTTTATACGGTAAGTATAAATCCTCAAGTTCAGTTTTCTGTAAACAGTTTTCTATCTTATTTTGTAACTCTTCCGTGAGTTTTCCTTGTTCGGCAATTCCATTTAATATCACCTTCTTTCTTTCTTGCAATTCTGTTAAGTAATTATGCCTATCTTGTAAATCCCGTAATTGTACCTCATTCATTTCATTAGTCAATTCCTTCCGATATCTGGCGATAAAGGGAATTGTCGCACCTTCTGCTAATAATAACAGGGCGTTTTCTATTTGTTGTGGTTTTAGTTGTAGTTCTGTAGCTAATATTTGGGGAATGTTCAACATTTTCTTCAGAAATTAAAAGTGTTAAATTAAAACTGGCACTGACAGATAGTGTTATGCCAATGTAGCATAATCATAAGATCATTTTAGGAAATTTACACCATAGATTGATAATAATTGGCAATTCAAAACTATTGTCAGATGAAGTTACTTAAGTATAAAATCAATTATGTTTCCCGAAAGGTTTAATTTAACCTTGACTTTTACTTTAGAGATTAGTTAGAATGCCTTTATTTTTCTTAATCACAATAGTTACAGGTGTAGTCACTCGCTACCTTTTAAAAAGAAATAATGATGAAGCCCTAAATATTGCTGGGGTTGTCACTGCTATCATTTTTCTATTGAGTTTAGTATTTGCACCTTGGCAAATTCAATTAGGTTTATTAATTTTGGTCTTTGTCTTAAGTAATAAGTTGCTAAAAAAGAATTTCTCCTAATATCTAGGATCAGAATTAACAACTAGCAATTGTGTCATTTATTTATTCTCAATTCTGTCAAAATTCATCCTTGATCAATATTGATCCCAATTTCTATCTTCACCTACGGTTAACGGTTAACCTTTAACCGTTACTACGTTGGGAGTTTAATTTTTCTTTACATATCAGTAATTTACGAATATGGAAGTATCATAGAAATTAGAGAACTTTATTCAGACTATGATATTGAGATAATGATTATGATATTCCGCAAATTTCGCCAAACATCCCAGTTAAAACCAAAATTATCATCAAGATTAAAATATATTTCCTTGGCAATATTAGTTACCTTGTTAACTATATTACAAGTGAATAAAGGTTTGTTAATAGGGATGCAGCCAGTAATAGCAGCAGTCAAAACAGAAGTAAGAGATCAGAATAGTGTAGATAATTCCGTAGTAGCATTAGTACAAGCAGGAAAAGAGAATTATCAAGCAGAAAAGTTTAATGAAGCGATCGCCCAATGGCAAAAAGCATTAGAGATATATAAACAAGATAATGATACTATTAATCAAGGAGTAATATTAAGTAATATGGCATTAGCCTATCAAAAGTTAGGCCAATGGCAACAAGCAAATGAATCTATATCTCAAAGTTGGAAATTAATACAAAACCAAAAAGCTGAGAAAATATTAGCACAAATATTAAATATTCAAGGTAGTTTACAATTAGGACAAGGAAAAACTCAAGCAGCATTAACTAGTTGGGAAAAAGCCACAGAAATGTATCAAAAATTAGGCGATGAAGCGGGAATAAATCGCAGCTTATTAAATCAAAGTCAAGCATTAAGAGTATTAGGGTTATATCCCCGTGCCAAAAAAACCTTAGAACAAATTAGTAAAAATTTAGAGAAACAACCAGATTCAATTTTCAAAGTAGAAACATTAATTAATCTTGGTGATACATTAAGATTAATGGGACTATTAGATAAATCAACAGAAATCTTAAAACAAGGTCAAACATTGGCGGAAAAAATTAAATCACCAGAACATACTAGCCTAGCATTACTAAGTTTAGGAAATACAGCATTATCATTTCAAAAAATAGATCAGGCTAGTGAATATTACCAACAAGTAATTAATAAAAATCCAGCGCCCAATATTAAACTACAAGCACAACTCAACCTACTAAAATTATTTAGTGACAGCAAACAACCGGAGAAAATTAACGAACTATTAGCAGAAATTAAACCACAAATAGAACAATTACCAGCTAGTCGCACAAACATATATGCCAAAGTAGGACTAGCGGAAATTATCCAGAAAAATAATCAAAATCCCCAAATAGCAGCATCAATTTTAGCCACAGCCATCCAACAAGCAAAAAGTATAGGAGATGTGAGATCAGAATCCTATGCGTTAGGATATTTAGGGGGAGTTTATGAACAAACTAAACAATGGCAAGAAAGCCAAAAATTGACAGAACAAGCATTGATGTTAGCCCAAAGTAATAACTTTGCTGACATTAGTTATTTATGGCAATGGCAACTAGGAAGAATTTACCAAGCTACAGATAATCAAGATGGTGCAATAGAAGCATATAACCAAGCCGTGAAAACATTAGGTTATATTAAAAAAGACCTAGTAGCAGGAAATACAAACCAAGAAGTTACCACACAATTTTCCTTTCAAGAAAGTGTAGAACCAATATACAGAGAACTAGTAGGATTATTGCTAGAACCACGAAAAAGGAAAAACAACAAAGAGAAAAGTAAAAATAATGATGTTGATCAAGTAAACTTACAAAAAGCCTTAGACTTGATAGAATCATTAAAAGTAGCAGAATTAGATAATTATTTTGGAGAAGACTGTTTAGCTAGTAAAGTAGCGAAAATTGATCAAGTAGATAGCACAGCAGCTATAGTTTATCCGATTATATTACGCGATCGCCTAGAAACCATAGTTTCCATCACGAATCAACCATTACGTAAATACACCACACCTATTAACCAAGTAGAATTAGAAAAAACTCTCCAACAAATGCGCCTTTCTTTGAAACCAAATATAGGCAGAAAACAGCAATTAAACATTGCCGAAAAAACCTACAAACTTCTAATAGAACAAATAGATCAAGACTTGAGTAAAAGCAAAATTAAAACTCTGGTTTTTGTCCTAGATGGATCAATGAAAAGCATTCCCATGGCCGCATTGTATGATGGTAAAAAATATTTGATTCAAAAATATAACTTAGCCCAAACACCGGGACTACAATTACTTTCACCCAAACCAATTCAACAAAAAGAATTAAAAATTCTCATAGGAGGTATAACTGAATCTCGCCAAGGTTTTGCACCATTACCAGGAGTAAAACTAGAAGTACAAGATATTACATCAAAAATTCCTAGTCAAGTTTTATTTAATGAAACATTCACGAATAAAGACTTTGAAAGGTTAATGCAAGTAACCCCATTTCCCATAGTGCATTTAGCCACCCACGGAGAATTTAGTTCCAGTGCAGACAATACTTTTATACTTACGTGGGATAACCGCCTCAAAGTTAAAGAATTGGGGGAATTATTGCAAATACGAGATCAAGACAGCAACACACCCATAGAATTACTAGTATTAAGTGCCTGTCAAACAGCAAAAGGAGACAAACGCGCACCACTAGGACTAGCAGGAGTAGCAATTAGATCCGGCGCACGGAGTACCATCGCCTCCCTATGGTCAGTAGATGATAACTCCACATCCCAATTTATGCAAGAGTTTTATAAGCAATTGTCTAGCGGTAAAATTACTAAAGCTGAAGCAGTACGTCAAGCCCAAACTAAAATTTTAGAAAACCCAGAATTTCAAAATGCTTATTATTGGGCAGCATTTGTACTAGTCGGTAATTGGTTGTAATAGAGTGCAGGGTGCAGGGAGAAAAGTTCTTCTGACTCCTGACTCCTGACTCCTAAACTTCATGAAAAAACTCTATTCTTCTAATATTAAAGATGGAGTTTTTAGCGTTTTTTCTGATTTTTCTGATGTCGAAAATAAACTTCTAATTTCTGATCTAACACTCATTAATATTTTACCTAAATTATTTTCTCCCGTATGATCTGCACCACAACCCCAAAAATAATCTGTAGGAGAATTTTCTACTAATATTTCTTCCCCTGTTCCTAATAATATTTGTCTAATTTCTCCATGAGTAATAAATTTTTGCCTTACAGCAATACGCATCACTTGAGTTTTTACCATATCCCAATCTAAACGCAACTTGCGAGTATGACAACGACCTAAAGCAGCAGCATCTTCAGGAGTAGTAGCAGCATGAATTAAAGGAATAATATTTGCATCTGGACTATTAACAAACTTTTGTGCTTGATAATAATGTTCCACAGTTGGCCAGTAAGTTCCCTTAATTAAAATACTATGGGGAGAAAAGTTAGAAAAACAACCATAGGGTTGCCAAACTTTATAGAAGTAAATAGTCATTGGAGAAATTGTGCTTTTATAGGAAGTTAACAAAATCAGTGTTATCAAAGTTATCAAATATTTTCATAACTTAATCATAACTTAATTATAATCAATATCACTGATTTCGGGAAAAATTTGGGGATCAAACTCTCTTTGATCAACAAAAAAATGATACACATAAAATATACTATTTTAGTTTTCTACATCATGTCTTATGTCTACACCAGCTTTTGAAAAAACTAACTCAAGTTGGGAGTTTTCTCTATCCCAACAAAAAATCGGAGAATGGTTAGAATATCAGTGGTATCGCTTACAGGGTAATTTACCAGAATTACCAGAAAATTGGTCAATGAGTCCCCTGTTAAGCAATGTCTTAATTATTCTATTTTGGATAATATTAGCAACCTGTTTATGTTGGGTAGGTTTACGTTTATGGCGTGAATTTAGCCCTTATATTTATAATTGGTTAAAATTAGGTAATTATACCTTTAGTGACATAACAAGATCCTCAATAATATCTATTGATGAGTTATTAGAAAAAAGTCAACAATTTTACGAACAAGGTAATTATAAAGAAGCGTGTCGTTGTCTATACTTAGCAATGTTACAACAATTAGATCAAGAAGCTATTATCAAAAACCAACTCAGTCGCACAGATGAAGAATATTTACAACTATTAAAATCCAATATTACTACTATTCAACCTTATGAAACTTTAATTACGACCCATGAAAGATTATGTTTTAGTAATTATGAAATTCTCCTAGAGAACTATCAACAATGTCAGCAAGCATATCAACAGTTGTTTAATAATTCTGCTAATTAAATCCTCATAAAACCTGATATCTTATGAAAAATCATCATCGTTTAATTTGGTGGACAGCGATCGCTTTATCTGCGATCATCTTACTAACCTTAATTGCCGCTCCCAAGACAAAAATTGTGAGTGGTTCTACTTATAACCGCGCCCCAGATGGTTATGGTGCTTGGTATGCTTATATGCAAGATGAAGGTTATAATATTCAAAGATGGCAAAAACCATTTAGAGATTTACCAACGTCAAAAAAACCCATAACCTTACTACAAGTTAACAGTAATCTTGAAGAAATACCAGTATATAGTCAAGAAATAGAATGGATAGAAAAAGGCAATACCTTAGTCATTTTAGGCATTAAAAAACTAGTAAGTCCAGCACAATTCAGTACAAAACAACCATCAAAATTTGGAGATATTATCATTAACACAGGGAGAAGACATAAAATAAGTCGAGGGGAAAAAAATATTTTAGGAGATAACTATGGTTCAATAATTTGGCAAGAAAATTATGGCAAAGGAACATTAATTTTAGCCACAACACCTCATTTAGCTGCTAACGCTTATCAAGATAATCTCAGTAATTTTGCAATATTAGAATATTTAGTGAGAGGAGATAAAAAAACCGAGAAACAGCCAATTTTGGTAGATGAATATATTCATGGTTACAAAGATAAAGACATCAAAAACCAAGAAGGAATAGAAAATGTATTAACTTACTTTATCAAAACTCCCCTATTTCCGGCTTTTGTGCAATTATCTGTAGTAATATTATTACTAATTTGGAGTAAAAATCGTCGTTTTGGTCAATCAGTTGCCTTAACAACACCAATGGTAGATAATAGTCAAGCCTACATTCAAGCATTAGCAGGAGTATTGCAAAAAGCAGATGCTACAGATTTCGTTTTAGAAATGGTAGGAAAAGAAGAACAAAAACAACTACAAAAAACTTTAGGTTTAAATGAAACACCCCTAAAACCTGAAATTATTAGCCAAATTTGGACAGAAAAAACAGGAAAAAAAGCCCATGAACTTACCACAGTATTAACATTAGCAAATCAGAAAAACCGCCCCAGAGAAAAACAACTAGCAACCTGGCTAGAAAAATGGGGCAATATCCGTAATAATAGATTGTAATCCTCAAATTTTAATTCCTCTCTGTACCTCTGCGTCTCTGCGTGAAAAAATCAAATTAATCCTGATTAATTATCAACTTTTACCCCATACTAATTATGCAAGAAACTAACAACATTTTTAAACAACTTGATCAAAAACTGAATCAAATAATTGTGGGGCAACCACAACTCATCAAACAAGCATTAGTCGCCCTATTAGCAGGTGGCCATATCATTTTAGAAGGAGTTCCCGGCACAGGAAAAACCCTATTAGTTAAAGTATTAGCCCAACTAATTCAAACCGACTTTAATCGCATTCAATTAACACCAGATGTTTTACCATCAGACATTACTGGAACAAATATTTTTGACTTAAATACTCGAAATTTTACCTTAAAACCAGGTCCAGTATTTACAGAAGTATTATTAGCAGACGAAATTAATCGCACTCCTCCTAAAACTCAAGCTGCATTATTAGAAGCAATGGAAGAAATGCAGGTAACATTAGATGGGAAAAGTTTACCATTACCGGATTTATTTTGGGTAATTGCTACACAAAATCCTTTAGAATTTGAAGGTACTTATCCTTTACCAGAAGCACAATTAGATCGGTTTTTATTCAAATTAATTGTCAGTTATCCTGAACCAGCAGCCGAAAAACAAATGTTATTAAATCGTCAACAAGGTTTTACTGCCAGACGTGCAGATATTTCTAGGTTAAAACCAGTAGCTAATGTAGAAGATATTTTACAAGCTAGAACAGCAGTTAAAGAAGTGGAAATATCAGAAAAAATCATTGATTATTTATTAGAAATAGTCAGAAAATCACGTCAACATCCAGATTTAGCTTTAGGTGCTTCTCCACGGGCTGCTGGTGCTTGGTTACAAACTTCTCAGGCATTAGCTTGGTTATCAGGTAGAGATTTTGTGACTCCAGATGATGTGAAAAATATTGCTTCTCCTTTATTACGTCATCGTCTACTTTTAAAACCAGAATCAATGTTAGATGGTTTACAAATTGATGCGGTAATTGCTTCAGTAATTAGTCAAGTTCCTGTTCCCAGATAAGGAAGAATTGATAATTGATAATGGAAAGTTAAGAATTATGATACCATCTCAACGAGTCTATTTTTTCCTAGTTTCTGCAATATTTATTGCCCCAATTTTATCTATAATTGTGGGCATTTATGCTAGTATTGCTATCATGATTTTATTAGATATTACCATTTTAATTTTCATGGTAATTGATGGTGTAAAAATTAAAAATAACCGGGTGAAAATTACCAGAGAATTACCTTTGAGGTTATCCATTGGTAGAGATAATCCTGTAATCTTAACAGTAACCACAGGTAATAGTCCAGCAAAGATCCAAATTCGTGATTATTATCCTCCCGAATTTAAGGTTGATACTGATATTATTACAGCAGAAATTAATGCAAATCAAACAGAAGAATTAACTTATAATGTTTATCCTCATCAACGCGGAGAATTTACCTGGAAAAATATTGCAATTAGACAATTAGGAATGTGGGGTTTAGCTTGGGACGATTGGAAAATTACCGAAAATACTGATGTTAAAGTTTATCCTGATTTAGTAGGATTGCGATCGCTTTCCATTAAACTTACATTACAATCTTCTGGTTCAATTCGTCAAGCTAGACAAATGGGAATAGGTACAGAATTTGCCGAATTAAGAAACTATCGCAGTGGAGACGATTTAAGATTTATTGATTGGAAAGCTACCGCCAGAAGATCATATAATAATAATACAGGTCTCTTAGTCAGAGTTTTAGAACCAGAACAGGAACAAACATTAATCATTTTATTAGATAGAGGAAGATTAATGACTGCTAAAGTTCAAGGTTTACAAAGATTTGATTGGGGATTAAATACTACATTAGCCTTAGCATTAGCAGCATTACATCGTGGAGATAGGGTAGGGGTGGGAGTATTTGATAGACAAGTTCACACCTGGATATCCCCAGAACGCGGACAAAGCCACCTAAATCGTCTAATTGACAAATTAACACCTATTCAGCCAGAACTGCTAGAATCGGATTATTTAGGGGCTGTAACTCATGTAGTACAACAACAAACTCGCCGGGCATTAGTAGTATTAATTACGGACATAGTAGACATTACTGCATCTGCCGAGTTATTAGCAGCATTAACTAAATTAGCACCGCGATATTTACCATTTTCCGTAACACTTAAAGATCCCCAAATTGATGATTTAGCTCACACATTTACACAGGATACTACACAGTCTTATATGAGAGCAGTTGCTTTAGATTTATTAGCACAAAGACAAGTGGCATTTGCCCAATTAAAACACAAAGGAGTATTAGTTTTAGATGCACCAGCAAATCAAATTTCTAATCAATTAGTGGACAGATATTTAATGTTAAAAGCAAAAAATCAATTATAGATAATTATAGATACCGGACTTCTTTAAGAAGTCCGGTATCTGGATATATTGATATATTACTCTATATCAGGTTCTATACCCAGCGATCGCAATTGGGCAATTAACCTTTCTGTTTTTTGTCTTTCTGATTCAGCTTTTCGTCTTTCTGATTCAGCTTTTCGTCTTTCTAACTCAGCTTTTTGTCTTTCTAACTCCACATTTTCACGTTCTTTTTCCAAACTGGTTAATATCCACTTATTATTGTAATCATACCAGCGTAACCAAGGCATTTCCACACCTTTAAAATTGCCTATCCATACCCCTAAACCTAATTCTAATTCTGATATCCAAAAACGATCATCTACTAATTCTACTTCTTGATAACCTACTCCTTTTAACTCAAACATTCTAAATTTCGCTTCGTATCTATCAAATATTGCGTAGTAAGGAACTCGCAATATTTTTTCATAAACCTCCCATTTTGCTGGCGGTTTTTGTACATCTCTTAACGTTTGTCCCAAGTCTTCTTTTTCTGTTCCTGGTGATAGTAATTCTACCACAATATAAGGATTTACTCCTTCTTGCCACACTACATAACTTAACCTTAAATCTCTATTTTCATACAAATATGGTACACCCAAAACTGCAAACCAATCTGGTCTTTTATACCATGATGTATGACGTACATCATAATACAGATTTATGTCCGTTCCTGTAAATATTTCTTCCCAAGTATGGTTAGGAGGACAAAAAGTATCTGTTAACAATTGCGGTTGTAATATATGAAATTGATCAGGCAAACCAGGTTCCTCCGGGTCTTCGCTAGGAAGATCATACATTGTCGGTAATGTTTCTTTAGGAGAAAGTGGTGGATCTGTTTGATACATTTTTCACTGTCCTAAATTTTGATGTTTTTTTGATAATCTCTTATATTGATTATACATGAATATGAGTAATTTACACCTGGAAAAAGACTGTTATATTTCTGTTATAAAATCCAGTAAATGTACAAATTATTTCCAACAATAACCAATTAATTCCCACAAAAATAAGAACTATGGAAATGAACATGATATAATTATGTTTTTTGTGAAATTTTCTTTGTCAGTATGGCTACAATTAACGACAACTACCTCAAACTTAAAGCTGGTTATCTATTCCCAGAAATTGCCCGTCGAGTCAATGCTTTTGCCCAAGCTAACCCAGACGCTAAAATTATTCGTTTAGGTATAGGTGATGTTACCGAACCTTTACCAGAGGCTTGTAGAAATGCAATGATTCAAGCTGTAGCAGATATGGGCGATCGCTCAACTTTTAAAGGATATGGTCCAGAACAAGGTTATGCTTGGTTAAGAGAAAAAATAGCCATCCATGACTTCCAAGCTAGAGGAGCAGCCATAGAAGCCGATGAAATCTTCATTTCCGACGGTTCTAAGTGCGATACAGGCAACATTCTCGATATTTTTGGCAAAAATAACATTATCGCCGTTACTGACCCCGTGTACCCCGTTTATGTAGATACTAACGTCATGGCAGGTAATACCGGAGATGCTAACGAAAAAGGCGAATATGGTGGTTTAGTATATTTACCTGTCACCGCCGAAAACAATTTCACCGCAGAGATACCCAGCGAAAAAGTTGACTTAATTTATCTTTGCTTTCCCAATAACCCCACCGGTGCAACTGCCACTAAAGAACATTTGCAAGCATGGGTAAACTATGCCAAAGCTCATAGTTCAATTATCTTCTTCGATGCAGCTTACGAAGCATTTATCACAGATACCACCTTACCCCATTCCATTTATGAAATTGAAGGCGCGAGAGACTGCGCTATTGAATTTCGTTCCTTCTCTAAAAATGCAGGTTTTACCGGAACTCGTTGCGCTTTAACTGTAGTTCCCAAAACCTTAACAGCTAAAGCCGCCGACGGTTCTAATGTAGAATTATGGAAATTATGGAATCGTCGTCAGTCTACCAAATTTAATGGCGTTTCCTACATTGTTCAAAGAGGTGCAGAAGCGGTTTATTCCGATGCAGGAAAAGCCCAAACCCAAGCTTTAATCAGTTTCTACCTAGAAAATGCTAAGATTATTCGCCAAGAGTTGACTAGGGCAGGTTTAAAAGTGTATGGTGGAGTCAATGCTCCCTATGTATGGGTAAAAACTCCTCATGGTTTATCTAGTTGGGAATTTTTTGATAAACTATTAGCTACCTTTAATGTAGTTGGTACACCTGGTTCTGGTTTTGGTGCTGCGGGAGAGGGTTATTTCCGTATTTCTGCATTTAATAGTCGGGAAAATGTGCAGGAAGCAATGAAACGAATTACCGCTAATTTTAAGGTGTAAGATATTATCAAGTTTAATGGTGGGTAATGCCCACCCTAAATCAATTATGATGAAGTTAACTATGACTATGTGTTAAGAGCATAATCAAAATATCTAATATTATATCTAATATTTTTTAGGGAAGAAAATTCACATGAAGTTACTACAAGTTCAAGTACCCGATTTTCGAGTTTTGAAAGATGTTAATATTACGTTTGATAGACGATTTATCCCTAATATTTTTCCTTTAGGTAGTCTCAATGGAGGTGGTAAAAGCACACTTTTACAATTGATTTTTGTATTATTACATTGCAGCATAAACCCAGAAAGAAAAATTTTTATAAACAATTTACTACATGGTTTTACACCTAATGATGATTGTCTTGATAGGTTATTAGCTATTATTAAGATTTGGGATGGTGAAAAAGAAGTTGATATCGAATTTTTCGCTTGTCATAACAGTTATATTGAAAATACCTTAACAAAAGATAAGGAATACCAAAATCAGGAAAATTTGCGATTATACAATTTTAAAAAACTAGAGAATATTAACAAAAAGGTTTCTAACATAGAACAAGATATTGAACAAATAGAAAAAGCAATTAATAAATTAGAAATTGCTCAAGAACTAGAAAACGAAGATATTAAAGGTAGACGGCTTAGAGAGATTCTAAGTGAATTCACTTTGGACTATAGAACAATTAAACGGAGAAGAATACCTCGAAATCTAACAATTGAAGAGTTCAAGCAAGAAGTTGAAGACATACTTGAGATATATAACATAAATCTTGACGAATCTTACCAGGAGAAAGAAAAACTAGAAATTGTAGTTCAAAGGATATCTGAATATTTACATGAAAATAACATTATATATATATGTAATTATTCTTCAGAAGTTGATAAAGATGAGGAAGAATTTTTATTATGCAAAATCGGTAATAATTTAGATATCAATAAAGCAGAAGCCTGGTTAAATGAAGTATCCAATAAAATATTTTTAGCTGCTCCTATTACTCAAGTTTTTCTATTTACTGATCAGAAATACAGAAGGCTATTATTTGAACAAAATACTGAGAGAGATTATAATTCAGAGTTAAAATCGTATAAATCAGACTTATCAGGATTTTTTACTTATGATTTTGCTCCAGTAGACTTATTGATTAAAGTCTTCAAAAGTGCTCTTGAAGAAGATTCTAAAACTGCTGTTGAAACTGAAGGTGAGTATGGTAACAAATATAAAGCATTATTGGATGATTTGAATTTATTATTAGCTAATAAAACAGTGAACATTTCTACAGATTTTTCTAAAATCACATTTAAGTTAGATACAAATCATGAAAATATTGAACTTTATCCTGAAGATTTAAGTCATGGTGAATTAAAAAGACTGAGTATTTATATGTGGCTTAAATATAATAAAATTGAAAATTCTATTGTTCTTATGGATGAAATTGAAATAGGATTTCATCCAGATTGGCAATATGAAATAATTAGAGATTTAGAACAATGGTCTCCTAGTAATCAATATATTCTAGCAACTCACTCTTATGAATTATGTGGAGCAGTTACACCTGCTCATATTAGGGAATTAGAACCAAAACTCATCAAATCAGATAATAATATTGCATTATGAATACTTATCAAGAACTACTCATACAACATTGTAAAATAATTATCAAAAGTCCAAGAATTAACAAAAGTAAAATCGTGGTACTGTGTGAAGGTCAAGGCAGCATCTTAGATAATCCTATCTTAGATAGGAAAACAGTAGCGAATTATGGAAAAATGGAACAGTGGCACGATGCATATTTTTATAAAAGGTGTTTTCCCAGGGGAAGAACTGGATATATACCAGAATTTTTTAATTGCAAAGGTAGATCAGATGTTATACAAACTTATTTTAAAATTCTAGAATTACATGAAGAAGACAGTCAAAAATCAGAAGATACTAGAGAGTCACGCTTAAATCCTAATAATCTGTTTGCTATTGTTGATATAGATTTAGAGTCCCAAAATATTGATAATTACAATTTTTCTAATACAGAGGAAATTTTCTTAAATCTTTATCAGCAAGGTCAAGTTAATGAAGAAAATGCTATAAATCATCGTATTTGGGTAACAGGATTAATTCACAAAGAAGCATATTTTATTATTCCTGAACTACAAAAAGTTTTTGATAATTATATCAATGTTCCTATGTATAACGGTCAAAAACTTATTCTTGAAGATATTTATATTACTATGGCAAATGCTATTATTAATAGCAATGATCTAGAAAATAACTTATCAAAGGTTTCTAATCGCATTGGTCATTGTTCAGGATTAAATTGTACAGATTTAGAAAAGTTACGTGATTCATGGAAAGAACAGTTTGAAAATTCTTCAGATAAAATACGCAAAAATGAGTTAATTTATGCACTATTAATGCTTAAAAAAGTTAAGGATAAAAACACTCAAGAGAATTACTGGGAAGCTATGACACCGCCTAGTGATTGGACTAATACAAAGGAGGTATTTAGGGATCAATTATTACTCGAAATAGCTAAATTTTACTCAGAACAGAGTAATTATGCTAAATATCATATTCCTGCTTTTATGCGGTTTTTAAAACATTTTTGTACTTTGAATTAATATCACTCTCTATTTTCTCCACTATTTCTAATCAACTCCGCAATTAAAGCCACAATACCCGTTACAGAAATCAACATTACACTTAAAGCATTAATATCCGGTTTAACTCCCGTTCTAATTCTGCTAAAAATTTCTATAGGTAATGTATTCGCACCACTTCCCGCAGTAAAACTCGCAATTAAAAAATCATCTAAACTCAATACAAATGCTAATAAACATCCAGAAATAATCGCAGGCATTAATTGAGGTAATAATACAAGCATAAAAGCCTGTATAGGCGTAGCACCTAAATCTAAAGCTGCTTCTTCTAAATGGGGGTCAATATTATTCATCCTTGAGGACACAACTAATCCAATATATGCTAAACAAAATACTATATGTGACGCTATAATTGTCAAAATGCTTAAAGGAATAGCAAATGCAGCTAAACATACTAAGGTAGATACAGCGATCGCAATATCAGGAATTAATAACGGTAAATAAGAAATTCCCTGGTATAATTTTTTTCCCGGAAACTCATAACGTGCTAAACCCACAGCCATTAAAGTTCCCAAAACTGCCGCAACACCTACCGCACAAGCACCAACCAGTAAACTATTATACAATCCTGACAAAATGCGCTCATCAGCAAATAGTTTTGCATACCATTGTAGTGTAAACCCTTGCCATTTAGCACTGTAAGGAGATTGATTAAAGCTATAAAAAGCTAGTACAAAAATTGGCAAATACATAAATATAAATATTACTATTGCAAAAACCGCTTGCCAAATTACAGACAGTTTCTTCTTTTTTTTATATATATTCATACTAGTTAATTAAGATTCATTTTAATTTTTATTGTATTAGATAATACCTGATAATTTAGCAAACATCAATATCAGATCAAAAATCTTATAGAAATTATACAAAAATTATACAAAAATTATACAAAAATAGGACTTAGGTACTGTACAAGTTCACCATCATGTGCATGAACGAAAATCCGTCATTTCAGGCTTTTAGCGATTAACTTCCGATGAATAGCCATAGCCATACCTATAGTGAGGGAAACTGTCGCTGAAAAATCATCAAAAAATTATGTCAAAATCTCTAAAACTCATACCTGATATTTGGTTGATCCTGTCAATGTTTACTAAATTAAGTTGCTAGTTATACACGAAAGGCTCTCAAATCGAAGTAAAAAGGAGAGATAGGTAACAAAAAAACCTGCGAACGCTATCATTATTATAGATAATAATAGATAGATAGTTGTTTCTTTGTATTGACTTCTGACTTCTATTAGCAACTTGGACTACTAGCAGATCATTTTCTAACGATCTTCCTCCAGAAAAAATAGAAAAAATAAGTTAATTGTTTTTTTCTAAAGTATTGTTACCAGAACATGATATGATCCTATTGACTGAACGTAAAGTCACCTTATATTAGCTGTATCGGTTCTTAATCCCGTGAGCTTGTCAGACGAACCCATCGAGCCGAATCAGACAACACAACAAGATGCTCAAGCTGGTTTTGAAGACACAAAGCCAGATGATACATCTATGCAAGAGTTCTATCAACTTTATCAGAAGTTGTTAGCAATCACCCTTGTGTTGACGGGGATTATTTTTATCTCTGTGTGGATTTTTTATTCTTTGAACATTGCCCTAAATTATTTAATTGGGGCGTGTACAGGTGTGGTTTACTTAAAAATGCTGGCTAAAGATGTGGAGAGGCTTGGTGGCGAAAAAAAAGGTTTGAGTAAAAATCGTTTTGCTCTGATCGCTATACCGATTATATTGGCAAGTCAATGGCATCAGCTACATATTCTGCCTATATTTTTGGGGTTTCTCACCTATAAGGCTACGCTCCTTCTTTATATGGTGCAAACTGCATTCATTACTGAATCTTAAAGTTGATATCTGTCAACTAAAGGCGGATAAAAGTCGCGGCTACACAAATAAATTCCGCCTTTGTGGAGTCGAAAAAATAGGTTTTTCTCCCATGAATGTGGGTTTAACCTGTGTAGACGTAGTTTATAACCGCCAATTAAACTTAGCAAATATCCTCGATGTTTGGGGAAAATTTTTGAAGTTTGAAGAAAGCCCATGCTTAGTGTCTTAAACGCCTTTAACGCTTTTCCCCTGGCTGAGTTGGAAGTAGGTCATCATTTTCTGTGGCAACTAGGTGGTCTTAAAATTCATGGGCAAGTATTTTTGACCTCATGGTTTGTAATTGGTATCCTAGTGATCGCTTCTTTAGCAGCCACCAGAAATGCCCAAAAAATTCCTAAAGGCATCCAAAATTTGATGGAATATGCCTTAGAATTTATTCGGGATCTAGCGAAAAACCAACTCGGAGAAAAAGAGTATCGTCCTTGGGTACCATTTATTGGTACGCTATTCTTGTTTATCTTCGTATCAAATTGGTCAGGAGCTTTAATTCCTTGGAAGTTAATTAAACTACCTTCTGGTGAATTAGCAGCACCTACCAACGATATCAATACAACTGTGGCATTGGCCTTGTTAACTTCCTTGGCGTATTTCTATGCCGGATTTAGCAAGCGGGGTTTAGGTTACTTTAAGAAGTATATTGAGCCTACTCCGGTTTTATTACCCATTGCTATTCTCGAAGATTTCACAAAGCCCCTCTCCCTAAGTTTCCGTCTATTTGGAAATATATTGGCGGATGAATTAGTGGTAGCAGTATTGGTACTACTTGTACCTTTATTTATACCTTTGCCAGTAATGGCTTTAGGTCTATTCACCAGCGCTATCCAAGCTCTAGTATTTGCTACCTTAGCAGGTGCATACATTCATGAAGCTATGGAAGGTCATGGTGAAGAAGGACATGAGGAACATTAAAACCCTTCATGTTCAAAGCACAGTTCAGACGAGCAACTTGCTCCCATTAAGAACCTAGTGCAGTGTCAATTATACACATCTAGTTGTTACGTACATTTGTAGTTTTTGTAGTTAAAGCAAGGAAAATCGTCATGGATCCATTAGTACAAGCTGCTTCCGTTCTCGCTGCTGCTCTCGCTATCGGTTTAGCAGCAATTGGCCCTGGTATTGGTCAAGGTAATGCAGCAGGTCAAGCAGTAGAAGGTATTGCACGTCAGCCCGAAGCAGAAGGAAAAATTCGCGGTACTCTACTTTTAACCTTAGCGTTCATGGAATCCCTGACAATTTACGGTCTGGTAATTGCTCTGGTATTACTATTTGCTAACCCTTTTGCGTAAGTAAAAGAAAGTTTTAGGGTGCGGAGTGCGGAGTGCATTAACCCTGTACTTCCCACCTCGTACCTCGCAGCATAATTTTGTCAGTCTGGGAAAATTACTATTCCAGCGAAAGAGGAGAGAAATGTTTGATTTCGATGCTACTTTGCCTTTGATGGCATTGCAATTTCTGTTGCTGGCAGCTGTGTTAAATGTAATTTTCTATAAGCCTCTGACTAAGGTATTGGATGATCGTGATAATTATATTCGCACCAATAACCTGGATGCTCGTGAACGCTTGGCTAAGGCAGAACGTTTAGCGGGTGAGTATGAGCAGCAGTTAGCATCGGCTCGTCGGCAGTCTCAATTAACTATAGAAGCTGCTCAAAATGAAGCGAAGAAAATTACAGCACAAAAAATAGCCCAAGCACAACAGGAAGGACAGGTTCAAAGAGAACAGGCTGCTAAGGAAATAGAACAACAAAAACAAGCAGCTATGGCTACGCTGGAAGCACAAGTTGATGCACTCAGCAACCAAATTCTAGAAAAACTGTTAGGACCTGCTTTGGTGAAATAGGTCAAACTAGATACCAGGAGTCATCAAGTAAAATCCTGTTTTCAGGGTTTTTATACTTTGACAATTGTGATCTCATCAAACTGGTGCTATGGAACCATAGCACTATCGGATTAATGAATTACCAAGCGAACAGCGCACTTGTAGATGGGTAACATGGGCAACTTTTTATTTCTTGCCGCAGAAGCTGTCCACTCTGAAATGGCAGAAGGCGCAGCAGAAGGCGGTTTCGGTCTAAATTTAGACATCCTGGAAACCAATCTAATTAATTTAGTAATTCTGATTGGTATACTATTCTACTTTGGACGCAATGTTTTAACTAACATCTTGAATGAACGTCGTTCAACTATTGAAAGTGCTATTCAAGATGCAGAGTCTCGGTTAAGCGAAGCTAAGAGTTCTTTGACTACGGCTGAGGAACAGTTGAAGCAGGCGCAACAAGAAGCACAAAGAATCGTTAATTCGGCTCAGGAAAAGGCTGAAGCTGCTAAGACGGCTATTTTGGCTCAGGCTGAGGTGGATGTACAAAAATTACAGGCAACTGCGGCGGCTGATTTGAATGCTGAAAGAGATCGGGCGATCGCTCAACTCAAGCAACAAGTTGTGGCCTTAGCGTTGAAGAAAGCTGAATCTCGATTAGGGGAGGGTATTAGTGATGATGCCCAACAAACTCTAATTGAGCGAAGCATTGCACAACTGGGGGCTTAAAGATGAAAAATAATGCAGCTACAGCCGAAATATCCCAGCCTTATGCACAGGCTTTATTGTCTATTGCCCAATCCAATAATTTAACAGATGAATTTGGTGCGGATGCAAGAACATTGATTAGCTTGCTTTCAGGTAGTCAAGAACTCCAAAATTATTTGGATAACCCTTTTATTGCACCTGAAAACAAGAAAAATCTTCTTAAGCAGGTTGTAGGGGAAGGTGCGAATCCTTACCTACGTAATTTTTTGCTGTTTTTGGTAGATAGAAGACGCATTGCTTTTCTAGAGCCAATTTTAGAACAGTATTTGGCTTTGTTACGCCAACTAAATCAAACTGTTTTGGCAGAGGTTACTTCTGCTGTTGCACTGAGCGATGCACAACTGCAACAGGTAAAAGAAAAAGTGGTAGCTATTACTAAAGCGCGGGAAGTGGAAGTATCTACTAAAATTGATCCCGATTTGATTGGTGGTGTAGTCATCAAAGTTGGTTCTCAAGTTATTGATGCAAGTATTCGCGGACAATTACGCCGCATTTCTTTGCGTTTAGCTAACTAGGTTGGGTTTATTGTCAGGTTTTAACGTGGCAAAAATCCTAGATCGAAAAACATTCTTCTGTCTTAGACAAGAACATTACAGATAGGAACATGAGCATTTCCATTAGACCAGACGAAATTAGCAGCATTATCCAACAACAGATCGAGCAATATGACCAAGAGGTTAAAGTTGCTAATGTTGGTACTGTATTACAAGTGGGTGACGGTATCGCTCGGATCTATGGCTTAGAAAAAGCTATGGCGGGTGAATTGTTAGAGTTTGAAGATGGTACTGTTGGTATCGCACAAAACTTAGAAGAAGATAACGTTGGTGCGGTATTAATGGGCGAAGGTCGCAATATTCAAGAAGGTAGCTCTGTAACCGCTACCGGTAGAATTGCCCAAGTAGGTGTAGGTGAAGCTCTCATCGGTCGTGTAGTGGATGCTTTAGGTCGCGCTATTGATGGTAAAGGCGATCTTAAAACTAACGAAAGCCGTTTGATTGAATCCCCTGCTCCCGGGATTATTGCTCGGCGCTCTGTGCATGAACCCATGCAAACAGGTATTACCGCAATTGATTCTATGATTCCCATTGGTCGTGGTCAACGGGAATTAATCATTGGTGACCGTCAAACTGGTAAAACAGCGATCGCTATTGATACCATTATTAACCAAAAAGGTGAAGATGTAGTTTGTGTTTACGTGGCTGTGGGTCAAAAAGCCTCTACAGTTGCTAACGTAGTGCAAACTTTACAAGAAAAAGGCGCGATGGACTATACAGTGGTTGTAGCGGCTAACGCTAGTGACCCTGCTACTTTACAATTCCTCGCACCCTACACAGGAGCTACCATTGCTGAATACTTCATGTATAAAGGCAAAGCTACCTTAGTAATTTATGATGACTTATCTAAGCAAGCACAGGCTTATCGCCAAATGTCCTTGCTTTTACGTCGTCCACCCGGTCGGGAAGCGTATCCTGGAGATGTATTCTATATTCACTCTCGCTTGTTAGAACGTGCTGCTAAACTCAGCGATGAATTAGGTAAAGGTAGTATGACTGCATTACCTATCATTGAAACCCAAGCTGGTGACGTATCTGCTTACATTCCTACCAATGTAATTTCTATTACTGATGGTCAGATTTTCTTATCTTCTGACTTATTCAACTCTGGTATTCGTCCTGCGGTAAACCCTGGTATCTCTGTATCCCGTGTGGGTTCTGCGGCTCAAACCAAGGCGATGAAGAAGGTAGCAGGTAAAATTAAACTAGAGTTAGCTCAGTTTGATGATTTACAAGCGTTTGCACAGTTTGCCTCTGACTTAGATAAAGCAACTCAAGATCAGTTGGCACGTGGTGTGCGCTTACGGGAATTGTTAAAACAACCTCAAAATGATCCTTTGTCTGTAGCGGAACAAGTAGCTATTCTTTATGCTGGTATTAACGGTTATTTAGATGATATTGCTGTTAACCAAGTTACTAGCTTTGTCAGAGGTTTCCGTGATTACTTGAAGAGTGGTAGTAACTCATATTACCAACCAGTACAAAGTAGTAAAGTTCTTGGTGATGCAGAAGAAGCAGCTTTGAAAGCAGCCTTAGCTGATTACAAGAAGACCTTTTTAGCTACAGCGTAATTGGTATTTGGTGATTGGTATTTGGTGATTGGTAATTAGTCAAAGCTGTTACCTGTCCCTTTTACCTTTCATCTAATTATAAACCAATGACTCAGGATTAAATTATGGCTAACCTTAAAGCAATACGCGATCGCATCCAGTCGGTCAAAAACACTAAGAAAATCACCGAAGCCATGCGGCTTGTAGCAGCAGCGCGGGTACGTCGCGCCCAAGAGCAGGTAATTGCGACTCGTCCTTTTGCTGATCGCTTGGCACAGGTATTATATGGTTTACAAACCCGTCTCAAGTTTGAAGATGTGAGTTTACCACTGCTGAAAAAACGTGAAGTTAAGTCAGTGGGTTTATTAGTCATCTCTGGAGATAGAGGACTTTGTGGCGGTTATAATTCTAACGTTATCCGTCGTGCTGAGAACCGTTGTAAAGAACTCAAGGCTGAAGGTGTAAATACTACTTTGATTACTGTGGGTCGTAAAGCTACCCAATATTTTCAACGTCGTAATTACAGCATAGATGCGACCTATAGCGGTTTGGAACAAATTCCTACCGCAGCGGAAGCTACACAAATCGCTGATGAATTATTATCTCTGTTTTTGTCAGAAAAAGTAGACAGAATAGAATTAATTTATACTAAATTTGTGTCCTTGGTAAGTTCTCGTCCGGTGGTACAAACTTTGTTACCTTTGGATACTCAAGGTTTAGAAGCGACAGATGATGAAATTTTCCGCTTAACTACTCGTGGTGGTCAATTTCAAGTGGAACGGGAGAAATTAGCTAGTACAGTTCCTCCTTTACCCAGTGACATGATTTTTGAACAAGATCCAGTACAAATTCTGGATTCTTTGTTACCTTTATATCTGAGTAATCAGTTATTACGGTCTTTACAAGAGTCAGCAGCTAGTGAATTAGCAGCACGGATGACAGCGATGAGTAATGCAAGTGATAATGCTGGTGAACTCATTAAAACTCTGTCATTGTCATACAATAAGGCGCGTCAAGCAGCAATTACCCAGGAACTTCTGGAAGTTGTGGGTGGTGCGGAAGCGCTTACTTAATGTGGTGATTGGTAATAGGTGATGGGTAATTGGTACAATTGTTATTTATCACCTATTGCCGATTATTTGATCAAGTTTTTTGATATAATAAATAATCACGAAAATACAAAAGGTACATAAAAAGATAGTTGAAGAAATAATTTTCAGTTGGTATAAATAGTCGTTAAGTTTTTAATGTTATTTTAGTGTTAAATAATAGTTCCTCTCAAAAATTATTACTGGAAGTAGTTCAGCAAGCACCAAGTAGAGATTGGATAGAAGAGTATTTAGATTTAGTTAAGGAATTGATTGATTTTACGGGTTTGGGTAATGATGATCCGCGTCTGGTTTTATCACTGGCAAAAAGTCGTCGTTTTCCTATTACTATTAATGCTAGATATGTTCTTGCAGGTTTTAGAAAAGGTAAACCTTTGGTTCGTTTCATATTTCCCTATGATTTTGCAGAAATTTCTCAATTAATTACTGTAGCGATGCCACCAGAAATATCTTCTCACAAATATGATCCTTTACGTGGAGAAGATAAAGAAAAAACACCTTATTTTTTAGGTTTTCCAGGTGATCCTCAAAAATTACTAACTCTAAAACAGAAAGCCGCTTGGAAGAAAGCGATATTATCTGAAGTAGAAAGATATGAGCGATCGCCATATAAAAAGTTTCATGAATCTATAGTTTATGATGTTGTAGTTGATCTAACTTATCGAAAATTATTACTTGATCAAGTATTTCCAGTCCAAGATATAAAACGAGTAAAAGACTCAAAAACTCAAATTTCAGATATCACTGTTTATTTACCGAGAAAAGTTAGTAAATGTAACCTAATTACAGTTCCATCTTGTACTGAATATGTTACAGGATTTACTAAAATTAGAAGTCAAATGAATGAATTACAACTTCATTTGCTACAAAAACAGTATTTCGCACCTCAAAGGACAGTTACCGCTCCAGAACTTGCTAAATTAACGAACATAGATAATTATGTAGTGATTAACTCTATATATGGTAAACTGGGACATCTTTTTTGCGAAGCAACTGGAATTAATCCAGGTAAATGCAAAGATGGAACAGTTAGATGGTGGACTATTTTTTCTAAAGGTTATAGAAGTAACAAAGGTTTTTTATGGGAAATGTATCCAGAAGTTGCTGAGGCTTTGAAAATACTAGGATGGGTTAATAATAAAGAGCAATCTGAATTATTAGAACAAAGAAAAATAATTGAATCAGCAGGTTATTTTAATCCAGACAATATTGAAGATGCGAGAAAAAGAATCAATACTTCTATTATTGAAAGACAAGGACAATCTGATTTTCGTCGAAAATTACTCAATGCTTATAATAATAAGTGTGCAATTACTGGGTGTGATGTAGAATCAGCTATTGAAGCAGCGCATATTATTCCCTACCGGGGCATAGAAACTAATCATCCTGCAAATGGTTTACCATTAAGAGCCGATATACATACTCTTTTTGACTTGCATTTAATATCTATTAAACCAGATACTTATGAAATAGTAATTGCTCACAAGATTGAGGGAAGTTGTTATCAATATTTAGCTAATCAAAAGTTAAGCTTACCAATAAGTCAAGACTTTTTACCAAGTCAAGAAGCATTACAGAAACACTATGAAATATTTTTATTAAATATTTGATTAGTTACTTACAAATAAGCAAAACTAGCAATTGATTCAATAACATGAAGAGTGACTAAAATTAAGTTATTGGAAAATGCAATACTGGCAATTTGTCCATCGATAAAAGCAGGTGTTTTACCAATTTTTGATAATCTAGCCCTTTCCTGTGCGTGGCATTTTGCAGCATTGATATCATAATCAATAACTGGCATTTTAGCAGGTATTTCCTGAATGTAATCTTATAAAAAACGTCTTCTTCCAGAGTCAGGAGGTAAACGTAAACAACCAAATAATAATTCATGAATCACTACGGAAGCAGTAGATACTTCACTTTGGTACTGATTCGTTTTTTGAACTACTAATTTATGAGGAATTTTTTTGTTAATTTCCGAAATAATATTACTGTCTAATAAAAACCTAAAACTCACAGTTCTACCTCTCTTCCTGGACTACGATCGCGCAAATTAGCAAAATCTTCATCTGTAAATTCTATACCTTCTCTTTCCATACGTTCCCAAAATCGCAAGGTCATTTCCCAGAAAGTTTCACCATTGGGTTTAATATTTGATTTTTCTGCTGATAATTTATGTTTGAGAAATTCAATAAAATCTAAAACTTCCTGTTGTTTATCGGTTGGTAACTCTCGCAGGTTTTCTAAAACAGCTTGTTCAATGGTCATAGTTTCACCTCTACTACTAGGCTATAATTTCATTATAAATCACATCAGTATTAATTTTTATTTTCTCCTCTATCTTTGATATCAATTCCTAAATTTTCCAATTGTTGACTTATCCAATCTGTAGCTGTTGCTTCATTGTTTTCAATGGATTTTTCTACTCCTATTTTAGCAATTTCTAGCAATTTTTGGATTTTTGTTTTAAATCAAAACTTTCCAGAAATGAGAGAAACCTTTTTAATTACTCATTTGCCATTCACGAGCATCTACAAATTGTTAGGAGTATGGCTAGAAGTAGTTAAGGTTAATGTTTCTGATGTATGTGTTTCTATTAGTTGTGAAAGCAGTTCTGGAAGACCATGTAATATGGGTTGTAGGCGGTTTGCTAGTTCGTCTGGTACTTGAACTGTTAATTGTTCCATTTTCTTTAAACAGGGTATTGGTTAAAAGTCTCAGGTTCAAAAGTAACACTTTCTCGAAATACTCGCATCATTTGTAGGAGATTTGGGCAATATTTTTTAGGTGTTGCTTGAATTTCTCGTAAAATTTCTGTGAGATGATCTTCTGCAACACTGTTACTTAATTCTATCTCAATTTTATTGACAAAAAGAGCATCCAATTTCCTGAAATGTCAAATCTTCCTAATTGCGTCAAAGTCTGCCACAATCGTACCTGTAAAAAACAAGGTGCAGATCAGGTTCTTGCAGCTTTAAAAGCCACTCCTTTAGATCATGTTTCTATTGAATCCTGTGGTTGTTTAGGACAATGTGGTAATGGTCCAATGATCTTAGTTTTACCCGGTATATTTTGGTATTCCCATGTTAAACCCCAGGAAGTGACAAAATTAATCGAACAACATTTAATAGGAGGTGAACCTGTGAAGAAAATGCTGTATTTGCGTTTTCATTCACAAGATAAGAGTAATTAAGGATATTCGTGGCTAACAAAGGGAAGAGAAACTACCTCACCAGTTATTCCTCCTATTGTCACTTGTAAACCTATTCCTCCCGCTTTGCTTTTGATGTAACCTAGTCCAAAATGTCCATCAGGAGTTAATGTATAACTGGTAAGTTTACCTATTTTCTCTTCTCCTATAGTAATTACTGTTCCTGGTTCCACAGTATCACTGAGTTTTATTCCCCATAAGTATTGCTTTATACCTTTGTAAGTATTCAATCTGGCGATGGTTTCTTGTCCGATGTAACAACCTTTGTTAAAGGATATTGTTTGCCATAATCCCACTTCCAAAGGGTTATAATCATCTGTAAGTTCTCGTTCTGGTGCAGGACGACCTTGTAAAATTCTTAACATTTCCCATTGTCCATCGCTCAATTCCACAATTCCCAAATCAAGTATTTTATTTAACCAGGTTTTTTCCTGTTCTTTAGATAAAATTACAGTATAGCCAGGTATCACTAAACCGCTACCCACTGCCATAATTATACCATCAACTAAGATATGATTACCATAGGGCTGACCAATTAAAGATCCTGCCCCTAATTTTTCTATAACACTATGACTAGCATCACCAATTATACTGAATGCTACTGTATTTTCTGTAACATCTGTTAATGTCACTTGATCGGCAAAGAAGATATAGCGATCTAACCATTGTAATAAAAATTCTCGACGATTTGGGGAAACTAACAATAATACAGCATCATCTAATACATAACCTGTAGCTAAATCTATGGTGCGGGCGGTAGATGTTACCAGAACAGTATCACATCCCTGACCAGGTTTGAGACTTTGAAAATCGTTGGTACTTTGGTTGTGTAAAAAGCGCAGGCGATCGCTATCAGAAATGCGGATGCGTCCCCAGGAAGAGAGATTGTATATAACAACACCTGTTTTAGCTTTTTCTAACACTAATTTGTCATTATTGTTCATAGTAGATATTGTCATAATCATAAAGTGGATAATATTCGCAACTTTTGGTAAAAGTCGCGGATCTGGATTATTTCAGATTGTAACTATTATGTGCGATTTTGGAGAATATTACTTTAGACTAATTGCAGAAAAATATTAAACATGAAAAACGAAGGATAGAAAGCTATGCCTACGGTGAATTTTTGTGCCTATGAAATGGTAATTGCTATTTCTGCGATCGCCTGTATTGTAGGATTATTATTATTACCAAATCATCAGCAATTAAAAACAGAAGCAGAGGAAACCGAAGCAACCTTATTAAAAATGACTTTTTGTTATTGGTTGGTTTATTGTGGTGCTTTTACCATAGAAAAAATATTTTTACCATCGGTAGAATTATTAATTTTCAGTTTAAAGATTACCACAGCTTTGTCATATTTTTTAACATTTTCCTGCATTCTCAGTTTACCGTTATATAAATTCGCGGTACATGATGAAGAATAACTTTCCGTATGATCACATTTTATGATGTGCAAAGATAGCAAAAACATTTGGCTCTTCCAGAATAAACATGAAAACTTAATACTAATACTTGCTGAAATTCCTTGTATAATAATGTTTTCAAGCATTATTTTCTATTAAATGATCATACTCACTCTATGAGAGCCATAATTTTTTACTTCATTAAACCGAATTTCACACCATGTAATAAATAAGTTGTCATTTCTCCCTTACCCTTAATAGCAATTAAACCTCGTTTTTCCAACAAATAATCATCTTTTAATAATTGATATGTAGCGTCACAAACTTGAATATGATTGGGAATACCATGAGACTCCATTCTACTGGCAGTATTCACAGTATCACCCCACAAATCATAAGCAAACTTCTTTAAACCTATCACTCCAGCTACGACGGGACCTGTACTAATTCCTACTCTAATACTAAAAGATAAACCATAATCATAATTAAATTGATGTACAGAATTTTGCATATCTAAAGCCATATTTGCTATGGCAAAAGCATGATCTCTGCGATAATTTGGTAAACCAGCAACCGCCATATAAGCATCACCAATAGTCTTAATTTTTTCTATACCATGTTTTTCTGCTAACTCATCAAACAAAGAAAATATTTTATTTAACAATTCAACTAATTGTGGTGGAGATGTATGACTAGATAACTCAGTAAAACCAACAATATCCGCGAATAAAACCGTAACATCATGAAAAATATCCGCTATAGTTGTGGGTTGGGTTTTTAACTGTTGAGCAATTACTGATGGTAGAATATTTAAAAGTAATTTTTCTGATTGTTGTTGGGCTATTTCTAACTCTCGTTTGGCCGTAAATTCCTGTTTTCTTAACTTCTCATATAAGTGCACCGAAAAAACACAAATTATCCCTGTCCAAAATAAATATAAACCCTGTTCTACATAATGATTTATAGATAAATTAAATTTATGCCGATATATTATACATAATCCTAAATAACAAATAATAGTTCCTATTTGAGAAAGTAAATGAATGCGCCATTGTACAGGAATAATAGTGGCTTGGGTTAAAAACATTAAATTCCAAATATTTGTCATTGGTTCAACATAACCAAACAATAAAGCAGTTTTAATTTGAATAACACAATTAGCTAACCAACATAAACCTAAAAAAATGATACTTGGGTAGCGAATACCTAATTTTGTGCCACATAAAAACCAGCAAAAAACAATACATAATTCACAACCAAATCCCAGTTGAAAAGCATATATTTTTTGCTGTAATAAAGGGTTAAACCAGATAAAAAAACTTGTAATGGTTACGCCAACAATTAACATGATTTTAATTTGTAATTTTAACCTCTTAATCAGAAAAATGCGCCTTTCTTCCTTGTAAGACGCAGCAAAATTTTCATTGGTTTCCAGGTTAAATACTTCAGGATTGACAATATTCTCTAACTGGGTTTTGATATCATGAAGATTATTGATCATGCCGATTTCACGCTATTAGTAATTAAATCAGTGTAATTTATTCAGAGACTGAGAGAAAATATAATGAGTCGTCACCCTACCTTAACATTTGATCGTGGCACATTAATTTTACATCCGCCTCCGCGTAGTAAATCCTGGATTGACTATGCAGTTTGGGATGATAGAATTGAAAAATTCCGTATTCCTGCCTGGAAATACCGAGGTCTAGTAGAAACCTTACAAAGTGAAAATACAGAGTTTAATGACCAAGCTAAGGCTTTTTATCCTGTAGAACTAGTACCCAGCTTAGAAATGACTCCCTATTCCCACCAAAATGAGGCTTTAACAGCTTGGAAAATAGCTGGACGTAGGGGAGTAGTGGTATTACCTACAGCCGCAGGTAAAACCTATTTAGCCCAAATGGCAATGCAAGCTACACCACGCACCACCTTGATTATAGTACCAACTTTGGATTTAATGCACCAGTGGTATGCTCATTTAGTAGCAGCTTTTCCTGATATTTCAGTAGGTTTACTGGGAGGAGGTTCACGGGATCAAACACCTATTTTAGTGGCTACTTATGATAGTGCTGCTATTCATGCAGAAATTTTGGGAAATAAGTATGCTTTGTTAATTTTCGATGAATGTCACCATTTACCGACAAATTTTAACCGTGTAATTGCGGAATATGCGATCGCTCCCTATCGTTTAGGACTTTCTGCTACACCAGAACGAATGGATGGCAAACATACGGAACTAAATATACTTATTGGTGAAGAGGTTTATCGTAAGCGGGCTGAAGAATTAGCAGGAAATACCCTAGCCAAACATGAAATCATTCCCATAAAAGTGAAATTATCTCAGTTAGAAAAGGAGAAATATCAACAATTAATTCAGACAAGAAATGAATTTTTAAAACAGGCACGAATATCATTAGGAAGTTTACAAGGTTGGCAAATGTTTGTACAAATGAGTGGGCGATCGCAAAATGGTAGAAAAGCCATGTTAGCCCATCGTCAAGCCAAAGAAATAGCTTTAGGAACAGATGGTAAATTGCGAGTTCTCATAGACATATTAACAGAACATTATCCCCAAAGAACCTTAATTTTTACCGCAGATAATGCCACAGTTTACCGTATTTCTCAAGAGATATTAATTCCTGCTATTACCCATCAAACACCAGTCAAAGAAAGACACGAAATACTCACCAAATTTAAAACAGGAGAATATAACACCATTGTAGCGTCCAATGTCTTAAATGAAGGCATTGATGTTCCCGCAGCTGCTATTGCTATTATCCTATCTGGAACAGGTTCAACCAGAGAATATACCCAACGTTTAGGGCGCATATTACGCAAAGGAAACAACGAAAATAAACAAGCCATATTATATGAAATAATTGCCGAAGATACTAGCGAAGAAGCCACAGCAGCCAGGAGAAAAGGAGAAGAGATCAAACAAGAACCTCCACAGGAGAAAGATCCAGAAAAACCTAAACTACAAGTTATTTATGGAACCAACAAAAAACCAAAAACACAACCAGAACTACAACAAATAAAAGCAGCAGAACGAATAGAAATTAACTATCATACACAACCAAAAACAGAACCAAAAGATGTTAACCACAGACCTCCTAATTCATCGGATAAACGGGGAAGAAATAATTCCCAAAAGACTGAAACTTGATCAAAAAAATCTCAACCAAGCCGCAGAACTAATCAGTTTTTTTCAAACAGCAGTGGGACAAACTCAAGGAATATTAGAACGTCAACTTACAGACTTTGAAGGTAATACCACAGACTATAGAATTAAACGCGGTTTAGCATACATTCTAAAAAGTAGTTTTTGCACTTTTGAAATCATTAGTCCCTTAGAACCCATAGCATTAAGAAATAGAGTATTTTCTCTAGCAGCAAAATCAACTTATAACCGCCATAATACACAAGAAATATTAAATAAACTGGCCAACGAATTAAGCCAAGAATTACAACAGGAAATATTACCAACTCACATCCAAACAGGACTTTATGCTGATATATCACAAAATAAAATTTTAACCTCTTTTGAAGCACCTAAACCAGAAGATTTATTACATCGTTATAACCTGTCACAAGTACAAGGAATATTCTACAAAGCCACACAATTAACATTAAATGCTTATCGCAATGTTCCAGGAGAATATAAACTTTTATTTCGTTACTTAAAACTCTTTCAACTTATGGCATATATTGAAGGAGACGCAGATCAAGGATTTACAATTACTGTAGATGGACCAACAAGTTTATTTAGTCCTAGTACTCGTTATGGTTTAGCCATAGCTAAATTAATTCCTGCTTTACTTCATGTGACAAAATGGAGTTTATCCGCAATTTTACAAACCCGTGACTGGGAGACAAATTCCTGGAAAACAGGACGTTTTACCCTCAATTCAGAATGTGGTTTAGTCTCCCATTATCCCCCAGGTAAACCTTATGATAGTATGTTAGAAAAATCTTTTGCTAATAAATGGGATAGTCTCAAAAGTCGTTGGGTATTAGAAAGAGAAGTGGACTTAATTCCCATTCCTGGAAGTGTGATGATCCCTGATTTTCGTTTAGTTCATCCTGATGGGAGAATTTATTTATTAGAAATAGTTGGTTATTGGAGGCCTGAATATTTACAAAAAAAATTCGCCCAAGTCAGAAAAGCTAATTCTGATAATTTAATCTTAGCAATTTCTGAAAGATTGAATTTAGAAAAAGCAGGTGTCAAATTAGATAATATTCCAGCTAAAATTATCTGGTTTAAGGAAAAACTGTTACCAAAATCTGTATTAGCTATAATAGACTAGTGGGGAGTCGGGAGTTAATTTGATTGATTTTAATCTCATAGCTGACTACTACTGACGTAAAACCTCTAACTGTTCTAATTGTTGAGTTTGTTCTTGTAGTCTTACATTTAAACGGTTACATACCAACTCACATATTTCAAATATTATCGGATCACCGATTTGATAATACACAGTAGAACCTTGAGGTTGTCTACTAACAATTCCCGCTTGTGTTAATAATTTTAGATGTTTGGAAACATTAGCCTGTCCCATTTCAGTTATAGATACAATTTCTGTAACATTCCTAGGACCAGACTTTAAAGCACATAAAACCTGTAAACGACTGACTTCTGACAGCATTTTGAAATAATCAGCGATCGGTGTTAAAACTTGAGGTGAAGTAGCTAACATAACATTCAAAAATTGCAAAACTATAAGATTATTTAACCATACTACTAGAATTTAGTTTTAAAAAAGCGACTACAGAGTGCGGAGTTCTGGTATTACCCAGGGAATAAATTACCTATCTAAAAGGTGCTTTGAATTTGGATCTTATAGATACAAGCAAGATGCCTGTACTACTTTAATTTTATAAGTTTGGATCATGGATACAAGCAAGATGCTTGTGCTACTTTAATTTTATAAGTTTGGATCATGGATACAAGCAAGATGCTTGTGCTACTTTAATTTTATAAGTTTGGATCATGGATACAAGCAAGATGCTTGTGCTACTTTAATTTTAGCTGACGACTGACCACTGGTAACTAAATCATTACAGATCATTACAAAATCATCACATTAGTCTAAAATATGATAATTTCTAATCTAGTTACATAATTAGAACTTATGCAACAAGCATATCAAACGTGGCAAATTTGTTAATTCTGACGGAATTACCAAGTCTTAAACACCCTACAAGTAGCATCAAGTATGATCATTGTATAGGTTCTAACCATTTTTGCACAACTAACAATCATAATTATAGTGGATCTAAGGAGAAAAAAGTGACAATGGAATCCCAAGTATTAACGAGCGTAACTGTAAATAACCCGGAATTTAGCGATTATGTTGCTAATTTACAGTTGCACATGACTTTACAAGCTCGCAATTTGGTTCCAACACTCCAACAGACCGATGAAGATAGTCGTCAAAAATTACTTCATCAAACACAAGCTGATTTTGAAAAATTTGCTTCTCGTCAAGTATTATAATATCTAAATCCTAAAAGCTGACATCAACTACAAAAATAAAGTAAGATTAAAATTAAATATTCATTTGGCACTAATTGTCATAAAATGAAAACAGAACTTGTTGTATCAAATTGGAAAAAATACAACAAACTCTGTTTTTCTTTGATGCAGGATTTATCAATGCTAAACCCCTACAAAATTTATAACTAAGCAACTAACAATTTCTACATTATCTGTTCAAACACATTGTTATCCAAGAACTTTTAAGTTTATCAAACTTAATTACTGAATGCTTATTTTTGATTTGGAAATTCATTTAGGATATTAACTAAGGATAAAACACAAGACACAAACAGGCTTTTATCTCTATCATCTGTCACCTGCTATATTAAGTTAAGAAAATCACTCTTAGGTAACAATACGCAAGAACAAAAATCAGGTAAAATGACCAAAAATACAGTACATCTAAAAAATAGATTACTATTATCAAGTTTAGTAAAGGTTAATTAATAGTTAAATCGTGGCTTGAATCACAATGACTTCACTACTCTCTCGAAACCTCAGCGTCATTATCAGACCAGTCCAACATCGGGACTTGGATGGAATTGAACGCTTAACACAAGAATCTTTTTCCCATCTGTCTCCACAAGAAATAGATGCGGCTATGGCAAAAATGCAATGGTTACGTTGTTGGTATGGTTTTATTAAATTCTTGAGTTGGTTTCCTAACCCATTAAAATACCATTTTTGGGGTTATGTGGCCGAACAAGGAAGAATGCTGTTAGGCATGATTCAAGTTTCTCCTTTTAACCGTACCCGTAGCACTTGGCGTGTTGACAAAGTAATGTTAGAACGTGGAGTAAGTAAACAAGATATAGGTTCACTTTTGTTACGCTATTGTTTTGAATCTATCTTAGAAGCACGTACTTGGCTTTTAGAAGTTAATATTAATGACTCCGAGGCTTTAGCCTTATATCGCCATAATGGTTTTCAACGTTTAGCAGAAATGACCTATTGGCAAATAACTTCAGAAGCATTATTAGAACTGATTCAAACTGAACCAGATTTACCAAACCTATTACCAGTCAGTAATGCGGATGCACAATTGCTGTATCAATTAGATACTGCATCTATGCCACCTTTAGTACGTCAAGTATTTGATCGCCATACCCATGACTTTAAAACTACCATCGTCAGTGGCATTATTGACACTATTCAACAATGGATCACTAAAACAGAGGTCATTAGTGCCTATGTATTTGAACCTCAACGTAAAGCAGCCATTGGTTACTTTCAACTTAAAATAGATCGTACTGGAAATAATCCTCACTTAGCTACTTTGACAGTTCACCCTGCCTATACTTGGTTATATCCTGAACTATTATCACAATTAGCCCGTATTGCCCAAGATTTTCCTCAACAAAGTTTACAACTAGCTTCTTATGATTACCAACCAGAAAGAGAAGAGTATTTAGAACGTATTGGAGCAAAACGTATTCAACATACGTTAATTATGTCCCGCTCTGTGTGGCATAAAATTAGAGAATCTAAACTAGTTTCTCTTGAGGGTATTCAATGGCAAGATATGTTACAAGGTTTACAGCCTGTCCATAAACCCATTCCCGGAGGAATGTCTTGGGGAAAACAAACACAAGTAAAATCAGAAATAGCCTCTTTTAGTAGTCCCAATACTAATATTGACTCGTCTGCATCCTCTGATATGAACAACGATGTAATTCAGGAGTAATAATTAAGTGCCTTTGGAAACAGATGTAACAGTAACAGATGAATTATCAAAACCATCTGTGAAAAACTCTTTTATATCAGCTTTAGGTGTGGATGTAGGGCGTAAAAGAATTGGCATAGCTGGTTGTGATGGTACAGGTTTAATTGCTACAGGTATCACCACAATTGAAAGAAGGTCTTTCATAGAAGATGTGGCAGCGATTCAACAAATCGTCAAAGATCGGCAGGTACAAATTTTGATAGTGGGGCTACCTTATGCCTTAGATGGGTCTATAGGATTTCAAGCGCGTCATGTGCAGAAATTTGGCAATAAACTAGCTAAAGCACTGAGTTTACCCATAGAATATGTAGATGAGCGATTAACTTCTTATCAAGCTGAACAGTTGATAATTGCCGAAAATCGTTCTCCTTCCCGTAATAAAGGTTTAATTGACCGAAAAGCGGCAGCATTGATTTTACAACAATGGTTAGATGTTAGACGTAGTAATGTCTAGTTGCATGGTACTATAATAAAGATTTCTGTTATATCTAAATTTATGGTTGACATTGACGATCATTTAATAGTTGAATTTAATAGTTGAATGATAGTTCAATGATTTCTATATTTTACAGATATTGTTACAATTACGTGATTCGGCTATGTATCCCACTGAATTTCCTGAAGAAAATGATCACGGTTACGAAACTTGCCTGACTTTAACAGATGAGCAAAATCGCACGCTAGAATGTTATGTCGAGCATACTTTAAATGTAGAAGGACAGGAGTATGTTTTGTTACTTCCTGTAGATTCACCCATAGAGATTTTTGCCTATGATGATGATGATGAAGCCTTTTTAGTGGAAGATGACGATATTCTGGAAGAAATTTTTAGTAATGCTGAAGCTGTATTACAAGAGCATGATTTAGTTTTAAAAAATACTGCTTATGCTTTAACTGTAGCTGGTGAATTACCTCCAGAAGATGAAAATAAAATATGTACTTTAGAAATGGATGATGGTGAAGAGGATCAACTATTAGAAATAGCCACTTTTTCACATAATGATCAACAGTATGCGATTTATACTCCTTTAGATCCATTGTTGTTTTTTGCGAGAATTAATAAAAAAGGTGAACCAGAATTACTTTCTCCGGAAGAGTTTAATAAGTTTAAACCTCTGTTAGAAGAATTTTTGTTCGATGAGGTAGAAGAATAAAGTGATTAGTAATTGGTAATTAGTGATACAATTATCCTGAAAGTTGACAGCTAGGTAGGGTTTCCCGGACTTTACTGGCTGTTGATGAACAGCTAATTACTGGTTACTAAATGTAGTATATGACTTGGAATAAATTGTTACAACCTGATTTAGTGTTGGCTGACTCAATTTTAAAGCTAACACCGTCTATTATTCAGCAATATGGGTTAAAAGGGCTTATTTTAGATGTTGATGAAACTTTAGTGCCTATTACAGTGGAGTGTATTTCTCCAGACTTGGAACAATGGGTGAATGAAATTCGTGATTCTACGGTGTTGTGGTTGGTGAGTAACAATCTTAGTGAGTCGCGCATTAGTAGTATTGCCACTGCATTGAATTTACCTTATTATTTAGGGGCTGCAAAACCTTCACGACGGAAAATTAGGGCAGCACTTGAAGAGATGAATTTGCCTGTACAAGAAGTGGGGATGGTGGGCGATCGCCTATTTACAGACATCTTAGTTGGTAATCGTTTAGGAATGTTTACAATTCTTGTAGAACCCATAGTTCATCCTCAAGTAAAAGACTTGCGTTACCATCCTCTTCGCAACATAGAAGTCTGGATATCCGAGATTTTAGGGGCTTCTATCACAGGTAACTTAACAAAAGTTGACAAAGATTGATAATTAGTGAAAAAAACTAAACATAAAGAAATACTTAAGAAATTGAGGGATTGAGAAATTAGGGAAGATAATATATAGCAATAACATCAGAGTCAGCCAAAAAAAGACTCTAGCCCATAATAAATACATATAAACTTATACAGCGTTAGCCTTCACTATAGAGGGATTAACGCTGTATTATTATTAACTATCATTTATCAGCTTTCAGTAGTCAGAAGAGTAAGAGTAAAAACAAAGAAAATTTTACTATATTTATCCCCCATTTACCCCTTAACTCAACTGTTCCAAAATATCAATTATTTCCCGTTCAAAAGCCACTTGAGCGCGGTTAGTTTTTCCCCCAATATATAACTTATCCCCCACTTGTAAAGCCCAAACCTGTGAATGAGAAAAATAACTCATGACCACACCTAACATTAATACAGCAAACCCACAATAAACAATGGGAATACCTGGATCATATTTAATTTGTAAACCCGTACTACCTACTACATCTATAACCTTTAAATTAACCCCATTTACAGGAATAGAACCTCCCGCACGCACAGTATTAATTAAATTACCATCACTATTATAAACTAACACCATCCCTTGTAAATCTTTAGCTAATAAAGAAACTCCCTCACTTAGATCTGGTTTTGTCGGTATCCACGTTCCCCAAATTCTTCCTTTACCCTGAGTATCTAGTAAGGCCATGGGTAATTGAAAAATAGGACTTTTATTTAATCTCACTTTAACAGCAGAAATACCCCAATCAGTTTGATAAAAAACCACACCATGATAACGCAAAGGTTTATTCACATATATCTTTTCATGATCAACCTCTTGACCACTTTTATCAATCACAGACATATCAGAATAAAATTGATCAATTGCTCCTGTGGGAGTATAATCTATCCAAAAACGATTCACTGTTACAGACCAATCTTTCAAAACATTTTCCGATGACCAAGGACCAGCATCTATAATATTTGTCACCTGAAAATTATTACCACTAGCAATCATTTCTTGAGCCATAAAACCCGTCATTGCTCCCCAAATTCCTCCCAATAAAATTGTCACAATACCAATATGAACAATTATTGGACCTATTCTTCCTATTATTCCTTTTCTCGCATATAATATTTTCTGATCTGCTTGTTTTTCATTATCTGTAAACAACTTATAACGGTTTTTTATTAAGATTGGTGTTAATTTTTCTAGAGAAATTTTCTCTAATTCTGCACTTAAAGCTAATTTATTAAACTTTCTGGGATCATCATAATATTGCCATTTTTTAGCAGCTTTTAATGCTGGTAATTGTCGAGTAAATGTACAAGCTGTTAAACTAGTTCCAAATAACACTAATAAACCTAAGAACCACCAAGTGCGATAAACATGATCTAAGCCCACAACTTGAATCACTTTCCAAGTTAAAAATCCAAATAAAGCTGGATGTTCTGGATAATTAGCTTGGTAAAATACTGGAGATTGACCTTGTTCAATTACAGTACCACTAATACTAAAAACAGCAATTACTAATAATAAAGTAATTGCTAATCTTAAATCAGTTACCACTGGTAAAACTTCTTTACGGAAGAACTTTGCTAAAAATACTGGTAATAACCAAGAATTTCCTTCTTGATTAACTTCTGGGGATGTTGTATTGTCTGTTTTATTGTCTAAAGTCATGCTTAAAAACTACCTAAAGGAATGCGAGAAAGTAAAGAAAATACACCAAACACTACTAATAATACACCACTAATGGGATTAATCCAACCAGACCAACGCCGCATTTCTAAGAGTTTTTTAATACTGGCTGTAAATGTACCTGCTAATATTAATGGTGCAACATAACCAACGGTATATGAAAGTAATAAAATAGCTCCTAAAAATACATCTTGACTATTAGCAACCCATCCTAATAAACTAGCTAAAACGGGAGTGCTACAAGGAGATGCTACTAACCCAAATGTTAAACCTATGGAGTAGGAACGTATTCCTGGAGGTAAGTCTGAAGATATCCAATTTGTTCGGTTTAATGAGGGGAATTGTATAGGTAATGCTTCTAGTAAGTTCAGTCCCATAATAATCGCAAGGATGCTAACTATTATGGGTAAACCTATTCCTATTTGTCCATATACTTTACCCACTAAACTAGCAATAATTCCCATACTTGTGAACGTTGTAGCTAGTCCTAATGTAAACCATGTAGATTGTATAGTAGCTTGAATGCGACTTTGTGCTTCGTATCCACCAATGTAACCGATAGTGATAGGCAACATAGACAATGTACAAGGAGTTAAGCTAGTGAGTAAACCAGCTACAAAGATAATGGCAATACTAACTATACTAATATGAGTTAATTGAATGCTAACAAGGTTGTTAGCAAATTGTTCTATGTGATAAATCTGTGTTTGTAGAGTGTCAAGCATCCTAATTTAATTGAGTGCGAAGTGCGAAGTGCGGAGTGCGGAGTGAGAGCTTTTACTCCTTACTGCTGAAAGCTAACTGCTGACTCCTAACTCCTAACAGCTATTTACTAATTAATTCTACCGCATCTCTTTGGTCAGTATCTTGTAAATAGACTTTAACTATTTCTTCTTTTGCGGTGGGGAGTTTTTTTCCCGTAAAATCGGGATTTATGGGTAATTCTCGATGGCCTCTATCTATTAATACTGCTAAACGAATTACTTCTGGTCTACCATATTCATTAACAGCATTTAACGCAGCGCGAATAGTTCGACCTTTGAAAATTACATCATCTACTAGGACAACAGTTTTACCTGTTAAGTCAAAGGGAATATCTGTTTTTGCAGGAGTTCTTAAACCTATTTTATCTAAATCATCACGATAAAATGTGATATCTAATGCTCCCACATTCACATTGATATTTTCTAAAATTTCTATTTGACGTGCTAGTAAATTAGCTAATGGTACTCCTTTTGTATGAATACCCACTAGAACTAATTGAGATAAATCTCTTGTGCGTTCTATTATTTGGGAAGCCATACGGTTTAAAGTTCTTCTTAACTCTTCCGAGGAGAGAATTTCAACAATTTTAGTAGACATAAGTAGTTGAGCTTTAGCTCCAAAATAGAGTAATAATAGAAAATCGAGAATAAGCAATAATTCCCAAAGTTGCTAAGGCTAACCATAATAAAAAAGCATATCGTGTTAATTGCAAAGCCTGATCAATGGATTTTTCGGTAATGGGATAAATAGCATCTCCTAATAAGGGTTTATGTTTAGCTATACCACGATACCAGTTTATTCCTCCCATTTGTACACCTAAAACGGCAGCATAAGCGCATTCACTCCAACCCGAATTAGGACTAGGATCTTTAATAGCATCTCGTTGACAAATTTGCCAAACATAGCCAGGTTTTCCTGATAAGATTGCTAAAGTGATGACAGTGAAGCGACAAGGTAGCCAAGTTAAATAATCTTCACATCTAGCACTAAACCAACCTAAATAAGTATAGGGACTTTCTTTGTAACCTATCATGGAATCTAAGGTACTACTGGCTTTATATGCTAGGGCTAAAGGTACTGAACCAATAACAGGAATGAAAGCACCAATGATGGCATAAAATAGGGGCGCAGTAACTCCATCTGTAGCATTTTCTGTGACAGTTTCTAACAGCGATCGCAAAATTTCTGTATGAGATAGATTTTCTGTATCTCTACCTACATAGTTACTTAAAATTTCTCTGGCTGTAGTCACATTACCCATTTTTAAAGGTGCGAGAACCTCCATAGCCGCATTTTTCAGACTTTTAGCAGCAAAACAACTAGCTAACATGATACCTTGAAATACTATGGCCAATACAGGATCAACTATTTGTATAGCAAAAATAATTAACCAACCCATCAAACCAGTACCAACTATCACCAAAATAGCGATCAACGCCCCAGTTAAACGTTGATTAAGAGCGGTGTGACAATATTTTAAGCAAAATTTACTTAATTGAGAAATTACCCAGCCTATAACGCGAACTGGATGAGGCCAACCCCAGGGATCAGCTATTAAATAATCTAAAAAAGCAGCTAAAAGCAAGATCACAGCAGAGGTCATATTTTGATGATCATGATCAATAACTAAACCACAAAATTAGCTTCTTCACCTAAAGATGCCTGCCAACTGCGAGCATCATAATAAAGATCAGCTAAGGTAATACTATATAATACTTCCTTGAGTTTTTGATTAAGTCGTTGCCACAGGCTAAATGTCACCCAGTCCCCAGTTTGGGACATTTTAGGATCATCTAAAGGGAAGTGATTGATATTTTCACCAACTGCTTCTAAAATTTCACCTATAGATATTTGTGCAGGTTTTTTAGCTAGTTGATAACCGCCAATACTACCACGAATAGATTTTACTAAACCAGCACGACGCAATTCTATCAGCAACTTTTCCAGATAGGGAGCAGGAATATCTTGACGTTGGGCGATCGCTCGCACTGATGCAGGTCCAAACTTTGGTTGTAAACTTAAATCTAGCAATGCCTTCACACTATAATGTCCCCTAGTCGTTAATTTCATCATCTCCTAAACCTGTAAACAAGACAAACCCATATATAGCACTCTCTGAGATTTTCTGATTTTGTGTCCTCTTTCTTCCTCTTCCTCCATCCTTTCTATTCCCTGTCATATAATTTATTAAAAATATTGAAAATTATTTTACATTTTTGGCAATGATTGTAATATACTAAGCTAGGCTGATCAAAAAAAGTAAAAGATCCTGTTTGGAGTATCTTCTACTCAGCTAAAATAAAATCTACCCAACAAATTCAAAAATTTCATTTTCGACCTAAGTTGATGGCTAAGAAAAAAATTGAACCCCTAGTCGGCGAAGAACTGCTCAAAAAAGTCAAAGAGCTAGAGAATCTCAGCAAAGACGAAAAAGCTAAACAGTGTGGCTATTATACTGTTACCAAAAATGGTATAGAGCGCGTGAATATGATGAAATTCTTGAATGCCTTAATTGATGCTGAAGGCATTCAGTTGGATGGTACAACTGCCGCTAATGGACGCGGTGGACGTAGTGCCAGCTATAGAATTAGTGTGCAACAAAATGGCAATTTGCTCATTGGAGCAGCCTATACAAAACAAATGAATCTCAAACAGGGAGATGAATTTGTCATCAGTTTAGGTAAAAAGCATATTCGCCTCCGCCAAGTAGATGCGGATGCTACCGAAGAAGCTCAAGTAGAAGCAGCAGATTAATCAATTTCATGAATCAATAATGAGTCAGTTATTCAGTTGTCAAATGGTTGTTTTAACCTTTGACTACTGTGTGCTGATGAAAATTTTCAGATTTTTGATATTATTTATATTTATTCTGCTATCAGCTATCAGCTTAAGATAAAAAACTGATAGCTGACTCGGTGACTCCTGACTCCTGACTGTATTACCTGTACATGGAAACACCTTTTCAAATTACCTTACAAATGGTGATCACCGTTTTTGCAGGCATTAGCGCCCAGGTGATGGCTGCCTACCTAAAATTACCTAGTATCGTATTTTTACTTTTATTAGGTATCCTCCTAGGTGGTGATGGTTTAGGAATTTTACACCCTCAAGTCTTAGGTTCAGGGATAGAAGTGATTGTTTCCCTAGCTACAGCTATTATTTTGTTTGAAGGCGGATTAAAATTAGATCACCACGAATTAGGTAAAGTCTCTGTCAGTTTACAACTACTTGTTACCCTGGGAACCTTAATCACTTTATTAGGTGGAAGCATGGCCGCCCACTGGTTAGGTGAATTTCCTTGGAATATTGCTTTCCTCTATGCTTCTATTGTTGTTGTGACAGGTCCGACCGTAATTGGTTCATTAGTCCAAGAAATTAATGTAGACAAACAAGTAGCAACGTTATTAGAAGGAGAAGGTGTATTAATTGATCCGGTAGGAGCAATTTTGGCTTATGTAGTTTTAGACACTATTGTTAATGGTGATGTTGATCCAATTCAAGCCATTGTTGGTTTAATGCTGCGTTTAGGCGTAGGTGCAGCCATTGGCGGTATAGCTGGCTATTTCATGAGTTGGATATTTAAACGGGCTAATTTCATCTCCGTTGAACTGAAAAATTTAGTAGTTTTGGCTATTCTCTGGGCTGCCTTTACTTTAGCGCAAATGATTCGCAGTGAATCAGGTATTATGACTACTGTAGTATCAGGAGTGGTATTCGCTAATTCCTCTGTACCACAAGAAAGACTATTAAAAACCTTTAAAAATCAATTAACCATTCTTAGCGTCTCTGTATTATTTATTTTATTAGCGGCTGATTTGTCTATTGCTAGTGTGTTAGCTTTGGGTTGGGGTAGTTTATGGACAGTATTAGTATTAATGTTTATAGTTCGTCCCATTAATATTCTTTTATGTACCTGGAATAGTGATCTCAATTGGCGACAAAAGTTATTTTTAAGTTGGGTTGCACCCCGTGGTATTGTAGCAGCTTCAGTTTCTTCATTATTCGCCATTTCCTTGACACAAAAAGGCATTAATGGAGGTGATTCTATTAAAGCCTTAGTATTTTTAACTATTATTATGACTATTATAGGTCAAGGCTTAACGGCTGGTTGGATAGCTAAATTACTCAAAATCACATCTAAAGATATCCCAGGTGCGGTTATAGTTGGCTGTAATCCTCTCAGTTTATTAATTGCCCGCTTTTTTCAGGAAAAAGGAGAAAGTGTAGTGATGATTGATACAGATCCACAAAGATTAGCCGAAGCCCAAGCCCAGAATTTACAAGTTATTGCTAGTAGTGCATTAGATAGCGAAGTATTAGAAAATGTAGGGATTGGTTCCGTAGGTACTTTTTTAGTCATGACAAGTAATGGTGAAGTAAATTTTGTTTTAGCACAACGAGCAGCAGAAGAATTTAATCCGCCCCGTGTACTAGCCGTATTTCCGCGACATCCTCAAGGTTCTCAGTCTGCTACTAAAGTAAATCAGGCTTTTGTGGCTGATTTAGTGGTAAAAACTTGGAATGAGTATTTAAACAATGGCCAAGTGAAATTAGGAACTACTACTTTACAGGAAGAAGAGTTTATTGATCAACAAAAACATATTCAAAGTAAAATAGATGATGGTGTATTAGTACCTTTACTATTAGAACGCGAACAACGCTTGCAAGTGGTTATAGCAGATGAAGAATGGCAAATAGGCGATCGCATAATTTACTTATTATATGATTCGCGTCCAAATCTTCTCAAACGTTTATCGGGTGTAAGTGAGTCCACACCTTTAATGCTAGAAAAATTACCAGAAGTGGAGCAAATACTGAAATAACCATCAGGAGTTATCAAAATGTTTATTTATAATAATGTTTATATATTCTGATCCTAAACTCCCACAACTTTGCAGATAAAACAGAGAATTTATCACTTGTAGATGATCAGAAAAATTACAACTTTAGGATATGATCAGTTATATTATCAAATTAAGCAGCGGTGGCAACTATAAAATGTCCAGGTACAACAGATGTGATATTTAAGCATATCATCATCTGAGAAAAAATTTTTATTCAAGTTTAAACAGAGTCTAGTGAAGGATAAAAACTATGTCTTATACATCTTTTTGGAAAACAGTACCAGGAATGCTAACCCAACCTACTGGGATGGCAGCTTTAGCTTCTTTAGGTATTCATGGAGCGATCGCCTTAATAGTACCATTAATGCCCGTAAATTCTAGTTCCTCCTCAGCCAATAACACAGCAAAAACAGTAGGCTTAATGGAATTAAACCAGGCTGATGAAAGCAGATTACCACAAACTATAGACAACTCCCAAATAGCACTACAAAATCAATTACCTCTACAACAACCCCAACTACCGTTACAACAACAAATTCCAGGGCTAAGTCCAAATAGTTATAATACCGTCTATCCGCCCACAGATCCTAAGTTCGTTGCTGAACTCAATAATCAACCCAGTTTACCAGTAATTCCCACTTCCCCCACCAATCATAACCTCCCAGCCTTGCCACAAAAACAATCTCTAGGTAATCTCAATACTAGTAATCTGAATTATACTAATTTAGATCAACAAATTTCTAACCTAAAAACTAAAAGTAACACATCTTCTTTATCCTCTAATTTACCCAGGGAGATACAAACACAAATTAGTCAAAATCAATATGTTCCCATCAATAGACTACCACAGGTAAGTTCTAATACCGAAATACCAGCAGAAATAATGAAAAACCCCACCCCTGAAGCTATTGATACACAAAGTCCTACTGTAACTGCGGAAAAAGTAGCCTTAACAAATAGTTATCAAGGAAGTGGAAGTGGAAATGGACAGAAATTAGCACAGAGTTCTGAAAAAGTACCATCAGAAAATCAGCAATATTCACAACAAGCAAAAGTCAATAATGTTGATGATGCTAAGGCTAAAATTAATGATAAATTACTGGCTAATCTTAAATCATTTAATAGCCTCAGAGAAGATGTCAAACAGCAGTTTCCTGATGTTAAGGAAAAAAGAGTAATTAGAGAAACCATTGGTACTAATACTGGGGATATGGAAGGTTTAGTATTAGGTAGATTAGTAGTAGACGCAGATGGTAAAATAGTAGATATTAAATTCCAAGAAGGTTCAGGATCTCCCCAATTACAAGCAAAAGCTAGAGATTTTTTTAAAGCTAACCCTCCCCAAGCTGATCAACAAGTTGTAAGTTCCTATCCTTTTCAATTACAATTTAGAAATAAGAGCAATAATATAGGAGAAATTCTCAAAACTAAACCTGCTGTATCAGTTCCCATTGAACAAAAGGTATCTACACCACAAAATACCCCACAAGAAACAATAACTCCAGCAGAAAAAACAAAAGTTGAGGAAAATACTCTATCAGTAAATTCTCCCCAACCCATACCTACAGATAGTAGCACAGTTGAGTCAAATAATTCTAGTGGCAAAGTTGCATCTTTTGAATCTAATAATACTAGCAATAAATCTAGTGAACAATTACTGGAAAAATTACGCAAAATTAAACAAGAAAGACAGAATAACTAACAAGTATGGGTTTAGCAGTGCTAAACTAGGCTTGGTTGAAAACTGCTAAACCCTGATCAGAAGTCAGTAAGCTGATAACTGAAAGCTAAATAACTTATGGATGGGATTATTTTACTGCGATCGCTACAAGCTGATTTTATCAAAAGATTACATCATCGTTCTTTACTTCATTGTGAAATTATTGGCCAACATAGTGAATTAACTATTATTAAAGGAGAAAGATTAACCAATTTACGCAATTTCTGTTGGTTAATGGCCGAAAAATATAAACGTACTTCCATCGTGCGTGACGTTTTTGTTAGTAATCTTAAAGGTAAACTAGGAGAGGAGGTAGTTAAGGAAAGACTAGGAAATTTAATCACGGAAATTAACTATGAACAAAAAATTGGTGGAGATGGTAAAAGTGATTTTACATTAACATCACATCCCCATATTGGTTTACAAGTTAAATCTCGTCATGGTACTATAGATCAAGTGCGCTGGACTGTCACCGCTCAAGAAGTTTCCAAAAATACTGTCATTGTCTGTATTTTAATCGAAGAAGATGTTAATGAGTCTCAATCTTTTTACCATCTTTTTTTAGCTGGTTTTCTTCCTACAGCAATGATTAAATTAAAAACTGGTAAAATTTCTTTTGGTATTGACCAATTATTATACGCTGGAGGCTTATTCTCTTATTTAGAAAGTTTTGCTAATAATTTTCTTGCTAATTCTCAAACATCTCATATATCTGAATCTATCACATCTGATAAATATATTCCTGAATACACATTAACTAAAAATCCTATTCATGGTATTGTAGATATTTATAGTAAGCAGGATCTTAGCTTATTGTATATGACCCTGGGTGATGAATATTTAGCAAAAGCAGAATATCCAGCCGCAATTAACAGTTATCATCAGTCTTTACAAATCAATACTAAAAACTGTCAAACTTGTGAGGTTTATTATAAATTAGGTGCAGCCAATTATCAAATTGGTGAATATCAATTAGCTATCTCTCATTATAGTCAGTCTATTAAGATTAATACTGATCACGCTCAATCATATCATGGTAGAGGTTTAGTTCATTACCAAATGGATAATTACTATTTAGCTTTAGCAGACTATAATCAAGCAATTGTGATTAACCCCTATATCGCTACTTTTTACCAAAATCGTGCAGAATTACGCCTCAAAATGTTAGACTATCAGGGTGCTATTGAAGACTATTATCAAGCAATGATCATTAATCCTAATATTTCTCATGATTTAGCACAACAGTTATCGGCAGAAAAAGAGCAATTGTACCAATTAAGTAATATTGTTCCTAATGATGCTCATAGTTATACACAACGTGGTAAAATTCGCACTGATTTAGGAGATTATCAAGGTGCTATCAGTGATTATACTATGGCTATAAATATGAGCTATCATGATATTGATATTTATTATTTACGGGGAAATGCTCATTATCGCTTAGGAAATAAAACAGCAGCGATCGCTGATTTCTCTAAGGCTGTACAATTATATTGGCACGCTGGTAAACTTGAAGAATATCAGGATATTCAAGCGAAAATTGTAGAGTTAGAAGTAGAAGCATCTCTCGATATTCTTAATTTTTAGCTATTATTAGCTATTAGCAGTCAGGTAGACAATGTTAAAAAATGTTAAAATTTTAAAAAAGACCTCTTTTTTAGGAATCAGACCTGTTGATTTGTTATTGCAAAAGTGATATGATGGTGATATTTGTATAATGGTAATATTTTCACTGCTAGGTGTGTGCCGCTATTCTATTATTTATCACAAGACTATTTATACCAAAAAGCACGAGGCTAAAACCAAAAATAAAAAATTTTTTGCAAAAAATCTTATCAATTATATGTTAAACTATAATTTTAAATTATATTTATTAGGGGTAAGATTTACTTTGAAAAGCTCTTTGACGAATAGCCAAGAGGTTAGTTTGTAAATCTTTTTTAAGACGACGTTCAATAATAGAGATAGGCATAGACAATTTTGGTAGTAATTGAATTGTATAACAGAGAGTAGTACCCTGTTCATCATTCGTACAATATGGTTCTAAACACCAATTACCAGTAAAACTTTTGAAGTCTCCTTCAACCATATTAAACTTAATTAACTGAGGAAATAATTCCTGCAAGTCCAACACTACACGCGCACAAAATTTAAAATTTAACAACTTTTCAGAACCAACTTGTTCTAAACGAATACCTCCATCTGGATGATCTAGGAGACGACTTTGAGCCAAATTAGGGATAAAATCGGGTAAAGATTCATAATCTGTGAGTATTTGCCAAACTTTCTCCATAGGATGGGGAATTTTGATTTTGGCAATAATTTGTCGCTCTCGATGAGATAATTTTTTCACTATAATTTCTACATCATTTGCTTCATCAGTATGATCTACTAGATTAGTATCATCGAAATTTTCCCAATTTTGTAAATTGTCTGCTGGAAAATTGTCATTAGAGATAGATAAGTCAGTGTTCATGTTTTTCTATTGTTATTCTATATTGTAGTGATTTAGGACTTACGCAAGTGTCACACTAAAAAATCTGTTGAGTGGGTGCGTCAGATATTAACAATTTGGTTATTTACATGATTTATATTGTCTGACTTGGTTGGTGAGATCGTCGAACCACACCCTACCAATGCGCGAGTTGCATAAATCTTTTGATTGTTTGTGACTCTAAACCTAATGATATAACAGTATGTATCCTTGATAAGACAAATTTAATGCAAATTTAAGACAAAAAGTATCCAGGGACATAATTTTACGGATCTAAGCTAATTAGTAAAAGATTAATACTGATTAGTAATATAATGACAAAGTCAGGATAAAAAAAGAAATTTCGCTGAATTGGGAATTATACTGGAAAAAGCTATCAGCTATCAGCTATCATTTAACTGACGGCTGAAGACTGACGGCTGAGAGCTTCACTAACAGTCTAAACTCTCAAGAGATAAAGGTACAAAGTCACCATGTTTGGTAAATCCTAATAACATTGGTTGTTGCGCTAAAATTAATTGACCCGTCAATACACAACGTTCATCCTTCTGGGATGTAGCTGGAATACTAGCCCGAATATCTTCTTTAGAAAATCTAGGTTTCCATTCACCTGATCTTTGCTGGACAAAATTCCATAGTATATCTCGGATCAGAGATTGATATCCTTGAGTTCCTGCGATATCTTTGAGTTTTTCCTTAAGTTCCCGTTCTAGGCGAATACTGGTAACTTCCATATCAGTGGTTGATGTGCGTGTCATAGTAGTCATCGAATTTTCTCCTTAAAGCTATAGATAAGATAGTAATACAAGTGTAGTATGTTTATAGCAATGTTTTATCATATTAAGTAAAAATTTTTTGTGAAAACTTTTTGTGAACACTGTTGATCCCATTTATTGCATTTCTAGTTCTATCCTGGCCAGTAATTATTCAGGCAATTGGGAATTAGCTATGTTGGTATTGGAGTATTTATTTGTGGGCATTTACAGAAAATATCAAGAAATCAACACAAAGGATCATGTAAATTTTCAGCATTTTAGTATTATTTTGGTAGATATGAAAGCAAAAACAAATCAGAAATAGAGATTTAAAGCGGGAGGTATAGGCGAAAAATGCTATACCAAAATAAAACCAGAAAATTGGTTGTTCTTGCCTGCGCTTTATTAAATCAGAAACGGGGATTTTTTCATAAGGAGTTAGGCTGTGACAAGCACGATCCAAGTATTAGAAAAGTCCGTAGTGGTATTTTCCCAAAATTATTTGCCACTGTGTCGAGTAAATATCAAGCGAGCAATAGTATTACTAATTAGTGATAGGGCTGAACCCTTAGAATTTACGATAGATGATGGTTGGTTAGTGCATTCAGCTAAATTAGTGTTGACTGTACCTAAACACATCCGCTTGAAATTTACTGGTAAAGAAAGGATGTGGAAAGTACCACCAGTGAACAGGAGGGAAGTTTTGCGACGTGATCACAACAGTTGTCAATATTGTGGAAGTAACAAACATCTCACCTTAGATCACGTTATACCGCGTTCTCAGGGCGGACAACATACTTGGGATAACGTAGTCATAGCTTGCGAAAGATGTAACTCTCGTAAAGGTGATAAAAGCCTAGCAGAAGCAGGAATGCAGTTACGCAAAATCCCTAAACCTCCGATTCATCCTACTGTAGCCTTTGCGGAAAAATTTTGGACTGATATGCAAGCAAACCTGGAATAACAGGAGAGCATAAGAAATGCTGAAATTAACTTACACGGAAAACAATTTTTATTTGGAGTGTTTAACTGCTATATAAAACCTAGACAAAACTAGACTTTACTTTCTACTTCAATGGGAGCATGGGAGCGGTTATCCCTCAGTAGACTTACACTTGAGTTTTGTTTTAATAGATAAAAGCATTAGACGCTCAAACTTTGGAGGAATGGGTAGCACAAAGGGCGATTTTTTGTTTAAGAATTGCTCAGTCTCTACATCTTGAACCCACTACAGCATCCTTTTTGCTACCTGTTGACTTACCAGGAGTGGCTAGATTGAAGCAAGAGGTAAAGCGTAATATGGATATTATTAGTTTATGCAATTGTGACGCTGAATATTTGGAAGTGAGTTTACAAGGTTCTTGGGTATCTGATGGCAGTAGTAAAGATGTGGGAGTATTTGTTACTACTATGAACTACGGAACAGAGTTTTTTCTATATAAACTGTGGCAAGAGTCCGAAGTGTGTGGTTCTTTGATAGTTGATGGTCAGCCGTCAGCCTTCAGATATCAGTAGGGGTGTAGCACAGGCTCATTGGTTTGAATTTAAGCTACAGATATTTTGGCAGGCTGAGTAAAAGTTGCTTATTTGTTTAGTTTCCACTAAGAGGGTTTCAAAGTCTCAAACAACCTCTAAAGTACACTAAACAAGTTTAAAAATTTTCGGGTTATTTTTAGTCATCTTGTTTATGACTTTGTGTAATAAGCTGTTGTGCTTTTAATTTGGATCATAGATGCAAGCAAGATGCTTGCACTACAGTAATTTTAGGTCTTTTAGTTATACATAGGACTTACGCAGGTGTCACACTAAAAAAATCTGTTGAGTGGGTGCGTCAGATATGAACAATTTGGTTATTTACATGATTTATACTGTCTGACGTGGTTGGTGAGCTTGTGGAACCACACCCTACCAATGTGCCAGTTGCGTAAGTCCTGATACAGTTTAGCTGCACATCAGTTTAGCAAATGTCATAAACAATATGACTGAATAACTAAAAGATGTTGTTGAGTTGTTTAGGTTACTTTTCCTGGTTTCCATTTAATATTACAACCTATGCTGGGTTTTTGGTCATTGGTTATAGTTTGATCATTTAATACAGATTCAATTGCTGTTCTTAAATCTGCACCATTTACAGGTAAATTATTACTGGGACGACTATCATCTAACTGTCCACGATAAACTAGTTTTCTTTGATGATCAAATAAGAAAAAGTCTGGGGTGCAAGCAGCGGTATATGCTTTTGCTATGGCTTGACTTTCATCATAACAAAGGGGAAATTTAAAGTCTAATTCTAAGGACATTTCTTTTAATGATGCTGGACTATCTGCTGGATATTTTTCAGCATCATTAGCACTAATAGCAATAATTCCTAAGTTGCTATTTTCATAGTCTTTCCCTAGTTGTGCTAATTCCATTTGAATGTGTTTGACAAATGGACAATGACGACAAATAAACATGATCAATAATGCTTTTTTATCTGTCATTGTTTCTAAGGAAATTATTTGTTGATTTACTACTTCTGGTAGATGAAAATTTGGTGCTTGAGTTCCTAATGGTAACATTGTAGATGCGGTTAAAACCATGATTTTCTCCTTTAATTTGATTACAGCGATTTTCAGGTAAATGAACCACATTTTGATTCTGGTTTCGCGCAAAGACGCAAAACGGCAAAGGAAGACTAAAATTAATTTAGGGTGTGGTCTAAATGTTGGGGATATGGTCGATCTTGTTGATCCAATATATAGTATAATGTTTGTCCAATGATTGAAAATATGTCTGTGTCATAGTGATGAGTAAGTTTTCTTTGTTAATGAGACGGTTTGGTAGGATGACAAAATTCCTATCTTTGTTTTCTCTATGTTTATTATTGGCTGTGAGTTGTGGTCCGAGATCAGAAACTAATACTACTCCTAATACTTCTGGTGCACCAGTGGCTAATACATCTGGAGATGGTAGGATTACAATTGGCACGACGGGAAAACCCAGAACTCTTGATCCTGCGGATGCTTATGAGTTATCGTCTTTGGGTTTAGTATTTAATATGAGCGATCGCTTGTATACTTACGAACCAGGAAGTACAGAAATTAAACCACAATTAGCCACTGCATTACCTAAAGTTAGTGCAGATGGTTTAACTTATACCATTCCTGTGCGTAAAGAAGTAGTATTTCATGATGGTACGGCTTTTAATGCTCAAGCAATGGAATTTAGTTTAAAACGCTTTATTGAAAATAAGGGAAAACCATCTTTTTTACTTTCTGATACTATCGCTTCTGTGAAAGCAACGGGAGATTATGAGTTAACAATTAAACTGAAAAAACCTTTTGCGGCTTTTCCTTCATTGTTAGCATTTTCGGGAGTATGTGCTGTTTCTCCCCAGGCTTATGAAATAGGTGCGGGAAAATTTAAACCGAATATTTTTGTGGGAACTGGTCCGTACAAATTAGCAGAATATGGTACAGATACAATCAAATTTGATGTATTTGATAAATATTGGGGAGAAAAACCTGTTAATAAAGGGGTGAATTTACAAATTCAAAGTAGTCCAGTAAATTTATTTAATGCTTTTAAAACTGGTGCGTTAGATGTGGCTTATTTATCTTTTCAACCTGAGCAAATTCGCAGTTTAGAAGAAGGTGGTAAAAAGGGAGAGTGGCAAGTTATTTCGGCTCAAGGTAGCGTAATTACTAATATAGTCTTAAATCGCAATCAAAAACCTTTAGATAATGTAGAAGTGAGAAAGGCGATCGCTTTATTAATAGACAGACCATTATTAAATGAAAGGGTGTTATATGGTCAAGCTGATCCTTTATATAGCATGATTCCTGCTACTTTCAATGTATCTCAACCATTATTTAAAGAAAAATATGGTGATGGTAAATTTGAAGAAGCGAAAAAATTACTAACTAGTGCTGGTTTTAGTAAAGAAAAACCTGCGAAAATTGAAGTTTGGTATCCGGCAAGTTCTCCTACTCGTAGTTTAGCCGCTCAAACTTTAAAATCTTTGGCGGATACAAAAATGGATGGTGTTCTACAATTAGAAGTGAAAACCGTAGAAAGTGCAACATTCTTTAAAGAAATTTCCAAAGGTTTATATTCTATAGCTTTAGTAGACTGGTATCCTGACTTTTTAGATCCTGATAATTACATTCAGCCATTTTTAGGATGTGAAAAAGGTTCAGAAGCTAAAGGTTGTGAAGTTGGTGGTAGTCAAAGTCAAGGATCTTTTTACTATAGTACAGCTATGAATAAACTCATAGATCAGCAACGGAAAGAAGTCAATCCTGAAGCTAGGAAAAAAATATTTGCTGAGATTCAAACTCAAATAGTCAATGAAGTTCCTTATATACCTTTGTGGCAAAATAAAGATTTTATATTTGCCCAAAAAAGTTTGACTAATGTTAATATTGATCCTACTCAAAATCTGATTTATAAAACGATTAAAAAGTAGGTTTTAGCCGTCAGCTATCAGCTAATGACTGATAGCTAATGACTGATTACTAATTACTGATTACTAATAAATATGTCCCGATCTAAAGCCTTACAATATTACATTGTTTCTCGTTTATTACTTGCACCTTTGCAATTATTAACCATTATTACCATCGTTTTTCTATTATTAAGGGCGACACCTGGAGATCCTGCTGATGCAATTTTAGGAGGACGTGCGCCGGAAAGTGCTAAGGAAGAATTACGTAAACAACTAGGTTTAAATTTACCTATTTGGTTACAATATTTTCTGTATTTAGGACGATTATTAAGTTTAGATTTAGGAACTTCTTTAACTAGTCGCGGCCAAAAAGTTGGGGAAATTATTGGCCAATATTTTCCTGCTACAGTAGAATTAGCTATGGGTAGTATGTTAGTATCTTTAGTTGTGGGAATTTTAGTAGGTACAATTTCCGCTTCTCGTCCAGGTACACCTTTAGATTTAGGTGGGCGTTTATTTGGAATTATTACTTATGCTTTACCCATGTTTTGGGCTGGTATGTTATTACAATTAGTCTTCTCTGTACAATTACGTTGGTTTCCTAATTCTAATCGTTTTCCTCCTAATTTACCTATTCCTAAAAATATCACTGGTTTATATACCATTGATAGTTTATTAAATGGTAATTTACAGCAATTTTTGACAGCTTTACATCATTTAGCTTTACCGAGTTTAACTTTAGGGATTTTGTTAAGTGGTATTTTTGAAAGGATCGTCAGAGTGAATTTAAAACAAACATTAAAGGCTGACTATGTAGAAGCCGCTAGGGCGCGTGGTATTTCTGAAAATAAGATTTTAGTATCTCATGCTTTAAAGAATGCCTTAATACCTGTAATTACGGTGTTAGGATTAACATTTGCATCGTTATTAGGAGGGGCTATTTTAACCGAAGTGACTTTTTCGTGGCCAGGTTTAGCAAATAGGTTATATCAAGCGATCGCTGATCGAGATTATCCTACAGTACAAGGTATTTTAGTATTTTTTGGTGCAATTGTAGTTACTGCTAGTATTTTAATTGATATTCTTAATGCTTATGTAGATCCCAGAATTAGATATTGATGGAGATATTATTTAATTTAGTAGTTGCACTTTAGCCCATAAGGTGGTAAAGCACAATTACTAGTAGAAAACGGCGTAAATAAACCAACCACTCTAAATTATCACAGGAGTTAAAATAATGGCTATTGCTAGTATTAATCCTAGTACGGGAATAACAATTAAAACTTTTACGCCTTTAAATGATACGGAAATTAAGGATAAGTTAAATCTAGGAGAAAGGGCCTTTTTAGATTATAGTCAGACTAGTTTTGTAAAGCGATCGCAATTGTTAGAAAATACTGCTAAGATTCTAGAAACCGAAAAAATAGAATTAGCAAAATTAATGACACTAGAAATGGGTAAACCATTAAAATCAGCGATCGCTGAAATCGAAAAATGTGCTGTAGTTTGTCGTTATTATAGTGAAAATTCCGCCAATTTCCTGGCAGATGTTCACATTCCTACTGATGCTAATTCTAGTTTTATCAAATATCAACCATTAGGAATAATTCTGGCGGTAATGCCTTGGAATTTTCCCTTTTGGCAAGTATTTCGCTTTGCAGCACCAGCATTAATGGCCGGAAACGTGGGATTATTAAAACACGCTTCTAATGTTCCACAATGTGCCTTAGCCATAGAAAATATCATGCAAAAAGCTGGTTTTCCTGATGGTGTTTTTCAAACCTTATTAATAAGTGCTAGTCAAGTAGCTAATGTAATTAATGATGATCGAGTAAAAGCTGCTACATTAACAGGAAGTGAAAATGCGGGAATATCATTAGCCATTGCAGCTAGTAAAAACATCAAAAAAACCGTTTTAGAATTAGGAGGAAGTGATCCATTTATAGTATTAGCAAGTGCTGATTTAGAATTAGCAGTAAACACTGCTGTTACCGCGAGAATGTTAAATAATGGACAGTCTTGTATAGCGGCCAAAAGGTTTATTATTCAGGAGCAAATAGCAGATGAATTTGAAAAAATGCTGTTAGAAAAATTCCAGAAAATAAAAATAGGAGATCCTTTAGAATTAGACACAGAACTAGGACCACTAGCTACAGTAGATATATTACAAGAATTAGATCAACAAGTAAAAACAGCCGCTAATAGTGGAGGTAAAATAATCACGGGAGGAAAACCATTAGAAATACCAGGGAACTTTTATCAACCAACAATTATCAAAGATATTCCGACGGATCAACCCATAGCCAAAGAAGAATTTTTTGGACCAGTGGCCTTATTATTTAGAGTAAAAAATGTGGATCAAGCTATTAAACTAGCTAATGATACACCCTTTGGACTAGGTGCCAGTGGTTGGACAAATAACGAACAAGAAAAACAACGATTAATTAATGAAATAGAAGCTGGTGCAGTATTTATTAATGGCATGGTAAAATCAGATCCCCGTTTACCATTTGGAGGTATTAAACGTTCGGGTTACGGTAGAGAATTAAGCATTCAAGGAATACATGAATTTGTGAACATTAAAACAGTTTGGATGAGGTAAAAATCATATCCCACCAGGGAATGAATTCCCTGTGTCATAGCAAAAGTCATCTTTAGATGACTGAAAATAACCGGAAAAACTTTTTGAATTACTTAGTAAACTTTAGTGGACTTGAGCTATTAGCTAGGAACTTCAGTTCTAGGCGGGTGTAAAAGCCAACAAATAAGCTATCTGTAAATTAATCACCAATTGCCAATTATCAATCACCAAAATTATGAACACTGCCGAATTATTAGTAAAATGTTTAGAAAACGAGGGAGTGGAATATGTATTTGGACTTCCTGGAGAAGAAAACTTGCACGTTTTAGAAGCCTTAAAGAAATCATCAATTAAATTTATTACCACTCGCCATGAACAAGGTGCAGCATTCATGGCTGATGTCTATGGAAGACTCACAGGAAAAGCCGGAGTTTGTCTTTCTACCTTAGGACCTGGGGCAACAAATTTAATGACGGGAGTAGCAGATGCTAACTTAGATGGTGCGCCATTGGTAGCTATTACCGGACAAGTAGGAACAGATAGAATGCACATTGAATCCCATCAATATTTAGATTTAGTGGCTATGTTTGCCCCAGTTACTAAGTGGAATAAACAAATAGTTAGACCTAGTATTACACCAGAATTAGTGAGAAAAGCCTTTAAGCGATCGCAAGCGGAAAAACCCGGTGCGGTTCACATAGACTTACCAGAAAATATTGCGGCCATGGCTGTAGAAGGTAGACCATTACAAAAAGATAACATTCAAAAAACCTATGCTTCTTTTGCTAGTATTCGCGCTGCTGCTGCCCTAATTTCCCAAGCAATAAATCCGATAATATTAGTAGGAAATGGGGCAATTCGCGCCCATGCTAGTGATGCAGTAACTCAATTTGCTACGCAATTAAATATTCCCGTTGTGAACACTTTCATGGGTAAAGGAGTCATTCCCTACACTCATCCTTTAGCATTATGGTCTGTAGGTTTACAACAAAGAGATTTTATCACTTGTGGTTTTGATAACACGGATTTAGTTATTGCCATTGGATATGATTTAATTGAATTTTCCCCGAAAAAATGGAATCCTGAAGGCAATATTCCCATTGTTCACATAGCAGCAAACCCAGCCGAAATAGATAGTAGTTATATTGCCAAAGTAGAAGTCATTGGTGATATTTCTGATTCTGTGAATGAGATTTTAAAAGTGGCAGATAGACAGGGAAAAGCTAACCCCTATGCTATTAGTTTAAGGGCAAATATTCGCGCAGATTATGAAGATTACGCCCATGATGATGGTTTTCCCATTAAACCACAAAAACTAATTTATGATTTGCGACAAGTGATGCGACCAGATGATATAGTAATTTCTGATGTTGGCGCACATAAAATGTGGATGGCTAGACATTATCATTGTTATAGTCCGAATACCTGCTTAATTTCTAATGGTTTTGCGGCTATGGGAATAGCTATTCCTGGTGCTTTAGCTGCTAAATTAGTATATCCAGATCGTAAAGTTGTGGCTGTTACAGGAGATGGAGGTTTTATGATGAATTGTCAAGAATTAGAAACAGCTTTGCGTGTGGGAACACCTTATGTAACATTAATTTTTAATGATGGTGGTTATGGTTTAATTGAGTGGAAACAGGAAAATCAGTTTGGAGTAGGAAATTCATCTTTTGTGCATTTTGGTAATCCTGATTTCGTCAAATTAGCGGAAAGTATGGGATTAAAAGGTTATCGTGTGGAAGCTACAAGTGATTTGATTCCTATGTTAAAAGATGCGTTAAATCAAAATGTTCCTGCTATTATAGATTGTCGGGTAGATTATCGAGAAAATAGGAGATTTAGTCAAAAAGCAGGAGAATTAAGTTGTAATATTTAAGGGTTTTTTGTTACAGCACATTCCATCTACATGAGGTACACTTGTAACACAGCAAGATGCCTGTGTTACAAGGGTTTTTTGTTACAGCACATTCCATCTACATGAGGTACACTAGGAACAGGCAAGATGCCTGTGTTACAAGGGTTTTTTTGTTACAGCACATTCCATCTACATGAGGTACACTAGGAACAGGCAAGATGCCTGTGTTACAAGGGTTTTTTGTTACAGCACATTCCATCTACATGAGGTACACTAGGAACAGGCAAGATGCCTGTGTTACAAGGGTTTTATCATTAATATCTGTACCTCATAATAATGGAAACTGAGGTTGTATTGTATACTAATTCTCAGAAAGTTAACGGAGGTAGGATGCCAGAAAGGCATAATTTATATCCAAAAATTAAGAGAAAATTAAGTGATAATACCATGTGACACCCCAGGGTGCGGAATGTGGGCATTATATCGGGAAGTGCTGTAAGTACCTGAGCAAAATTAACTTAACATTTTTATTACCAAGAGAAATCTCTGTATTCCCTATCTGTTCCCTGTTTTATATCCCAAATATAAAATTTATTTTGTTTTATTTTGCGCGACTGGTTACAATTTCATGAATGATATTATACACCATACAAGCTATGACATCCCAATCACCACAAAATAATATTTCTACTGATAGTAATAACGAAAACCAAACATCAGCTTCTAATTCTCCAGTGGAACTTACCCTTACAGAGGTTAATGAAAGTTTTAATTATATTAAATCCATTCATAACCATATAAAACGAGAATATGAAATAATAAAAGAAGCAAAACGTTTAGATATTCCTCCAGACAGTTATCGGAGATTGTTAGAAGCCTATATTGCATCTAATGAAACCTCATTATTTAATTCTACACTGCTCAAGCCAGTAAAATTCATGGATCGCTGTTTAGGAGATTTTGTCCAATGGTGTGAAAATATTTCTCTATATAAATTAACAGTAGTTTTAGGTCAAGGCACATTGTTATTAGCAATGGGTTCTTATTTTATAGACGGACCACAGAGAAAAGAACAAGCATTAAACGATGCCAAAAAACTAATTTTAGATAGTAGTTCACTCGAATTTAATAGTCAAAGAATTGATGCTTTTGAATTTTTAAACAAAAATTGTACAACCTTAGTTGGTATTGAAGCACCAAAAGCCTATATGCCAAATTTACAGTTAAATAAATGTTATGAATTGAAAATAGATTGGCAAACATTTTTCCAGAAACCAAGATTATTTCATTACCAAGGTGCAGAAATCAGGTATGCTAATTTAGCAGGTGCAAATTTACAAGGTGCTAACCTCAAAAATGCCAATTTAGCAGGTGCAAATTTACAAGGTGCTAACCTCAAAAATGCCAATTTAGCAGGTGCAAATTTACAAGGCGCTAACCTCAAAAACGCCAATTTATCAGGTGCAAATTTACAAGGTGCTAACCTCAAAATTGCTAATCTGCAATATGCACTCATGAATCGGGCTAATTTTAAAAATACTGATTTCTCAGAAGCTAATTTATTTGGTAGTAATTTAACCTGGGCTGATCTTAGCAAGAGTCAATTATATAAAGTCAATCTTTCCCGTACTTTAATGAGTCGGGTTAATTTACAAGGGGCTGATTTATATGGTGCAAATTTAGAATATAGTTCTTTAACCTATGCAGATTTAAGAAGAGAAACAAATTTACGTCAAGCAAAACTTAAAGGAACAAATCTGTATAATGCTTACTTTTCCTCCATATCGCAACTACAAAGAGGTTTGAATTGGCAACAAGCATTAATAGATAAAAACTGGCAACAAAAAATTACTCAACAGCAGAAAGTACCTAAAATTGGTGTTATTTTATCGCCATCAGATACTATTTTTCAATCTTATTTAGAAGGGATCAAATCTGTAAAAGGAGTGGAAGTAATTACTATATCCTCTGGTCCAACTGTAGCAGAAGAAGCGCAAACTGTTGATAAGTTTATCAATGCAGGAGTAGATGCTATTATTTTTAGACCTGAAGATCCAGATGATTCAGTAGCAGCAATTAAAAAGGCTTTTGATCAGGGTATTATTATTATTAATATTGGTGATTGCATTGATGAATTAGTTAGCAATACTGGTGTTTTTGGTTGCTATGAAGGTGATTCTATCAAGATGGGAAGTGATGCAACTCTAGTAATGCTTGATTATATGAAACATAACTATCCTAATAAGCCTATCAATATTGGTATGGTGGATGGTACAAGAATAGGTAGAGTCTATCCTTATTATCGAGGATTCAAGGAGACTATGGAAAATTCTGGAGTAGAATGGCATGAAATAGCCTCTACAGATGCTATTGATCAAATAGATATTAGTAAGATTAAGGAAATGCTGACTAATTACCCACAAATTAATGTAATTTGGTCTGGTTCTGATAGTACCACAAGCGCAGCAGTAACAGCCGTTCAAGAATTAGGATTAGGCCGTAAAGTTAAAGTGTTTGGAATTATGGATTTAACTGCACAAAAGGCTAAAATGTTGGCAGATCCTAACAATCCTTTACAATCAATTATTGATCAATCACCAAAAATAGCTGGTAAAAAAGCAGCAGAAAGGGTTTTAGAAGTTTTCTGCAGAGAAAATATAGGATATCAGTATTATTTGATTCCACATCGTTTGTTAAATAATTCTGATCATAAACTAGGAACAGATGATGAGAAACCAAGTGTAACAGGTGATAGGTGACAGTTTTAATTGGTAGGGTGGGTAATTGATAATTTTCAATGATCAATTGTCAATTACAGCACATTCCATCTACATGAGGTACACTATGAACATAGCAAGATACCTGTGTTACAAGGGTTTTATCATTAACATCTGTACCTCATCATAACGGAAACTGCTGTATCAGTTATTAACTTGTGAATATTGAGAAATTTGCCAAATTTTAATTAAGTGATCTTCACTACCACTAATTAATAACTTACCATCGCTGGTAAATACTAGAGAAGTAATAGTATGATTATGTGCGGGAAAACTGAGAATTTGTTTACCAGTGGTAACTTCCCATAGTTTAATTGTGCGTTCCCGTCCACCACTGGCTAATATTTTACCGTCAGGACTAAAAGCGATGGTATTAATATTATTTTCTGCTTTAATTGTTAAAATTTGTTTTCTAGTGGTAACTTCCCATAATTTAATTGTGCGATCGCGGCTAACACCAGCTAATATTTTACCATCAGGACTAAAAGCCACATTTATAAATGTTTGGGTACTAGTAGCTAAAGTTTGGCTAATATCTTGCTTGATCTCTTGAGTGGTATTTTGTTGATCAATATGCCATAATTTCAGAGTTTTATCAAAACTAGCACTAGCTAAAATTGTACCATGAATATCTACCGAACGTATCCAATCATTATGACCTGATAAAGTGCTGATTAATTTACCTGTAATTAAATTCCAAACTTTAATAGTTTGATCATCACTAGCACTAACTAAAGTTTTTCCATCAGCACTAATAGCTAAACCATGTACAGCATCAGTATGACCATTTAAAGTATAAACTAATTTATTATTAGTTAAATTCCAAACTTTAATAGTTTGATCATCACTAGCACTAACTAAAGTTTCCCCATCATCAGAAATTACTACCTTATTTACATTTTGCAAATGTCCTGATAAACTAGTAATTTTTCTACCTGTCATCACATCCCATAATTTGATATTATTGATATTACCATTGACATCTTCACCACTAACAATCATTTTATTATCTGGACTAATAGCTAAAGATAAAACTTTGTTTTGATCACTAGAAATAGTGTTTAATAAAAATAGGTTTTTATCTAAAATTTGAGCAGATTGATTAGCAGCAACTTTTTGATTATTAGACTTTTTTAATAAAGAAATAACATCTATTGGTAATTTGCGAAATTCTCGATAACTAAATTCTCCCACAGCAAAAAATGTAATCACACCAAACATAATAAATAAATTGAGTAACCACAAATATTGATGTGGTGATTTTTGGGGAATTTTTGCAGGTATAGGGATAATTTCATTAGTGGAACTGGGAAGAAGATGAGTATGTTTTTTCATAAAAACCTTGAGAACTTCATCCGCAGCTTGATAACGGTGCTGGATCTCTTTTTGTAACAACTTATCCATGACTTCTGTTAATTCTGGACTCAAAATAAATGGTAAATAATCTTGCCAGTTATTCACCCAACTATAACCATATTCTAACCATAATTGAAACGGAGAAACTCCTGTTAATAAATGAAAACAAGTTGCACCTAAACTGAATAGATCACTAGCTGGATAAGCCTTGCCATCTCTAATTTGTTCAATAGGGGAATAACCATGAGAACCAATAGAAGTACCATGTTTTCGCTGCACTTTAGCACTAAATTGTTTAGCTGAACCAAAATCAATTAAAGTTAGTCTACCATCAGCTTTTCTTCTAATAATATTTTCTGGTTTAATGTCTCTGTGAATTACTCCACGTTGATGAATAAATTTAATGACTGGTAATAAATCTATTAAGATAGATTGAATATCCCAATCTCGATAAATTTTCCGAGAATTTAACTCAGTCAACAAATTATATCCATCAATAAATTGTTGAACTAAATATAAACAATTATCTTGTTCAAAATAAGCTAATAAAGTGGGAATTTGTGGATGTTCTCCTAATTCTTGCAATCGTTTAGCTTCTTCAGAAAATAACTGAATTGCTTTCCGATGTGACCAAGTACCATTAAATTTTGGGGCTAATTGTTTAATAACGCATAACTCATTTAATTTATCAGTATCTTCAGATAGATAAGTTCTACCAAAACCTCCTTCGTCAGAAAGTAAATGGATCACGCGAAAGCGATTTCTCAATAATTGCACTAAAGGGGTATGGCAACTTTGACAAATCTGGTTATGATTGGGATTTTCTGGTTTTTTGCAGTCAGGATTTAAACAGCAGATCATAATTTATAAGTTGCATCTGCATGATTTATAAAATGTAGAATCTGGCTAAGATTATTCATATATTCTGTTATCATTTACTATTTTCCTTGACATTAGTGCGATTGAATGCAAAGATTTAGTAAATAAATTACAGTTTATTGTAAGGAGTTATTCAGGATATTGATTTATATGACAGTTTGGCGACTGGTGATATATTAAACAAACACATACCTGACTTGTTGAAGCAGTAAAAAATATAAGTATGTTGTACTGTGCAGGAACAAGTATAAGTAAAACTTGTCAATTGTTGTTATTTATAAATTAATCACAATGAGTTAAAATGAAAGAATATGAATAAAACATTAGATGAAAATCTATCTCAAGAAATTGCCAAAACTATTAAAAGTAAAGCCAAAAAACCTTTTGATAATGCTTATAAAGCTGTTTTAATTACGGAAAATGCCAAGTATGTGCAAGGGTTTTTAGTATTTGTGGGTAGGCCATATAAACCGATGGAACATAGTTGGATAGAAGTTGATGATGTGATTATTGATCCCACGATACCACATTTACATAAAAATCCGCAAAATCTTTGGTATTTTCCAGCGCAAATTTTGACAGTTAAGAAATTAAAAGCGTTGATTGAAGAAGCAAAAGAAGATTATCCTGAAGATGATCCCTTACCGATTTATGGATCAGCACCTTATGAATATTATGGTGATGTAATGTTGGGAGGTGAAGAATATTTAACAGCTTATCAAGCAGCAGAAGCTAAATGTCGAGAAGTTAATGGTTTAAATTCTGAAACCAATTAAATAAACTTTATTTCCTAACTTTAACTAACTTTATTTAACATCAAAAGCACAGTGTTTATGAGCATCTATCCAGGGAAAAATGAATCTAATAAAAAAGGCCGTTCTCGTAATAATGACTGGTGGTTATTTTTACGGTTAGTACCTTATGCACGACGGAGAATTGGATTATTAGGGGTATCTATGTTATTACTAATTCCTATAGCGATCGCTGGTTCTGTAAAACCAATGTTAATAGGACAAGTAATATCTGTAATTCGCCAGGAACCAGGGACATATTTCTTCTTAAAAAATCTTAGTTTATGGCAAGGCTTAAATATTCTTTTGGGATTATTAATATTCTCAATTACTATTCGTTTAGTATTAACGAGTATCCAAGGTTATTTAGTGCAAAAATTAGGGCAAAAAATTACTGCTGATATTCGGCAGGACTTATTTGTTCATATCACATCCTTAGCTGTGAGATTTTTTGATCGCACCTCTGTGGGTAAACTAATTACTAGATTAACAGGTGATGTAGAAAGTTTAGGAGATGTGTTTTCCACTGGGGCAGTTGGTATTGTTTCTGATTTAGTTTCGATGTTAATTATCATTGGTTTAATGTTTTTAATTCAATGGCAATTAGCTAGTTTGTTAATCTTGATATTGATTCCCATTACTTGGTTAATTGTGTATTTTCAGAAAAAATTTCGATATGCTAATTATAAAACTAGAGAAGAACTTTCTCGACTTAATTCCCAATTGCAAGAAAATATTGTCGGTATTAATGTAGTGCAATTATTCCGCAGAGAAAAATTTAATGCTGAATTATTTAGAAAAACTAATCAAAATTATATCAAAGAAGTTGATACTACAATTTGGTATGATTCGGCTGTTTCTGCTACCTTAGAATGGATTGCGTTAGTTGCGGTTGCAGGAGTTTTATGGATTGGAGGTTGGTTATTGTTAGGGCAATATATTACATTTGGTATCCTATCAACCTTTATTTTATATGCCCAACAATTATTTGAACCATTGCGAAATTTTGCAGAAAAATTTACTACTATTCAATCTGGTTTTACTGCGGTAGAAAGAGTGGTTGATATTTTAGATGAACCCATAGAAATTCGAGATTATCCTCAAACACAAACTTCAATTCTCAATAATGCTGCTAATTATCTTAATGACATAGTTCCTAAATTAGAATCTCAAGATTTTACTACTGTACCGGAATTAGGAGAAATTAGATTTGAAAATGTTTCCTTTGCATATCAAGATGATGATTATGTTTTGAAAAATTTAGATTTCATTATTCATCCAGGAGAAAAAATAGCTTTAGTCGGTCCCACAGGTGCAGGAAAAAGTTCTATTATTCGCCTTTTATGTCGACTTTATGATCCCACAGAAGGACGTATTTTAATTGATGGCATAGATATTAAACATATTCCTCAAGTAGAATTAAGACGGTACATGACGGTGATTTTACAAGAGGCGTTTTTGTTTGCTGGAGACGTAAAAAGTAATATTACTTTAGGTGATAGTTACACCTTTGCAGAAGTAGAACAAGCGGCAGAAAAAACCCATATTGCTGAATTTATTCAGCAACTTTCTCATGGTTATGATACTAAATTAAGAGAACGAGGTACAAATCTTTCTAGTGGACAAAAACAACTTTTAGCTTTTGCCCGTGCTGCTATTCGTAACCCGCAAATTTTGGTACTTGACGAGGCTACTGCAAGTTTGGATCTGGGAACGGAAGCTATGGTACAAGAGGCTTTAAATCGTCTTTTAGTACAGCGTACAGCCATTATTATTGCCCATAGATTATCAACAATTCGTAATGTAGATAGAATTTTTGTGTTGAAAAGAGGAGAATTAATTGAACAAGGTAGTCACGAGGAATTATTACAAAATGGTGGATTTTATGCCACTTTACACAGTTTACAAATGTTAGGAGCTTAGATAATATTTATTAAACTGCTTATTCATATTAAATAATGTTGAATAAACTTAACTTACGTTTAATTTTGGCATTTTGGCAGTTTTTTAAATAATGATATTGCTATTGTAGGAATGCGAATGTCTTTGTGCGATAATTCCGACTTGCAGAATCCCTCGGCCATTATAACCGGGGGTCTTTTTTTATTAATACAGTACATTCCATCTACATGAGGTATACTATGAACACAGCAAGATGCCTGTGTTACAAAGGTTTTATTATTAACATTTGTACCTCATAATAACGGAAACTGCTGTAAATAATTTACAATAGAAGATTATTGTGAATAAATTATGAAAATCATTAATTAAAATCAGGACTGACGCTACGCAACTAGTACATTAGTAGGGTTAGTCAAAGAGTATAAATCATGTCAATAAATTCTTGATATCTAACTGATGTAGGGTGTGGTTCGACAAGATCACCAATCACGTCAGACAGCATAAGTTATGTAAGTAAACAGATTGTTGATATCTGACGCACCCTACTAATGTACCAGTTGCGTAAGTCCTGTATTTTTTAAAGTTATTGAAAAGTTATTTTAAAATAATGTTTTATAACTTGTCTTTTGACAAAATTACCCCAGTAAAATAAACTCACATCACCAGATTATCATTGGTGAACCATTATACTATATCCATCATCCATGAACATACTTGACTTATCTCTGATCACACTATTAGGGTTTCTCGGTAGTTTTGGCCATTGTTTTGGGATGTGTGGACCTTTAACCGTTGCATTTTCCCTTTCCCAGCAGCAAGAAAATTCTATCTGGCAAAAACAATTACAAACACAATTAAAATTTCATATACTACTTAATTTAGGACGTATATTAAGCTATAGTTTGGTGGGTACTATTATTGGCGTAGTAGGCTCAGTATTAGTGGAAGGTGGACAAATTGCAGGTGTAGGTAGTGATTTTCGTCGTGTCATTGCAATTGTTACAGGAATAATGTTAATTTGGTTCGGTATAGTACAAATTAAACCAAATTTATTACCTGCTATTCCCCTATTACATCCTATTTTAAAAAGTAATTTACATGATCGTCTTAGTAAAAGCATGATTGCATTATCTATTAATAAACAATGGTGGATACCAATACTTTTAGGTATGACCTGGGGTTTAATGCCTTGTGGTTTTTTATACGTTGCTCAAATTAAAGCTGCTGCTACAGGTAATATATGGGATGGAACAATAACTATGTTAGCTTTTGGAATTGGTACTTTACCCAGTATGTTAGGAGTAGGAGTTTCCACTGCTTTAATGAGTAAAGATAAACGTAGTCAGTTATTTAGCTTGGGTGGATGGGTAACATTAATTATTGGTGTAATTACTCTGTTGAGAACAGGTAATACCATGACAGATTATACAGGACATATAGCTTTAATTTGTTTAATACTCTCTTTAATTGCCCGTCCTCTCAACTATTTTTTTCCTGCGCTTTTACGTTATCGTCGTGGTTTAGGAGTAGGATCATTTATATTGGCAATTGTACATAGTATTCATAGTATTGAACATTCTTTACAATGGAATTTAGCCGCTATTTCCTTTTTTCCTGTAGAATTTCAATTAGGAATAATGGCAGGATTGATAGCATTAATATTGATAACTCCTGCGGCTTGTACAAGTTTTGATTTTCTGCAAAAATCATTAGGTAATCTTTGGAGAAAAATCCATCTTCTGAGTTTACCAGCTTTACTTTTAACTGCTATTCATACAATTTTAATTGGTTCTCATTACCTGGGTGCTTTAAAATTAAATTGGACGAATAGGTTGGCATCTATTATTTTATTGATGATACTTTTCATGGTTTTATTATTACGTTCTCGCTTATTTTGGTTACAATTTAACTGGAAAAAATTTTATGTTCCTCCGCAAAAATCACGCTAAATTTACTACTCATATTGTATTAGTAATTTTGAGTTTTATCCTGACTACTAATAATGTGGTTGTAGGCCATACAATTAAAATTGATAAAAATGTTGGTGCCACTTTGCACATTGAACCTAATGATACTCCCACTGCTGGAGAAGTATCTCAAGTTTGGTTGGCTTTAACTCGGCAAGGTGGTAAAGTTATTCCTTTAGAAGATTGTAATTGTCAATTATCTATTTATAATGAACCTCATAATAATCAAAAAACACCATTATTACAACCAACTTTAAAACCTATTCAGGCTGAAAGATATGAGGGAATACCTGGGGCAGATGTTACTTTTCCTAAACCGGGGAATTATCTATTACAATTAACAGGTAAACCTATAAAATCAGGAGATTTTGAATATTTTAATTTGCATTTTTCGGTGACGGTGGCAACAGGAAAATCTGTGAACATAACTAATACAAAACCAAGTATCAATCCAAATATAAAAGCCAATACAAAACAATTATTAGATAATATAATTGAACCTCAAGAAAGTCCCAGTATTATTGGCTTATTATCCAGTTTATTGGTAGGAATTTTTATCATTTTAGGTATTGTTTTATTTATGATGCAAGCAGATAAAAGAGGGTAGTAATCAGTAAACTTAGATCCCCTTAGATCCCCGACTTCTTCAAGAAGTCGGGGATCTTAATATAATATTAATATTACTTAGGGTGTTTTTGATGCCATTACTAAGCGTGAGATACTATGTATTTAATACCTGAATATTGCGGTTGCCAATTTAAGATTTTTATGGCTTACAAAGGGGTAGATTTAGACATTTTAAATTTAGAGATCAAAAAGATATACCAGTTAGTAAGGTGAAATGTAAAGGTTGTGGTGGTTCTAGTAATCAAGTGGTACATTTTCTCGCTAATAAGCTGTTGTGCCTTTAACTTGAATAATTAATACAAGCAAGATGCTTGTGCTACTGTAACTTCAGGTTTTTTAATTATACAGTGAGTGCTGCACATTAGCTTAGACATTTACATCAAGCAAATTTATTCAGCGATCGCTCACGGGATATAGAATTAAATATATATGATGAATCAACATTAATGGTGGGTGTAACTCCCCAATATTTTCCTGATAAGTTTAAAACAATGGATAAAATATAAACCATTTTGGAATTTAATAAAAATGTTTGTAGTTAGTGATTATTCTTCCCAAAACTTTTTAGTTAACAAACTGTCTACATTCTGGGGAAAGGGACAAATATCAGAAAAGTAAACTTCAGGATAACTATCTCTGACATTTTCTAAGGCCATTTCATAGCTTTGAGATAGAATTTCCAAAACAAAATTTTTCAAACTTGGTGAGTCTTCTAATTCTATCATTAACCTTTGTCGAAAATTTCTAATTTCTATTTCCCAACCTCGATAACAGTCTGACATTGGTACATAACACCGTTTTAATAAATGTTCTAGTAACCGTATTAAAAAACTCCTTACTGCTTTACGTTGACTTTTACCCAAAGATTCTACCTCTTCAATTAAGTTCTCCCAATCTAAATTATCATGATCTCGCGCTTTTAACTTGTTAATTGTATCTTCTATCCAGAGGTAAAAATCCTGTTGGTAAAGATTTTCTCCTGATTTTATTGATGTTTTACTCATAAGTTGATATTGGTTATGTATATTGATTATGGGATTGTATTTTATAATTTAATATCACCTACTTCTTTAACCAGTAGGGAATTACGGACACGAACAAGCTGACTTTGTGGAAAGGATGTACATTTATAACTATAGGTTATGAGATCGCTACCCTCTCAAAGTATTTAGCTTTGGAGTTTTAGGAGACAATAACTCTAATTGGTGACTAACATTCTATAGTTATAGTCAGTGGGGATTTGAAACTAGCTGAGAATTTTCCACCGTCAAACTATTAGATTATAGCACAAGGAAAACCAACATCTATCAAGGAGTGATAGTGAATTTCAGATCCCGGACTTCTTTAAGAAGTCCGGGATGTTCACTTAATGTTACTTATGGCGTTTTTGATGCCATTGCCAAGCGTGAGATACTATCTCTTTAATACCTGAATATTGTGGTTGCCAATTCAACATTTTTATGGCTTTTTCGCTAGTACCAATTAACGCTGGAGGATCTCCAGGACGGCGATCGCATTCTTTAACATTTATTACTTTTCCTGTGACTTCTTCTGCAGCAGCAATCACTTCTTTGACTGAAAAACCATTACCATTTCCTAAATTAAATACTTCACTTTCTCCACCATTTAATAAATATTCTAATCCTAAAATATGGGCATCGGCTAAATCATTAACATGGATATAATCACGAATGCAAGTACCATCAGGAGTGGGATAATCTGTACCAAAAATAGAAATAAATTCCCGTTTTCCTAATGCTGTTTGTAAAATTAAAGGAATTAAATGAGTTTCAGGATCGTGATCTTCTCCTAATAATCCATCAGGGTTAGCACCAGCAGCATTAAAATAACGGAAACGGACAGATTTTAAGTTATAAGCTACATCAAAATCAGCTAATATCCTTTCTACCATTAGTTTGGTTGCGCCATAGGGATTAATGGGATTTTGGGGATGATCTTCGGTAATAGGAATAAATTGGGGTATGCCATAGGTTGCACAGGTAGAAGAAAACACAAATTTATTAATAGAAGCTGCTGTCATAGCTTCTAGTAATATTAATGTTCCTACGACGTTATTTTGATAATATTTAGCTGGGTTTGTGACAGATTCTCCTACATAAGCATAGGCGGAAAAGTGCATTACAGCGTCAACTTTGCGAGTTTGAAAAATATTATCTAATAAAGAGCGATCGCTAATATCTCCTACTATCAATTCTACTTGTAAAACCTGTTCTACTAAATCACGATGTCCATAAACTAAATTATCTAAAATTATCACTTCATACCCTGCCGATTTTAAAGCCAACACAGCATGAGAACCAATATAACCCGCACCTCCAGTTACTAAAATTGTCGGTTTTGTTATTGACATCTGTTTTTTTCCTTTATGGCTAATTAAAATTTAATTTACAATTATCTTACTCAAGATCCGCTAATTTAATCTATCAGCAGTCAGCAGTCAGTTTGCTGATTACTGATTACTGATTACTGATTACTGATTAAGGTGAATATCTGGCCATAGTCGCTGCTAACAAGGGAATTAAAACAAAACCAATAAGTTCACCCCTAATCAACCAAAGTAGACGATTTAATTTTACTTCTTCTAATTGCGGTGCTTGATTTTGTTGCAAATCTTTTATCCACTTAATAAAAGAGATAGTAGGATAAATAGATAACAAACCTACCACTAAAAATATACTTAACTTGATGTAGAAAAAAGGGTTATGTAAATAATAATCTGCACCTTTGCCAAAGTAAAGAACACGCAACACACCAGTAGCAAGAAGACTAACTACGGATATACCATAAACAACATCAGCAATGACTATTTTCCAAGCATCTTGTAAACTCAGTTCCATTTTTAAGATAAATGCTTCTAATGTCAGAGCAGTAAAGCTCAACATTAAACTGAGATAATGCAAATAGGCAACTATGATATTCACAGACATTTTCTTTGATTTGTAGTTTGTAGTTATTTTCCTGACATTCTACCATTAAACATCTCTAAAAATCAGGCTACAAGCCTAATCTGCTATCATAAAATCCGCGTTGCGGAACTCAGGTATGAAATTGACAAATTCAAAATTTGAAACTTTACGCTTAACGTAAGTGCTTTGCTTCGCTAATTGGCGAAATAAATGTAATAATCATACCATAATTTAGTAACGCATAAATACTAAATATACCAGCGTTTTCGCCATTGGGAAGTAGGTTCTAAATTAGAATTTAGTTGTTCTTGTTCTCTCCTATTTAATATTACTTGAGCACAATCACTTAAAGTAGGATCACGATAAGGAATAGCTGCACGAGTCAGCAAATGTTCTTGTTCAGCTTGTGAAAGTTTAGGTAAATCTAATAAACGTTGAGGATAAGCTGCTATTGTTCCTGGGGTACGTCTACCCACAGGTGGGGTAGAACCTATAACTAAACCAGCCTTAAATAATGCAGTACGTACAGATGCAGCACAGGAATAGGTAGCTAATAAACCGTTTGAATGTAAACACTGAGATACTTGAGTAATAAATTCTACCGTCCATAGTTGTGGACATTTAGGAGGTGAAAATGGATCGAAAAAAATAGCATCTGCGGAAAAGCCTAATTTATGAACTTGAGAAATGGAGGTTCTCGCATCACCAATTAGTAAATTTATTTGTAGATAATCAGTTTGAATATAATGGTAAAAAGCTATTTTATTTAAAATATCTTGATATTGCTTTTCCCACTGATGAAATATGTGATGATTAATGGCAGCTTGGGGAACTTGGGGATTAAGTTCTAAGGCCATAATCTCAATATGACAGTTGGGGTTTACCTGCCAAATAGTTTCTAAAGCGGCAGCGGTATTGTATCCTAAACCATAGCAAACATCTAATATTTTGACACTACCTTTTTTAGCTAAACTTGCTAGTTGTGTGGGTGCTGCAAACTTGAGAAAACTTTCCTGTTTCGCGCCATAATGACTATGAAAATACTCCCCAAATTCTGGAGAAATAAAGGTGAAAGAACCATCGGCAGTTGGTTGAGGTGTGAAATTAGGTGTAGAATTATTTAACATAAAATTAATTATTTGAAGTTGACATTTGTGGAAATAAACAGGTAATATTCTCCAGGATTAGATTTTGCTTTGTGTAGTTTTGTAATCAATGCTGAAATAATCATGAATAATCACAAATTTGTAGTTTCTCCTCAATGGTTATTTGCACATCTTGAAGATCCTGATGTTGTGATTGTTGATTGTCGTTTTTCTTTAGCGGATCCGCAATTAGGAAAACAACAATATCAAACTAGTCACATTCCAGGGGCTTACTATTTAGACTTAAATCAGGATTTATCAAGTCCAGTGCAAGAACATGGAGGTAGACATCCTTTACCTGATATTGATATTTTAACAGCAAAGTTAGCAGGAATTGGTGTTAATTTTTCAGAAACTTTAGTAGTAGCTTATGATGATTCTCGCTTTGCTTTTGCATCTAGGTTATGGTGGTTACTGCGTTATTTAGGTCATGAAAAAGTAGCTGTTTTAGATGGTGGTTTAAAAGGTTGGGAAAATGGCGGTTATCCCATGACAGAGATTACTCCTCTAAAAAAATCAGGAATATTATTAGGGAAATTTACAGCAAATTTACAACCACAATTGTTAGTAAATATTGAAGATGTAAAAGCGAGAAAAGATAGTCCTGATGTGGTTTTAGTAGATTCCAGAGAAAGCGATCGCTATCGAGGAGAACGTGAACCTATTGATAAAATAGCGGGGCATATTCCTGGCGCTGTTAACTATCCTTGGCAAGAATTAACAGATAATTCTGGTGTGTTAATACCCTTATCTGTACAATCTCAAAGATGGTCAAATATTAAATCAGCTAAAGAAATTTTAGTTTATTGTGGTTCAGGTGTTACTGCTTGTGTTAATTTACTGTCTTTAGAATTAGCAGGAATTAACACAGGTAAACTTTATGCAGGTAGTTGGAGTGATTGGATCAGCTATTAGTTATTAGCTAATATTACAGTAGTGCAAGCATCTTATACGTCTCTAATTATAACAGGACTTACGCAACTGGCACATTGGTAGGTTCGACAAGCTCGCCAACCACGTCAGACAGTATACAGCATATTTGAGGTAAATGAGGTACACTATCAACAGGCAAGATGCCTGTGTTACAAGGGTTTGATAATTGACATTTGTACCTCATAATAACGGAAACTGCTGTAAATCATGTAAATAACCAAATTGTTGATATCTGACGCACTCACTCAACAGATTTTTTAGTGTGACACTTGCGTAAGTCTTAATTTATTAACTAGCAGAAACTAACATTTTACTGAAATATTCAGTTTGAGCATAAACACTAATTACAGTATCTCCAAATACAAAAAATGTTCCCTCCTGCTCACTTTTAGAAAACTGCAAATCAGTATATTTACTACCTAATTCATCCGCAGTCATTGCTTGGGCATTCATTTCATCAGGTAACAACCCAGTCGCACCAATATAAAACACTAAAGGTGAAATTTTTTCCCGATAAACTGTTTCTGTGTACTCCTGTAACTGATTTTTTGCCGTTGTCATAGCGTTAATAATTTCCTGTTTATTGATAAATGTACCCGCGTGTTTTGCTTGCAATAATACAGCTAAACTACCAGCACCAACGAGGTTTAAAATTTCTGCTACTTTACCATTATTTTCTAGTTCTAGAAAATCATTGAAAACCACTTTCATCAAATCATCAGCTTTAGTAATTTTCGTCCTTGCAGATACAGACTTAGCGCGAAAAGCGATATTTTGATTTAACCCCAATTCAAAAGTAGGCTTAGTGAAAATTTCTCCCGTAACTGCATCATACACTTCATATCTTTTATCAAGAAATTGATTAGCAGATGATAACTTACTCAAATTGAGAATTTCCTTACTGCCAATATCAATTTTATAGCTAATTCTGGAATCCACTGTACCATCAGATAGAGCTATTTTTAAATCTGTATATTCATTAGTGGTGGGAAAATTAAGATATAGATTTGTGGAAAGATAATGTTTCTTTAATTCGTCTATTTGTGCAGGAATAAAAACATCAGACTCTGAGCGTAAATGGGCAGCAAGAATACTAGATAAAACCTTAATTTCTGCCAATTGAGTAAATAAACCATCAATACTTTGATAATTCTCTGCAAAGTTCAGTAATGGTAAACCTTGTAATTGTAAAGTATATTCCTTTTGAAAATCAAATTCCTCTCCATCAATAACACCAACTGTATTTAATTCATCAAAGGCTTTTTTGCTACTAATTTTCACCTTTAAAGCCTTAACATTAATTTCTCCGTCGCTGACAATGGTATAATTGTTAAAAGTCCTTAAATCATTTAATAACACACCAGCAACTTCTGTAATTGGAGTTTTATCTGCGGATTTTACCAGCTTAATATTACGCTGAATTAACATATTAATTGTGGCGGTATTGCGGTTAATGTCAAAACTACCCATCTGGACATAATCACCTGGTTCAATATATTCTATTTCTAACCAAGGTTTGATTAATTCCCCATTTTCTCCCCGCGTACCATTAACACGCTTAACGCCTTTTCTTTGGTAAGTTTCTTGTAGATATTTGAGGTTAATAATAATATGTTGACTATGTTTTGATAAAGTCTCTATCAAGTCTAAAATGGCAATTTTATCATTAACTTTTACATGATCTAATATTTCATATTCGGCTAAAACATGAGGGTAAAAAATAGCAATATCTAAATCTTGGGAAAAACTGGCAATATCTTGATTAGTTAAGGCTTTAGAATGTCGTTCTGTTAATGTGGCATTGAAGGTACTAGCAAGGGCATATTTTGCAGTATTCAAGTTACCATCTGCCAAATTAGCCTTAGCAAAAAGATACACAGATTGATCATTTTGGGCAATAGAAATATCTGTTAATTGGCTATAAGCATCCTGGGTAATTTGCTTATATTTATAGATATATGCCTGATCTTCTGGTTTCAAACCAAAAACTTTCAAAGTTTGATTTGTACCATTAATTTTCTTAGCTGTGGGAGAGAAAAATATTTGATAACTGTAGTCAGTAGCTAAAGTTTCTTCTATAACTATTCCGGTAGCTTCTTTTAATATATTGCCTGTATTATAAAGGGCATCATATACTTCCTTAATATTGCCAGCTTGTAAACAACTACCAGAAACAGAATTAGCGATTTTAGCTAAAAATTTAAAATCAGAATAGGGAGAATAGGCTATGGTATTTACAAAAACATCCATATTTTGTAAATCATTACATATTGCTTCTATTGTCTTAGATTCAGCATTAAAACTGCTATCATTAGCGTAACCATCACTATGTAAAGTAATGGCAGTTAATTCACCTGGTTTGATCAAATCTTGAGCTAGTTTTAAAGATTGAGAAATGCAAGTTAAACAACCTGTTTTAATAGCTTTGATTTCTGCTATATAAGGTGAATCATTAGCCATAACATCTTGAATAGATACTCGCTGGAAATGACAAGTTACATCACCTTTAGAAGAATAGGAAATCAAAGTCACAACTAATTGTGAATTACTGTATTCATCCAGAGTCAAAAGTTTAATTAAAGTTTCTTTTAAAGCCTCAATATCATAATACATTGAACCAGAACGATCAATAATAATGATACTATGAGCGATCGCTTTTTTAGGAATAGCTTCAGGCTTAATTTCCACAGTTATTTTTTCTGCTAAATAGTATGATTTTTCTTTTCCTGCTAGGTTATAAATAGCAAACTTTGTTTTGTGACTTGCCATAATTGCACCAATGGTAGTTTTACAAAGAATATTGTCTAGGATAAATCAAATAAATCAATTTATCCTCAATTGAGTTGATGTTGTAATGTGTTGTAATATGTTGTAAAATTCATGCATTTTCTGCGACTTTGCATATTAATCATATTTATATAGTACAAGAATACTATATAAATGTCAAGTTAATCTGAAAAAATTTTATATTTCTTAATTTTTAGCTTACAAACACAGTGAGAAATGAAAAACTTGATTAGTTTATGATTTTTACTATTGTGTCTTATTGTGTCTTTGCTTCTAGCAATTTTGCGCGAAAAAAAATCATCCACATATAAATATCAAGTTAAGATAAAGAAGACTTTACATTTCTTAATTTTTCACTAAATATGGCTAGAGATTTACGGGGATTCATTAAAATTCTAGAAGAAAGAGGACAATTAAAGCGAATTTCGGCTTTAGTTAACCCAGATATGGAAATTGCGGAGATTTCTAACCGAATGCTACAAAAAGGTGGTCCAGGCTTAATCTTTGAAAATGTCAAAGGTGCATCTTTTCCCGTTGCAGTGAATTTAATGGGAACGGTGGAAAGAATATGCTGGGCTATGAATATGGAAAAACCAGAGGAGTTAGAAACTTTAGGTAAGAAGTTAAGTATGCTTCAACAACCTAAACCTCCGAAAAAAATCGCTCAAGCTATAGACTTTGGTAAGGTATTATTTGATGTTGTCAAGGCCAAACCAGGAAGAGATTTTTTCCCCGCTTGTCAACAAGTGGTTATTGAAGGGGATGATGTAGATTTAAATAAGTTACCTTTAATACGTCCTTACTCCGGAGATGCAGGGAAGATTATTACTTTAGGATTGGTAATTACTAAGGATTGTGAGACGGGTACGCCTAATGTGGGGGTGTATCGTTTACAACTGCAATCTAAAAATACTATGACTGTACACTGGTTATCAGTGCGGGGAGGTGCGAGACATTTACGCAAAGCGGCACAATGTGGTAAGAAATTAGAGATAGCGATCGCTTTAGGAGTTGATCCTTTAATCATTATGGCGGCTGCTACGCCCATTCCCGTAGATTTATCGGAATGGTTATTTGCGGGGCTTTATGGCGGTTCTGGAGTGCAATTAGCCAAATGTAAAACAGTAGATTTAGAAGTACCCGCAGACTCAGAATTTGTATTAGAAGGAACAATTACTCCTGGGGAAGTTTTACCAGATGGACCGTTTGGTGATCACATGGGATATTACGGAGGTGTGGAAGATTCTCCTTTAGTGCGTTTTCAGTGTATGACGCATCGCAAAGATCCCATTTATCTTACTACATTTAGTGGCCGGCCACCGAAAGAAGAAGCGATGATGGCGATCGCCCTCAACCGTATTTACACCCCTATTTTACGGCAACAGGTATCAGAAATAGTAGATTTCTTCCTACCAATGGAAGCATTGAGTTATAAAGCTGCCATTATTGCCATAGATAAAGCATATCCTGGTCAGGCCAGAAGAGCAGCCTTAGCTTTTTGGAGTGCATTACCGCAATTTACTTACACTAAGTTTGTGATAGTTGTGGATAAGGATATCAATATTAGAGATCCGCGTCAAGTAGTATGGGCAATTAGTTCTAAAGTTGATCCCGTTAGGGATGTTTTCATATTACCAAATACTCCTTTTGATACCCTAGATTTTGCTAGTGAAAAACTTGGTTTAGGTGGGAGAATGGGTATAGATGCCACTACAAAAATACCTCCTGAAACAGAACATGAATGGGGAGAACCGTTAGAGTCTGATCCTGAAATTTCAGGGATGGTAGATAGACGTTGGGCTGAATATGGTTTAGCGGATTTAGTATTAGGAGAAGTTGATCCGAATCTATTTGGTTATGATATGAAGTAGTAACTCATTTCGTAGTTGAGCTTTGGCTCTAAGTTCAGTGCTAAAGCACAACTACAAATTCATATTTCATAATACCAAGTCTCTTCTTCTTTGACCATAATTCTATTTAAGGATAGCCGATTAATTAATCCTTCTTGTTCTAATTGTCCCATAACTCTAGTAATAGTTACACGGGTAGAACCCACTATGGCTGCTAAATCTTCATGAGTTAAACGCATATCTATTAAACTACCAGATAAATTATGATCATTTACTTCTGAACCAAATTTTTTTGATAACCATACTAGTAATTTAAACAGTATAATTTCCACTTTTTTATGAGTACGAATTATCATTAGTTCCTGTGCTTGTTGCAGATGTTTAAATAAAGTTTCTGTAAGTTGATTTTCATCATTTTCTATACCTATAAGTAATTCCACATCCGTTAAACATTCCATGTCATACGGTTCTACTTTGGAGAATATTGTGCCAATTTTATCTCCAGGTCCCCATAACCCTAATGCTACTACTGTACCATCTTCTAAATAAGTATAACTCAGTATAAACCCACTTTTAATTTGCCAGATATTACTTTGATTTTTTGGTAAGCGCGATCGCCTTTTAAAACTATGTGCGGTTTTATCAATAGATGATTCACCTTGACCTGTGTACAATGACATCATAAAATACTACTTTTAATTGATAGAATAACAGTAGTATAGATCATTTCTGTCCATCTCTACCACTTATGCAAAATATCAAGTATCTATAATCAGTTATCTATTATACAAAATATGGCATTGTTGGTACTGCTAGAAAAATTTTTTGATAAGGTATTGTTTTCTGGATTGATCTGTGTAATACTTTCCATATCGCTCTAATAGTACGATTTGTCTATAGAGTTAATGTACTTTTATTGCCAGTCAATTTTTACAGCTAGGAAATATGCCAAAAACCTAATTTTGCCAGATTAGGAAAAAGGCATATTTTACTTACTATCTTTGGAGTAATTGATTGAAAATATTTCATTGGAAGGTATTTATGAAAGAACATACACAATTATTGTCTGAACTCTCAGATTTTTTGTATCCCCGTAGTCCTTATCATGGCGAATTTGATCCAGAATATGTGTTATTTAATGCCCATCTTCAGGATTTTTCGCAACGAGTAAATTATATTTGTGGACTACAAACAGGAGGTAAACTTTCTTGTGAAGAAGCCTACAAGCAAATTCGGTTTTTATGGAAACAGTTAAAAAATACAAAGAATAACTTACATATTCTGTAAATAACCGTGAATAAGAATAAAGTAGCAATCCTAAATCATGATCAAAAAAACCAAGATCACTGACTTCTTCTTTATCAAAATTATTATCTAGTCAATCAATAATAAACTGATGTGAGCAGTTAGGTATTTAAAGATTGCTAATAGTAAATTTCTGACAATTAATAATTTTCAAAAATGTGAATCAATGTCCAGCACTATTGTGAATACAGACTTAAATAGCCACAGCTATACACTTCTGGATCTTTCTGCCAAGGTAGAATACGCCCTATTAGCGTTATTAGAATTAGCTAGTCATCATGATCAAAAAGTGCCTTTGACAATGAATGAAATTACAGCAAAACAACCCATACCGGAACGGTATTTAGAACAAATTCTTACGCAGTTAAGACGTGCTGGTATTGTTCAAAGTCAAAGGGGATCAAAAGGAGGTTTTCTCCTAGTACCTGAACCTTGGCAAATTACTCTATTAGAAATTATTACCTTAGTAGAAGGTGAAAAAAAAGAAAAAGAAAATGCAGAAACTCCCACAATTGAAAAAACTTTAGTTGTGGAAATATGGGAAAAAGCTAATGTTGCTGCTACAGAAGTTTTGCAGGGCTATACACTGCAAGATTTATGTCAGGAAATACAGTCTCGCACTCAAAAAAGTCCCATGTATTATATTTAATTGAAAATTAATTAACAAGAGGTGTATCAATGAAAATAGCGAAAAATATTAGTGAATTAGTTGGTAGAACTCCATTAGTAGAATTAAATAAGATTCCCTTAATATCAGGATCATTAGCAAGGATAGTTGTTAAATTAGAAAGTATGAATCCTGCGGCTTCTGTGAAAGATAGAATTGGTGCGAGTATGATAGCAGCGGCAGAAAATCAAGGTTTAATTTTTCCGGGAAAAACAATTTTAGTAGAACCAACCTCGGGAAATACAGGAATTGCTTTAGCTATGATTGCAGCGGCAAAAGGCTATGATTTAATCTTAACAATGCCTGATAGTATGAGTTATGAAAGACGATTAATGTTAAGGGCTTATGGAGCGAAGTTAGAATTAACACCTGGTGTGGCAGGAATGCGGGGAGCCATCGCTAAAGCTACAGAAATAGTAGAGAAAACCCCTAATGCCTATATGTTACAACAGTTCAATAATCCTGCTAATCCACAAATTCACGCACGCACTACGGCAGAGGAAATTTGGCAAGATACTGATGGACAAGTGGATATTCTCATTGCTGGAGTGGGAACTGGAGGTACAATTACGGGAGTATCAGAAGTAATTAAGCAGCGTAAACCGAGTTTTCAAGCGATCGCGGTTGAACCAGTTAATAGTCCAGTATTATCAGGAGGGAAACAAGGACCCCACAAAATACAAGGTATCGGACCTGGTTTTATTCCCACAATTTATCGTCCAGAATTGGTAGATGAAGTGATTCAAGTAAGTGATGAACAGGCAATTTCCTATAGTCGTAGATTAGCAAAAGAAGAAGGTTTACTATCAGGAATTTCTACTGGTGCAGCCTTATATGCGGCTTTACAAATTGGCAAACGTTCAGAAAATGCTGATAAATTAATAGTCATGATTCAACCTAGTTATGGTGAACGTTATCTTAGCACTCCCCTATTTAAAGATCCTGAAGAAAGTGAATGGTTAAATCAGATTTAATTTGAACTAATCTAATTAACTTTTCTTCATCAAAACCCACAAACAAAGACAACTACCAATAATTTTCATCGGACTCAAAGCATTACTCTTCCAAACAATAAAAGCCCCTAAACCTATCAGTACAAAAGGAATCAGATAATTACCATAATTGGTGAAAAAATCAGCTATTTTTTGCTGATGGGTTAATTTATATCCTAGATAACACCAACTAGCTAAAAGTAAAAAAAAGATAGTAATAATTATTAAAAAGTTCTCTAAGTTTGTGCTAGAAAATAAAGGAATATAAATACTAATATTATCACTACCATTAGCAATAGTAATTACAGCAACAGTGTAAATTTGTGGATTTAAAAAATTAGTATTATTAGTAGTAATTGATGTGGTAGATATGGGAACTTCTAAAGATGAATCTATATTCTCATTGACTAAACTACTAATACCAATAGCTAGGGGAATTAATCCTAATAACCCAATTAATTGCGGTGGAAAAATCAAACCACTAAATAAACCAGGTAAACTGAGAAAAACTAAAATAGTAAAACCTAAATACTGACCACAAACTACTTCCCAAATCTTTAAATTATCATTTATTTGTGAAAAAAATAACAATAAAATTATTAGATCATCTATATTTGTACCCATAAAGGCAACTATTCCGGTAGTAATAGTAGTCAATAAATCATTCATAAACAGGAATTACACAAAAGGGAAGGACAGTAGGGGTAATTCATGAATTACCCCTACATGAAAATCAGGTTTTCAGGTACATCTTGCGTCAACTATAATAAAAACAAGATGTTCAATATTTGACGCTTCATAATATTATCATAATAGTATATTCTAGGGGTTTAGTATTACAGCACATTCCATCTACATGAGGTACACTATGAACACAGCAAGATGCTTGTGTTACAAGGGTTTTATCATTAACATCTGTACTTGATAATAACGGAAACTGCTGTATTTACCCCTACTTTTCCAGCAAATTAATCAACAAATTACCATGCATCATTTTCTCACAACCTTGACACAAGCAATTATCGCTTTTACAGCAACCAATATAGATGATATTATCATTCTTCTGTTGTTTTTTGCCCAAATAGATGATAATTTTCGCAGGAGACATATTTTCATTGGTCAATATTTGGGATTTATTGCTATTATTATCCTCAGTTTACCAGGTTTTTTTGGTGGGTTAATAATACCAAAAGAATTAATCGGTTTATTGGGATTATTACCCATATTTATTGGTATTAAACAGTTAATAAATCGAGAACAAGAAAATACAGAAGTTCAGAATACTAATATTGATATTTTAGGATCATCCCATCCTAATAAAATATTCTCTTTCTTATTGAGTATTTTACATCCCAAAACCTATACAGTTGCGGCAGTTACTATTGCTAATGGAGGTGATAATATTAGTATTTATATACCTCTATTTGCAGGTCAAGATTTTCCTGGTTTAGCAATAATTTCCACAGTATTTTTTACTATGGTTGCTGTGTGGTGTGCTATTGCTTATTTATTAAGTCGTCAAGCTACTATTGGTTATATGTTAACTCATTATGGAAAAAATTTTGTTCCTTTTGTGTTAATTGGTTTGGGTTTATTAATTATGTATGAACGTGGTAGTTTTACCCTCATTTTAAAAAATTAGTCTTGCAATTGTCAATTATGCTTGTCCTACTAATTTCCAACTTACCATCACTAAAATACTGTAGATAATAAATTTTAGTGGTTTTTGTGGTGCAACTTCACAGAGTTTTGCACCAATAATTACACCTGGAACTGAACCACACCAAATAGGAATTACTAAACCCCAATTCACAGTTCCTAATGTTAAATGTCCCAAGGAGGTAAATATTAATAAAATTGCTGCTTGAGTGATATCTGTACCCACTAGTTTACGTGCATCTAATCGGAAAAATGAGATTAAAACTAAAGCAAACATAGAACCGGATGATACGCTTGTCATCCCTACCGCAAAACCTAAAATTGCACCAATTACTAAGGTGAAAAAACGTCCTTTATTAGTATTAACGTTCAAGTTTGGTAGTTCTGGCAAATTGATTTTTGGCAAGAATGTTAACAACAACATTTGAAATAATGCTGTAATTGTTACTACTAAAATCATGATTCCTAATAATTTTAATAATAGAGTATCCAGGTTATTTCCTCCGCTTTTTCTGAGTTGATGTAAAACCGCTACACCTAATAATGAACCAGATACACTACCCATTGCTAACCATTTAACTATGGCAAAATCTACAGTTTTTTGTTGCCAATGTTTGATACCTCCTACTACTTTCATTAATGTGGCTGCTACTACATCAGAACTAATAGCAACGGAAGGTGGTACTTGAAAAACAAAAATTAACATGGGTGTGATGAGTGATGCTCCACCTATACCTGTTAAACCTACAATTGTACCAATGAAAAAGCTGAAAACGGGTAGTAATAAGAAGTCCATAGTTCTGCAAGAAGTTGTTAATGTTACTACTGAAAAGTTTTGTGACGGAAAGAAAATGTAGTAAGATGTGTCAAACAGGAGCAACTGCTGAGACTAGAAGGGATTTTTCTGTTTAACACACCCTACAACAGTAAACAGCTACTTCACTTAATTTAGCACATAATTCTTAATTCCGACCGACTTACCGGATTATAATATCATCTTAATATAAAATTTCTTAAAAGTCTAGTGTTCATAGCAAAAAATATCTCAATAAATAGGAAAAATAGCTGTATAGAAACTACGGTTATGAGTGTTTATTTGATATGGTTAATTATGTAGTATAATTAGTTTTCAATTTGGGTGTTTATGGCAGAAGAAAACATTTTTAAGGATCAAGATAGTTTCAGGATCACCAAAAATATCCTCATGTCCCATAAAACTTTATTAATATTCCTGGGAATTTATTTACCTGTACAAATTGTGGGAATATTAGCTGTTTTAGTGTGGGGAGGTGATCAAGGTTTATTATGGGATGTACCAGTTTTATTGGCGGTTCATAGTCTAGCTAATTCAAGGTTAGATAGTATTGCAGTGTTTTTAACACAGTGGGGAAAATTTGAAAATATTTTTCCAATTTGTGTTTTGATATCTGTTATTTTCTTGATCCAAAAACAATGGAAAAAATTTAGCTATGTGATTTTTACAGCTTTAGGAAGTGCCTTTATTAGTCATACTGGAAAGGTTTTAATTCATCGCATTCGTCCTCATTTATGGATATCAAAAGCACCAGAATTGAGTTATGCTTTTCCTAGTGGTCATTCTATGACAAGTATGACATTAGTGGCAATTTTATTAATTTTAAGTTGGTATCTTCCCCAAAAATGGTTAGTCTTGACTTTAGGCAGTTTATATATTTTACTTATTGCCTGGACAAGACTTTATTTAGGTGTTCATTATCCCAGTGATATTATAGCAGGTTGGATGTTAGCGATCGCTTGGGCAATTACTATGAATTTGATCATTAAACCTATTTAACTATCAGATCCTCCAGATACCCGACTTCTTAAAAAAGTCGGGTATCTATCAATATTAACCTTTTTTCACAGGTGCATTACTAACTTTTGAGTCTACAATTGCCTGGGAAATATTAGGAATAAACCAGTTAACTTCACCAGGTTTAGTAACATAAATTCCCGAAGGATTAAATTCAATGATACCTGTATCCGGATTAGATTTTAATACTAATTTAGTACCATTAAAAACCTTAATTACTGTATTCCCTGTTAATTGTTGATTTTCTCCATTTGCTCCTAAAACCACAGCTTGTACATCCGTTGGCAAATATACACCTTTGCAATTCCATTTATTTTTTGTTCCTTGGCCATCACCTAAAAAGTATAATATTGCCCCGGTAGAATATTCATCTTCATCTAAATTAGGTTCTGGTCCATAAATAGCTAAAGTTTTTCCAGTATTATTAATGCATTGTCCCCAATCAATTCCTGATTCAAAAGCGATTTTACGCAGTTGTAATTCACTAATTCTTTTGTTAATTTGTTCTGGTGTATAACCCTCCACAGGTGTTGGTGAATTTTTCACATTTTCTAATTCCGTCAATTCTTTATTTAATGATATGTAATCAGGATTTTGATCATAGCTTGGTGGATCAGCTAATGCAGATTGAGAAAATAATAAACTGATACACAATATTGTTACCATTAATATGTATTTGAGGTTTTTCATGGCAGTGGTTCCGTATTTTAATAAGATTTATGTAGTTACAACACCCAGATCCTCTACTTCTTATATTAATCTATAATTTATTGAAAATAAACAAAGCGATCGAGGATCCTATGGTTTAAATTTGCAGTCCTAAGCTACCATCTTTCATGGAAATTAGCAACAATATATTTCAGATTAATTCAATACTCAGTATTAGCCAAAATGAAATACGTACTGAATTAATATTACTAGACTATGGCGATATTTCCGCTATTTTCTCACCAATATTCCTCACAATTAGGTAGTGTATTTTTATTAACTATTGTTTAATTATAAGATAAAAATTAGTCAAAAAATACTTTTATTATTCCGGTTATAGTCAATAATTAGCACTAATTCCGATGCACTTATGGGTATTTATTTATAATAAATAAAATATAAAAAATTAATCAAAAATACTTGCCAAATTACCAGATATCAGGTAATATTTCATTTGTTAAAGAAAATACAACTAATGATAGAAACTGGCAGACATAGATATAAAGATGATATCTATATATTTATATCTATAAATGGCAGTTGGGAATTGTCGTTAAATCCAGAGATTATCCCGATTTCACAGAAGTATCAATATTGCCAAAAAAGGAACATTTGCCATTTTTATAAGGGATGATGAAATATTTATGAAAATGACAGGAATAACTCCCCATTGTCTATCTATATATGCGTTATTCTCCAAAAAGGAATCTGAAAAATGAACAGGGAAATTAATTCACATTTATCACATTCAAGTATTCATGGTTTAAAACCAAATTGTCTTTCTTTCTCAGAGGTCTTAGCTCAATCTTTTGCTGTAATTGCACCTACAACTATACCAGCATCTAACGTTGGTTTGATTGTGGCACTATCAGGAAATGGTAGTTGGTTAAGTTTTTTAATTGCTTTGATAGGACTATTATTAGTGAGTATTAACATTAATCAATTTGCTAGTCGTTCTGCTTCTCCCGGTTCACTTTATTCATATATTACCCAAGGTTTAGGAGCTACTGCCGGAGTAATTTGTGGTTGGAGTTTGGTACTAGCTTATTTATTTACAGGAATGTCCGTTCTTTGTGGTTTTGCTAATTTTAGTGGCATATTTATTGGACATTTAGGCATTCATGCTTCTAGCATTACATTATTAGCTATTGGTGCAGGAATTTCCTGGTATGCAGCTTACAAAGATGTACAACTTTCGGCAGTAGCAATGTTATGGTTAGAGGCTGCTTCTCTAATTTTAATTGGAGTTTTATGTATTATTATTTGGGCGCATAAAGGTTTTGCCATTGATATGAACCAGTTAACTTTATCAGGTGTTAATCCTGGTAATATAGCCACTGGACTTGTATTAGTGATGTTTGGTTTTTCTGGTTTTGAAAGTGCAACTAGTTTAGGTGATGAAGCAAAAAAACCATTAAAAACAATCCCAAAAGCAGTCATGGGTAGTGTAATTTTAGCGGGATTATTTTTCATTTCTACAACTTATATAGAAGTTTTAGGTTTTAGCGATACTGGTGTTTCTCTTGCTAAAACTGAAGAACCTTTAGGTTTTCTTTCTGAAAAAGCAGGGGTAGGCTTTTTAGGACAATTAGTAGGTTTAGGCGCATTATTTAGTTTCTTTGCTTGCATTTTAGGTAGCATTAATCCTGCGGCAAGAATAGCTTTTTTAATGGCACGTCATGGTTTATTTCATGCTTGTTTAGGTAATGCTCACTCTGCTAATAGAACGCCTCATGTTGCTGTGACAATGTGTTCTTTTTTGACATTTATTATTCCGATGATTATGTCATTATTTCAGATTAAATTATTTGAATGTATGGGCTATTTAGGAGCTATTTGTAGTTATGGATTTTTAACAGTTTACATTTTAATTTCTGTGGCTGCTCCTGTATATTTACACAAAATTAAGAAACTCCGTCCTATAGATGTGATGTTTTCAGTTTTAGCTGTGGGTTTTATGATCATTCCGGTTATTGGTAGTTTAGGTATTCCTGGTAATAGCTTATTTCCTGCTCCAGAAGCTCCTTATAATCTCTTCCCTTACCTATTTATGCTGTATTTAATTGTTAGTTGTGGTTGGTTTTTTATGCAAAAAAGACGTTCACCACATTTAGTAACAGGAATGCGTGAAAGGGTTGCAGAAATTCATGAACGTTTTGCAGGAAAAAACCATTATTAATCACAAATCAACAATCTCTAATCCCAAATCTTTATGAGTGGTTTATTAACAGCAATTAGTACAGGTACAGTAGCTTTTGGTGCTACTAACATTGATGATTTAGTCATTTTGACTTTATTTTTCTCCCAAGTTAATGCTAAGTTTCGCAGTCATCATATTGTTCTAGGCCAGTATGCAGGTTTTACCGCTTTAGTATTAGCAAGTTTGCCTGGTTTTTTCGGAGGTTTAATTTTTCCTCGTCCTTGGATTGGACTATTTGGTATAGTTCCAATTATCATGGGGATCAAGAGTTTATTAAGTTCCCCAACAGATGATCACGAAGATGAGGAAACTACTGTAGACACATCCCCACCATCAATGCTAGGAAAAATGTTAGGAAATTGGTTTAATTTGCAAACCTATAGCGTAGCAGCAGTGACTTTTGCTAATGGTACAGATAACATTAGTATTTATGTTCCTATTTTTGCTAGTAGTAGTGGGCAAGGTTTGTTAGTGATTTTAGGTATTTTCTTTGCATTGGTAGGAGTTTTGTGTTATATGGCCTATAGGTTAACTCATCAGCAAGCGATCGCTCAAATTTTCACCCAATATGGTAATCGTTTCATGCCTTATGTATTAATAGGATTAGGTACTTTTATCTTCTTAGATAGTCACAGTTTGAGTCTCATCCATTTACCCTAGTTCATTACTAATAAATATTCACAGGTAATAGGTGACATTAAATAATCCAATTTCATCATTAATTTAATAATTAATTTAGTAATTGTTAATTACTAAATTAATCTTCATTTATTCCTGACATTCTATACTTCTCAAGCATCATAAATATACACTGCCAATATCATCAAACAAAGAGGAATAATAGTTGAATATACTCACATTTTCATTATTAGTATGGCTGGGATCATTTAGCGCAGGTTTAGTTGGATCATTAACAGGTTTGGGTGGAGGAGTAGTCATAGTTCCCTTATTAACTTCTGTATTTGGTGTAGATATACGCTATGCTGTTGGTGCTTCTCTCGTCTCAGTTATTGCTACATCATTAGGATCAGCTTCTACTTACATTAAAACAGGCTTTGCCAATCTTAAATTAGGAATGTTTTTAGAAGTATCTACCACTATTGGTGCAATAATTGGTGCTTTAATTGCTGGCTTAATTTCTGTTAAATTACTAACAATAATTCTGGCAATTGTCTTAATTTATTCTGCATATTTATCCCAACGTCCAAGACCAGAAAATCAAGATATTATTGCTTCAGATCCTATTGCTGAATATCTACAGTTAAATGGTACTTATCCTACTCCTAATGGTGTCATGCCTTATTATGTAAATTCTGTACCTGCTGGCTTTAGCATTATGTTAATAGCAGGTGTACTTTCTGGTTTATTAGGCATAGGTTCGGGAGCGTTTAAAGTATTAGCAATGGACCAAGCCATGCGCTTACCTTTTAAAGTTTCTACTACTACTAGTAACTTTATGATAGGTGTTACTGCCGCAGCTTCTGCTGGTGTTTATTTAACTCGTGGATATATAGATCCTGGTTTAGCAATGCCAGTAATGTTAGGAGTTTTACCCGGTGCTTTCTTAGGAGCAAGAATTTTAATCGGCGCAAAAACCCAAATTCTCAGAATTATTTTCAGCCTGGTTTTGGTAATTATGGCTTTAAAAATGGTTTACAACAATGTCATAGGGGGAATGTAAAATGTACAAATTAAATTCAGGTTTTCGTTGGACTACTTCAGCAGCAGTAAATACTGAAGTGATGAGTTTGAGATTAATTTCTGATGAAAAAGATGCCGATATTCAACAATTAGAACAACAGCATCATTATGAGATAATTTTTCAATCATCTGATGAAAAACTCCTCGCAAATATCCTCAGTAATTTGCTGAAATATGGGGTTTTAATTGCTAGTTTTGTCGTCTTATTTGGCGGAATTTTATATTTAATTAATCACGGTTTAGAACCTGCACAATATCAAATATTTCGCGGTACATCACCCCTTTTTTGTTCCCCTATAGGTGTGATACAAGCGATCGCATCAGGCAGCAATCGTGGTATTATTCAATTAGGATTATTAATTCTCATAGCTGTACCAATTATGCGCGTAATTATTTCTTGCTGCATTTTTGCATTACAACGACAATTTATTTATGTGGTTATTACCTTATTAGTGCTACTTAGTCTTACTTATAGTTTACTTGGCGCGTATTATTAAATAAATTTTGCATATCCTTGCATATTTGCAAATCTCTGACTTCTTTAAGAAGTCCGGGATCTTGTATTTTTGGCAATTATCAGTTAAACTACACTAATCCGATAGAAATAATGTAGATTATGAATCAACTAGAAAAACTCTTCCAAGATAGCAGTATTAATATTTGGGTAAAACTCAGAGGTGGTTTTTTAATAGTCTTAGGATATTTACTATCTCCCCTATGCTGGTGGAATGACTTATTATTTAATTTACCCATTGCTTACTTTTTTGGATATTTGTGCAGTTTTTTATCACCAAAATTACTTGCACCTTGTACAATTATTGGTTATTGGTTATCAAATGTCATTGGCATTTTAATGATACAATTTGGTGCAGGAGATATTTTCAAGCAAGAATCTCAACAGCATAATTTGAAAAAAGAAATATTTAATACTGTTGTTTCTTCCACAGTTTATACATTGGTAATTATATTTCTGATTCAATTGAAAATAATTGATACTCCTCTGTTATTTACTAATGGTTAAAAAGTACGATACCTTATTATCGTAGATGTAGGGTGCTTCAGATATCAACAACCTGTTTATTTACATTATTTATGCTGTTTGATGCACCCTACTAATGTTGTGAATGTTATGGTTGCTGTTCACTAATAGTAATTAAATCCTGAATATTCCCAATTTTAAAATCATCTTTACCCACAATTAATGGTAACTTACCATTCCATTTTTCTATAGCTTGTCTTTGTAATAATTGTGGAGTTAAAATATCATGTAATAAACTCTGTGCTTGCGCTTCCCCCTTAGCTAAATTAACCTTGGCTTCACCTTCCTTAATGGCTTTTAATGCTATAAAATCAGCCCGTTTTGCTTCCTGGGCAGCAATTTGTTTTGCTTCTATTGCTTCTATTAATCTTGGAGAAAACCTAATATGAAATAAAGAAATATCATCAATAGCTAGATTATATTTAGCCAATCTTTTAGTTAACAATTCATCTAATTGAGATTTGACATTTTGTCTTTTAGTAATTATTTCTTCTGCCGTATATTCAGAAATTACAGCTTTTAAAATTTCTTCAATAGCTGGATTAATAATACTTGTAATTACAGCTTTCTCATCACCAATTTGTTGAAATATCACATTAACCTTATCGGGAATAATATGCCAGTTCACAGCAATATCTGTTAAAATATTTTGTAAATCTTGAGAAGCTGCTTCTGTAGATATTTCCTGTTTTTGTATTCTTACATTGATTTTTTTAACTGTATTCATAATAGGAATCATGGGGTGCATTCCTTCCCCTAAAATTTGATCTTGTACTTGACCAAATTTCATTAATACACCGCGTTCCCCTGCATTAACTATCACAAAAGGAGTTAATAAAATAGTTAATAAACATAATATTGCTGTAAATTTACCTGCATTATTTAAAACTTTTTTTTCTAGCATCAGGTTTTGGCAATTCGCAATAAGTTAGGACTTAAAATTCAGGAGAAAGAACCTGCTATCTACCTAATATATTACAATAGCGTGAGTAGTTGAGCTTTAGCTATAAATTCAGCACTCAAGCGCAACTACGGGTTAAATTAACCTTGAACAATGATTTTACCAACCATTCCAGCACCACGGTGAGGTTCACAATAGAATGTATATTCACCAGCAGGCGCATCAGCAGGAATAGCTGTAGTTACAGTTTGTCCAGGATTCATTAATAATTTCTTGTTAGACAAAGATGCAGCTAAGGCCTTATCTTTATTGGGGTTTTTAACAGGATCGAATACAACGTTATGGGGAGGAACTTTGTTGTTTTGCCACTCAATTGTATCACCAGGCTTTACAGTTAGAGTTTTTGGTTCAAAACCCAGCGTTCCTTTGTCTGTACCTAATTTAATTGTATAGGTTTCCGCAGACGCGCTGGGGGTAAATATTACGAAACTACTCGCAATCAATAAAACTGTTACTACTACTATGGTTAAGCGTCTTAATTTGGCTACGATAGATTTCATGCCTCTCTCCTGGGAAATATTTTTTGTTTTTTTTACTTTACATATACTCTACCCTAAATATGACAACTTGTCATATATTTATTTTTGTAAATTTATATTGACTTATAGCTAAATTTATGATATTTAATCTCTTTTACCAATCAACCATCACAGAATATTTGGCGTTGCTGAACTCAGGTATGAAATTGAGAAATTCAAAATCTGAAACTTTGCGTCTAACGCAAGTACTTCGCTTCGCTGGTGTGCAAAGTAAATACAGTACATTCCATCTACATGAGGTACACTATGAACACAGCAAGATGCCTGTGTTACAGGGGTTTTATCATTAACATCTGTACCTCATAATAACGGAAACTGGTGTTTCATACCCCAATTCAGCAACGCCGAATATTTTAGGACTTACGCAAGCAAGTGTCACACTAAAAAATCTGTTGAGTGGGTGCGTCAGATATCAACAATTTGGTGATTTACATGATTTATACTGTGTGACGTGGTTGGTGAGCTTGTCGAACCACACCCTACTAATGTGCCAGTTGATATATACGAAAGTATCCACGTCTACTTGGAAGTAGATGGATTCAATTATTAGCTGCTGTACTTACTGTCAAAACCTGTGGAGGCGAAGCATCGGGAGGATAAATAAAGTCTACCTCCACAGAAGAAGTATTTTTAGGTTTTATGCTTAACGAAACTAAGGGTTGTCCCATTTCTCCCCGCTTCTGTACCAAATGGAAAAAATCAGTTTTTGCTGAACCTTGATCATTCCGATATCTAACCCTAACTGTACCCCGGAAAAATGTTTGCGGTTTTGGTGGGCTGAAAAAGCGTAATCCTGATTTACTCAATTGATCTTCTTTAATAGGTGTTTGTAACGCTATATTGACATTTTGATCACTTTCTGTATTGTTATACAAAGGTAATCTCAGACTATACTGTACACCATAATTACCATGAGCATAATAAGCCGTATCAGGATAACGTACTAACATGGGAGCGGTTTGAATTTGATTTGTACCTAATGTACCTCCATGTAAACTACTTAAAGGATAAGAAAACGCTTGTCCAGGTTGAGGAATAGTTAAATATTTGCTTTGTGGTTCATCTACAATATAAGCTCGCCATTGTGAACCCTGGGAAATACCCGCTACACGGCCATAAATAGCAGGTTTTTTATTGCTTTCAATGGGTGTAGGTACTTTATCTCTAGGAGTGGATAAATCGCCATTATTTAGTAAATCTTGCCATTCTGTTAAAGTAGGCGATCGCTCACTACCATCACGATTAATTTTCGCAAACATCGCTAAACTAGCAGCATAAACTTTACCATTACTTTGTAGTCGCAGATATGTAGAACGGCCATTTATAGGAGGACTTTCTGGTATTAGTAGTCCTTTAACGGGAATGGGTAAATTTAATAACATCTGACTTTTCCCAGGAGGAATAATAATTTGTGGGGGAAAAATATCCTGTCTTTTACCCCGCAAAATATCCAACATTGCCCGACTTCCCGGACCTGAAAACACATTACCCAAATTATTAGGAACTAAAGATGCTAAAGAAATAAAAGGCGCGTCTGGTTGACTTGAATAACTTGCACCTTGCAATATATTAACTGTAACTGGTTCATCACTAGGATTATGTAAGATTATACCCAAGTACAAAGAACGCAAATTTTCTGGCGGATCAGCCTTAGCGATGTGATGGGCAAACATATCAAAGCGACCTGAGAGGGGAAAATTCAAATGTGCTGATGTTACTTTTTTTCCCGACGGAGGAAAAGTAGACAGTAAAATGCCCTCTTGCAACACGATCTCAGGACTATTGCTATTAAATACGGGAATTGTATCTAATTGTCCCGGTAAAGGGCGTACTAATTGAGGTTGTAATATTTCCTCAGGAGCGATCGCTGCTTGAGCTAAGGTTAAAGATAGTAATATAGGTAACATAAGAATTAGTGATTTTTTTTTCATCAGACGTGAACATTTTTAAAGAAGTGTCAGGTTATGAATTATCAGCAAAAAATCTTCTAGTATCATTGGCAAATTTTGATCATTGAGTCTGGGAACATGGACAAAAACACACTTAATAGGGAGTTGAGACTGCCGTAAATAGTCCAAAACTAGGTAATAAAGCTGTTCACAGACAAATTTACCACAATCATAGCTAATCTCAACTGATTTTGTTCCCTGTAATAATTTGTCCATATCAACAGAGGTTTGTAAAGTTGTGCAATTATCATCTATAGAGTTGGCAGTCAAGATCCCTGAGTTACTTGCAATAACTTCCACACTTAAGTATTCACGACAAGCGGCCATCCCACAACAAATAATGTAATCTGGTTGGCAAAAGTTGATTTTGGCAATAACCTGAGAACTGGCAAGTTCGCTATTAACCGGAAGACGATGCAAAAAAATTAAGTTATCTGGCAATGGAGTCATTTTACTTAGTTCCAGTAATAAGTCATCTGATGAATTTGACACTTGTTCACTTAACCATAGGTCAAAATAAGTTAATAAGATTGTTTTTCCCATAAAAAATATGATCAAAAATATTGTTGACAATTAAAATATACAATTAGAATGTAGAATGAGAACATCAATATTATTTTAGTGATGGTTTTGCTCAATCAACAAATAAACCTCAATTATTTTCACAGGAGTTCAGTAAATGACAGTAATTGCAGTTGTAGATTATGATATGGGAAATTTGCACTCTGTTTGCAAAGGATTGGAAAAAGCTGGTGGAAATCCGAAAATTACCTCCTGTTCTCAAGACTTAGCTCAAGCTGATGCTATAGTTTTACCAGGAGTGGGAGCTTTTGATCCCGCAGTCCAACATTTAAGAGCCCGAAATTTAGAACAACCTATAAAAGATGCTATTGCTTCAGGTAAACCATTTTTAGGGATTTGTCTAGGACTGCAAATTTTATTTGAATCTAGCAGCGAAGGAACACAACCAGGTTTAGGAATTATTCGCGGCAAAGTCCGTCGTTTTCGTCCTGAACCTAATCTTACCATTCCTCATACTGGTTGGAATCAACTCCAACTTAGCCAACCCAAAAATATTTTATGGGAACATTTACCTATAGAACCTTGGGTTTATTTTGTTCATTCCTATTATGTTGATCCCATAGATGCCCAAATTCGCTCGGCCACTGTTACTCATGGTAATCAAACTGTGACTGCGGCCATTGCTAAAGATAATCTTATGGCGGTACAATTCCATCCAGAAAAATCATCCAATGTGGGACTGCAAATTTTATCTAATTTTGTGTCTCAAGTACGAGAAAAAGTATTTGCTTAACCAAAATTTAATCAATTTGTAATCAAACTGAGATGAAAGTGAGAGCAAAATTTGTCAGGTTAATTTAGTTAGTTGTCATCATTTTGCCAATTAATGACAAACTGTTAATTTATTATGAGTCTGAGAATTTACGGGAATCGTCTGTTAAAAACATTACCTAATCAACACACTAGACCTACTAGTGCGCGAGTGAGACAGGCAGTGTTTAATATTTGGCAGGGAACAATTATTGGTTGTCGCTGGTTAGACTTGTGCGCTGGTAGTGGTTCAATGGGTGCAGAGGCTTTATGTAGGGGTGCAAGTTTAGTAATAGGTATTGAAAAGTCTATTCATGCTTGTGAAATAGTACAAGAGAATTGGCAGAAAGTAGCCAATCATGACCAACAATTTCAGATATTGCGGGGAAATATTGCACAGCAAATAAATAAATTAATAGGTCAAAAATTTGACAAAATCTATTTTGATCCACCTTATGCCAGTGATTTATATGTACCTATATTACAAGCGATCGCTCAAAATGAACTATTAGATATAGAAGGAGAAATAGGAGTAGAACATAGTCATCAAAATTGGATAGCACCAGAAATAGCTAACTTAGAAGTTTGTCGCCAGAAAGTGTATGGTAATACAGGCATAACATTTTATAAGAATAACCAGTAGGGTGCGTTAGCGATAGCGTAACGCACCAAATTATAGTAGTGAAAGCATTTTGCTTGAATTTCCCATGTAAACTAAAAACACAACAGTTTATTATGACTTGTTGTAATGAAAACAGGCACAATGCCTGTATTACTTTCTATGATGAATAGGACTTACACAAGTGTCACACTAAAAAAATCTGTTGCAGGGTGCGTCAGATATCAACTATTTAGTTATTTACATGATTTATACTGTCTGATGCAGCCTACCAATGTGCCAGTTGCGTAAGTCCTGATGAAAACAGGCAAGATGCCTGTACTAAGCTGTTGTGCCTTTAACTTGAATAATTAATACAAGCAAGATGCTTGTGCTACTGTAATTTCAGGTTTTTTAATTATACAGTGAGTGCTGCACATTAGCTTACTTTCTATAATAACTTAGCCGCCTAATTCCGTAGGACGTTTATACTGTTTGTAAGCAGCATAAAACAAACCGCTAAGGGTAACGGTAATCAAACCAAGTACAATACCTGACAGTAGGGGTTCAACCACTGCAAATCTCCTGTTTGTAAAGAATAAAGAAACATTTCCTGTTTGTGATTTTACCAAAAAAAGCAGGAATTCCCTATAGTAACTTGCTTGTATATCTTAATAAATCTAAACATGATCTAAAAATTTTGATTTGTAGTTGCAGAGACCATCAAGAAATTTTAAGCTATGTGTAGACGATAAAATCCACTTCACAAACCTACATACTTGATATGACTCTTTTGGATAATCAGCTTACCAAACCAGAAACCCTAATTCAGCAATTCCTTATTTTTGCTGTACCTATATTGATTATTATTCCTATGATCCTATTTAGTATCGAGATATTACAAGCATCTGATCCTTATGTAAAGAGCGTTTTAGCTCTTAAAGGTAATACAGTACAAGGAAAAGCTATTTTTCAAACGAACTGCGCGGGTTGTCATGGTTTAGAAGCTAATGGTCTGGTTGGACCTAGTTTACATTCCATTTCTAAATATAAATCTTCCTACGCCATAATTCACCAAGTGACTAGCGGAGATACTCCTCCCATGCCCAAATTTCAACCCAATAGTCAAGAAATGGCAGACTTATTAACTTATTTACAAAGTTTATGAAGGTTGTTCGCTATCAGCAGTCAGTAGTCAGCACTCCCCATTGCATACTCAAGAGTAAGATATCAGTTATAATTCGTTATAAAGTGGCTTTTTCAGATCAAACAATAATTAAATAAAATTGTTTAATCTCCCCATTGTCAATGCCCTGTACCTACAGCCTACAGCTAACAATACCAGACCATTGTACTTTTTTTTCTTGCAGACGACGATAGGAAAAGAAATGTTCAGAATGTTGATAAGTACAATAGGGAGCGATCGCAATTTGTTCTAAACTAAATCCCAAACCTTGTAACTGTAAAGTATTAACTCGACGTACATCTAAACGCACCTTACCCGGTTCTGGATCTGCAAATAAAGGCGAATCTGGCAAAGAATGTAAACTATCAACTATATTATTTGTGGTGTTTTGTGATATAATACTGCGACAAACTTCTATAGCTACCTCTTCTGTTACCTGATAAACCTCTCCAGCAATAGCAGGACCCAAAGCAACTCGTAAACTTTCAATCTTACTACCTTGGGATTGCATTCTCTGAACCGCAACAGGTACAATTTGGGCAGCAGTACCACGCCAACCAGCGTGTAAAGCCGCAACATGACCTGTTTTCACATCTCCAATTAAAACAGGGGTACAGTCAGCAGAAGCTACCCAAACTGCTTGTGAAGGTTCTGTGCTAATTAAACCATCTGCCTGAGCTAAATTACTACTATTGATAGTTAAATCATCATCAACCTCTGGAGGAGTTAAAACAGTATTGCCATGTACCTGTTTTAAACGGTAAACTATAGCTTGAGGATGTAAAGCTAGAGTTAAAGCCTGGGGAAGACGTGGCCAGCATTGTTGAGTAAAAAAACCATGAGGCCAAGATTCAAGAATACTACAAGTAAGGTAAGGGAGACCTTCCCAAGTATGCCATTGCCAACTGTGCATCTTTAATCACACCTCAATAAAAAATTCATAACTGTCAAATATAGTATAGCGGAGAGTGGTGAGTTGGTAGGGGCGGCTGTTCGCCCGTACAGGAGTTGCGAACAAGAAGAAAATTCTTTATTTTGACGGCTAATAGCTGACGGCTAATAACTAATAACTTATCTTACAAGACACTGCGGTGGAATTTAATCAACAATTATTGGTAGATGCCCTTAAAGTAGAATATCAGCATCAACAAATACCATTTTCTCTACATATTTTTGACAGTTTACCATCCACAAACCAAACTTTGTGGCAATTACTTAGCCAAGGAGAAAAACCTGGCACTGTTGTTATCGCTACCCAGCAAACCGCAGGTAAAGGACAATGGGGTCGTCAATGGTTATCAAACCCGGGTGGTTTATATCTTTCCCTAGGTATTGGTTGTGAATTACCAGCGTCAGCAAGTTATCATCTTACCATAGCTACTGCCTGGGGAATTACAACACAACTAAGAAAATTGGGAATTACCCTCGGCATCAAATGGCCTAATGATTTAATATTAGATGGCTGTAAACTAGGAGGTATTTTAACTGAAACAAAGGTTAATCAAGGGTTAATTTCTCAAGCAGTCATCGGAGTTGGGATAAACTGGCAAAATTCTGTGCCAGAAACGGGAATTAATCTTGAATTTTGGCAAAATTCCCATAATTTTCATTATGTTAACCATTTGGAAATACTTGCAGCACAGGTTTTACTAGGGATTCAGTCCGGTATAGACTATCTAAAGAGAGAAGGAATAAATATCATTTTGTCTGGTTATCTTGATTTACTGACCAATATGGGTGATCATGTATATGTGAATAATCTTTTAGGTACAGTAGTTGGGGTAACACAAGAAGGTAATTTACAATTACAAATGACAAACGATGATTCTACATCAGATTTGGGTACAGATTTCCTGATTAAACCTGGTCAAATTAGTTTAGGTTATCAGAAACCTTCTACAAAAATCAGGTAATCTTTTGGTATTTCCCAGAAAATTCTGCGGGATATTTTGCTAAGTATTTGCGGCTAAAACTAAGGATAAAACCAAAGTTAAACCAAATAATTAGCATCATCTCTTTAAGTTTATTAAGTCTATTATACACAACACAAAAAAAGAAATGACGCAGCCAAATAAACCAGTTAATAAAGAAGTAAACAACCAAGGAAAAGGTAAAACCAAAAAAAAATTTGCCTCTACATTACCAGCACAAACTCTCTGCTGGTTAAGTAGTTTTAGTCTTTTGGGTAGTGGCTTTGTACTTGCCCAAATGGAAAATTCTGCTATAGATAATATTGTTCCAACTGCTGATAATTTGCTACAGTCAACAGCTACTGGTTCTAGTAAACAACAAACTTTGGTAATTGAAGGAGAAAAAGCAGAGCCAGATTTTTCTGAACGTCGAGTTAGGTTGAGACAAAGACTGAAAAGTAATTCTACAACTGCTGAAAAACAAACAATATCAAAGTCTGAACCAAAAGTTAAAAGTTCCCAGTCTGTGGTAAGAATATCACAATCAAAATCAAAACCTGAAGCAAAAGTTGACAGTTCCCAGTCTGTGGTAAGAATATCACAATCAAAATCAAAACCTGAAGCAAAAGTTAAAAGTTCCCAGTCTGTGGTAAGAATATCACAATCAAAATCAAAACCTGAAGCAAAAGTTGACAGTTCACAAAATACAGTTACTATCAAAAAACCACAAGTTCAAAACACTCAATCTATAATAGAATTGAAAGTACCTCCAAGAATAGAGGAAGAAACGATTAAACCTGCAAATAATAATGTTAGTGAAAATGTCAAAGGAAATAATGGTGTACCTGAAAAAAATCTGGAAATAACTACTCCACAAAAAGACCCTAAATATAGTGATGATGTGGTGAGAAATATGGGGAGAGATGAGGAAGAGGATCTCAGTTCCTATATTGATCCCACAGATTACAATAATCTAGCCACAGGTACTTACCAACCTCCTAATACTTTAGAAATTACAGAAAGTTCCAGTGGTTGTCAACAAAGTTTAACGGTAGGTGGTAATGTGGGGACTGGTTGCGCTCAAACTTTTGAAAATCCCCATATAGACAATACTGCTACTAGTGCTAATAAAGCTAATACGCCTAATAGTCATAACGCTAATAGTGCTAATAGTAGTAAAAACTCAAGTCCTAGTTGGTTGAAGAAAAGCGCGACTGCAAAATTACCCACTGTTACACCTGTTCCTAGACTAATTAAAGAGAATAACAGTGTCAATAATCAACAGGAAACTAATGAAAATAAGACTCTAGCTCAAGTAATTTCTCGTGGTATCAATAGGATTAGTAGAAGTACATTAGGTGATACTAGGGTTGGCAATAATAGTCATGATAAGAGTAGTTATCAAGGTGGTAATTACATTCCTAGTCCCCAGGAATTTTCCGCTAGTACAAAGGTGAGTGATACTCCCATCGCCCCTCGTGTGGGTAGTTTACCATCTCCCATGACGGAGGATCAAGTAGCACCTCGTTTAAGTCGGGTGTCATACAATTTTGCTTTAGCTGCTGTATTACCACAGGTATCTTATACTAGTACGATCGCTTATCGTGGTGGTCATGGAATGCTGTTTCCATTAGCTGTACCAGCACCTATTACTTCTTTATTTGGTTGGCGGATACATCCTATTACGGGAGATAGACGTTTCCATGCAGGTACAGATATTGGTGCGCCCACAGGAACACCGGTTATAGCTGCTGCTAGGGGACAAGTAGAAGGTGCTAGTTGGATGGGAGGTTATGGTTTAGCTGTGACTATTAATCATACCTCTGCCCAACAGACACTTTATGGACATTTATCGGAGATTTTAGTCCAACCCGGACAATGGGTAGAACCAGGAACTGTGATCGGTCGTGTGGGTAGCACTGGAAACTCTACTGGTTCACATTTACATTTTGAAGTGCGTCATTTAACTCAAAATGGTTGGGTAGCGGTTGATCCTGCGGTGAGAGTTCCCAGTTCTATCAGTCGAGAGGTAAAAGATCCCAGTTCTATTAGTCAAGTGGTAGATAGTTTACCTCCGGTGCAGAATTAGGGAGATCAAGGAGTCGGGAGATCAAGGAGTCAGAATAGAGAATTTTCACCTGTGATCCCTGCTCCCCGCTCCCGACTGCCTACAAATATCCGTTTTCTGCTAAAAATGCAGGGGTAATTTCTTCGGGTTTTTGATGGTGATATGTAGAAGTGTTATGAGAAGTGATCAATTTCTCCACATATTTACCCAAAATATCGCCTTCTAAATTTACCCAACTCCCTGGGACTAAATGACTTAAATTAGTTTCTCTGTAAGTGACAGGGATCACGGCAACGGTAAATTGAGCATCATCGGGTTGATAATGGGCTACTGTCAGACTGATACCATTGACAGCGATACTTCCTTTGGGAACGATATATCGAGCGATCGCCTCTGGCGCTGTAAAGCTCATTTCCCAAGATGTGGCCGTTTCCACGGCCGATACTAACTGGCCTATTCCATCCACATGACCCATGACAAAATGACCACCTACTTTTCCCCCTACTCGTAAGGATGTTTCTAAGTTAACATATATTTGTTGAGTTTCATCTTTACCTAATGTAGTGCGATTTAATGTTTCCGGGGAAGCTGTAGCGATAAACCCATTTTTCAGGATTTCTTCCACTGTTAAACATATCCCATTTACCGCTACACTATCACCTAATGCTAAATCTTGACTGATGATGGTCGACTGATTGATAAAATTAATCTGCCAAAAATCAGCTGGTAAAGATTTTATTGTGCCTAAACCTTGAATTATTCCTGTAAACACAGCTTTTGTAAAATAAACTCTACTTGTTGTTTAATTTTGACGTAAATTAGTTAATATTTAGCATAAATTATGAAAAAAATTGTCAATATTATGTAAACATTTTGCCAAACAGTAATTTCTTCATTTTTGCCGTTATTGTAAATGAATATTAACATAAAATCATCTATCTGAGGATATAAGCTAATGAGGAAACTAAGGTTAAAAATAAAATATTTTCCACGTAGGATATTGTGGTTGTTCCATGTTACTTTTAGCTGATATAACATGAGAGCATCAATCTTAAGGCATACTTGAGTAAGAATGTTTATAGATGATGCCAAATATCAACTTTCAAACTTCTGTCTTAGGTTGACTTACTCTAGTATTCATCAAAATTTCGGAGTTTAATAGAAGAAATTTATAGACAAGAACAGCGATATGTTTATTTTCTGCCAAAAAACGCAAAACCATGTTATTTCCGGCATGGGACACAAGCAATTAGAGAATTTTAGAGGCACAAACCAATGATAGAAATGAAAGTAGCTGGTATAGCGTTAGATGCGATCAGTCGCAGTCCTATTGTACTTCTCAAGGATGGCTTAGATCGTCGAGCTTTACCAATTTATATTAGTCAGGATCAAGCTAAGGCTATTATGTCCGCTATGGAGCATCAAAAGCCGCCTAGACCTTTAACACATGACTTAATTGTGAATATTTTAGAAGTATGGAATATGACCTTGGAAAAGGTAATTATTCATTCTTTACAAAAGGATACTTTTTATGCTGCGTTAATTGTGCAGCAGGGAGAAGTAAAAAAAGAAATAGATGCTCGTCCAAGTGATGCGATCGCTATTGCTTTACGTACGAATGCACCTATTTGGGTAGTAGAAGAAGTTGTTGCTGATGCTTCCATACCAGTGGATCGTGATGCGGATGAAGCCGAACAAGAAGCATTTCGTGAATTTGTTTCTAACCTGCGGCCAGAGGACTTAATTAAGCGTTTTGGTAACGGAGATAGTTAACTATTAGCTATCAGCTATGAACAAAAAGATCACCACTGGAAATAATTAATATTCTGTTGTAGTGCAGGCATTTTGCCTGCATATTTTTCATATTTTTACTTGGGAGTAAATTGGTATTAGTAAAAGTCAGAATTTTTGTGGGATGAGTTACAATAAATCATATACTGTCCTGGAAATCCCTTTGTTCTTGATCAATTTGAACATTTATTTTCACCATTTAGGATCTCTTGGTGTGTTCATATTTTGGTATTTGGATAAAAAGTTTACATTTCTATTTCTTTAATAGCTATTTCTGGTGTTTGATTATTTTCTATCACATTAATAATTCCTGGTAAATATTCATCCATCATGATGACATTGGTATAAACTAGATTTTTAATTAGGGCAAAACTCAGTTTATCTCCATCTACATCTATGCTGGTTTTGTAGCGAATTTCTCCATCATTAAAATCCATTTCAAAGTTACCATTAATCATGCCATAATTTGCTCTAGTAATAAATTCTGCAATGGTTAATCTTTTATCTTCTGATACTTTGAAAGGACAAATAGAATAAAATACAAATTGTTTTTGTTCCTCTCTAACTTTAGCGTAGCAAGTCCATGTACCATTATCTCCTTGAAAACCTAGTCTTAAACTAGTTTCTCCTTCGATTTTGGTAAATGTCCAATCATCTTCTAAGAAAAAGTTAATTATTGTTGTTAGCATAGTTTGATTAGTAAAATTATTATTTGTTTCTCCAAAAATCTCATCAGCGAAATTCTTGAAAATATCACTAATACTATTATTTATAATTTCTGTTGTCAGATTTTGATTAGTTGTTGATAAATTGGCTTGTGTCCATTCTTGGAAAAAATTAACTATTCCTTCACTAATTTTATCAGGATTATTGATAGTAGCAGGGTTAAGGTAATTCCAAAAGGTATTATAACCAATTTCTTGGTTATTTTGAGTTTGTTTAACTGATAAACATAGCCAATTTTCGGTATTTAATAAAGGATTGATATTTTCTTGATTTTCCCTGAATTGTTGACTAAGGTTTAAAAGATATGTAGCTGCTTGTTCAATGTTATTAGCATTTTCTAGTAGTTGTGGGAGTAAGTCAGGTTGAAGTGTAATTTCGATGGTAATATCAGTTTCCCAGAGGAATTTACCGCCAATAAAAGGGCTACGTATTTCTGGTTTAAGATTGAATAGAGCATCTTTGTCAATGCGTTGATAGAGTTCTCGGTTTACCGGGAATGTGAGACGACACTCGATGATTTGCTCTTCTTGTTTGATGAAGTTTAGAGAAATGGTGCAAACGGTTAGGCGTTTTTGAGAGGAGTTGTGTAGGGTTAGTTTGCTGTCTAATTGATAATGTTCTGTTGTTGTATTCATGCAAAATTAATTATATAATAAATTTATTTATTATTCAATCTTTGAAAATCAGAAGCGTCAAAATCTGGAAAAAGTTGTGGCATAATTTCTCTAAAATTTCTTTCTTCTCTAGACATAGGTGCAGAAGGATTAGCATCTTCAGAACCAGCAATAGCTAGAGGCCAATACCAAAAACCGCGAGATTTAAGTAACAGTTGAATATAACCTTCAAAATCTACACCTAATGGTCTCATTCTTTCTCCACGATAATAATAATAGACTTCGGGATTATCTGAGCCATCTAAATAAAGTGCAGCACAAGCATTACCAATAAAGTAGTCTAGAGGATGTAATGGTTTACAAGGATCATCTTCTTCAAAATAAATATTATCTTTCCAATCCCTAAATACTTCCTGAACTGGCAATAAATCAATCATTCCAGCTATTAATCCTCCTCCTGGAACTTCCTTTTCTCCTAGCTTTTCCCATTGAATACTGATACCATTTGCTTCATTATAAAAATCAATCATCGCTGGGGTAAGATTAAACTTACTTTGTGCTTCTTTTAATTCCTCTTCTGTTGCTGGAGAATTAAAATTACATAGATAAACATCAATGGCAGGATTATTTTTAAGACTAGCTACCATTGAATGAAATTGCTGTACAATACTTGGAGTTTTCATCAGTTTTATTTAGTAAGGTTTGTATCTACGGGAGCTAAGTTTATCATTTGTTTTTTGTAATGCCGTTTTTAATTTATTGATAATCCCATCTTTATCTTTGTTTATTTTAGTAATCTGTCCGTTCCACACGCTCTTTGCTTCCTCCAGTTTTTTGTCCTCTGATTGATAATATTCCTCAAAGCTATACCCTGGAATAGTCAAGAGATTATTTTTCAACTCACCTTCTACAGACAAACTTGATTTATAATAAAAGTGAGCAGAACGGTCTGGGACTGAGGATCTCCTCAGCGATCTTCTTGCGGTAGGTACAATTTTATCTAGAGCTTGTTTATTAGTGGATATAAGTAAACTTATATCTCCCGGCAAGTTTTGGATTGGTGTACCTGTACGAGTTGACGACCATTCGACTTGATCTTTCTTAAAATTAGGGTCTTGTGTGGGAGATTTGGCTTCTGAATCAAAATAAACGTCTTTATCACGTGTTGAAATCTGGTTAGCCTTATATTCCGAGTGAATGATCGTTTTGAAAGCGCCTGACTTTGCTCTATTTCCATCAGCATCAAGTTTATTTGCCTCACAAATTAAATCAGCATTAATTTCTCCGTTAAGGAGGTCAACTTTGTTTTCCTTGACTTCTACTTTGTAATAAACCCAATAACCATCATTATTAACCCAATCTTTTACTTGAGATTCTACCTCATTTTCATGCACTTTGTTTGCATTAGCAGTAATCGGATAAAGATTGATGTCTTCTCCAGGTCCCCCAAGGTTATCATTTAGAAGATGACCTTTTATATATTTGTTTTCATTACTTAATTTAGGATCTGTCTGTAAATGTTGCATTATTTGTTTGAGATTGCTTCCACCTGGTGAACCTCCTTGTGGGTGATTAGGTCCTAATTTTTTGGCTTCCATCACGTTTCCAACTGTGTGACCATTGATTTTACCTTCTTTAAAAATAACCTCTTGTGTAAATTTGTTACTGTGTGATGTATCTCCTTGGTTCAGTAATAAAGGTGTTCCAGTCAAATCAATGGTTGCTTTAGGATTAATTTCCATGACTATCGAAGCCGAGGGTGTACCCAACTTGTCCCATTCAAGCTTCTTGAGTCCAAATTCTTTCTTAATAGCAGGAAAATGTCGTTCGACTTCTTTTGTACTTTCAGATTTGGAAATAATTTCCTTTAATGTTTTCTCAGCAGATGCTAAATCGTTCTTTTTAACATCATCAGATCGTTTATCTGGTGATGTATTCTCCTTACTGTTTTGATCTTCCTTTGCTTTCTCCTTATCCTTACCAAGCCCCAATTTATCCTGAACTTTACCTTCTAACTTATCAACCTTATCCTTAAAAGCATCTTTGTTTTTACTACCCCAATCTTTAGCTTTATCCCACTTCTGGCTAACATTTTTACCTAACTTACTATTTACCAACTTATCCTTAGCCTTTGCTCTCCATTCTGCCGCCTTATTCTCCACCTTCTCTAACTGTTTACCTGGCCATTCCTTCACTTTTTCAATCTTATTATTAAACGCCTGACGCTTTTTCTCCAAAGCATCTAATTTTTTATTTGCCGCATCATTAACCCTAGTTAATGCCTTACCTGCCTTAGTATTAGCAAACTTATTTTTCCGCTTTTCAATTGATTGGTGAACTGCTTGTTTTTTCTCATCAAAATATTTCTGTCCTGCGGCTTTTTTATCTTCAATATATTTCTTACCTGCTTGATATTTTTTCTCAGCCGCTTTTTTAGCCTTAACTACTTTGTTCCCAACCTTACTATTTTTAAACTTACCTCCAACTTTATTAGCAACTTTTGCACCCTTATCTATCACCCAATTTACTGCTTTAACCACTGGTTGACGGACTTTTTGAATGATGGCTTGAATCTTCTGAGTAATACCTCCCAAACCTAATAAACTAGCTAAAAAACCTAATGCTACTGGTAATGACTTAGCTAGGGCATTTTCTATGGCTTGAGTTGCTTGTTCTGTTGCTCCACTGGCAATGGCTGTTACTGAATCTATAATAGCATTTATCAAATCAGCTATTTGTTGAGCGCGTTCAATAAAGAATTTGACAACATCAATAATCATTTTACAGGCTTTGACAAATGCGGATGCTGGTGTTAACATACTCAGCACAAATTCTATGCCTGCTTGCACAATGGTATTAGTGACAAAATCCGTAATTCCATCCATTACCATTGTTTTGATATCGCCAACTTTATCTTGTAGTAAATGCCAAATTCCTGGTAATCCTTCTGTAGCTAATATTTTAAATGTTTCTTCACCTTTTTCTAGGTAACTAACTTTTTCTTCTCCTAATCTATTTACTGCTTGACTACGAATAAAGTCGTAACTTAAGCCTAATATTTGTGTTACTAAACTGAATACTCCTTGGAGATCAAAATTTTCTGGTATGGTAATTCCTGCTCCATCCATTGTACCTGTTAACCAAGCAATTAATCCTGTTTGTAGGTGTTTACCAATGTTCTTAACAAAGTTTAAGAATCCCTGTTTTACTGCGGCAATCAGATTACCTAAGAATTGAATGGGATTTTTGATAATATTGCCCACTGCTGCGGCTGCTCTTGCTAATACTTGAATTAGCATTTTCGTGAGTTCAATAATGGTTTTGATAACTCCCACGACAGCATCCAGAGCTTTATCAATTAAACCTTTATTTGCGGCTTTCATTTCCTCAATTTTGGCATCTACCGCTTGCAGATTTTCTTGATATTTTTGAGCTAAAGAATCAATTAATTCCCCTTGTTTATCGTCAATACTCTGTTGTAATTCATCAAATTTGCCTTGAATATCTGTTGCGGCTTCTTGTCCAACTGCTTGTAACTCTTGGGGAAGTTTTTGGACATATTGTTGAATTTCTTGTTTCCCATTAGCGATTTCTGCCTTCGCTTGGGTTAATCCTTCACTGACAATACCTACAACATGATTAATTACACCATCCATCTGGTTAATGTAAAGCTGTCTTCCTTCTTGATAGAATGCGTTTACCTCCGATGGCATACCTAACAACTTATCAACCAGCCATTTTCCAGGACCCCAAAAGCCACTATAACGCTCATCTTTGTAAGCCTTCATCTTCTTGTCAACATAATCCTCAAAGGCTTTTTTAGCGTTAGCTGCACCTGTATCAAAAGCTTGCTGTACTTTACTATCTAAACCACTGAGAGTTTGTTCTACTTTAGTTTTAGTAGTTTCATAAATTTTATTAATATCACCTGCTATTTTCGTTCGTGCTTCTTCATCTTTACCTTTTGTGGCAACTTGTTCACTGGATACCTGAGTGATATTTTGTGTTTTCACAGTTTGCATTTGTTGTAAATGCTGTTGTGCTGTGGCTTCGGCCGTGGTTTTGGCTGTGGTAATTAAATTTTGCTCTTGTTGACGATATTGTGGTCCTGCTTGTGCTGCGCTGGTTTGGGCTTGTTTTTTGCTGGCTAATGCACTTTGAAATTCGGGTTCGTTGGAATTTGCTAACTGCTCATCTGTAACTTTGGCATCAGCCATTTGTTGGTCAAGTTTTTTACTGTCTTGTTGTAGTGGTGCTTCTACTTCACTTTGTGTTTTTGGTTTAGGTGCTGCTTTATCTGCGCCAATATTTGATGGTGGTGTTCCTGGTTCTGGTGGTGGTAGTGGTGTGACTTGTTTGGCTTCAATACCATTGGTATTTGGTGGTTCTTGGGTTTTTTCTTCTAATGTCCCTTGAGATTTTTTCTGTTCTTCTTTAACTTGCCCACTTAACTCTCCTTTCATGGAGTCTATTTTGTTGTTATTTTTAAATTCATCAGCTTCTTGTAAGCTCTTGGGAGCCATATCCGCAATGCGTTCCATCAATTTAGCTTTAAAAGCTGCTGCGTCAAAGGCGGGTGTTTCTGCTTCTCCCATGTCGTCAACATGATTACTTTGGGCTTTGCTTTCTACTTCATTGCTGGGAGGTTGAGCTGCGGCTTGGGCTTGTTGAGATTTGGACTGAGCAGGATCATGTTGCTTATGTTGTCCAGCCAATGTCTTAGATTTACCAACTACTGCTTGAAATTCTGGATCTTGTTCTGCTGAAGCTGGAGCTTTTGCTCGATTACTTGCTATAGCTGTATTTGCAGATTCATTGATACTTGTGGTTGGGCTATTATTGGAGTTGTCTGTGGTGTCTGTTGCTTCAGTAGCAGCTAGTTTTTTGCTGGATTTTGTTGTGCTACTGGCTTTTCCTTGTTCATCTGCTGGGGTATCCGCATTTTCAGCAGTTTCATTACTCTCTTTGGCAGTTGCTACATTTTCATAACTGGCTTTATCTGACTTTGCTGTTACTGTCTGAGAGGTTTTATCGGTATTATCATCTAAGGAGGATGATGTTTGTAAAGTTGATTTTTCTACTTGTGATTCATTATCTTCTTCTTTTTGTTCTTGAGAATTTTCTGCAATTTTGGATTCAATTTTATTTTCTTTTCTGGCAATTTTAGTTAATGATTTTGGTTGTAATGTATTGCCATTCTGCTGCACTACATGAGTTAATTCATGCGCCAATAAATGTTGCCCATCTCTACTGGTAGGATTATACGCTCCCTGCCTAAAAAATACATCTTTTCCTGTAGCAAATGCCTTAGCATTTAATGATTCATTTAATTGATCTGATTCGCCATCTGTATGTACTCTCACACCACTAAAATCAGCACCAAATGCCTGTTCCATCGGCTCTCTCACATTTGGAGCTATTTCTTGTCCACTGCCTTTTTTACTTTGAATTGTGTTTTCTAAATCTTGGTTATTTGTGGATATTTTTGATTGCTGTTGTTCTGCTTGTTTTCTACGTAAATAATTCTCTATGGTATGGGGATGTAATCCTACATGATAACGGTTTTCTTGTGGTAATAGTGCAGGATTTTCTACTCTTTGTAATTTTGGTCTGTTGTATTCTCTAGGAGTATTAATATATGGAGTTTGAATTAAAGGATAGGCATGAATAGGATTTTCTGTAAATGATGGTGTATTAATTTCATTTACTACCTTTATGGCCACATTATCCGCTTCTTGCTCATATTTATCGTTAGGTTTTCCTACAGATAGTTTCGCTTGTATATTTGGTGGTGTTTCTGGTGGAAATGTGGGAATATCTGCCCTACATCTGGACATTTTTTTGGCATATTCGTATTCTGCGTCTAAGTCTCTTTCTTCTGTTAAGGTTTCTGGTTGTGGGGTATCTATACCAAAGTCTCTTGGCTGCAATATGCTGGCTGTTGTGGGAAGACTGCTATTTTGGCTGGTTTTACTGGTATTGGAGATGCGACTGTGCATGATTACACCCACGTTTTCGTTAGGAGAATGTCCTGATTATACCATAGTGAGGAATCATTTTGTGTTTGTATAAGAAAGTTTACATTCTATGTTTCTATCACATTAATAATTCCTGGTAAATATTCATCCATCATGGTGACATTGGTATAAACTAGATGTTTAATTAAGGTAAGACTCTATTTATCTCCATCTACATCTATGCTGGTTTTGTAGCGAATTTCTCCATCATTAAAATCCATTTCAAAGTTACCATTAATCATGCCATAATTGGCTATGGTGATAAATTCTGCAATGGTTAATCTTTTATTTTTTAGTACTTGTACAGGAATCTTTTAAATAGTAAACAGGTACAAGTCAAATTAATAAGCAAGATTGTACATTTGTTTTCACTTAATTAGTAAATATGTATTAATATTTTTTATTTTTCACGAATCTTGAATGATTGGTTGTTTAGTAGTAAAATTATCGAGTTACCCTGAATTATTCTAACTCTTAGTATGCAATATCGTCGTTTTGGTAAAACAAACTTATTTCTTTCGGTTTTTTCTTTAGGAACAATGCGTTATTTAACAGAGATAGAAAATGTTAAAAATACTATTGAAACTGCCTTATCTTTGGGAATAAATCACATAGAAACTGCTAGAGGTTATGGTGATAGTGAAAAATATTTAGGTCAAGTCATTAAAGAAGGTTTATCATTAGCAAGAAATCAAATATATATTACTACAAAAATTTCCCCTACTCCAGATATGGATAGTATGAGTCAATATATTGATGAGTCTTTAGCAAGATTAAATATAGATTATGTTGACTGTTTAGCTATTCATGGTGTTAATACTTGGGAACATTTTCAATGGATAGCAAATAAAAATGGTTGTATATTAGCTGTGGAAAAAGCTATCAATGAGGGTAAAATTAAACATCTGGGTTTTTCTACTCATGGTTCTTTAGATGTAATTTTAGCAGCTATAAATACAGATCTATTTCAATTTGTGAATCTCCACTATTACTATTTTTTTCAAAGAAATGCGCCTGCTATTGCATTAGCAAAACAGAAAGATATGGGAGTTTTTATTATTTCTCCTGCTGATAAAGGTGGAAAGTTATATACACCTCCAGAAACATTAATAGAACTTTGTCAACCTTTAACTCCATTAGCATTAAATTATCGGTTTTTATTAAGTGATGAACGCATTACTACTTTAAGTATAGGACCGGGAAAACCAGAGGAATTAATTGCACCATTAAAAATTGCTGATGATGTTACAGAATTAAATGAAGAGGAAATGAAAATTTTTAAAAGATTATCAAATCAGCAAGATTATATTTTACAAAGTGATAAATGTAGTCAATGTTATGCTTGTTTACCTTGTCCTGAAAATATTCATATTCCTGAAGTTTTAAGGTTGCGTAATTTAGCTGTAGCTTACGATATGAGCGATTATGGTAAATATCGTTATGGAATGTTTGAAAATGCTGGTCATTGGTTTCCTGGAATGAAGGCCAATAGATGTACAGAATGTGGAGATTGTTTACCTAAATGTCCTGAAAAGTTGGATATTCCTAAGTTATTGAAAGATGGACATGAGAGGTTACAAGGTAAGGAAAAAAGAAGATTATGGGGATAATATATTAAGATTCTCTGTTTACGATCGCATAAAATACATTTGGTAAATGTTTAATTAGGTTGCGGTTGGATTTTTGGTTTTTATTTGGGCAATGATTAAATATAAATATAAATATAAATATAAATATAAATATAAATATAATGTTCTGTTTTCATCTGTGCTATAGCAAATTCATATTTTTTCGGTTCTAACGAAATGTTGATACTCTAGGAAAAACCTGTTTTGGGTTTATCCTATATTCGGTTTTAGGATGGAACATAGTTAGACAATATACTCTAACTGTTATCAAGATCACCATCGGTTCAAGTGTCTAAATCCGTTTTCACTGAAGAATACAATCAGTTTCGCAAAATGTTGATAGAAGCTCGTAAAGCTGCTAACCTTACCCAAGCAGAGTTGTCAGCAAAATTAGAGCGTCCACAATCCTATGTATCGAAGTATGAACGTGGGGAGCGTCGTCTTGACTTGATTGAATTTTTACAATTGTCTCAAGTTATGGAAATAGATCCATTGAGTTTTATTGAAAATTTGCTCACATATAACAAAGAGAGGTAGTTATTCTAATTAAAATTACTGATTTTAATGCCGCCAATACTGTTAGGACTTACGCAACTGGCACAAGCGATGGTGCGGCGTAGCCGCACCGAGCGCCTAAAGACTAAACCATTGACATAGCAATATCTGGACGTTTTAGTTGTCCTATTAAATAATTAGAAAGCAAATTATGCTTAATTTGATAAATAGTTTGACCTGTGTTGTAAGCTAAGTTTTTTAGTC
>NZ_JACJPV010000039.1 GCF_014696225.1 Anabaena sp. FACHB-1237 | reverse complement strand
CAACTGGTATGAAGTACAGAGGAATCTGTTTACTTTAGTTGTACGTGAGCATATTTTTGCTAATCTTAATAGCGATCGCATGATCTAGAATACATAGATAATGTTTTTTGTCAATGCGTAAGTCCTAATTATAATGATAATGACCAATGATTTATGCCAGCTTTATGGGCGACTATTGCCCCTACTGCTTCTAAATATGAGTTTACCTGTAAGGTTTGGATTCCTAACGCTGATGGTGGAACTTGTATTAAAGTTTTATTTTCTGTAACATTAATTATCAAACATTGTTTTTGACTTAAGTTTAAGATTGTACTATTGCCGCAAGCTGTTGAGGGAATAATAACAGCATCTATTTGATTAGCCCAGATATCATTTGGTAAATAATTGTTAATGTTTTTGTTAAGAATTATTTGCGGGGCGTTACTCAGTCCCACTAAAACGCATGGTAAAAAAGTATATCCTATTTCTTCCGCCGCAGAACGGGGGGCTAAGTTCGGTTCTACTGGGCTGGGAGTCAGTGCTGGGGCGTGGGCGCAGGGTATTTTGAAGGTGCGAACTAATAAATGGCTAATAACTGCTTCTGCACCAGCTATGGGATCCACTCCTTTTCCTTGTTGATACTTACTGACGGCTATTTGATCACTATTTTCGGGAAAACGAGTGACTACAGCGATCGCTTGCACTTTTTCCTGTATAATTAATTTTTCTGCCCCTCTTAATAAACTATCGGGGTTGCCTATTGTTCCCCAACTCACACCAGATGATGATGTCCGTATTTCTACGTTTAATGGAGTGTCTGTAATTACATGATTACTAATATTTAATCCCAGTGTGGCTCTGGCTGCGTCTTGTACTTGCAAGTGTCTGAGCATTAATTCTGGTTCAATACCCTGGTCTAAAAGCAAACCTACCCGGTTACTGTAGACGGGACGTAAACCCCATTCCCCAGCAGTAAATTTATCTAGGGCGTATCCTTCTACGTAGAGGGCATTGGGAATATTCCAGTATAAACTTGCACCATTCATTACATTAGGATGGGTGATCAGGCGATCGCATACCTGTGATATTAGTTTAGCTATGGGTAGTCCATCACCTGCATATCCCCCTATGGATGCTCCTATACCTGTAGGTATAATTAAAATTACTGTATATGGTTTTTTCATAGTTATAATATTATAATGAACTACTGTACACTTAAAGTAGTGGTTCATCCTAAAAAGAAAATAATTTCTCAAAAAATGCGCGATCGCTTTCTCATATTATACTAATTAATATATACTATAATTGCAGCGATCGCTGACCATTAATTATCTATTAACTATTACTTATTAACTCACATTTTCAGTAGTAACTACAGCCTCTACCGTAGCAACTTGTTCCGCTTCATTAACAGCAGTAATAGCCCAACGTAAAGGCTCCCCTTGTTTTTGTAATTCAGCCTTAATAGCCTTTTCCAACTCATGAGGAGTTTCTTGTAATGCAACTTCTGCGGTAATAAAATGAGTGGTCATAATTTCTCGATCCTTGATATTTATTCTTCAGAGAACATAGATAGATAATAATTACTGGTAATTGCTAATTATCAATTATTATCTAATTTTGATTATCTAATTTTGGTATTGCAGAACTCAGGTATGAAATTGAGAAATTCAAAACTTGAAACTTTGCATCTAACGCACTGAAAGTGCTTCGCTAATGCGCGAAACAAAATTCATAGCGCCATTATGCAATGCCCTAATTTTTACCAAATTGCTTTTGATAAACAATTTCTTCCTTTTCAGTTTCTATGATTAAATCAGAAAGAGGTTTAGCCACACATAGTAGTGCGTAACCCTGTTGTTGTAGCTCTACACTAACACCCATACCATCTTCTTGACTTACAAATCCTTTTGTAACCAAAGCAGCGCAGGTAGTACACACTCCAGCACCACAAGAAGTTGGTAAGTCTAAACCTTTAGCTAAAGCGACTGAGAGAATAGTTTCATCATCTTTAACTTGTATATTATATGTTTGTCCTTGATGATGAATTTCTACGTTGTAAGTGGTGGGCATATCTAAAATGCAGTGTGTAGTAAAGAAAAAATTTGTTTGTTTTAGGACTTACGCAACTGGAACATTGGTAGGGTGTGGTTCGACAAGCTCACCAACCACGTCAGACAGTATAAATCATGTAAATAACCAAATTGTTGATATCTGACGCACCCACTCAACAGATTTTTTAGTGTGACACTTGCGTAAGTCCTACGTTTAGGATACCATACCAGAAAACTACAAACTGTTAAACAGGATTCAGGATCTCAATCATCAACTCTCCATTTTAACTTGTTGATATATTTCTTTAAACAGAGCTTGTTGTTTTTGATGATCAACAATTGGTGTAGGATATCCTAACTTATGACATTCCCAAGCAGGAATTTTACCACTAATTAAATATTCCGTATCCACAGATTTTAACTCTGGTATCCATTGGCGAATATACTCCGCTTCTGAATCAAATTTCTGAGTTTGACTAGCAGGGTTAAAAATTCTTAATGGTTGAGCATCCATCCCACTAGAAGCGCTCCATTGCCAACCTCCATTATTAGCACATAAATCACCATCTATGAGTTTTTGCATAAAATATTTTTCTCCCCATTGCGGATTTATAATGAGATCCTTGGTAAGAAAACTAGCTACAATCATTCTACATCTATTGTGCATCCAACCAGTTTGATTAAGTTGACGCATAGCAGCATCTACTATAGGATATCCCGTTTTTCCTAAACACCATGCCTGAAAATATGTTTCATTATTGTACCAGGGAAAAACTTTAAATATTTGTCTATACGGTCCTGTTTCTAATTCTGGAAAATGATACATAGCGTGTTGAAAAAACTCCCGCCAAGCAAGTTCTTTTTGCCATGTTTCAATACTTTTATTAGTTTCTTCGCTGTTACTATTAGCTAATGCTTCTATAGTAGTTTGCCAAATTTTCCTAATACTAATTACCCCAAATTTCAAAGCTGAACTAAGGTGAGATGTACCATCAATTGCGGGAAAATTACGATTTTCTGCATAGTTACTAATAGAATTTTCTAGGAAATATTCTAATAACTTATTAGCAGCTTTTTCTCCTGGTTGAATAATCAAATCTTCATCCCAAATAAATCCTAAATCTTTAGCACTAGGTAAATTTATTGTGCCGATATTTTCACAAATTCCTATTTCTTGATCTGTTAAATTTTCCAGATTTGGTAATATATCAACAGGTGGTTTTTTATGTTTAGAAATCCAATTTTTCCAGAAAGGAGTATAAATTGTATAGGGAGTTTTTGTACCACTAGAAATTTCTTGTGGTGAATGCAATAATTGATCCCAATTATCAGGTAAAAATTCTATATTCTCAGTTTTTAATTGTTCAATAATTGCTAAGTCCCGTTTTTTTGCGTAAGGTTCAACATCACAATTCCAAAAAACCGCTTTAGCTTGTAAAGCAACTGCTAATTTAGGAATTGCTACCACTGGATTATCTTGTAAGATTAATAATTGGCTACCTAATTGTCGGTAATCTTGTTGTAATGTGTGTAAACAACCAAGCATATATTTTACTCTCACTGGTGCGATATCATCTCGTTGCAAAATTTGCGGATCGAGACAAAATACACCAACTACCTTTGATGTTTTTTTTCTAGCGGCTATTAATCCTGTATTATCATGAATACGCAGATCCCGACGATGCCAAAATAAGATTAAGTCAGACATGAAATTATTTGTAGTGTTTATGTACTAATTTAAAGTTGCATTTAGAGTTTATCAGTAAATCAGTACAAGGATCGAGAAAAATAATCATTAAGCATTAGATATCTACAAAAAAATAATTATATCCCACATTCCGTACTTCAATTAGTAGTATATAAAAACTACATATAAAGAAAATTTAAGTAACTTTAAAAAAATAAATTATGCAAACAAAAATTTCCGGCTTGACCATTTTGTTGTAAAGCTACTTAAACGAGAATATTTAATTTTAATTTTCTCCAATTCTTGAAACAGAAAAATATATACAGCAGTTTCCGTTATTATGAGGTACAGATGTTAATGATAAAACCCTTGTAACACGCGCATCTTGCTGTGTTCATAGTGTACCTTATGTAGATGGAATGTGCTGTAAATGACTCCTACATTGTTACTTAACCAGAATTTTCCTGATTATTTAGTTGAATATAAGTGAGAATATTTGGTTGATATGCTATATTTTTTGACCGCCTCTAAAGCAATTACTAGAAACAATTTAGTTAGTCCATATTTGTATAGCCTATCTATAACTCTTCCTAATTTATCATCATTTAAATCTTGGGCTTTAATTCCTTCTCCTAATAAATGTTCTATGAATTTATCCTCAAAGAGTTGGGAAAGTGGAAAAAGTAGGGGCTGATTTCTTAATTTTAGATGAGGTAGAAATCACTTTACCCCGGTAGCATATTCTAGGTAATACTTACTACATTATCAACATACTCATAAAAAATAAAAAATAGCATAGGGAAACCTATGAATTAAAGCACGTCTATAATTATCATAAACAAACTCATACATTTCCGGATTTCTGGCTATTGTGTGTAAGCATCAACACACCATACAAACTCCTCATCTAATCCCAGTTCTTTCATAATCAACTAAGGGATCAAAATTATCGCTCTATTATTACACACAACAGACAAATTGATAAAAAAGTCAAATAGTCCTAAATTTCGTTACAGTTAGATAACTATCAAATCGTGAAGGGTGATACCATGCGTGTTTTACTAGTTTATCCCATATTTCCCAAAACCTTTTGGTCTTATGAAAAGATCCTGGCATTAGTGGACAGAAAGGTACTATTACCACCTTTGGGTTTAGTGACGGTAGCAGCGATTTTACCCCAAGAATGGGAATTTAAACTCGTAGATCGCAATATTCGTCCAGCTACCGAAGAAGAATGGGCTTGGGCAGATATTGTGATTTTCTCCGCTATGATTGTCCAAAAACAAGATTTATTAGCGCAAATTCAAGAAGCAAAACGACGCGGAAAATTAGTGGCTGTGGGTGGTCCCTATCCTACTTCTACTCCCCATGAAGTGGAAAAAGTAGGGGCTGATTTCTTAATTTTAGACGAGGGAGAAATCACTTTACCCATGTTTGTAGAATCTCTACAAAAAGGCGAAAAATCTGGCGTTTTCCGCACTACAGAAAAGCCTGATGTGACAATTACACCAATTCCCCGTTTTGATTTATTAGAATTTGATGCTTATGATATGATGTCTGTACAATTTTCGCGGGGTTGCCCTTTTCAATGCGAATTTTGTGACATTATTGTGTTGTATGGACGCAAACCAAGAACCAAAACTCCAGCCCAATTATTAGCAGAATTAGATTATCTCTATGAGTTGGGTTGGCGACGTAGTGTATTCATGGTTGATGATAATTTTATCGGCAATAAACGCAATGTGAAATTGTTGTTAAAAGAGTTAAAAGTGTGGGTTAAAGAACACGGTTATCCCTTCTTTTTTGACACGGAAGCATCTGTTGATTTAGCCCAAGATCCTGAATTAATGCAGTTAATGGTTGACTGTGGTTTTAAAGCTGTATTCTTAGGAATTGAAACCCCAGATGAGGAAAGTTTACAGTTAACTAAGAAGTTCCAAAATACTCGTGGTTCTTTAGCTGATGCGGTGCAAACTATTATTAAGGCTGGTTTGCGGCCAATGGCTGGTTTTATTATTGGCTTTGATGGTGAAAAATCTGGTGCTGGCGATCGCATTGTCAGATTTGCAGAACAAGCTGCCATTCCTTCTACTACTTTTGCTATGTTACAGGCATTACCAAACACCGCTTTATGGCATCGTTTAACCAAGGAAGGAAGATTACGAGAAAATCAAGATGGTAATATCAATCAAACTACTTTGATGAATTTTATTCCCACTCGTCCCCTAGAAGAAATCGCTAGGGAATATGTGGAGGCTTTTTGTGCTTTATATGATCCCGTTGCCTATTTAGATCGCACCTATCGCTGTTTTTTAATGTTAGGTTCTCCTGACTGGACTCCTGCACCTAAAAAGCCAGAATTAATAGTAATTAAAGCTTTGTTAATTGTACTTTGGCGACAAGGTATTCTTCGGGAAACTAGATGGAAGTTTTGGCATCATTTATTTAGCATTCTCAAACGTAATCCCAAGGTATTTGAACAGTATATTTCTACTTGCGCTCACAATGAACATTTCATTGAATATCGCCAAATTGTCCGCGATGAAATTGAAGGTCAATTAGCAGCTTATTTAGCCCAAGGTGCTGAAAAACCCTATGTTGTTGAGAAGGAAAAAGTTGTAGCTTAGGTAATTCTTTTGATAGTAAGCGGGCATTTTGCCCGCATTACAAATACACAATTTCACCTCTATTGACTTAATATAAAATCCACTGCTGTTACTAAATCTGGTAAGATGAAATCTGGGTTATATGATGCTAATTGTGTGCGATCGCGTATTCCTGACTCTACCGCTATCATCTTAATATTATGCTTTTTAGCAGCCGCAATATCCGCTTCTGTATCTCCAATCATCCAAGTATCTGTTACTGGTGGTAATTCAGTTACAGCTTTACTCATTAATAAAGGTTTATCTTCAATATCACGGGTTTTTACATAGTCATTACCCAAACAATAACGCCTATCTTCAGCAAAGAATTTACCTAAATCATACTTATTAAACGCATAATCTAATTCTCTTACTCTTCGCATAGTCATCACAGCTAAATCAATACCAGCAAATTTAACTTTAGTTAATGCTGATAAGGCTGTGGGAATCATTACATCATAGTCAAAATATGGTTGAGTATGTACTGTCTTTTTGCGAATTTGGGAAAATTGCTGCGCTTGTTCAGTATCTAAACCAGATTTTAATGCTATTTGAGTTTCAGGAATGTGCGATCGCTTCAACTGCCAAAACTCCTGTTTAGAAAGTTGTCTAACCTCTTGTTCAGAATATCGTGTTTTTTCTAAACATAACAGATAAACCTGGTAATATCGCTCAGAAACATCCATAATTGGACCATCAAAATCAGTAATTAGTCTTAACATAAATAACTTCGTAATTTTTAACCAAGATACGCAAAATAAGCAAACTATCTTAATCCTATTCAACCACAAAACTCCCTTTAACTTACTCCCATTTAGAAGATTTAATCAGTAAGTTAAATTTCCACTCTTACAAACAAAATTACTCTACATTACACTGATTAGTAATTATAAAAACTATCTGTAATTCTGACAGCTATTAGAAATTTTCTGATATATATTATCTATTATATAAATCACAAAATATCAAGGAGACTTAAAAATGCAAGTTAGCGCTCGTAATACTCTTAAAGGTACAGTAAAACACATTTCCTTTGGCACTGTCAATACAGAAATAATCATAGAACTTGCACCAGGAGTAGAGGTAACATCAATTATTACCAAATCATCTGCGGAAAATCTTAACCTTAGCGAAGGTAAAGAAGTTTATGCAATTGTTAAAGCAACCGATGTTATGATTGGAATTGACTAAAAAACTTTTGTGGAACAAGCATCTTGCCTGTTAAACAATAGTATATTCAGTATAGACATCTTGTACAATTCATCTTAGGGACAATTCATGAATTGTCCCTACAAGATTTTGGTGATTATGCACATTTCATAATCTTAATTAAAGCTATAGGAATAATATTTGATTTATGAAAAGATACTTAGGGTGTGGTTCGGTAAGCTCACCAACCACGTCAGATCCCATAAATTCTATCAATCAACAAATTTATAATATCTGACGCACCCTACAATACATAATTTTTTCAAGATTTTAAGATGAGTCCTATATAACTAAGGCAAAATAAACCCATATTTCTTAAATATAGCCTTAGCTTGATCACTAACTAAAAATTTTGAAAAATCTTTAGCAACATCAATATTTTTACTCCGTTTCACCACCGCTAATGGATAAATAATTGGAGAATGATATTTTTCATCTGCTGTAACTACAACTTTTACCTTATTAGAGATTTTCGCATCAGTTACATAAACTAAACCTGCATCAGTATTACCATTCTCTACAAATGCTAAAACTTGACGTACAGTATTAGCAAACACTAATTTTGATTTCACTTTTTCCCAAATCTTCAACTTTCTTAATACTTGTTCCGCATATTGTCCAGCCGGTACACTTCTTGGTTCACCAATAGCAATTTTTTTCACTTTAGCATCTTGCAGACTGTAAAAACTAGTAACACCAACAACATTTTTAGGTACTACCAACACTAGACGATTTTTCGCAACTATACTACGAGTACCTGATACTAAGAGTCCCTTTTTTTCTAAAGCATCTACCTGTTTTTTTGCAGCAGATATAAATATATCCACAGGTGCACCTTGTTCTATTTGTTGCTGTAATGCACCAGAATTAGCAAAATTATAATTTATATTCACATTTGGGTGATTTTGTTGGTAAATAGGTTTAATCTCTTCCATTACCTCTTTTAAACTAGATGCGGCAGATATCAATAACTTACTATTAGTAGTATTGAACTGTGCTAAAACATAAAAAGGTCTTATATTTGGTAAACCAACAATTAATAGTAAAGTGAATAATACTGTAAATATGAAGGTGAGCAGTTTGTTTCTGGCTATTGCTAAATTAAACATGGGTTTTACATTTAGTACAGTTAGTATCGTTTTACCAACCTTACCATAAATCACCATGATTTTTACCAATATAACTGGTAAACAAATTTTGTATTTTTTGATAAATTATAAGTATTGTATCCTAATATACTTTTTATTTGGCAAGATCAGAAGATTATTACCAACTATATTGGCAAGAATAGCTTTTTTTACTTATGGATGTGAATAGCAATGGCAAAAAGATTCTGATTTTCTAGCTACAGGAATTTGCAGATGGACTGGTAGAAATACAGATTTTACCTATCTGTTACCCAAAGTCCTGTATTGAACTATCATCTGATATGTATAATTTGTCATGTAGATATCCTGTCTCCACAAAAAGACTTTTTGGTGCAAACCCTACATAGAGTTTCTGAAAATGTTAGAAAACAAAATTGTTGACGTTGTTCAAATCAGTGGTAGTGATATTATTAACCTCAAGGAAGTTCTTAAATATCGCACTGCCTGAAATGCCATCCCGGTCAATTTGCAAAAATGTACTATTAGCATGATTACCTGTTCCGGCCGCAAATCTGATGTATTGATCTGTAATAGGATTAGCTCCATTGTAACTTATACTGCTAAGTAACTGGCTAAGGACAATTTTATCTTCTCCCACAGTAAAATCCGTAATCTGTTGTCCCACATCTCGGAAATTGGTAAACACGAAGAAATCATTACCAGCACCCCCGGTAATAGTTTTTGCCCCAGGACCACCCGTAATATAGTCAGAAACATTAGTTCCTATAATTGAGTTACGTCCATTGTTAATTGAGGGATTACCAGTAATTTCATTGAGATCATTGACATTAATAGTGAATTGTTTTTCATAACTTAACCCTCCTTGATCTGTAGTTTTGACTCTAATGCTGTAACTGTTCTTGGTTTCAAAGTCAAATACAGTGTTAGTTTTGAGTTGATTTCCAATAATGATAAATGAACCGTTATCCGTGACACCATCTCCTGATACTAAACTATAGGTAAAGGTGTTTGCTATATCTGGGTCTGTAGTGGAAAGATTACCAATTACTGTACCAATGGCTTGGTTTTCGGCAATGTTACTATTATTTATGGTAATGTTGGTAGGTGCATTGTTGACATTTTCGACATAGAGAGTAAAGATATCACTAACATTTGCTCCTGCTTTATCTGTAGCAATCACCTTTACATTTAATTCGCCTATATTTGCTGTTTTAGGAGTACCAGTAAAGGTTTGAGTAGTAGAGTTAAAATTTAGCCAGTCTGGTAAATTACTGCCATCAGCTAAAGTAGCTGAATATTTAATTAAATCAGGAATTACACCATCATTGAGTAGCGTATTTTCAAATGTATCCGCAACTAATTGATGAAATGTTGTAGTGGGATGAATATTGTCCCAGAAAACGTATTGATTTGGGTCAACTGGATTAGTGGCTGTAATTAGAGGTTGGGTAATATTAGTAAAGTTGTAACTAGCAGGATTAGCCTGAACAGCTTGACTCAAACCAAAGATATCTACCACAGATAAATCAACATTGAGGACTGGTTCTAAGTTCGTTAGAGCTTGGTTTAAAGATGTATTAAACAAATTAGAAACTGATGTGGCATTAGTTACATTATTATTAGCAATACTTGAAGGAGTAAAACCTAAATCTGTTAAATTGCCAACCACAATTTCTTTAGCACCCAATTCTGCTAACGTTGTAATTGCACTACTAATATTATTAACTGCATTAGTTACAGCTTGAGCAGGATCTGTGGCAAGATATAGAAAATCGTTAGCTCCAGCCCAGATCACGTACAATCCATCTTTACCGATGAGTGTAGCAGTATTTAAAGTTTTAAATTGCTGAATTTGTGTCAGTAATCCAGGTACAGTTATCGAACCAAAAGTATTATTTAATCCTGTATTTGCGCCCAAAAAAGCGAAGTTTTGAATTGATTGGTCTGTAAATCCTAAATTTAGTGCAAGATAATCAACCCAAATTAAGCCATTAGAAAGACGACCTAGATAATTAGGTGGTAGTGGAAAGGTATTACCTGATGCTTGGTAGGCGTTACCTGTATCTGATAAACTATCACCAAATATGACTAGGTTTTTATAGGGATTAATTGCGTCTAAGTCCGAAAAGGTATTTTTAGGTAATGTAAATGTGAAGGTAGAATTGACCTTAGTTGTTTGATCTGCGATCGCACTATTTAAAATCGGCACATTATTAAGGTTTTCAACTGTAATTGTCATGATAATGTATGGTTATTAAAGGTTTTAGTCAGTAAACTTAGTAAATAATAAAGTAGATGTTTAAACACATCCAAAAACTTATACAATAAACACGGATTAGGTTTGGAATTTTGCAAAATCACTAAAAACTCATACATATATGTAAGGGTTTAGCAGTGCTAAACTCCTATCTGTAGAATCAGATAACTAAACCATTTTGAGTATAACAAAATTACAGAACCAATTTCTCCAGCAAATAAAAAGAATGTTTACCAAAAGACTTGTTTTTTAGTAAAAACTATGGAATACTTTTATCTTACTACGATAATCCGACCAATAAACTGTAGTTAACGTTAAACCCTGGTAGTTTACCAGTCAAAACAGGAGTGAAATTTCTTCACTTCTATGTTTTTGTCATGCAACACACTCTTCCCCTTCGCGCCTTTGCGTGAAATAAAAATTCTACAACTAACATTTTCATGACATTACCAACAACTAAACTTGGTCAAACCGGACTAACCATTTCCCGACTTGTTCTCGGTACAATGACCTTTGGACTACAAACCGACGAAGAAACTTCTATCAAAATTCTCGATACTGCCGCCGAAGCAGGAATCAACTTTCTCGATACCGCCAATGTTTACCCCCTTGGTGGAGGACTACCCACTGCTGGACGAACTGAGGAAATTATCGGCCGTTGGTTAAAAGATAAACGAGAACAATTTATCATTGCTACTAAAGCCGTTGGTAAAGTTGGTTCTGCACCTTGGGATCAGGGATCTTCACGCAAACATATCTTAGATGCCATTGATGCTTCCCTCAAACGACTGGGAACTGATTATGTTGACCTGTACCAATTGCATTCTGATGATGCTTCAACTCCCCTGGATGAAACCCTAGAAGCTCTGGATACAATAGTTCGTGCCGGTAAAGTCCGTTATATCGGAGTTTCCAATTTCTTAGCTTACCGACTAGCCCGCGCTTTAGGTCGTGCAGATGTGCGTCATTTGACTCGTTTTATCTCCATTCAACCCCGTTATAATCTCTTATTCCGGGAAATTGAGCGAGAATTATTACCCCTAGCCCAAGAAGAAGGTTTAGGTGTCATTCCTTACAATCCCTTAGCCGGGGGACTGCTGACAGGGAAACATAAACAAGCAGCAGGACCTACAGCAGGTACTCGTTTTACTTTGGGTACAGCCGCAAAGCGTTATCAAGAACGTTATTGGCATAATCGTGAGTTTAACACTGTAGATGAATTACGCACAGTGGCAGATTTAGCAGGATTATCTCTCACAACCTTATCATTGGCTTGGGTTTTAGCTAATCCAATTATTACTGCTCCTATTATTGGTGCAAGTCGTCCAGAACAACTTATTGATAGTCTCAAGGCTGTGGAAGTAACACTTGATGACAATTTGAAACAAAAATTAGACGACATTACTGCTGAATACCGCAGGGGAGATGCTGTGCGTTAAGAGAATTTTGCATGATAGACATAGGAGTGAAAAAGAATAGAGACGTTACATTAAACGTTTATACAGGAGTTTGTGAAAAACGCATTCATTAATTTAATTTCTGGAAATGTCTATTTTAATTTTTTACAGCAGCTAAAATTATGAAAAAGATAAGACTTTCTAAATCTTTTCAACGCGCTCCCAATGCGCCAGAATTGCCAGATACTCCTTTCCTATTTATTTGTTATTTTGTGAATCAGTTTCGCTGGTGGTATGTGGTAATGGTGCTTCTGGAAATTGCACACGCCACCTGTGGAATTATGTTACCTTATGCGATCGGTGAGATGATCCGCAGTGTCACACGCTTAACAGGAGACAGTAAACTCATTTTTGATACTTTGAGACAACCCTTGATTCTGTTTACGTCCTTGAGTATAGGTGAGGTGGTATTTGGGCGTTCTGCTGGACTGTTACAAACTATTCTCCATCCCATCCACAGACAGCATATTGTTCGGTCTTTATATGCCTATTTACAGCAACATTCCCACCGCTATCTCAGCAGTAGTTTTGCTGGTGCGTTAGCCCATCGCATTGCGGAAACTTCTCTGGGCGTTACCCAAACGATGCAAATGATGATTACGGAATTTATGCCAGTAATTATCGTTTATATAGTCTCTACAATTTTACTCTATCGCGCCTATCCTCCCCTAGCTGCATTTGTGGGGATTTGGGCAGTTTTGTTTATCAGTATTTCCTTCTGGTTAGCGACTCGATGTCGAATTTACTCCCGCAAGGCCGCATCTGCTAGAAGTGAAACCACTGGAATTATTGTAGATTCCGTGACAAATCTCACCAGTAGCCGACTGTTTGCCCGTTTGGGTTTTGAACGACGCTATTTGAATGACCAATTAAAGCGCGAACTGAAAGAGGTGAGAAAGTCTAATTGGTATTCTGAACGAATTCGCTGGTTTCAGTTTATCTCAGCAGCAATTCTAAAAATCGGTACTTTATATTATTCACTTTCTCTGTGGAGTCAGGGAAAAATAGCTGCGGCTGATTTCGTTGTTGCCACCAGTTTATCGCTATTAATCATTAGTGAAGCCCGCAATTTAAGCAAACGGTTTTTAGAATTTTTTGAACATATTGGCAATGTCGCTAATGGTGTTCATACGATTATTCAACCCCATGAAATTATTGATCGGGATAATGCTATAAATCACGCCATTACTAAAGGTAGTATTGAGTTTCGGCAGGTGCATTTCAGCTACTCATCAGAGAAGACGGTGTTTACTAATCTTTCCGTCACTATTCAACCAGGAGAAAGAGTGGGATTGGTGGGTTTTTCTGGTTCTGGAAAATCTACTTTTGTTAATCTGATTTTGCGTTTATTTGACCCGCAATCGGGACAAATATTAATTGATGGGGTGGATATTAAAGACATGACTCAAGAAGCCCTACATTCGCAAATTAGTTTGATTCCTCAAGATCCTTCTCTGTTCCATCGCACCTTGTTAGAAAATATTCTCTATGGACGTTTAGAAGCATCACAGGCGGAATTGATAGAAGCAGCACGGAAAGCCTATGCTGACGATTTTATTGCCCAGATGAAGCAGGGTTATGATTCTTTGGTGGGAGAACGTGGTGTTAAATTATCTGGAGGACAAAGACAAAGGATTGCGATCGCCCGTGTTATCCTCAAAGATGCACCTATCTTAATCTTAGATGAAGCTACTTCTAGCCTTGATTCCATTACCGAAAAAGCGATTCAAGATACCCTAGATTCAGCAATGAATGGAAAGACGGTAATTGTGGTAGCCCATCGTTTATCTACGATCGCTCATTTAGACAGGATTTTAGTGTTTAATCACGGTCGTATTATTGAAGACGGTACTCACTCTCAATTATTGGCTAAGTGTGGCGCTTATCACAGATTATGGCAAATGCAAGCCGGTGGATTTCTACCAGTAACCGCTAGTAATCAGATTTAGTAACTATAGATAGGGCGATCGCTTGCTCTCTTTCATCTTCTGTAAGTGATGTATCAAAACTATTAATAATTTGGCAAATTTCAGACACTTCAATATTAGTTTGATCTGATTTTGAGTAAATGTCCAGTAAAACAACTAATGTAGTATTTGCAATCCAGTATATTAAACGATAACCTCCACTTTTACCTTTTTGAATATCGCTATTTTTAACCCGCACTTTCATGACTGCACCTGGAAATTCTCCCATCTGCAACATTTCTAAAATCGTCTGGATATCCACTTGAATTTGGCGGTATTTTTTGGCTAAAATTCTCAGTCTCCGCCTAAATTCAGGTGTTAATCTAATTTCGATTAAAAAAGAATCAGTCAAGGTTAATGTCCTCCCAAAGTTGAGAAATTGGGAGAGTTTTTCCTGTTACAGCTTGTTGCCAAGATTTGCGAAAACTTTCAGATGAAAAATCTGTATCATCTTTTATATCGTTTTGAGTTTGAACTTCCAGAGAATGGGTTTTTTGAATACTGATGGATAGTATTTTTAGCAGTTCAAGCTGCTCTACTAATGAGAGATTTTGAACAATATTGACAGCTTGTTGAAGTTGTGATGTCATAACATACCTCCTTTTTTTTATTTTACATGATTTGTTATCATCCTCAAAGCCGATATGAAAATCCAGAATGCTTATCAGGACGATAACTCCAATTATATCTGACTATAGTTATCAGTCTTAACCACGAATAAAAAAGTAAGTCGTCATACTAAAACCAACAAAAATCACAAATATCCGCACAAAACGAGGGTCTAATCTCCGAGCATAATGAGCGCACAAATAACCACCAAGAGAACCACCCACAGCCATTAAAATAGCCTGATGCCAAGCAATTAAACCAGCGAAGATAAAAGGAAAAATAGCGATACCGTTGATACAACTACCAAGAAAAGATTTAAAAGCATTCATAGTGTGAATATTTTTAATACCTAAAAAACTTAAAGTTGCTAACATTAAAATTCCTAAACCTGCACCAAAGAAACCACCATAGATAGATATTGCTAATTGAGCAATCACGAGAATTAGTAAAGGAGGAGATTCTGATGATGATTTCTGGCTTTGAAATTGTAACCACATTTTTAGAGGTTCGCTAAATGTAAATATCAAAGTTGCTGAAAGTAACAGGTAAGGAAGTAGCTTTTTAAACATATCTGGTGATGTATATAGGAAAATAACAGAACCAATTCCCCCACCAATTAAACTGGTAATACATAGTATTAAAAGTTCTCGTTTTGGGATGTTTAAATTGTGACGATATGCACCTGCACTGGCCATAGCTGCAATCCATAAAGCAGTATTATTTGTGGCATTAGCGGTGATTGGGGATACACCAGTAAATATTAAAGCGGGAAATGTAATAAAAGTACCACCACCCGCTACAGCATTAAGTGACCCGGCAATAAACGCGGTACTTAAGAGAAGCAAGCTATGGACAAATGTTAAATGGTTAGGCATCTTGACTCTAAATTTTGAGAATAATGATTACTAAAAGACTTGTTTTTTAGTAAAAACTATGAAATACTCATAATATAATACGATAACCAGACCGATAAACCGTAGATAATGTTAAACTATGAAGTGAATCAATTTCACTTGTGTTTTTAACTGTCATCAACCGGCAATTTCGGCAATTAACCGAAAATTCAAACTCCATCAAGGAAAGGACGAAATGAGTACCTTACAACTTTATTACACTAAAGGTTCTACCTTCTCCCAAAGAACTCGTGCGGTTTTATTAGAAAAAGGAATTGATTTTACACCCATTGAAATTGATTTACAGCACAAACCAGAAGGCTTTACCGATATTTCTCGTTACGGTAAAGTTCCCGCAATTAAACATGGGGATGTGGAAATATATGAGTCCGCAATTATCAATGAGTATTTAGAAGAAGTATTTCCTGAACCAGCTTTGTTACCTCATGATCCTGCTAAAAAAGCCGTTGCAAGAATTTGGGGCGATTACGCTAATACTCGTTTAGTTCCAGCCTTTAATAAATTACTGCGTGGTAAAGATACCCAAGAACAAGAACAGGGACGAAGAGAGTTTTTAGAGTCTCTTTTATATATTGAGGAAGAAGGATTAGGTAAACTTTCTGGTAATGGTCCTTACTGGTTAGGAGAAAATTTCAGTTTAGTTGATATTAGCTTCTATCCTTGGTTTGAAAGATTACCAGTTTTAGAAAAGTTTCGTAATTTTACGCTACCAACAGAAACACCCAAAGTAAAGCAATGGTGGGAAAATTTGCGTCAACGTGAATCCATTCAAGCAGTTGCTAATCCTACAGAATTTTATATAGAGAGATTTACCAAAATTCTCGGTTTAACAGTCCCATCGGCGTAAAATGCAGTTGTTGATATTACTTTGATATTACTGCTGATTAAAGTAATTACACTAAGATTGGCATTTAGGATCTTAGCTACCAATAAACATCTCTGAAAATATGCTAGAGATATTCCTATGTAATCTCTCTACAAGGGTTATGACAAATGCATATTTACCTATATTATAGAGATGTCTAATCAATAGTGTGAGTAAATACAAAGAAGGGTGAAAATGACATTTAAAAGTTTCTCTTTCAAAAATCTGAAAAAACCTAAGTTATTTGCTTTGGTGGCGATGTTTTTTGCCTTGGTAGTCAGTATTCCCTTATTACCTTTGCCAGTATTATCAGCTAATTCTTCCGCTAAGATTCAGTTTGTTTCGCCAAATTGGGTAGCTGAAAATGCCAAAGATCCCAACTTGAGAATTTTAGATGTACGTAATTTTCCTCTTGACTATATAGAAGGACATCTTCCTAATGCCGTAAACATTGCCGACATAGCTTTTAGAGGTCCAAAAGAAGGATTACCAGTACAATATTGGAAAAATCAGAAATTAGGAGAAATATTTGCCTATTCAGGAGTAACAAATAACAGTCGTGTACTTGTATATTCAGATGGTAGAGATGTTTTAGGTGCAACAATGGTTGCTTATTTACTAGAACGTTCTGGACTCAAAGATATTGCCGTCTTAGATGGTGGTTATGCTGGTTACAAAGCTAGTGAAGATGTTACGAAAGAATTTCCTAAATACTCAGTTGGTAAATTCACAGTCAAAGATAATCCTTCCGTGCGAGTGAGTTTAAATGATGTGAGGAAACTTATTGGTAAACCGGGAGTTGTTTTTATTGATCCTAGACCAGAAAAATTGTTTCGAGGTGAGGAAAATATTTGGATACGCAATGGACATATTCCTGGGGCACGAAATATTCCTTGGGTAACATTTACAGATGCTAAAAATCCTCATAAATTAAAGTCATTAGATGAGATTAAGCAAATTCTGGCAGATAAAAAGATTGTCCCTGCAAATGACATTATTGTTTCTTGCAGTACGGGACGGGAGGCTACATTACAATATGTGGTTTTAAAGCATCTGCTTAATTATCCCAAGGTGAGAATTTATGAAGGTTCTTGGACAGAATATAGCACTCAAAAAGATTTACCAGTGGCTACGGTCGAGGAGAAAATAAGTTAGAAGAAGACAAGTTAAAGGTCTTTTGACATGAACTCATAATCTATGTTAATTTCTGCCTCTTTTCCACAAATTTTTGAAAAATAAATCCATGAGCTATGCAAGTAATTTTACTAATCACTGCTGCAATTTTAATCTTTAGTCCAGTATATGGATTTGCTGCTAATAATCTCGACCAGGATAACTTGGTCAGTTGTAGAAGTAGTAAAGACCAACCTCCCAATGATTCTACAAGCGATAGCTACGCTCGCCGAAGGCATCGATCAGGAGCTTAATACAACGAAAAATGCGGTCTTTAATATTGCTACTAATTCAAGTAGTTGCACTGATATCGCTATTTACCAATTCACTAGCATTAGCAGATACCCTTAATACTTGTCCACCAGGAATGGTAATGATTTCTGGAGGCACATTCAAAATGGGAGCAGATGATTCTGGTTTTGAGGAAGAGCGAGGGGCTGAAAATGTTACAGTTAGTTCCTTCTGCATTGATAAATATGAGGTAACAAACGCCCAATTCACTGAATTTATCAATGCCACAAAATATGTAACAGTTGCCCAATGCCCCTTATCAAAAGAACAGTTTCCCGACTTATCAGATGAAGAAAGATTACCAGGTTCCCTAGTTTTTCAAATGCCAAAACCAGGAGTTAAGCAAGTTCAGCTTCTGAGTTGGTGGCATTGGACACCCGATGCTAATTGGCAGCATCCCTTTGGCAGTGATAGCACAATTGTAGGTAAAGAAAACTACCCCGTTGTGCATATTGCCTACCAAGATGCCCTAGCTTACGCCCAATGGGCAGGAAAATCATTACCTACAGAAGCACAGTGGGAATATGCTGCTCGTGGAGGTTTAGATAGTGCAACTTATACATGGGGTAATCAGTATTCAGTCAAAAAAGCTAATACTTGGCAGGGAATTTTCCCTTTTTTCAACACCAAAGCCGATGGTTATATAGGTATAGCCCCAGTTGGTTCATTTCCTGCCAATGGTTATGGACTTTATGACATAACGGGCAACGTTTGGGAATGGACTAGCGACTTGTTCAATTATAGATCCCCGACTTCTCAAATAAGTCGGGGATCTGTTAACCCCACAGGTCCTGGTAAAAGTTTTGACCCTAAAAAAGCGACAGAGATTGCCCTTCATGTAATTAAAGGAGGTTCTTATCTATGTGCGCCCAATTATTGTAGCCGTTATCGTCCAGCCGCCCGAGAATCACAATCTCCTGATACTGGAACTACCCATATCGGCTTTCGGTTAGTAAAAAACCTGAATTAAAGAACATTCTCTTAATTCCTCTGTGAGCCTCTGGGTCTCCGCGTGAGAAAAAATATGTTAAATTTAATTGTGCGAGCAATCCGCTTGCGGCAGCGCTTCGTTATCGCTATATCTCTTTCCATCATTTTCCTAATCACTACTAGCCCAGCCTTAGCAGATAGAGGAAAAGTATTACCAATTAATCCACCATCTTTCCAAGGTAAAATCGGTATTACTTACAAAGAGTCAATACCGGATTTTCCCGCACCAATTAAAGCCCCGGAAAAAGCCCCCAATGTATTATTAGTATTATTGGATGATGTGGGTTTTGGGCAAGCGAGTACCTTTGGTGGACCTGTAGATACACCGAATTTAACTCGTTTAGCTGAAAAAGGATTACGTTATAACCAATTCCATACTACAGCCCTTTGTTCTCCTACACGCGCTGCTTTATTAACTGGACGTAATCATCATTCAGTGGGTACAGGTGTAGTTGCAGAGTTAGCATCTGGTTTTCCTGGTTACACGACTATCTTACCTAAGAGCGCTACTACTGTAGCGGAAGTATTACGGCAGAATGGTTATAACACCGCAGCTTTTGGTAAATGGCACAATACACCGGATTATGAAACCAGTGTAGCTGGACCTTTCGATCGCTGGCCAACATGGTTAGGATTTGAGTATTTTTACGGTTTTTTGGGTGGTGATACTAACCAATGGAGTCCGGCTTTAGTGGAAAATACTAAGCGGGTTGCACCACCAAATAATAACCCTGATTACCATTTGACTCCAGATTTAGTAGATCATGCTATTAGCTGGATTCATTCTCAACAGTCTATAGCCCCCGATCAGCCTTTCTTCACTTATTTGGCTACCGGTGCTACCCATGCACCTCATCACGCCCCTAAAGCCTGGATAGACAAGTATCAAGGCAAGTTTGATCAAGGCTGGGATAAATTACGAGAGGAAACCTTTGCCCGTCAGAAACAACTAGGTGTAATTCCCGCTAATGCCCAACTTACACCCCGTCCCAAAGAATTGCCGGCATGGGATTCATTATCTCCAGATGATCAAAAAATCTATGCCCATGAAATGGAAGTATTTGCGGGATTTTTAGCACATACCGACCATGAAGTGGGAAGATTAATTGATGCCATTGACCAAATCGGTGAATTGGACAACACCTTAATTTTCTACATTGTTGGTGATAATGGTGCTAGTGCTGAAGGTGGTTTATCAGGTAGCGTTAATGAATTAAAAGTTTTCAATAAAGTACCCGAAAGCCGAGAACAACTTCTAGCTTCTTTGAATGACTTAGGTAGTCCCAAAACCTTTAATCATTATCATGCAGCTTGGGCTTGGGCAGGTACTACCCCCTTCCAATGGACTAAACAAATCGCTTCTCATTTTGGTGGCACTCGTAACCCCTTAATTATTGCTTATGGCGATCGCATTAAGGATCAAGGCGGACTCCGTAGCCAATTCCATCATGTCATTGACATTGCACCAACTATTTTTGAAGCAGCAGGAATTACAGCACCGACTCAAGTTAATGGGGTACAACAGCAGAAACTCGAAGGTACTAGTCTAGTTTACACCTTTGATGCTCCTAAAGCTGCCTCTAAACATGAAACTCAGTATTTTGAGATGTTTGGTAACAGGGCTATTTATGATAATGGATGGATAGCTGCGGCCCGTCATCCTCGATTACCTTGGCAGGGTACAATTAATGCTGACTTTGAGAAAGATCCTTGGGAACTATATAATATTGAAGAAGATTTCAGCGAAGCTAATAATCTGGCGGCTAAAAATCCAGAAAAACTGGAAAAACTCCAAAAACTGTTTTTATCAGAAGCACGCAAATATAACGTTTTACCATTAGATGACCGCGTTTCTGAAAGATTTGACGTGCAAGATCGTCCTTCTCCCGCCGCAGGACGTACAACTTTTACCTACTATTCTACAGGAGTGAGCATTCCTGAAGGTAGCGCCCCAAGTTTAAAAAATAGATCCTTTAGCATTACTGCTGATGTAGAAATTCCAGAAAGTGGTGCGGAGGGTGTTTTATTAACTCAAGGTGGACGTTTTGCGGGTTGGGGATTTTTCCTAGAAGATAGTAAACCAACTTATGTTTACAACTTTGTAAATGCTGAACGTTACATTATTCAATCTCCTGAAAAATTAGCCCCAGGTAAATCAACAATTAAATTTAATTTTGATTATGACGGTGGTGAAGTTGGTGCAGGAGGAATTGGCAAGTTATTTATTAATTATCAACCGGTAGCTGAGGGTCGAATTGCCAAAACTATACCCTATCGTTTGGCTTTGGATGAAACTTTTGATGTTGGTCGAGATACAGGTACTTCGATTGTGGAAACTTATCAAGTACCGTTTGCTTTCACAGGTAATTTACAGAAGGTTACTTTGAATTTGAATTAAAAATGAATTAAAAAATGTAGGGGTAATTCATGAATTACCCCTACTTTACGCAAAATAAAAAATTTATGCACCAAATTATCCCCATTCTTGACAAAATTGCCTTTCTGGCTTTTGTTGTTGCCACTATGTTTGGTACAGGTTTAAAGTTAACTGTACAACAAATTTGGCAACCTCTTCGTAATATTCGTTTGGTTCTTTTATCGCTACTGACAAATTTTGTTTTAGTGCCATTTTTTGTATATTTACTGCTGCTATTAATACCTGTTAATGAACCTGCGAAAGATGGTTTGATCATTATGGCATTGGCTTCAGGTCCGCCTGCTTTACCTAAACTTGCCCAAATAGTTAAGGGTAATTTAGCTTTTTCTACAGGGTTAATGATGATGTTAATGTTTGGCACTGTTTTTTATATGCCGATCGCACTACCATTAGTTTTACAAGGTGTAGAAGTTAATTCTTGGGATATTGCCAAACCTTTAGTATTTTTGATGATAACACCGTTGGGAATTGGGTTATTAATTAAGGCAAAATATGAGGATATCGCTTTAAATCTCCAAACAATTACTTTCAAAATATCTAATTTTGGATTGCTTTTAGGTTTAGGAGTGCGGTTGATAGTTCACTTCAATGAAATTCTTATTTTATTGAAAACTGGTGTGATTTTTGTTTGTGCTATTTTTATTATTTTCTCCTTTACTGTGGGTTATTTATTGGGTGGTCCTGGTGTTGATACTCAAAGGGTTTTAGGAGTGGGAACTGCACAACGCAATTTTGCTGCTGCTTTATTAATAGGTACGAGTAATTTTGATGATCCCAATGTGATAAGTGTAATTATGGTGACGAGTTTATTAATGATGGTTTCTGTTCTAATTTTGGGTAAGAATTTACCAGAATTAGATCCAGCCCATGGTGTAGATTTAGAAAAAGTGGAGGTTCCTTGATATTTTTTCATACACTGAGTTTTATTTTGCAGCTTTCAAAAGTATTAGCCATCAGTATTCAGCCTCAAAGAGATTCATATTTTGATAGCTGATAGCTGACAGCTAATAGCTAATAGCTAATAGCTACACCCGCAAAGCCATCATTTTCTGTACAGCTTCCACAATTTGCTCAGGTTGTACAATCGTCAACCTTTCTAAGTTACCATTATAAGGTGTGGGTATATCCTGAGAAGAGAGTCTTAACACAGGCGCATCCAATTCATCAAACAAGCGATCGCTAATAGACGCACTTAACTCTGCACCAATACCTCCAGTTCGCATACACTCTTCTACCACTATCACTCGGTGAGTTTTCCGTATTGATGCCCCAATAGTATCAAAATCCAAAGGTTTTAAAGAAATTAAGTCAATTACTTCTGGATCATATCCTTGTTTTTCCAGGGTTTTCACCGCTTGTAATACGTGATATCTCATACGAGAATATGTAAGAATAGTTACATCTTTACCACTACGAACTACTTCAGCCTTATCAAGAGGTAATAGATATTCTTCTTCTGGTAGATTTTCTTTTAAATTATAAAGCAAAACGTGTTCAAAAAACAGAACCGGATTATTATCACGGATAGCAGATTTAAGTAAACCTTTAGCATTATAAGGAGTAGAACAAGCCACAATTTTTAACCCTGGAACAGCTTGGAAATAGGCTTCTAAACGTTGGGAATGTTCCGCACCTAATTGTCTACCTACGCCACCAGGACCACGAATAACCATAGGAATAGTAAAATTACCACCAGAAGTGTAACGTAGCATTCCCGCATTATTAGAGATTTGGTTAAAAGCTAACAGCAAAAAACCCATATTCATACCTTCAATGATCGGTCTTAAACCCGTCATTGCTGCGCCCACTGCAATGCCAGTAAAGCTATTTTCGGCAATAGGCGTATCTAAAACCCGCAGATCACCATATTTTTTGCATAAGTCTTTGGTAACTTTATAAGAACCGCCGTAATGTCCCACATCTTCCCCAAGTACGAATACACTAGCATCTCGCGCCATTTCTTCATCAATAGCTTCACGCAGGGCGTTGAAAAATAATGTTTCTGCCATTTAGACCTTTATTACAATTTATTGTTTTTATTGTTTGAGAATTTTATCGTGCTATTGACCCGAATACCGTCAGCGATCGCACTCTTGACCAGAATATCAGAAAACGGCATCATTAGGGCTTTAGCACTGCTAAAACCCTACACCAGTCAGTAGGGGTTTAGCACTACTAAACCTGTATAGCAGTCAACAATTGAGTAAATAACTATATTCTATTACAAATCACCCATACAGCAATAAATTCATTGATCAATTAATTTCCTCACTAAATTGATCAATCTATACAGTTCTAATTATTATCTTGAATCGGTAATTTATCCAAAGACTTACTATCATTTTGTGGTTGAATTTCGGGTACTTTTTTCTCAGGTATGTTCGGTTTTGTTTCGATTGTTGGTACTACAACTCCTGAACTTCCTGGACTGTCTGTTTGTGTAGATTTAGGTACAACCTCATTGGGAGTTTGTTTATTATTTTCTGCTGATGGAGCAGAAATAACTTTTTGAGATTCCTCGCCATCACTAGCATCACGTAACCTATCATTTAAAGCTGGAGAAGAACTAACTTCCGGCGTAGATATTTTAGATTTTGGATATTTTGGAGATTCAGTAAATGTAGGAGAAGCAGAAATTTTTGGTTCAGGTTTAGATTCTGGAATAAAGTTATAATCATTGTTTGGTGATTTTTCTTCACCATTATTATTAGTAGTATAACTGGGACTTGGAGTAATACGATTTCTTCTGCGTCGTGATTTTCTATCATTAGATGTATCTCTTATTGAAGATTCTGAATCTCTAGAATTTGTCTCATTTTTATTATTTATAGTAGTAGAATTTTCTTCAGTGGGAGATACAGTAGGAGATGGATAAATAGGTGTGGGAAAACTGGAGTTGGGACTAGAATTTAATTCAGGTTGATTGAACATCTTAATCATATTCAAACCTACTACAGATGCCAATAAAGCCATACCCAAACCAATAAACATCTGGGAATTTCCCACGTTTTTATCTACTTTCTCTTTTACAGATGACTCAGAATTTTTTGATTGTCTTCCTGATAAATTACCAGATAAATGATCAGATAAATTAATCGTTGGTACAGCTTGAGTAGCAATCTTAGCATCTGTAATACTTACACCAGTTTTAGGTAAAAGTTGTAACCATTCTTTCACACTTCCTGGACGCAACTGAGGTTCTAAAGCCATTCCTAGCATCACAGCCTGATTTACTGCCATACTTAAATGAGGTTGTAGCTTTATTGGTTCAGGCATAGGTTGGCGATCGCGCAATAATGCTGAAACAGGAATTTCTGCTGTCAACAAAGCATATAAGGTAGCTGCTAAACCATAAACATCCGTTGCTGCTGTACGTGGAGCTTGAGTTAAATACTGTTCAATAGGTGAATACCCTTCACTAACTAAACCAGTATGAGTTTGTTTAGCACCATTATTAAACTCCCTAGCAATACCAAAATCAATTAATACTACATTCTGAGTTCCCTGACGGAGAATAATATTATCAGGCTTAATATCCCGGTGTAACAACCCTTGACTATGAACAACCTCTAAAGCAGCACCAATTTGACAGATATAATGAATAGCCGTAGACTCTGGTAAAGGTATTCCTGGCAGAATATAAGCAGAGTGGAGAGTTTCCCCAGGAATATACTCCATCACCATATAAGGTAAGCCATCTTCCTCAAAATAGTCACTTACCCTAACAATATGAGGATGAACACAAGTAGCTAACCGTCTGGCCTCATCTTGGAATTGACGTTGAAACTTAGGAAAATCAGGATGTTGACGTAATCTTTCGTTAATAGTTTTCATAACTACTTCATGATTTAAGTAGTGATGAATAGCCTTAAAAGTAACACCAAATCCACCCTCTCCTATCTCCTGGATGATTGTATATTTGCCATTTTGTAAAATTTTACCTGCTAACATAGGGATTTTGTAATTGTATCTTAAATTTTCAATAAACAGATGATCAAGAAATGATGAACTTGGTGATAAGTACCATCCTAATTATGACAATAGTTTTCGACAAATGTAACTTATTCTCAGGATATATAGATTTTGTCATCAGTGCCATGATGATGTCTATCTGGATACGAAAGTGACAGTAATCACATATCATAACTGACGTAGATCACACATTAACCTGGAAGAATTGGATTGATTTCCCGGGTTTCTAAGGGTAGTAAGAAGGATCTAGTCCAGGAATAAACCTAATTATTTGTAACTAGCAACTTACGTTATTATATGTTCACACCTTATACTGAGAGAGCTTTTTTACACCCTTTTCAAATTTTTAAATATCCTCTAAGAGTATGATCAGGAAAAAACTAAACAAGTCTTATCTTAAAGTAGAATTGAGTAGTTTTATATAACGGATTTAATAATTTTAAGTTACAGCAGTAAAAAAATATTTCCTCAGATATTGCCAAATAAAATTTTATTTGCTATAAATGGAACATACCCAAAAACCTAATCCCCTAATCCCCTGTCCCTACTGGGGATGTAGAGATGCTCTTGTGAGTGTCTCTACTCTTTTTTATAGGTCTGGAGGAGCAGGGATCGAGTAGAAAATTCTTTATTCTGAAGGCTGATGACTGACAGCTAACTGGTTTCCTGAATTTGTAATCTAATTGTATGTTCTGTTGCACCGCTAAGTTGTAATTCCATGATTTCACTTCCTAGTGGTTCTATACAACTGAGTAGCGATCGCAGTTGAGGTGTACTTGCTCCTGTATCTACATATAACCTATCCGCTAAATTATTAATTTTCTTCCAGGTCATATATAATTTCGCTATACTCTGTTCCATCTGCGATGCTTGATTAACTAAATCCGCCGCAACACTTAAACAACCAATCCTTTGCGCTTCTTCTAATGCAATCTCTATATCTACATTTTCCACCACTAGTGCCTGCACTTGTGCAGCAGATTTCAAATATTTGGCCAATTGTTTCGCCTCTGAGGTAGCCTGTTTAACTGTATCTACATCAGGATTTGCCTCTATTTCCCTTTGTAACGCCCGTTGATGTGATTCGGGTAGTTTTTCCATTTCCTTGACTAGAGGGGCTATATAGCGCGGAGGAAGACTATTATCAGCAGCTTTTTCCTTAATGGGTTGGGGTAATAATTCTGAGGTCATGGCAGTCCATTCATCAGTGAGTTGACGAACTTCACGACGGGTAATGCGATCGCCCTTTTGCGCTGCTTCACTGACCATTTGTTGTACTTCTGGAGAGGCTTTGGCAGTTTCCACAAAAGCGCGTTTACTAAAGTTATTCACAGCTTTAGGGTCGAGTTTACCATCTTCAATTAAAGTATCAGCACTGTTAGCCAGTTGAATCCAGGAATAGGCTTGGGTTTTGCTAATTTCCCGTTCTTTAAGCCATTTGAGGAAACCTGTACCTCGGCCATCACCACCTTTTTTTTCTCGGTCACGGATAGCGCGTAAAATACGGCCACGCCAAATTTCGGTTTGCAGATCAAAGCGATCGCATACTTGCCAAGCCACATCTAACTGGTCTAAAAAGTCAGACTCAGCAATTCCTTCATCTTCGGGATCTGGTAATTCAAAATCTAAATCTGTGGGTTGTTGTAACGCCGCAGCTAGGTCATGGATAGAATCGGTATCTTGCACGATGGATAACTAGTGAAGGTATGATCAAAAAATATAGCATAAGTCAGGAGATCAAGGAGTCAGGAGTCAGGAGTCAGGAGATCGAGGAGTCAGAATACAGAATTTTCTCCCCTGCTTCCCGCACTCCACACTCCAAGTCTTACGCTATGACCTAGGAAAAATCAAATGTTATGGCAAATCTTATGGCCATACAGCTTTGCGAGTATGATAAAGATGAAAAACCTTTTGTAATTTTGCAAAGTAGAACTATGATCTTGACATTAGGCTGGGTATCCCTGTTAGTTGTATTTACGTGGTCAATTTCTATGGTAGTTTGGGGACGTAACGGACTCTAAAAATATTGTGGAAACTCCATTTTTGAGTGTTTTGGCTATGGTGGCCATTGTGCTGTTAGTAGGAGTCACCGGTGGCGTAGTTTACTTAACACTAGCAGATTGGCGCGATCGCCGTCGTCAGCAAGACGAAACACGCACACTCAAACGCAGCACAGCTAAACGTAGATGATTCTCCAATTATACAAATACATTTGTATGTAAAATACAGGTGATTAATATAGGGATACGACAAAAATCGTATCCCTATATTATTATATATTATTAATAATATAGCAATCCTATTTGATTTATGTTAGCGTAGCATCCTATAGGGATACATTACCAGAGTCAGATCCCGGACTTCTTAGAGAAGTCCGGGATCTTTTTGTTCATACCTACTTATAAAAATAATATTTGATTTATGAAAAAATAGGTAGGGTGGATCATACAGCACATTACATATACATGAGGTATAAGCGGGCAAGATGACCGCACTACAAGGGTTTTATCATTAACATCTGTACCTCATAATAACGGAAACTGCTACATATTATCAATCTGTTGATTGATCAGCTGTTGTGCTTTTAATTTTGATAATAGATGCAAGCAAGATGCTTGCACTACAGTAGTTTGTTTTCAAAATTTTAATATGAGTTCTATAGTTGAAAAAGCACTTTGGATTGTAAATAGATTAGTTAAGACTGGGATTACGTTAAGTATGGTTGATTTCTTGAAAATTATTTGTGTAAGTCCTACTTTTGACTTACTCAACAGTAATCATTCGTTTTTCAGTAAAACACATAGCAGTACCTTTCTCGTAATAAGCAGCTTCGTTAATAAAGATTGGATAAACAGTAGAGTTTCCTTCATAGGTAATTGTCTGACCATCAAATGTTAAAAACATAGGATCACCGGGATGCAAAACCTCATAATCTTTAAACTGAAGATGAGGATGGATCATAGCTTGAATTTCTCCCTGTTCGTTTCTCGGATAATCAATTTTTTCTATATATTCATAGCAGATTAGGTTATTTGAAAAATATGGAACTTCTCCCTGGTTGTACATTTGCACATAATCTAAAATTGCGTTGATCATGGCTTCAGTTTTGAGAAGAAACTCTGCATTTAAAACACCTTGAGGAACAGATCCCACCTCAATACCAATTCCAAATCTGCTCACGGACATTAGGAAATTACGACCTTGACCAGAGTTGCCATGACTACAAACTTTGACTGAAGGATTAATATGATTGAGATAAGCGGCTAATTGCAAACTCAACTGCTGATCATTATCTACAATTATAGTTATGCCCATGTTAGCAGTTGTACTATGTAAATCCACTATGAGATCAACAGGAGTTTTACCATTTTGTCCAAACAAATTATTAATTTCTTTAGCTCGTAAATCCTCATAACTAGATAGTGTTAAATCCTCTAAATTTTCGGCTAGAAAGCAACGATTCAAATCTTTATCAATGTATCTTCTTACTGCTGTAAATGCTTGAGGATTAGCCAATAGGGTCAATGTTTCAAAACTGGATCTATTAATTAATTGGGGGAATTGCTCAAACTTTTTAATTAAGTATACTCCAGTAAACTCATTCCCGTGAGTTCCACCGACAATTAACACCCGACTGAGTTTATTATCAGACTTCATTGTTCCTTCTCCTGTAACCAGTGGTTGTGTTCTTCTGAATATATCAGGAAAACCCATGATACAATCACTTTATTTATACAACATTCCATGACTAAAACATCATAATGCTGAAACAACAAAAATATTTAGCTATGATGACTAACCCCAAATTGCGCGATGATCACAGATGGTCGAATTGGGATCAACTCCAACTGTGTCATCTTATAGCAGTTTCCGTTATTATGAGGTACAGATGTTAATGATCAAACTCTTGTAACACAGGCATCTTACTGTGTTCATAGTGTATCTTATGTAAATGGAATGTGCTGTAAATATGCGATCGCTGTGAATGATAAGCAGGGATTTACCAACGCTGCTGCATATCTGGAAATCGATCAGGGATTTTTGAGTAAGCAAATAAAGCAATGTGCCGGTTGCGTAAGTCCTGGTCTACTTAATGCTTAATCTCCTGACTCCTTCATTTAGTTTTTAAAATTACGTTTTCCTGTATAACCAGAAATTTTAGCTAAATCTTCTAAAGACATTTTTCCTGCATAGGTTTGTCCTTTAATTTCCCAAGTAGGATAACCATAGATCCCCGACTTCTTGGAGAAGTTGGGGATCTCAGTTAACCGTGAGCAATACCTTCTTCTCTGGCCGCTTGTTTAACAGCAGCAGCGACGGCTGTGGCTACCCGGTTATCAAAAACAGAGGGTATAATATGTTCTCTGTTTAAGTCCGTAGGTTTGACTAAGGAAGCGATCGCATAAGCAGCTTCTAGACACATATTAGTAGTAATTGTCTTAGCTCGACAATCTAAAGCCCCACGAAATACCCCAGGAAAGGCTAATACGTTATTAATTTGGTTGGGGTAGTCACTGCGCCCTGTAGCCATGACTGCGACGTTTTTAGGGGCTAATTCCGGTTGAATTTCTGGGATAGGATTGGCCATAGCAAATACTATGGCATCTTTTGTCATCCCCTGTACCATTTCTGGTGTTAATACTCCTGGCGCACTAACTCCTATAAACACATCCGCACCTTGTACAGCACCAGCTAATGTACCTTGGGCTTTAACGGCAAATTCCTGTTTTTCCGTAGTTAAATCTGTGCGGCTGGTAGAAATGATACCTTTAGAATCACATAACCAAATTTGTTCCGCCCCAGCTTTACGTAGTAATCTAGCTACAGCAATACCCGCAGCCCCAGCCCCATTCATCACAATACGGATATCTGCAATGGATTTTTTGACTAATTTTAAGGCGTTGAGTAAAGCTGCTAAGGTGACAATTGCTGTACCGTTTTGATCATCATGGAAAATAGGAATGTCTAATTCTGCCTGTAATCTTTGTTCAATTTCAAAACATCGCGGTGCAGCGATATCTTCTAGGTTTACCCCACCAAATACAGGAGCGATATATTTCACCGCTTTGACAATTTCCTCTGTATCCTGAGTATCTAAACAAATGGGAAAAGCGTCAATATCCGCAAATTCTTTAAATAACATAGCTTTGCCCTCCATCACAGGTAAGGCAGCTTCAGGTCCAAGATTGCCTAAACCTAAAACAGCACTACCATCAGTGACAATGGCTACGGTATTCTTCTTGATAGTAAGATTATAAACTTCTTGGGGTTTTTGAGCGATCGCTTTACAAATTCTACCTACCCCTGGAGTATAGGCCATTGCCAAATCAGACACACTTTTGAGAGGTATTCTACTAGCAATACTGATTTTACCACCGCGATGTAAATTAAAAGTGCGGTCATAAACATCTATAACTTTAATATCTGGTAAAGATTTTATTGATTGTACAATAGTTTCGGCGTGTTCTGTACTAGCAGCATCCACCGTTAAATCACGGATAGATAACTCTCGACTTTGTTCAATTAAATCTATTTGTCCTAAATTACCACCGGTAGAGGCGATCGCCTGCGTTACAGATGCTAACATACCAATACGGTTAGGAATCTGCAACCGGAGGGTTACACTAAAACTAGAATTGGGTGTGAGATTTGTCATTGTGATTTTTAACTATAAATTTCTGATTTTAGCTAGGACTTACCCAAGTGTCACACCAAAAATCTGATGTAGGGTGGTTCAGATATGAAAAATCTGTTTATTTACATGATTTATGCTGTCTGACGCAGCCTAATAATGTTACCATTGTGTAAGTCCTGTTAGCTATCAGCCGTCAGCTTTCAGCTATGAAATTCTAATTGTAAGTTAATGATGTAAACTATTACCAATTACCAATCACCAATTCGCCATTACCACCTTGTTTAGAAATCATGACTGAACTGCCGAAAACCCTAGAAGATGCGATCTCTCAATCTCGTGATGCTGTAAAATCTGCCTTAGCAGACGGTTTAACTCGCATCCAAGTAGAGTTTCTTTTCCCAGAACTCAAATTTATGCCCGTAGCAGAACAGTTTTTACCCTTATTTAGTGAATACGGTTCTGGTTTAAAAGTGTTTTTTGCTGATGCTGGTGCAGCAGGTTTAGCCCGTCGTGATTGGTCCGATGTACAATTTAAAATCTTAGATATTGGTACAGGCAGAACAGCATCCTTAGAAGCAAAAATTCAGCCAGAAGACCAGATTTTTCTATTTATAGCCCCTACATCGGTAGAAGTACCCCAATTAGAAAAACTCTGTGAAATAATAGGCGATCGTCCGGTAGTTTTATTGAACCCTCGCTTAGAAGACTCTGGTGTTGTGGGCATTGGTTATGCAGCCAGAGAAACCCGGCGGCGGTTTATTAGTACAATTCAATCTTGTTATTATCTCCGGCCCATAGATGATGAATCTGCTCTATTTCGCTGTTATCCTGGAATGTGGGAAGTGTGGTTAGAAAGCAGTAACGAATATACAAAGGTGGCAGAACTGCCGAAAAAACCATCGGGCGATGAAATAGACATGATCCTCATGAAAGGACAACCAGAAAGTGGTAATAATGCACATACTAAGAAACCAAGTATTTTTAAGAGTTTACAAAGGTTTGTAAAAGCATTAAGTAGTTAGAACAGTGCAGGAGTCCTGAGTGCTGAATGCGGAGTTGGAAGTGCTGACTTCTGACTCCTATCATTATTTTATGAACCTAGTTAAAAAAGATTACACTAAAGTTAATATTCCATCAAAAATTGTAAAGATAGGGGGAAAGTGATTATTATGGGGCGTGTAGGCGTATTATTACTTAATCTTGGAGGTCCAGATAAACTGGAAGATGTGGGACCTTTTCTGTATAATCTATTCTCAGATCCAGAAATTATCCGCCTACCATTTCGTTGGATGCAAAAACCCCTAGCTTGGTTTATTGCTACCAGGAGAACAAATACATCCCAGGAAAATTATAAACAAATTGGCGGTGGTTCTCCATTACGACGTATTACAGAAGAACAAGGACAAGCCATACAGGAAAAATTAGGCGAATTGGGACAAGATGCTAAGATATATGTAGGAATGCGTTATTGGCATCCTTATACAGAAGAAGCGATCGCCCAATTAACCCAAGACGACATTGATAAATTAGTGATTCTGCCACTATATCCGCAATTTTCCATAAGCACTAGCGGTTCAAGTTTCCGACTTTTGGAACAACTCTGGAAACAAAACCCTAAACTGCAAAGCCTCCCATATACAGTTATTCCTTCATGGTATAAACAGCCAGGTTATTTACAAGCCATGGCCACACTTATTGCTGACGAACTTAGCAAATTTCCTAACCCCAACAATGTACATATTTTCTTTAGCGCTCATGGTGTGCCTAAAAGCTATGTGGAGGAAGCAGGAGATCCCTACCAGCAAGAAATAGAGGAATGTACAAAGTTAATAATGCAAACTTTGAACCGTCCTAATGAATATACTCTAGCTTATCAAAGTCGTGTCGGTCCAGTGGAATGGTTACAACCTTACACAGAAGACGCACTTAACGAACTAGGAACAAAAGGAGTGAAAGACTTAGCTGTAGTACCCATCAGTTTTGTTTCTGAACATATTGAAACATTACAAGAAATTGACATTGAATATCGAGAGATAGCAGAGGAAGCAGGAATACATAATTTCCGCCGAGTTCCCGCACCTAATACCCATCCTATATTTATCCAAGCCCTAGCAGACTTGGTAGTAGATGCTTTAAAACAACCTGACTTGAAACTTGCCCAAGTCACACAAATGAAGAAAAAAGTAAAGATGTACCCTCAAGAGCGTTGGGAATGGGGTATGACTACCAGTGCCGAAGTTTGGAATGGACGTATAGCAATGTTAGGTTTTATTGCCCTAATTATCGAATTAATTACGGGGAAAGGCTTACTTCATTTAATTGGTATTCTATCGTGATATACTTAGATACTTCTGTGTTAACATTAGTGAACAACTAGATAAGTTGAGATGTTCTCTAAGCCAAGATGTATCAACCAATGCGCGTTCGCGCAGCGTGCGCGATAGCGCATAGATAAATTCCTCGCGCATCATAAATAGATTTTTGATCTATGCTAATTACAGTGTCAACCTAGATACCTAAGCCGTTATCTGAGTAATTATTGTTTTTTGTTTTTTCATGATGATTGTATACTTTACTAATCATGAAATGATTAAAACTCTCTGTATCAGGGGAAAAGCATCTAATTTATTTTGACAAAATGTAACTTACAGCAGTTTCCGTTATTATGAGGTAAATATGTTAATGATAAAACCCTTGTAACACAGGCATCTTGCCTGTTCACAGTGTACCTCATATAGCTCGAATGTGGTGTATATGAATGGAGAAAAAGGGTACTATTAGTAGTCTAATATCAATTTAAAAGAAGTATGTAAAGAAAAGGGGATGGCTTTTTTTAAGTTTGTTTTGATTATATCAACCAAAATATCACCATTTGAGTTTGATAATTTATTGCTATTATATCATGTTTTAATTTATGAAAAGATAGATCCGGTATTGTTAGTAAGACCTATCTTGTTAAATGATTAGTTGCAGCAATTATACCACAATCTTTGGAAAAATTACACAGGAAATAAAAAAGTTTTGTATTTACTTTGATGTGGTGTCAAAACATCCTACTAAACCCTGAATATTTTCAAAAAATTAGTATATAATCAGTTATGTGTGTATCAAGTAGCCTTGCTGAATTGAGAGATGAAAATCAAAAATTCCATGTCTCAAACTCCCCTCCTCTGCGCCTCTGCGTGAGAAAAATTCATTTAACTCACCAACACCTATAAAAATCATGAAACTTCAAATCGCCATTATCTCCTGCTCACTGCTGCTACCTTATTTAGCTTATCCGATTCAGACAATAAAGCTTAGCACCAAATAAAAAGCAAAAACAAACCCCCTCATTGTCATAATGAGAGGGAATGCCAAATAATAAACCTGGCATCGAGCTATTTTCACAGAGGGCAACCCCTCAACTATCGTCGCCGCAGCAGCGTTTCACAACTGAGTTCGGGAAGGGATCAGAGTGGTTCCACCGCGCCATAGACACCAGGA
>NZ_JACJPV010000038.1 GCF_014696225.1 Anabaena sp. FACHB-1237 | reverse complement strand
TTTATCCATCCAGTAAAACCTGTTCCCACTGTGGATATAAAAAAGAAAATCTTTCTTTATCTGAAAGAATTTATCACTGTGAGAACTGCGGTTTTGAGATGGATAGGGATCTAAATGCCGCAATTAAATTAATTTATCGCGTCTGGCTAAGGCGTGTAAGTCTACTGAGGGATAACCGCTCCCATGCTCCCATTGAAGTAGAAAGTAAAGTCTAGTTTTGTCTAGGTTTTATATAGCAGGAATAGTCTTGAAAGCCGAAAAGACTTCTGGAACATGGATATTAAGGACTATTTCTTATGATCAAACATGAGGTACACTATGAACACAGCAAGATGCCTGTGTTACAAGGGTTTTATCATTAACATCTGTATCTCATAATAACGGAAACTGCTGTAATAGGACAATAAGATCCCTAATTTGTGCAAGAAGTGGGCTATTATAGAGGGTGTTGGTAAAGTCTAAATTAATACAAAAATTGCTGATTAGAAATCGCGTCTACATAAGCAAAAACTGACTACGCAACTGGCATATTAGTAGGGTGCGTCAGATGTCAAGAATCTGTTTATTTACTTAACTTATGCTGTCTGACGCACCCTACAATACCTAATTTTTTTTGAAATTAAAATATGAGTCCTATATTACCTTTCCTCTACTAAATTAACTTCATCCAATACCCGCCAAATTTCCTGCAATAAAGCATCTAAACCACTGCGAGTAACAGCAGAAATAATAAAAACTGGTGCTAAAGAAAGATGATTTAATTTAGTAGCTAAACCCTGTAAATCTACACTTTCCCTATCTACGGCATCTATTTTATTTAAAGCTACAATTTGAGGACGTTCAGCTAAACCTCTACCATAGGCTTTTAACTCTTCTTGAATAATATGATAATCATTAATTACATCTTCACTAGTAGCATCTATTAAATGTAATAAAATTCTCGTTCTTTCAATATGACGCAAGAAGTCATAACCTAAACCTACACCTTCGGAAGCGCCTTCTATCAAACCAGGAATATCAGCAAAAACTGTACCATCTCCGCTAGGTTTTTTCACCACTCCCAAGTTAGGAATTAATGTAGTAAAAGGATAATCTGCAATTTTTGGACGTGCAGCAGATAATGAGGAAATTAATGTAGATTTTCCGGCATTTGGCAAGCCAATAATTCCCACTTCTGCTAATAATTTTAACTCCAGACGTAAGATTTTCCTTTCTCCATCTAGTCCAGGTAAAGCATATTCTGGGGCGCGGTTACTATTACTTAAAAAATGTTGATTTCCTAAGCCACCTTTTCCACCTAATGCGGCTATAAAACGCTGACCATTTTCTACTAAGTCACAAATTAAAGCACTGGTTTCTGCATCATAAATAGCAGTACCACAGGGAACTTCAATAATTAAGTCTTTTCCTCCTGCACCAGTACAATTATTAGGACCTCCTCGTTCACCATTTTCTGCTTTAAAAAGATGTTTGTAACGAAAATCTAATAAGGTTTGTAGGTTTTCATTGGCCACAAAAATTACTGAACCTCCTTTACCACCATTACCTCCTGATGGACCTCCAGCAGGAACATATTTTTCCCGACGAAAGGCGACGATACCATCGCCACCTTTACCAGCTTCTACTTCAATTAATGCTTGATCAATAAATTGCATGATTTGTGATTTTATAGTTGAGAATTGTTAATTATGATGATGCGTTACGTTATCACTAACGCATCTTACATATATGGTGTAATGTCCTCTCCGCAGTCATCTGCTAAATAGGACAGGGCACGAAAACGTAAACCTACTAGTTGTTCATATAAAGGATTAATTTTACACATCGGTGGAATATGTACTATTTTCCGCCCAAACAGGATCACATCTCTTTCAAAGGGACATTGTGCTGGAATCATTTTACACAAGAACCGCGCTACTCTAGGATCATGAATTTCTAAACCATCTAACCATTGACGTACAGGGGTTAAAGCATCGCCCGAAGTAGGTTGTAATGCTGTTCCGGGGTTACTTGATGCTGTCTGATGTTGGAGGGTTTGACGTAAGGTTGTCAGGAGATTTTCGGATAGTTCTAGTGCTTGACAAAATTGGTGTAAAACTTGATCTTCACTAGGAGAATATATACCATCTGCGATCGCTACCATAAAAGCAGTACGTAGAAAATTTTCGGCTATGGGTGTACTTTTACCAAAACTAGCAGCTAATTCTACGGGTGTGATGGTTTCTAATGTTTGCCAATCAATACCAGGTGCTAATTCATCTTTTGTAATACTACCAATTAATTCCTGTTCTTGCGGATCAAAATTACCATCTGCCCAAGCAATTGTTAATAGTCCACGTAACCAAATAGCAACTTGTTCACTACTATAAGCGGTTGTACTCATAATCCACTCAAATTGTCCTTTTTTATCAGTATAACTTATAGATGCTCCACATCTGGTAACAAAGTTGTGACTAGAAGACGATTTTCCGCAAATGTTCAGGAAATAATGCCAAATAATTTAATTTATATTCTCTGTTTTTCTTGGACGCTAGTTGTAAATTCAATTTCAGTAGTTTTCACACACCACAAGATCCCCAACTTCTTCAAGAAGTCGGGGATCTCCTAAATTAGCAAATGCTGTTTTTCCGATTATACTACTTTTTCTAATTGCTTCTTTCTCAGTTGCAATTGCTGATAATATAACCTGATATTGAAATACTTATAAAGGATGATTTTAAAGATAATCTCAAAATATTTCTGCTGATTTTTCTGACTATTTGCTCATATATTGATCAGATAAACTAGCGAACTTATATCAATTTCTTGCTGTGGATGATACCATGATTTTTATGCAGTGCAAAGTGCTAGGAAATATATATTATTTGACAATGTATTTGGTCTGAATTTGAGCTAAAGCTCAACTACATACCACAGATCAAAAGTCTCAGATAATATTCAGATAATATTCAGATAATATTTATGAAAATAGTACAGGAATATGTTAGAATTGTACCATAATTATGACAATTATTCAAAGTTAATTTGAGATAATTTTGTATTTTGTCACATCACAAAGCTAAAACTTACGTTTTTTGGAGTTGTTTAGGTTATGACAACCTCACAGGAAAGGATTATCCCGACAGATTTACGACAAGAAATGTCGCAGTCTTATCTGGAATATGCGATGAGCGTAATAGTAGGTCGGGCGTTACCAGATGCCAGGGATGGTCTTAAACCTGTGCATCGTCGTATCCTGTACGCTATGCACGAGTTAGGTTTAAGCCATGATCGGCCTTTTAGAAAATGCGCTCGTGTGGTGGGTGAAGTATTGGGTAAATACCATCCTCATGGCGATACGGCGGTATATGATGCGCTGGTACGTATGGCTCAAGATTTTTCCATGCGATCGCCATTAATCAATGGTCATGGTAATTTTGGATCAGTAGATAATGATCCTCCGGCAGCTATGCGTTACACTGAATGTCGCCTGCAAGCCTTAACTAGTTCGGCTCTACTGCAAGATATTGAAGCAGAAACGGTAGATTTTATTGATAACTTTGATGGTTCACAGCAAGAACCCACTGTTTTACCTTCTCGTATTCCGCAACTACTACTTAATGGTTCATCAGGTATTGCGGTGGGTATGGCTACCAACATTCCACCCCATAACTTAGGAGAATTGATAGATGGGTTAGTGTCCTTAATTCACAACCCGGAAATCACTAATCTGGAACTGATGAAATATATACATGGTCCTGACTTTCCCACAGGAGCGCAAGTATTAGGAACGTCGGGAATAAAAGAAGCATACACTACTGGACGCGGTTCAATTACTATGAGAGGTGTAGCTAGTATTGAAACCATCGAACAACGTAACCGTCCAGATCGGGAAGCCATTATTGTTACTGAGTTACCCTATCAAACCAACAAAGCGGCATTAATTGAAAAAATCGCGGAATTGGTGAATGATAAGAAAATAGAAGGTATTGCAGATATTCGGGATGAGAGCGATCGTGATGGAATGCGAATCGTTATAGAATTAAAACGTGATGCTTATCCCCGTGTTGTTTTAAATAATCTCTATAAACAAACACCTTTACAAAGTAATTTTGGGGCGAATATGTTGGCTTTAGTCAATGGTGAACCCCAAACTCTAACTATCAAACAGTTTTTAAGCGTTTTCTTAGATTTTCGCATAGTTTCCATCGAAAGACGTACTCGTTATGAACTAAGAAAAGCTGAAGAAAGAGATCACATCCTCCAAGGTTTATTAATTGCTCTGGGTAACTTAGATGCAATTATTAGATTAATTCGCCACGCACCAGACGCACCTACAGCTAAAAATGAACTAGTAGAAAATCATGGACTTTCAGAAGTACAAGCAGACGCAATTCTGCAAATGCAGCTAAGAAGATTAACAGCATTAGAAGCAGATAAAATTAGGTTAGAACATCAAGAACTAGAAATCAAAATTACCGACTTGCGGGACATTTTAGCCAGAAGAGAAAGGGTTTTAGAAATTATTGAAACCGAAATTGGTCAAATAAAAACGCAATTTGCTACACCGAGACGTACAGCAATTACTCATGGTGAAGGTGATATTGATGATATTGATTTAATAGCCAATGAAAAAGCAGTTATTCTGCTTACAGAACAGGGTTACATCAAAAGAATGCCAGTTAATACATTTGAAGCCCAAAATCGCGCTACTAGAGGTAAAGCTGGCGCGAAAGTAAAAGATGATGATACTATAGAGCATTTCTTAACCTGCTGCGATCATGATAGTGTATTATTTTTTAGCGATCGCGGCGTAGTATATTCCATGAAAGCCTATCAAATACCCGTAGGTTCACGTACTAGTCGGGGGACACCAATAGTGCAAATGTTACCCATACCCAAGGAAGAAAAAATTACCTCTATCGTCCCCGTAGATGAATTTAGCAGCGAAGAATACCTAGTAATGCTAACAAAAGGAGGAAACATCAAAAAAACGGAACTGTCAGCATTCAGCAATATTCGCTCTAACGGATTAATAGCCATATCATTAGAAGAAGGGGATCAATTACGTTGGGTAAGAAGAGCAAAAGTAGAAGATAGCGTAATTATTGGTTCAAGACAAGGGATGGCCATACATTTCCGATGCAACCATGAACAATTGCGACCATTAGGAAGAGCCACTCGTGGTGTAAAATCAATGAAATTGAAAACAGGAGATGAACTAGTAGGAATGGATATCCTACCTGCGGCCATTTTAGCAACTTTAGGCAGCAGTGCAGAAAACGAAGAAACGGAAAATGTGGATATTGAAACCAGTGAAGTGGAAAATGCTGAAGTGGAAAGTAATGAAGAAACCACAGAAGTAGCAAGTGCTGGACCTTGGGTATTAGTTATTACTATGGGAGGATATGGTAAGCGTGTTCCTGTAGGACAATTTAGGCTGCAAAAACGCGCTGGTCAAGGTTTAACCGCGACAAAATTTAAAGGACGTAAAAGCGGAGATCAATTAGCTACATTACATATTGTGAACAGTGATGAAGAAATCATGATGGCTACAAATAGAGGTATTATTATTCGTCAAGCGGTTAATGCCATTTCTATTCAATCACGGTCAGCTACAGGTGTAAGAGTGCAGAAACTAGACGAGGAGGACGCAATTACTGGTGTCGCTATTGTTCCTTCAGATACAGGAGATACTGGAGAAATAGAAGAAGGGGAAAATTAACAAGCGAGGGAATAGGAAAATTCCCTATTCCCTGTCTGTGGGTACGCGCGCAAATTCATAAATATAAAAGATTTAGATGCAGGTACTCGTAACGGCATTGAAGGGGCGACAGGGAAACTCCCAGATGATGTTCGTGGTATTGATACAACAAAGTTGGCAGCAATGGCGATCGCTTTTGAAATTTTGATCACTTAATTTGATCACTTAAGGACTCACTGTATAACTACAAAACCTAAAATTACAGTGGCGCAAGCATCTTGCTTGCATTCATTATCGAAATTAGCAGCACAATAGCTTAATTATACTATTTAGTTCTACTATAGCACTATCACACATCTTGTAAAAATAATAGTAGGGACAATTCATGAATTGTCCCTAGAAGGGGTTTCAAATTATACAGACTTAATTACCACAAGATGTCCATTAGTTATTCAGCACAACTACGGTAATTTACGGTTAAAGCGCAACTAAAACAGCCAAAATTGCGGCAATGATATAAAACACTCCTACTACTTTTAGTTCTGACCAACCTGTTAACTCTAAATGATGATGTAAAGGTGCCATTTTTAACAATCTTTTACCTTTACCATCGGGTCCTTTAGTAGCTTTATAATAACCAACTTGCGCCATTACAGAAAGGGTTTCGACAAAGAATATTCCACTCAGAACAAATAACGCTGGTAAGGTGTTAGTTATTAACGCTACTGCGGCTAAAGCACCACCTAAAGCTAATGAACCCGTATCTCCCATGAATACCCGTGCTGGGTTACGGTTATGGGCTAAAAATCCTAAACAACTACCACTGACTGCGGCACAGAAAACCATTAACTCTGGTGATGTAGACGCTATAATTACTCCTAGTGCAAAAATAGCGATCGCCACTGTTCCTGCTGCTAAACCATCAATACCATCTGTTAAATTAGTAGCATTGCTTTCTGCTACCAACACAAAACCAGCTAAAGGCCAAAATAATAATCCTAAAGGTAATGATAAACCCAGCCAAGGTAAATGAATATTTGTTATACTAAAATCACCTTTTAATATTAACCATCCACAAAACAATGTTGCAAAGATGATTTGTAACATTAATTTCATTTTAGGCGAAATCCCTTTGTTAGACTTACGGCGTAAAATTTGCCAGTCATCAATCCAACCTATTAAACCATAACTCAGGGTTAAAGCTGATACTGCTAATACATCTTGGTTAAAGTCAGACAATATACAAGCAACTACCACAGCCACGGGGATAAAAAATATTCCTCCCATTGTGGGAGTACCGGCTTTTTTCAGATGTGCTTGGGGTCCATCTTCTCGAATAATTTGGCCAGTTTTCAGTGCTTGTAATACTGGTATTACCCATTGTCCTAAAATGCCTGCACCAGCAGCAGATAACAATAAGGGTAAACTAAGGGAAGTGATCTGTAAAGGATTTCTATTTCCTATTCCATCTAAAATTATTGAGGTGGCCGTCAGCAAGAGGGCTAATACTGAGGCCAAACCAATACCAGAAAGATTCAAACTTCGATTAGGAGATAATTTAGCGTCCACAAAAAATGTTCCTTCACTCCACATGAAAAAATTTAACAAACAATGGGGAATATTCTAAATCATTAGTACCCCAAAAATATTTTTACTTAGCTTTCAGTTATTAGCTTTGAGTTTGGTGAGTATTATACAGGCGAACCGCCGTTCGCCACTGCTACTGGGTTTAACACTGCTAAACCCGTACTTACCACTGACAGCCTTCCTTAATCATCTTCACTTATAGGCATATCATCATCGTCATCATAATCTAAATCGGCAATTCCATCTTCTCCGCCCAAGAAATCGGAGATTACCTCTTCTTCATCTTCTCGTAAATCTTTATCATGGGCATCACGGGCTGTTAATCGTCCTGTACTAATCAACCAGTCAATCATTGAAGATTCCTGTTTTAAAGGAATCACTGCTGCACGTTGGTTTCTCGGTGCTTCACGTAAAGGAGAATCTAACATATTAACGACGATACAATAGAGTATATGTAACTAGACATTAAGAGTTTATCATTTGATATCAATTAATTTGATCCTTCCTACAAGTCTTTTCTTGCATAATCCGAATTAAATCTAAATTTTACTTTGATTATGGAATTGTATTCAGGAAAGCATTATCAATGTTTTCTATGATTATAGATGGATGACACTAATAATATATTTACATTGATATTTTCCCATATAGAGGTATATGAGCATGATTGGTAAATCTACCCTGATAGATGCTATTGCTGGCACAAATCGCGGTTTATTGGCTACTACAGCCCAAAAACAAGCTATTTTAGCAGCTATAGCCAACCTAGAAGATTTTAACCCTACTCCCCGACCATTAGAAGCTACTCATTTATTGGATGGTAATTGGCAATTAATCTACACCACAAGTAAGGACCTATTGAATATAGATGGCCTACCGCTATGCAAACTTGGTACAGTTTACCAATGTATTAGGGTACGAACTAACAGCGTATATAATATAGCTGAATTGTATACCATTCCTTTTTTTGAAGGATTAGTTAGTGTTGTTGCTAAGTTTTCACCAGTTACAGAACGTCGTGTCAATGTAAAATTTCAACGTTCTATTATTGGTTTGCAGCGTCTAATAGGTTATACATCTCCGGGTGACTTTATTTCCCAAATTGAATCAGAGAAAAAGTTCTTGGCTGTTGATGTTCCCATTAATACAGACCGACAAGGATGGTTAGATATCACTTATATAGATAATGATCTGCGAATTGGCAGAGGTAATGAAGGTAGTGTTTTTGTATTAAGAAAGACATAGACTAAGGTAAAAGTAGTGTTTGCGATTGAAGTTACTCGATTTTGGATAATTTGTCAAGTGGTGTTGGTGATTGGTGATTGGTACAATAATCTCCCAACTCTCGACTCCTCAAAAATTGATAAATAACTTAACAAAACAACAAGCTCACACATTGTCATTGTAAAGTGGGAAGAAATAGCTTTAATCTATTGCCCATTCATCAACACAAAGGGATATTACTCATGGTTCAACGTGGATCTAAAGTACGCATTCTTCGCCCAGAATCCTACTGGTTTCAGGAAGTTGGTACTGTTGCTTCTGTAGACAAAAGCGGTATCAAGTACCCTGTCATCGTGCGTTTTGATAAAGTCAACTACAACGATATCGCTACCAATAACTTTGCGTTGGATGAATTAGTAGAAGTTGCACCACCACCAGCTAAAGCTAAGTAATAGCGTCCGTTTCTGGGGGATCTTTTCATGAGATAATAAAACTCTAATTTTAATTATCCCCCTAGAAAATTATTCGCGCTAATGCCTGAATTGCCTGAAGTTGAAACTGTTAAAAGAGGTTTAAATCAATTAACCCTCGATCAAGAACTTACGGGAGGCGATGTGTTATTACAACGTACTATCGCCTACCCGTTTTGTATTAATGAGTTTATTGATAGAGTTAAAGAAAGTATCATTGTTAATTGGCATCGTCGAGGTAAGTATTTACTAGCTGAACTTAATCAAGGTTCTTGGTTAGGTGTGCATTTGCGAATGACAGGACAATTGTTATGGTTAAATCAAGATGAACCTTTACATAAACATACAAGGGTAAGATTATTTTTTGGTAAGCAGAAAGAATTACGTTTTGTAGATCAGCGTACTTTTGGACAAATGTGGTATGTTCCTAAAAATACAGCCATAGAAAGTATTATTACTGGTTTAGGAAAATTGGCGGTAGATCCTTTTTCCTCTGAGTTTACAGTGACATATTTAGCGGATAAATTACAAAAATCTCGTCGTGCAATTAAAACAAATTTATTAGATCAATCCATGGTAGCAGGATTGGGTAATATCTATGCAGACGAGGCTTTGTTTAAAAGTGGTATTTTACCAACTACTATCAGTGCAAATTTGCAACTATCACAAATTGAACTATTAAGAACTGCAATTATTGAAGTTTTATCAGCTAGTATTGCTGCTGGAGGTACTACTTTTAGCAATTTCTTAAATGTTAAAGGTGTTAATGGTAATTATGGTGGTGAGGCTTGGGTTTATAATCGGATGGGAGAACCTTGTAAAGTTTGTGGTAATATCATTGAACGGATTAAATTAGGAGGACGTTCTAGCCATTTTTGTTGTCAATGTCAACGATAGAGAATTGGTGCTTGGTGATGGGGAATATTAATCAAATATATGGTATCATCAATAAATACAAAATCCTAAGTTATCAAATTCAAGAAAGGGGACTTTATGGCAATTAAAAAAGGTGTGATGGTTCATGCGATTCGAGAAAAGTTAGAAGCTAGTTTAGAAGCTAAAGCTAGTGACACTCGGTTTCCTAATTATTTATTTGAAACTCCAGGGGAAATTGTAGATTTAAAAGGTGATTATGCTTTGGTAAAATTTGGACAAGTTCCTACTCCAAATATATGGTTAAAGTTAGAGCAATTGACAGAAGTTAAATAATTAATTTTACCTGACTGCTGATAGTATTTGTAGGGTGTGTTAGGCAAAGCCGTAACGCACCATAGTAACATTTGTAGTATTTGTAGGGTGTGTTAGGCAAGCAATAACGTACCATAGTAGTATTTGTATGGTGTGTTAGGCAAAGCCGTAATGCACGATAGTAGTATTTGTAGGGTGCGTTACGCTACCGCTAACACACCCTACGTATATGATTATTTATTACTGATTTTATGATGTTTCGTTCTCCTTGTGTAACTATTATTGGTGCGGGTAGGGTTGGTAGTACATTAGCACAACGGATTGTTGAGAAAAATTTGGCTGATGTAATACTATTAGATATTGTATCTGGTATGCCTGCTGGTTTAGCTTTAGATTTGTTAGAAGCTCGAAGTATTGAGTCTCATAATCGCCAAATTATTGGTACTAATAAATATGAAGATACTGCTAATTCTGATATTGTGGTAATTGCGGCGGGTTTTCCTCGTAAACCGGGGATGACAAGAGATGATTTGTTAAGAGTAAATGCCCAAATTGTGGTAGAATCTGCAAAAAATGCGATCGCTTATTCTCCTAATGCAATTTTTATAGTTATTACCAATCCTTTGGAGGTAATGACTTATTTAACTTGGCAATTTACAGGTTTACCAAAACATCGAGTTATGGGGATGGCGGGAGTTTTAGATTCTGCAAGATTTGAAACTTTTATTGCTTTAGAATTAGGGGTTTTACCTGCAAATGTAAAGGCAATGGTGTTAGGAACTCATGGCGATTCTATGTTACCTTTAGCGCAATATGCCACTGTTAATGGTATTCCTATTACTGAATTGTTAGATCAAGAAACCATTGATAAATTAATTGATAGAACTCGCAATGGGGGATTAGAAATTGTGGAATTAATGCAAACTGGAGGAGCTTTTTTTGCTCCTGCTTCTGCTACTTCTATTATGATAGAATCTATTTTATTAAATGAGTCTCGTTTATTACCAATGGCCACCTATTTAGAGGGAGAATATGGGTTAAAAGATGTGGTTATGGGTGTACCTTGTTTTTTAGGATGTGAGGGAGTACAAAGAATTATTGAAGTCTATATTTCTCCAGAAGAAAAAACTGCTTTACATAATTCGGCGGCGGTTGTGAGGAATAATATTGAGCGGGCGTTAGAGATTTTAGGTTAATCTTAGGCGAGAGTATCAGAATATAAGGCGAATGTAATTCGCATCTACACAATCAATGAATAATAGGCGAATATAATTCGCGTCTACACAATCAAAGTCCGCCTACGCGAACTAACGGAAATTGAACCCACCCAGGTGGGTTTTATTTGTGTGAATGCGGTTTATAACCAGCAATTTTTCTAAAGTTGAGAATATTTTTGTTGAGAAATGTTTCGTTAATTTACGTAAATTCTCTGTTGCTTTTTATTGGGACAAGTTGAGATTGTGATGAGGAATATTAGGAAAATAAACAGTATTTACAGGATAATATAGCATTTCCCAGTCTAATGAGGTACACTAATTAAGATAAGGCTGTCGATCTACATTAGGAGTAAAAATGAAAGCATATTCTCTCGATTTTCGCAAAAAAATATTTGATACATACTTGGAAAGTGGAATATCACAACGTCAATTAGCAAAAAGATTTTGTGTAAGTTTAAGTTTTGTAGAGAAATTACTAAAGCAATATAGAGAAACACAAAGTATTGCGCCCAAACAGAGGATAAAACAAACTCCTACAAAGCTAAATCCTGAACAACTGAATATTCTCCAAGAAATAGTTGAAGACAAGAATGATGCCACCTTGGAAGAAATTCGCTTAATTATTCAAGAAAGAACAGGAATAACAATTAGTATATCTACAGCGGATGTTACAGAAGATGCAAATTAGCCTAAAAAAAACATTGCACGCCTCGGAAAAAGAGACTGAAAGAGTTCAATATTGAATTTAAAACCCTATTTAGAAAAAGAACCTTTTGGAGAAGCAGCCGATGATAAAATTAATGAATATATTGATAAAGTAAAAAAAGAGATAAAATTGCGATCGCTGATTATTCAAGCAGTGAAAGAAATTCCTAAAGCAAATAATCAAATAGCTGTGACAGTGATGGAAATTCGCACTCAATATAACGCGATTAATAAATCTAACTTAACAGATGAAATAGTCCATGATTTATTAATAGAATTATCATCACCATTAGCAGGTTATTTAGGAAGAGAAAAATCAGATAATGGGAAAAATGATAGATTTTACTATTTGCGGGACTTACAAATTAATTAAAAAACCCTGTATCATATTCTACCTGTTACTCCAGTTTCATTAATACGAAATAAAAAATGTATAACATGACGATATTTTTCCCTTGCTTTTTTACTAGCAACTTCCATATTTTGATCAACAAAATAATCACCACTATCTGGTTCTACTGCAATATACCAATTATAATAATCTTGCATCAATTCAGGAAGTAAACGCTGAAAAATTGCCCAGCAACGTTGATGAAATGCTGCTCTTTCTGCTTCACGTTTAGCTAATTCTTCTGGTGATAAAGTCAATTCAGGAAAAATTCTGCCTCTTCTTCTTGGTTGTTTTGATGTTAACTGTGTCATATTTTTAAACTCCATTTTTACTATTATTTTAAGACTCAAGAATCATCCCAAAGTCAAAATCCCCTGTGGAAAATTCACCACTAAAGGCAAAAATTCCAACCATGCAGAACCCAATAAAATTTCCGTCAATTCATCCCCAGTATAAACAGGAATTTCATACTCTTGATTATCCAAAATCACCTTACCTAAATATTTTTGAAACTCAACTTCTCCCTTTGCTGTTTGTAAAGGTTCTCGTCCTAAATAACCCCAACCAAGACTATCTAAATCTTGTTTATTCATCGCTAAAAAGCCTGTAAAACCAGTATCTAAAAGGGCATCTATAGGCAAAAATAAACCATCATTAGTAACTAAATCAATTTCAAAAAATAGCTTACCCTTTTCACCAAATATACCTTGTATCATATTGTCCCAGTTGCTCCAGATTCATTCAAACGAAAAACACAATGATCAGCATTTGGGAATTTTTCGAGAGCTTTTTTATGGGCAATATCCACATCTTGATCAATTACATAATCACCACTATTTAATTCAATGGCAATATACCAACCATAATGTTCTTGAATCAACTCAGGACGCACTCTTTCAAAAATTGCCCGATAACGTTTATATTCAGCCTCATTTTCAGCTTTACGTTTAGCTAATTCTTCCGGTGATAAAGTCAATTCAGGAAAAATTCTGCCTCTTCTTCTTGGTTGTTTTGATGTTAATTCTGTCATATTATTAAACTCACTTTTAATGCTATTTTTTCAACTAATAAATATTTCTAATATAATAAATTTTCTGATTACCGTCAACTATTAAAAGATTCAGATCCCCAAATTACTCAAGAAGTCGCGGATCTTATTTTTCACTAGTAAATGAATGTCCTTTTTTGTTAAAAATACTTAATGCTTGTGGGATCATCTTCTTGTATTTTTACATTCTTAGTATTTAAAATCAAAGTAATTTAGCTATTCCAACTAATTAAAAGTAATTAAAATTAAAAGTAATTAAAAGGTCAAGCTATAAAGCAACCAAGCCATCTTTAACCTATTGTTGTAAATCACACAACATCCACACATGGTAAACTAAATCCTGGTAAATACTACAGTTTACAGCGTGAAGACCGATCTTGATTAATTATCAACTATTTTTATAATCAATCAATAATGAGTCAGTTATGAAAAAACACTATGCAACCAACTAACCCTAATCAGTTTACAGAAAAAGCCTGGGAAGCGATCGCCCAAACTCCCGACATCGCTAAACAATACCAACAGCAACAACTGGAAACCGAACATCTTTTCAAAGCACTCTTAGAACAAGACGGTTTGGCAAATGCCATATTTACTAAAGCAGGTGCTAACCTGTCAAAAATCCGTGAACGTACAGAACAATTTATCCAGCGTCAACCCAAGGTATCTGGAGGTAGTAGTTCGGTATACTTAGGTAAAGGTTTAGATACACTCTTAGATAGATCAGAAAAATATCGTCAAGAATTTAAAGATGAATATATCTCCATAGAACATTTATTATTAAGTTATGCCAAAGATGATCGCTTTGGTAAAAGTCTACTCCAGGAATTTGGGTTAGATGAAGGCAAACTTAAACTTATTATTAAACAAATTCGGGGAAATCAAACCGTGACAGATCAAAATCCAGAAGGTAAATATCAATCTTTAGAAAAATACGGACGGGATCTCACTCAGGCTGCTCGTGAAGGTAAACTAGATCCTGTAATTGGCCGAGATGACGAAATTCGCCGCACTGTACAAATTTTATCACGCCGCACGAAAAATAACCCTGTGTTAATTGGTGAACCAGGAGTAGGTAAAACCGCTATTGCTGAAGGTTTAGCACAACGTATAGTCGCAGGAGATGTTCCCCAGTCTCTCAAAGATCGTAAACTCATAGCATTGGATATGGGTGCGTTAATAGCGGGAGCAAAATTCCGAGGAGAATTTGAAGAACGACTGAAAGCGGTATTAAAAGAAGTTACTGAATCTGGCGGCAATATAGTATTATTTATTGATGAAATCCATACTGTGGTTGGTGCTGGGGCTACTCAAGGAGCGATGGATGCAGGTAATTTATTAAAACCTATGTTAGCCAGGGGTGAATTACGCTGTATTGGTGCAACAACTTTAGACGAGTACCGGAAATATATAGAAAAAGATGCAGCACTAGAAAGACGTTTTCAACAAGTATATGTAGATCAGCCTGATGTACAAGATACTATTTCTATTTTGCGAGGATTGAAAGAACGTTATGAAGTACATCATGGTGTAAGAATTTCTGATAGTTCATTAGTTGCTGCTGCTACCTTATCTAATAGATATATTAGCGATCGCTTCCTACCAGATAAAGCTATAGACCTAGTTGATGAAGCAGCCGCACGCTTAAAAATGGAAATTACCTCAAAACCAGAGGAATTAGACGAAATAGACCGAAAAATCCTGCAATTAGAAATGGAGAAACTTTCATTACAAAAAGAAAGTGATCCCGCATCCCGTGAACGTTTAGAAAGATTAGATAAAGAATTAGCTGATTTCAAAGAAGATCAACGTACCCTAAACACACAATGGCAATCAGAGAAAGATATTATTACCAAAATACAATCTATTAAAGAAGAAATAGATCGTGTAAACTTAGAAATTCAACAAGCCGAAAGAAACTATGATCTAAACCGCGCTGCTGAATTAAAATACGGTAAACTGACACAGTTACACAAACAACTAGAAACCATCGAAAGTGAACTTTCTCAAACTCAGGGCACAGGAAAATCTTTATTACGGGAAGAAGTCACAGAAGCAGATATTGCGGAAATCATTTCTAAATGGACTGGTATACCCATCAGCAAACTAGTAGAGTCAGAAAAAGAGAAACTACTACATTTAGAAGCTGAACTTCATCGTCGTGTCATTGGACAGCATGAAGCAGTTACAGCTGTAGCAGATGCTATTCAACGCTCTCGCGCTGGACTTTCAGATCCTAATCGTCCTATAGCCAGCTTTGTTTTTCTTGGACCCACAGGAGTAGGTAAAACCGAATTAGCTAAAGCATTAGCGGCTTATATGTTTGACACGGAGGAAGCACTAGTCAGAATTGATATGTCCGAATACATGGAAAAACACGCTGTATCTCGATTAATTGGTGCGCCTCCAGGATATGTAGGATATGAGGAAGGAGGACAGCTTACAGAAGCAATACGTCGTCGTCCCTATGCAGTGATATTATTTGATGAGATTGAAAAGGCACATCCTGATGTATTTAACATCTTCTTGCAAATTCTTGATGATGGAAGAGTAACGGACTCTCAAGGACGTACAGTAGACTTTAAAAATAGTATTATCATCATGACTAGTAATATTGGTTCTCAATATATACTTGATTTGGCTGGAGACGATAACCGTTATGATGAAATGCGAATACGAGTCATGGAAGCAATGAGAAATAGTTTCCGGCCAGAATTTCTTAACCGTTTGGATGAACTAATTATTTTCCATAGCTTACAAAAATCAGAACTACGCAATATTGTACAATTGCAAGTCATGAGATTACAAGAAAGATTAACTGAGCGAAAAATGTCGTTAAAACTTTCTGAATCTGCTTTAGATTTCCTTGCTGATGTGGGATATGATCCTGTTTTTGGAGCAAGACCGCTTAAGCGAGCCATTCAAAGAGAATTGGAAACACAAATTGCGAAAGCTATTTTGCGGGGAGATTTCAGTGATGGAGATACAATTTTTGTAGATGTGGAATATGAGAGATTAAAATTTAGTCATTTGGCGGAAATAGTTGTCTAATCTTAAATTGTAGGGTGCGTTCATAACGTACCGATACAAAAAACCTTAATCTTAGTAGTATGAAGATATGTGGCATTGCTGAATTGGGGTATGACATTTATTTAGGCCATCAGCGAAGCACTTGCGTTAGACGCAAAGTTTCAAATTTTGAATTTCTCAATTTCGTACCTGAGTTCACCAACGCCAGATATTTTACCACCAAATTGCAATATTGTTACCATAGAGGTGTGACTTTGCACAGTAAGCATAAGTAGGTAATTGTTAGTAATTGTTAGCTTTTCAGTTACTGTTAATTAGCTTTATTCTATTTTGTTGTTGTCATTAATTGTCAGAATCAGGGTATCCAGGATGAAAGCATTTTCAGGATGGATAATGATATTTTTTCGACGTGAAGATAGTGATTGATAAAAATTTTAGTATATATGTGGACACAGATCCGCACTATAAAAGTACTGTATCGCAAGTTTGGATTTTTGTCAACATTGTCTTTTCATGTTTTGATATCTTGATGTCTATTCATCTTGTATTTATGTAATTATGTTAAAATTCCCACCCCAATATGTGTAAGATAAAATTCCTCCCCCTCCGACTCTCGTAAAGCATCCAAATAAGAATCTATTCCACGAGGTTGGGGAAGTGATGTAATATCTTGAAAATGAAAAATTAAGGCTGAACGCATATTTTCTACAGTTTCTTCCAGTGTCTCCCCTGTAGCAATACAACCCCAGACATCCGGGGAGTATGCGGAAAATCCTGTGTCACTTTTTTCTACAACAATCAGATATTTATCCATTATTTCAGTCCTGCTTGTTTAAGAATACTACCTAACACCCCTTTTTTGAGATCATTCCTCATTTCACCCGATACCGTTACTTTACCATGTTTTACTGGATGTTTAAATTGACGATGACTACCTTCAGTGGCCACAAGATACCAGCCATCTGACTCAATTAAATTGATGACTTCTTTTACTTTCATATATTACACCAATAACTTCTTAAAGTTTTAGAATTTTCAGTAGCTTTTTACTAAAAATATTCTGGTAGCATTTTACTAGTAAAATCATTATTTATCTTGTGCATTTTTACAAAATTCTCACATTATTTAACATTATATTTTATAATATTTTATTTATATATCATATATACCATTGAAAGAATCAATGGATATTTTACTACATATTAATTTAATATGATATTTTTAGATGTTTTACAATCAGGACTTACGCAACTGGCATATTGATAGGGTGTGGTTCGACAAGCTCACCAACTACGTCAGACAGTATAAATCATGTAAATAACTAAATTGTTCATATCTGAACCAGCCTACAACAGATTTTTTAGTGTGACAGTTGCGTAAGTCCTAACAATATTTATTGTAGAGTAATTATAGCATTTATCCCCGGTTTTTGAGTAATAGTTTTTGAGTGATTAATATTAGCAACAACTCCTATTCATCACGCCATATTTCTTCCTTAATCTTAACCGGTAACTTAGCTAAATCTGGTAATTCTACTGCTTCTACATCTGTAATTTTCTCCTTAATATTCACAGGAATATTTATGGGAATATTTACAGGTTGACTTTCTTCAACCCAACAACTAGCCACTGGTAAAGTTTCTTCTAGTTCTTCTAAAGGTCTAGGAATAATCATAGCTGCATTAAGCTCGCCTATGCGCTCTGCTTCTGCCATTCCTGCTTCCACAGCTACGGCCACATTGGAGACTGTACCACGAATAATAGCAGTACATAACCCTGCACCAATTTTCTCATAGGATGCTAAATGGACATCAGCAGATTTTAACATAGCATCACAAGCACCCACCATAGCGGGAAAACCACGAGTTTCTACTAAACCAATCGCTTGATTACTTAAACGACTATGACCACTTTGATGGAAGTGTTGATGCCAACGGTTAATGGGTAATACAATATCTAGGTTAGGATAGGGACGAGGAATAACTAAACTAGAAGCAGGTTGATCATATTGTTTAGCTGTCTGTATCCCAGTTTCTATAGCTAAACGCACATCAGAAATTCCACCACGAATTATGGCGGTACAATGTCCACTACCAATTTTTTCATAACCCACTAAATGGACTCCTGCCGACTTTAACATATTGTCAGCTATACCTACGATGGATGGAAAACTCAAAGTAGAGATCAATCCTAAAGCAGTATCTTTAAAATTGTTTTGGCGTTGTGGTGCATGAATGGTACTTAAAGCCCGTTGATTATATGTTTCCATGTTAAATTATGCTCCATAATTATGTTTCACGCAAATAAGCAAAGCTGGAAATTTTAGCTTTCATCTTCTTCACTTAAAGATTGGCGATGGGGAAACAATGTAATCAACAGTCTGTTAATACTACTTTTACCATAAATTTGCGTACCTAAACTACCTATAGTTTTTGCTACAGACTCTTGGGTTTCTAATTCTGCTGTGGTAGTTTCTATTTCTTGTGGTATGTTTTGCTCAGATGGTGAATCATTGGTTTGGTTCGGGTTATCTTCAAGGGGAGGAGATTGACTTTTTGGCGTGGGTGATGGTGTTGATACTGTGGTAGATTTAGACTTGAATCTCATAAAGCCACCAGCAATAAATTCTGTGGTGGAAGTTACTGTTTCCTGTGGTTGTTCCTCTATCTGTTCTTTTATCTCTGTTTTTATTTGTTCTTCTACTTGACTTTCTGGAGAATCTGTGCTATCGGGAATATCATCAGATGGTGGTGTTTCTGTCACCATAATAATGGCATTTTCCCGACTTTTATCTCCCACGATTGAACCTGGCGCTATTACTTGTCCTGATGCTATGGAACAGTTAAATACTGTTGTTGCTGCACCAATACAAGCATTACTACCAATTTTACCTGCACCAACCATCAAAAAGCCTGATCCTAAATTTGCTCCTGCTTCTATTTCTATGATACCCTCATTAACTTGAATAATAGACCCCATTCCGATACAAACACCAGCGCCAATGACAATTTTACTATTGTTAGCTGCTTGGAGAATTACTCCTGGGGCAATGACAGCAGTGGGATGAATTATGACTTCACCATTAATATAAGAGTTAAAGTTATCGCCGAGGCGTAGTAGCGCCTGTGACATGGAATTTATGACCTTAAATATAATTGACAATGGATAATGGACAATTGACAATTGACAATTATCAATTATCAATTGTCAATTCTTTATGGACGCTGAATAATTGCTTCTACAACGCGACGTTTAGCGGCTGTATCAATACCAATTAAACGTACATATTCGCCAGCGTATTCAGAAAGGTAGCTTTCTAATATAGCGATCGCTTCTCTTTCATTACTTGCTTGTACTTGTCCCGCAGTTGCCCATGTTCCGGTACGGAAACGACGCGCGTCTACGTGTTCCACTGTAATCTTAAATCCACCTGTCAATAATTGACGTAGTTGATCTAGTACATCTGCACCTAGTTTACTGCTGGTAGCGGTAGCTGTGGCTGTAGAACCACCTACGGATTTTAATGCTGGTTTACTGCTAGAGGTAACTACTACACCACCTGGACGTTGAATGATCGTTTCTAATACCCGACGTTTAGCTTTGCTGTCAATTCCAATTAGGCGGATATATTCGCCTTGATGAGATACCATGCATTCTTCTAAGGCTGCAATTACTTCATTGGTAGATTTGGTTTCAATAGGTTGACAACTTTGCCATGTTCCTGTGCGGAAACGACGCTCATCTACGTGTTCTGTACCAATTTTGTAACCGTTAGCTAAAAGTTGCTGAATTTGACTAATGGTTTCTGCGCTGAGGCTACCACTAGCAACTGCTCCATTGCCATTATTACTGTAGCTGCTATAGGACGCAGTTGTAGGAGTTTTAATGGCGGTATTGGCTACTACACCATCAGGACGTTGAATAATGGTTTCTAATACTCGTTTTTTGCCATTGTCAATGCCAAACAAACGTACATATTCACCACTATGATCTGCTAAACAAGATTCTAACGCAGCGATCGCATCATTTACTGAGCGAGTATCAATAGGTTGACAACTTTGCCATGAACCAGTACGGAAACGACGTGCATCTACGTGTTCTGTACCAATTCTAAATCCCTGTTGTAGTAAATACCGTATCTGTTCTACTACATCTGCACCTAACTTGGACACGTCACTACTCCTTTCAAATTCTTCAACAGTAATACTTGTATAAGTTTTTTCCAATTCATCTCTGATTGGAGTAATACACTTCAGATCCTCAGCACAGCGATAACCAGCCCGCAAAGCCTGATTTATACCCACCACATGATGAGCAAATTGCTGATCCTGCGCTTGTACATCTGGCAAACGATCCGCTTGTTGTTGCGTAGTGATAATCGTTCCTGAAGCTACGTATTTTCCAGGAGGAATTTCTACATCTTGTATCAAAGCGTGCATCATCACAATGCAGCCTGCACCGACTCTAGCATTAAATACTGTAGAGCGAAAACCAATAAAGCAATGATCCCCAACATAAGCTGGTCCGTGAATCAGTGCCATGTGGGTAATAGAAGCATCTTTACCAATCCATACTGAGTAGTTGTTACCATCATCACCAACTACTCTACCTTGCTCCAATCCATGAATGACTACACCATCTTGAATATTAGTATTTTCACCAATATAAAAAGGTGTTCCTTCGTCGGCTCTAATGGAAGTACCAGGAGCAATAATCACATTTGCACCAAGATGTACATCACCAATTAAATTAGAGGAAGAATGTACAAAAGCACTATTATGAATATCTGGTTCTGCTAAAGTTTTAGACCACGGGGTTGGGGGCGCCGCCGTGCTGCGGACTACCATGGTGAAATTCCTCCATAAGATGTGCTATTTATTTAGTAGTTAGTGGTCAGCTATCACTGGTTAGCTTTTAGGAGTTGAATTTTTTACTCTTCCTGCTCCCTGCTTTTTACTTGCTTTCACTTAACTATCTATACTGATCTTTTTTGCTGTAAATTTGACGATCTTCTACGTAAATTGTATCAATTATCGCTACAACTAAAGAATCTAAGGGACGCTGTTCATTACCAGAAATTTGTCTGGCCGCGCTACCGCGACTGACGAGTACCCACTCATCTAAGCCTGCTCCTACGCTGTTATCGGCAGCTACCTCATATTCTGGTAGGAGATTGCCATTTTCATCCACTAATTGCAACATCAGCAGTTTTACACCCCTGAGACTAGGATCTTTTTGGGTGCTAACTACTGTGCCACGTACTTTGGCAATTTGCATTATTTACACATTAACTAGATTAACTAGAATTTATTTATGGTCTTCTACCCAGACGAATGGAACTTACACCTTCCCGGAATTGTTCTACATCTTCGGTATACCGAATTGGTAGTACATATTCTAAGTTTTCATGAGGACGGGCAATAATGTGTGTGGATAATACTTGTCCACCATTAACACGTTTTACGTTCTCTACACCTGCTGCTACGGAAGCCTGTACTTCAGATACGTCTCCTCTAACTATAACTGTAACGCGACCACTACCGATTTTTTCGTATCCTACTAAGGTTACACGCGCTGCTTTCACCATAGCATCTGCCGCTTCTACTACTGCGGGGAAACCTAGTGTTTCTACCATTCCTACTGCAATTGACATTTTTTTTCCTTTTAAGTTAAATTCAAATCAAGTTCAAGTTAGATTGTTTTGTCAAAATTGGTGATTAAGACAATCGGACTTTGATAATTACTTTTTACGCACTGTTTATACAGTATTAGGTACGAAACTGTTCTACTGCTTCTGTATAGCGAATTGGCAATACATATTCTAAGTTTTCATGGGGACGAGCGATAATATGTGTGGATACTACTTCACCACCATGAACTCTTTTAGCTGCTTCTATACCTGCTGCAACGGAAGCCTGTACTTCGGAAACATCTCCTCTAACGATAACTGTAACGCGAGCGCTACCAATTTTTTCATATCCTACTAAAGTTACACGAGCAGCTTTCACCATGGCATCAGCAGCTTCTACTACTGCGGGAAAACCTTTAGTTTCAATCATTCCAACTGCAATTGGCATCGCAGAACTCCTCAAAAAAAGTAACAAGTTTAATCAATTTCAGCACTGTTGATGATATTTTAGGACGGGGATGCTGATCCTGAGTCATCAAATAGTACCAACTTTAAGCATAGAAAACCTTGGCATCCCTGGCAACATAAATTACTATAATAGTTTGTGATAAGAAAGTTTAAGAAAACTTAACAAAACTTTATACGCTCTGGGGGAGCTTTGAAATTCATTGATCCCTGGAGTACCAAACTATGCTTTAATAATTTCTTTATCATATTTTAGTCACAAAATAGAAGATAATTTTTGTGGTAGTAGTCATCAGTCAGCTATCAGCTATCAGTGGTCAGTAGTCATAAGATACCAGAATTTACATAAAAAATCACGAAAGTAGGGGTAATTCATGAATTACCCCTAGGAAACAATGGGGTTTTTGATTACTTTGTGTGTAAGTCCTAGATACATTGTATATTGTCAATGAGGCAGAATAATGGCTAATGGATTATACAGTAAAAAGTGATCTCATCAAAGCAGAATTTGTAAAAGTTTTGTGGGATAATTAACAAGCAAAAATTATATTGGATTATTGAACTATTGAATTATTTAGATAATTTAGATAATTTTAACTAAATGTGCCTAGTTATATTAAAATAAATGAAGTGAGGAAAATAGATCATTTCTCATTCTCAAAATTATCTGCTTTAAGCTGTTTTTAGAGACGATCATTTCTAGTTTGTTCAAAAAAATCCAGGTTGAGTCGTGAAGGAAAAATATAGATGAATGACTTTCTATTTTTAACAAGTTGGCTTGTGCCTTTATATAGCTTGGTGGGGGCAATTTTTACCTTACCTTGGTCACTAGGAATTATTCAGCGCACAGGACAAAGACCTGCGGCCTACCTGAATTTGCTGACTACTATTGTAGGTTTTATCCATAGTCTAATTGTATTTAAAAATATTTGGATTCGAGAGCAGGAAAATTTGATTATTACCTGGTTTCAAGCGGGAGATTTTAATTTGTCTTTTGCCCTGGAATTATCAGTGGTAAGTATTGGTGCAACGGTGTTAATTACTGGGTTAAGTCTATTAGCACAAATTTATGCTCTCGGTTATATGGAAAAAGATTGGTCTTTGGCTAGGTTTTTTGGTCTGTTGGGTTTTTTTGAAGCTGCTTTGAGTGGTTTAGCAATTAGTGATTCTCTGTTTGTTAGTTATGCTTTGTTAGAGGTTCTCACTCTTTCTACTTATTTGTTGGTGGGTTTTTGGTATGCTCAACCTTTGGTGGTGACAGCAGCAAGGGACGCTTTTTTAACTAAGCGTGTGGGAGATTTACTTTTATTAATGGCTGTGGTTTCGCTTTCTTATTTGGCAGGAAGTTTAAATTTTTCTGATTTATATGAATGGGCGCAAACGGCTAGTTTAAGTCCGATAAATTCTACTTTGTTATGCTTAGGTTTAATTGCTGGTCCTGCGGGTAAATGCGCTCAGTTTCCTTTGCATTTGTGGTTAGATGAGGCGATGGAAGGACCTAACCCTGCTTCGGTAATGCGTAATTCTTTGGTTGTGGCTGGAGGTGCTTATATCTTATATAAGATTCAACCTTTATTATCTATGTCACCAGTGGCTTTAAATATTTTGGTGATCATGGGAATAATCACTGCTATAGGTGCAACTTTGGTTTCTCTGGCACAGATTGATATTAAGCGAGCTTTATCCCATTCAACTAGCGCGTATATGGGATTGGTGTTTTTAGCTGTAGGGTTGGAACAGGGTGGAGTCGCAATTATGTTATTATTAACTCATGCGATCGCTAAAGCCCTATTATTCATGAGTTCTGGTTCAGTTATTTACACTACCCAAACCCAAGACTTGACGGAAATGGGCGGTTTATGGTCAAAAATGCCAGCAACAACTACGGCTTTTATTGTGGGATCTGCGGGTATGGTGACATTATTACCTTTAGGTAGTTTTTGGGCAATGTTGGCCTGGGCTGATGGTTTAGCTAAGGTGAGTCCCTGGGTAATTATTGTGTTAGTGTTGGTTAATGGATTAACGGCATTAAATTTAACCAGGGTCTTTCGTTTGATATTTTGGGGACAACCACAGCAAAAAACCCGCCGCGCTCCTGAAGTAAGTTGGCAAATGGCTGTACCAATGGTTACTTTAACTATACTGACTTTGTTATTGCCTTTAATGCTCCAACAGTGGTATTTGTTACCTAGCTGGGAAAGTATAGATTGGTTTGTGCTGAGTAGTTTAGTGGTTTCTACTATTATGGGTGTAACAATAGGCGCAACTATGTACTTACATAAAGCCTGGTCAAGATCGAGAATTTTAGTGTGGCGAATGCTACAGGATTTGTTAGGGTATGATTTCTATATTGATCGTATTTATCGCGTGACTATTGTTAGTGCTGTAGGTTTATTGTCTCAGGTTTCGGCATGGTGCGATCGCTTTTTGGTGGATGGTATTGTGAACTTGGTCGGTTTTGCGACAATTTTTGGGGGACAAAGTTTAAAATATAGCGCTTCTGGTCAATCTCAAGGCTATATGTTTACTATTCTCTTTGTTATTAGTATTTTGGGGTTCTTAATTAGTTTATCCTTGGGATTATTTACTTTTAGCTAGTTTTGAGTGCGGAATTTTGGGTTTAGCAGTGCTTATTGGTGTCAACTTAACGTGAAACCCATAACCTGACTGGGAATAAATTCCTGTGTCTAATAGTAAAATTCATCTAAAGATGACTAAAATAAGCCGCAAATTTCTTAAATTTGTTTAGTTTACTTTAGTAACCTTTGGTTATTACCCTGGAAATTTATTTCTAGCCGGGTGTGGAAGCTAAACCAATAAGCCATCTGTAGCTTAAATTGACAACAATGAGATCATGCTTTACCCTTACTGACTCCTTTTTACTCTACTCCCTGACATCATGTTAAGTATATTGATTTTACTCCCTTTATTGGGTGCAGCTTTGATTGGGTTTTACCCTTCTCATATCACGGGAAAGTTAGCCCGCATTATCTCTTTAGTTTTTACAGCCTTTATTTTTATATGGACTGTTTTCCTAACTATTCAATTTAATCCTAATCAGGTTGGTCAACAATTCGCTGAGTCTTTGCCTTGGATAGATGCTATTGGCTTAAATTATAATTTAGGTATAGATGGTTTATCTCTACCTTTATTAATTCTTAATGCTTTATTAACAGGTATTTCCATCTACAGTAGCGATGAATCTTTACCACGTCCTCGGTTCTATTATTCGTTGGTATTACTGTTAAGTGCGGGAGTTATAGGAGCATTTTTAGCACAGGATTTATTGTTATTTTTCCTGTTTTATGAGTTAGAATTAATACCTCTGTATCTGCTGATTGCTATTTGGGGCGGCGCAAGAAAAGGTTATGCTGCTACTAAATTCCTCATTTATACTGCTTTTTCTGGTATCGTCATTTTAGCCAGTTTCCTGGGGATGGTATGGTTAAGTGGTGCAGATAATTTTGCTCTAGCAGGTTTAAATACAAATTCTTTACCCTTAATTACACAGTTGTGGTTATTGGCAGGAATTTTGATCGGCTTTGGGATTAAAATTCCCTTAGTTCCTTTTCATACTTGGCTACCTGATGCTCATGTGGAAGCCTCAACACCAATTTCTGTGTTGTTGGCTGGTGTGTTGTTGAAATTGGGAACTTATGGTTTATTACGGTTTGGTATGAATTTATTACCACAAGCTTGGGAATATCTCGCGCCTAGTTTAGCTACATGGGCGGTAATAAGCGTTTTATTTGGTGCTTCTTGCGCCATCGCACAAACAGACATGAAGAAAATGGTGGCCTATAGTTCTATCGGCCACATGGGCTATATTCTACTAGCTGCTGCGGCATCTACACCATTAAGTGTGTTAGGTGCTATTATGCAAATGCTCAGTCATGGTCTAATTTCTGCATTAATGTTTCTATTAGTAGGAGTGGTTTATAAAAAAGCAGGTAGTCGTGATTTAGATGTTCTTAAAGGATTATTAAATCCTGAACGGGGAATGCCAGTAATTGGTACATTGATGATATTGGGGGTGATGGCCAGCGCAGGTATACCCGGAATGGTGGGTTTTATTGCTGAATTTATTATTTTTAGAGGAAGTTTTGAGGTTTTTCCAGTACAAACTTTGTTATCTATGTTGGGAACTGGTTTAACTGCCGTTTACTTCTTAATTCTCGTAAATCGTGCCTTTTTTGGACGTTTATCAGCGCAGGTTATTAATTTACCTCGTGTTTATTGGAGCGATCGCATACCTGGAATAATTTTAGCAGGTATTATTCTGATTTTTGGTATTCAACCCAATTGGTTAATATATCTGACTCAACCAACTATTACCTCCATCGTCAATACCCAAAATTTGGTTAATACTGTATCTTTGCATCAGGTAAAAAACAACGGGTGATAAATGTTAGAGATGGAAATAATTATACTTAATTCCATCTCTAGTTAATCAAGGTATTTAATAATTAATAAATTCCAAAGTTTTCTTGAAGTCAAGATGTTTTCAGGTACGGTTATCAATGCTAATCTTTTCCGTTAAACCAACTTTAGAAACGCTAGATTAAAGATAGTTTATGTATTTGGGTTTTAGCCCAAATTTTAGAGCTAAAGCTCAACTACGCAAATCAATTACACATCTTATGAATAAAAAACTACAAACACTTATCAAACCTATACTCAAAACTGCTTTCCTATGCTTCCTTATGCTGACTGTAGCTTTTGTCCATGCTGATGGGGCATTAGCAGCACGTAGTGGTGGCAGAATAGGCGGAGGCTCTTTTAGAATGCCATCAACTCGCACTTATACACCACGTACCAATACACCCAATAGTGGCGGATATTATCCCCCCTATGGGGGAGGTTTTGGTTTTCCCTTTTTATTGCCATTTTGGGGTTTTGGTGGCGGTTTTGGTGGTTTACTGTCAGTTTTGGTGTTTTTAGCGATCGCCAATTTTTTAGTACAAACGTTCCGCCGTGTTACCAGTGGAGAAGGGGAAAGCTATAATGAAAACCCTAGTGTTTCTATTACTCAGTTACAAGTAGGTTTATTAGCACAAGCGCGAGATTTGCAAACTGAATTAAACCACATAGCTGAAACTGCGGATACAAATACTCCTCAAGGAAGAACAGAAATTTTACAAGAGGCTAGTTTAGCATTGTTACGTCATCCTGAATATTGGGTATATGCTAATGCTACTACAGAACAAGCAAAATTAAATTCTGCTGAGTCGCAATTTAACCGTTTATCATTAGCAGAACGCAGTAAATTTCAAGAAGAAACCCTTTCTAATGTTAATAATCAGTTAAAATCTGTATTAGCTCAAGAAAGATTAACAAGTAGCGATAATCCCACAACATTAATCAATTCAGGACCAGGGGAATATATAATTGTCACATTATTAGCAGCAACATTAGGAAAATTCAACTTTCCTACTATTAATAATGCTGATGATTTACGTCAAGCGCTCAAACAAATTGGTAGTATGTCTGGAGAACAATTATTAGCAATTGAAATTCTTTGGACTCCCCAAGCGTCAGGAGATACACTAACATCAGATGATTTGTTAGCAGAATATCCTAACTTGAAATTAGTGTGATAACTCAAGTTGCTAGTTAGGGTTTGCTGAAAAAGTCGAAAAAAAACTTAATGAAAATTGAGTGAGTGGTTAAGCAGCAACAAGGATAAGTTTTTCTGTTCTTCTGACAATTAAACTCTTTATTTATCTGGTTTTTGACTTTACTCAGCAAGTCCTAACTATCAAGGTTCAGTTTCACTTATTGAATATAATTTTGTTTAATTTTTTTTAAATTGTTTTGTTAATTTTTTGTTATTTTTTTGTTAATCTTGATCACCACAAACGCTGAATAGAATAAGCATCAAAAGCAGAATCACGACTAATCAAAATCAGAGAATTATTTATTGCTTGTGCTATCAAAATCCGATCAAAAGGATCTCGATGATACAAAGGTAAATAACGTAATTGAACAGTATCAGAAAACGTCAAAGGTAGAATCTTAATATTATTATAAATCAATTGGGATTCAATATCTTCAAAAGTACCCTGTAAAGTTAGCTTACCAATATTAACTTTAATCCCTATCTCCCAAATACTAGCAATACTTAAGAAAACATCTTCTGTAAATTCAATCTGATCTATAATAGATGGAGGTAAATTTGCATCATTGGAAACGAACCAAATAAAGGTATGAGTATCTAATAATAATCTATTCATGTTATTCCATATATTCCTTAAAATCTTCGAGAGGTTGATCAAAATCATCAGGTAATGGTAAGACAAACATTCCTTTCATTGTTCCTGCTACACGATGTTTTTTAGGGGGTTCTTCTTGAGGAGAAATTTTAACTTTTTTCTCTAGCAAAAACTCAATATAATTAAGTACCTCTGTCTGGAGAGACTCAGGTAATTGGCCTAATTTTTCTAAAATAATTGGTTGAATCATTTTTTCCCTCGAACTATTCTGAATCCAAGTATCACAACTTTACCAAAGTATTGCTCAATTTGACAAATAATTATAATATCTTCTCCTTGAATACCAGCGTTAATCGAAGAATAAGTTAAACATTCTTCAAAATTATCCTCCTCAATAATAATTTTACCATCATCAACTAAACGAGGATGAAATTAAATAGTATTAAGCTATTCCTTGATCATTGTATAACCGATGCAACAATAGCTACAGCCTAATAGCACAAGTCAGGTTGTGACCTTGATCAAGAGATACATTAGCTAATTGCTGTAAAATATTGGGAGATGGGGTAGTATATGAAAGTATATTCATGATAAACTGAGCATTCACAAGCTCTCTTACTAATGTAAGAGATATTGGAAAGGGGGACTTCCAATACCATGTATAATGACTATATGAATTTTACTAAGAGGATACATCTGACATGGGTACATATGAACTACCTTACAAAGTTGACCATCTATTTTTGCTGATAGGTGAAAATCCTTTACCTAATTATGTGGCTGCTATGAAGCTACTAAATAAGGGAGGTACAGCATATCTTGTTCATACTAATCAAACAAAATCTCAAAAAGATAGATTAACACAAGCGTTAAAAAATAAAGGATTTAAGATTAAACCAGTAGCTTTAGATAAGGATGATACAGAAAATAATAAATCTAATGCTTATAAAATTTATGAAACAGTTAAATTATATGCAGAAAAAATACCACTGTATGCAAGTCTTGGACTCAATTATACAGGCGGCACAAATACGATGGCAGTTCACGCTCATCGAGTAATATCTGAACTAAATTCAAAAAGAAATAATACTGTTTTTAGCTATCTTGACGCAAGCACTTTAGAGATATTTATAGATACTTCAGAACCAGAACCTTTTCATAGAGGTGTTCAACTTGAAGTTTCTCTCAAAGATTTGTTTAACCTTCATAAGTATGAATTCAAATTCTCTCCTCTTTCTGAACCTATTTTTCCAGACTTAGCAGTAGAATTTGTCAGACTTTACCAACATGAAGATAAAATTGCAAGCAGTTGGAGAAATTTTTGTAAGAAAGAATTAACAAAGGCTAAAAATTCAGAAGGATGGTGGATAAATGAAGAATTAACCCTAAGTTTAGTAGGAGTTAATGAAGAAATAATAAAAATTTTACATACTCCAAAGTATAACCATTGCTTTAACATCAATGGTAATCAAGTAAAATTAAAAAAATCAAAAACGATAGATAATCTCAGTCAAATTTACGCTTGGTTAAGTGGCTGTTGGTTAGAACATTATGTATTAAGTCAAATTCAAGATATAGCTAAAGCACAAGAGGAGAAATACAAGAAATTACAAATTGGTGAAAGTCAGATGTCATTCATTATGAAAAAAAGTCAAACTTCAGAAGGAGGAGTATTTGAGTTTGATGTTGCTTTCATGCGAAATTATCAGTTATTTGCTATTTCCTGCACAACAAGCAAAGACCCAAAAGAGTGCAAATTAAAACTATTTGAAGCATATATTAGAGCAAAGCAATTAGGTGGCGATGAAGCTAGAGTGGCTCTAGTTTGCTGTTGTGATGATGATACAACTAAAAGACAACGAATAGATAGATATCTAAAGAGTCAATTGGAAGGTGCTGTAACTAATCCTAAAATAGCTGTATTCATCCGTGAAGATTTACCTAATATAAAAATTAAAATTGCTGATTGGATTATCAAAAATAAGGGAAACAATGAATAAATTTACTATTACAGTTGTAGATACTACAGGTATTCAGGACTATGTTTTTAGTAGTAACCGCTTGAGTGAAAATATCGGTGCATCATATTTAGTATCTCAAGCTACTAACGAATGGGTTAAAAAGGCTTTGAAAGATTTAGGAAAAGAACCCAATCAGAAAATTCATATTCCAACCTGTCAATCATTACATGAAGTTCATATTTGTAATGATGATGTAACGGCAGAAATAATTTATACAGGAGGTGGTAACGCAGTCTTAATTTTTGCTAATTTTCAATGCGCTAAACGCTTCACTGAAATTCTCAGTAAGCAGGTTTTACAAGATGCACCTGGCTTAAATATTGTGGTTGCTCACTATCAAGATTTTGAATTTGGACAAGGAAATTTCAAAGAAAAACTCAATTATATTTTAGAAAAAGAATTAGCTAAAAAGAAACGAGAAAGAATCGCTTCTGTACCTTTATTGGGTTTAGGAGTTACAGCTACTTGTCAGTCAAATCAACTACCAGCAGTTGATACTAGCGAGGGATATTCAAGGAGAGATGAGGAGGATACCTATTTAATCTCTAGAGAAACTAAAGCTAAATTAAAAGTTGTTTCTCATGCAAATGAAAGATTAATCAAAGAATTTGGAGAAGTTTTTAATGAAGAAATTTATGATTTTCCTTATAGAACAGACTATTTAGGTCGTTCTGAAGGTGATTCTAGTTATGTAGCTATTGTTTATGCAGATGGTAACGGAATGGGAAATCGTTTTCAAAATTGTGGCAAAGATAAATCAGATGAAGAAGCAATTATTGATATGCGTCAACTATCTGCTGATGTTGAAAAAGCCGGAATATCAGCACTCAGGAAAGTTGTAGAAATAGTTTCTAATTCTATAGAAAATGGAGAAGTTATAGGCACTATTGCTAAATTTTCTTTAAAAAAATCTAAAAATGGTAAATTTTACTTTCCTTTTCGTCCGTTGGTATTTGGTGGTGATGATGTTATTTTTGTATGTGATGGCAGATTAGGATTAGAGTTAGCAGCAATTTATTTAAGAGAATTTGAAAATCAAAAAGTTTCTGATCATGAAAAATTGACTGCTCGTGCTGGAGTGTGTATTGTCAAAACTCATTATCCTTTTGCTAGAGCTTACCAGATTGTTGAGGATTTATATAAAGAAGCTAAAAACTTTATTCGTGAAGAAAGAGAGAGATTAAAAGAAACATTAGAAGAACCTCAAAAATACTATTGTTCTACTCTTGATTGGCATTTTGCCGCTAGTGGTTTAATTGGTTCACTTGGAGAGATTCGTCAACGAGAATATCAAGTTGCACCAGGTAATTTGATTATGCGTCCAATACGTCTAAAAGACCATGATACAGATGATGAGCAGTGGCGTAATTGGTCTAATTTTATTAATGTAGTTGAACATTTTAATGGTCAATTTGACGATGTAGAAGGTAATGAACAATGGAAAGAGCGTCGTAATAAAGTAATTGCTTTACGAGAAGTTATTCGTGAAGGTTCTAATCGAACTAAACAGTTTACAAGCACTTATGGAATCAAAACTTTACCACCTCTATCACAATTGGATAATTTAGAAAATTCAGGCTGGTTTGACAATCGTTGTGTTTATTTTGATGCTATTGAAGCACTTGATTTCTATATTGGTTTAAAAGGTAATAAAAATGAGTGATGAATTAAAACTAAAAATTAAACTATTGAGTGATACAACTTTTGGTCGAGGTGACGGTGTTGCTGGTTTAATTGATCAAGAGGTTGAACATGATGATTGTGGTTTTCCTTATTTAAGAGGACGTACACTAAAAGGCTTATTAAGTGAAGAGTGTGATAACCTAATTGTCTTGTTAAAAGATGATATCCAAAAACATTGGTTAGATGTTAGAAATAAACTATTTGGTGTTCCTGGTAGTGTATTAGAAACAATGTCAATTATGCACGTTGGTGATGCTTGTCTACCACATAAATTAACACAAGTTGTTTCTATTAAAATGCAGAAGGAGAAAGACCAACAAAATAAGTTAACACCAACGGATATACTAAATTCACTAACAACCATTCGTCGTCAAACAGCAATTAATCCTGAGAGTGGTTCATCTGATAAAGGAAGTTTACGTTCTGCTCGTGTTTTGATACGCGATCGCCCTAATACTCAAGCTCGTTTTACTGCTAATTTGTTTTTTGATCAAGAACTAACAAAAGATATGAAATCACTTTTGGTAGTGGGAGTTTTAGCACTACGACATCTTGGTAGTGGACGTAATCGAGGCCGTGGTCATGTTCAATGTAGTTTATATGATGCTCAAAAAAATAATCTGACTCAAGATACAGATTTATTAAATCATTTTGGAACAATTACAGGTGATAAATAAATGAAAGTATTTACTTTTCTATTAGAAGCAAAACAACCAATTTTAGCTACTTCATTTCAAGGTGATCCTAACAGTGATGTATCTTATCCTTATATTCCTGGTAGTATGATTCGTGGTGCGTTAATTAGTCGTTACATTAAACGTCATCCAGAATTACCAAATGATTTTTTATCAGAGGAAATTAACAAGGAATCTAATCAAGAAATTAAGCGATTATTTTTTAATAGTAGTAACCGTTATTTAAACGCCTATCTATTTTGTGAGGAACAAGAAAAACGTACTTTACCTGTACCTCTTGCTTGGTATCAAAATAAGGATGAAGAGCTATTTTCAACAGAGATTCTTGATTTAAGCCAAAATATCCCAGAAACATCATCTTTAAAAAGAATTAATAAAAAATTTTGCATAGTTAATAACTCTGAAGTTATTTTTTATCAAGATAAACGACGAATTAATATTCATAATTTACGTGATCGCACTAAAGGACGTTCATCACCAATAAAACGTAATTCAGATAATAATAAAGAAATTCAAAAAGGAGAAGGTGCTATTTTTACTTATGAATCTTTAGATATTGGACAAATTTTCCAAGGCATTATTTTATGTGAAGATAATGATGCAGATACTATTGAAAAATTATTGCAACCAGAAGATATATGGTTGGGTGGTTCTCAAAGTGCAGGTTATGGACACACAAAAATAATTAAAATTGATTCTTATAAGGTTGATAATGGTAAAAATAAAGAATGGTCTGAAATAGGAATTGAAGTTAAAAACAGAATCAACCGTCAAAAGCTAAGAGTTACTCTGTTGAGTGATGCTATTGTTAGAAATGACTGTGGGCAAATCTCAGCTGATTCATTATCAGTTAAACAGGCAATTGAAGACAAATTAGAACATAAATTAAAAATAAAAATACAGTTGCCTCAACCAACAGATATTTTTATTAGTAGTAATGTTGTAGGTGGATTTAATAGAAAATGGGGTTTACCTTTACCTCAAATGACTGCTTTAAGTGCAGGTAGTGTTTTTGTATTTGATACACAACTTACGGAAGAACAAATTAAAACATTAGAAAATGAAGGAATTGGCGAACGTTGTATAGATGGGTTTGGTAGAATTGCCATTAATTGGTTAGGAAATTATGAAAATCTTAATATTAAAGAGATAGATTCTTATTTAGATATTAACCTCGAAGAAGAATACTATGATGTAGCAGCACAAATAGCAGAAAATATTTTAAGAGAAAGATTAGAGCAATGTCTTGTAAAACAAGTGAGCAATATTAAGTTGACAGGAAATATTACCAATACTCAATTATCTAGACTAGAAATAGCTGCTAGAGAAGGATTGAATACACTTCATGATGTACAATCTTGTCCTTACTTACCAATTTGCGATTTGTTAAATAACTTAACTTCAAAAGCTCGTGAGCAATATAGAAATACTAAAATATCGGGAACTCAATTCTGCCTAGAAGAGAAAATTAAAATTTGGCTTGAAAAACCTATAGGTGATTCTAAATCATGGTTACCAAATCCCCAAGAGCTAACAGTAAATGTTGCTGGAGTAATCCGAGAAATTCAACCTAATTCTGATTTAGCAAGAGAATATACTCTGCGTTTTATTATGGCAGTTGCAAAAAAAGCTAAAAAGGAGAATAATTAATGACAAAGACACAGTTATCTCACCAAGAAACTAAATTTCAGCGTAACCAGCGTCATATTATGAAACGTATTATTATACGAGGTAATTTAATCTTAGATACACCAACTTGTTTAGGAAGCGGAGATTCTGAAAGTCCAACTGACTTATCATTATTGAGAGATAGTGTTAGTAACCATGCTCTTTTAACAGGTGCTTCTATTGCTGGTGCTATACGGAAATATTTACGAGAATCTCAACATGGTTATTTAGTTAATGAAAAATTTGATGACCTTGCTACTAATTTATTTGGTGTGATATGGACTGACAAGGATAATCAGCAAAACACCATAGGTTTTGACGATGGAAACCAAAGTTCTTTAATCATAGATGATTCTATTAGCACTTCTCCTATTCAAGCTGAACTAAGAGATGGTGTAAAAATTAATAGTGTGACTCGTACAGCAGCAGATAAAGCGAAATATGACTTAGAACTCCTGCAAGCAGGTACAGAATTTCCCTTATCCTTTGAGTTATTGATAGAAAAAGAATCTGATGAACCTAGCTTACTAAAAGGATTAGCGATCGCCCTCCAAGGTTTAGAAAAAGGTGAAATCAGTTTAGGAATCAAAAAACATCGTGGCTTTGGTCGCTGTCATGTCAAAGAGTGGCAAGTTTGGCAATTTGATTTAACAGATCATCAACAAAGATTAGATTGGTTAAAATTTGAACATTGGCACTTTTTTGATTATCCAACTCATACATCAATTACAAAAGCATTAAATGTATCTCTGGATGAAAAAGATGATCAGCGTAGGTTCTGTAAAATTGATGCTACATTTACCCTTGCTAGTCCTTTATTAATTCGTTCTGGTCAAGCATCCAGTGATAAAGCACCTGATGTAGTACATTTAAAATCACGACGTAATGGAGAATTAAAACCTGTTTTATCTGGTACATCTTTAGCTGGAGTTTTACGTCATCGTGCAGAAAAAATTATTAATACTTTAACTGAATGCAAAAAAAACCTGATTACAAAGCGAATTATCAACGAAATATTTGGTTTTGTTCTTGATAACAAAGATAAATCTGAAATAGAGAATATTGATCAAAATAACCAAAAGGCAAAAGCTAGTCGTTTAACTGTTCATGAAAGTGTCATTGAAAACTATACAGATTTAGTACAGAATCGTATAGCTATTGACCGCTTTAGCGGGGGTACTTTGCATGGTGCATTATTCAATGAACAGCCTATATTTCCTCAAGATAATACACAGTTAAAATTAAATCTTGAATTACGTAATCCAGAAGATTACGAAGTTGGGTTACTGCTGTTATTACTAAAAGATTTATGGACTGGTGATTTATCAGTGGGAGGTACAAGCAGTATTGGTAGAGGGAGATTGCAAGGAAAAAATGTAACTATTAATTTACAAAGAAAGGGACAAAAAACAACATTTACTATTGTACAATCTTCACCACAAGAAAATTTAGTTATAAATGATGCTGACTCTTTGGAAGAATTTGTTTCTGCATTATATAAGGAGGTAAATCATGAATAAACCAAAATGCAAAATTTTGACAATAGCAGATGATTTTGATTTAAAAGTATGGCTAGAAACACAAGCTGAAGATCATCAATTAAAATACCTTTTAGCTCATGCTGATGATGGTGTAATATGGGGTAAATTTCAACATGGTAATGGTAAATTGATTACAACTACTGAACCCATTAAATTATTTCCTGAATGCGATTTTCCATTGTTCAGAGAAGAAACTTTACAGCAATGTCGTATTTTTGGGGATAACTCAGAAGTAATAATTTGGAAAACCGACGAAGGTTTTAAAGCACGTTTAATTCAAGATGACCATAGGACTTACGCATTGACAAAAAACATTATCTATGTATTCTAGATCATGCGATCGCTATTAAGATTAGCAAAAATATGCTCACGTACAACTAAAGTAAACAGATTCCTCTGTACTTCATACCAGTTG
>NZ_JACJPV010000037.1 GCF_014696225.1 Anabaena sp. FACHB-1237 | reverse complement strand
TGTAGATGTCTATGTTGCATTGTGCTGTCGAGAGTTTAGTAATTTCTCTCATTCTCCCATACCGATTACTAGACGACCCTTATTTATCAATGCACTATTTTTTTATTCTGTCAATGCGTAAGTCCTAAAACTAACGAATTTTGGTTATTTTAGCCATTACTCTTGACAAGGGTGTTCCGAAAAAGTACAATACCGGAGGTAAATTGGTGGGACTATTATACACAAAATACTCTTGTGACACTCATAGATAAGAAAAATATAGGGATGATTTATAGTAGCAGTAATAATTACATCATGGTGCGTCAGACTCCATAAGTTCTATCAATCAACAGACTTATCATATCTGACGGACCCTACCTATTTTCTGATTATTTTCTTATAAATGACATATCAAACATTGGAACATTTACCCAATTTCCTAATTGATGAGATTGATAGGATAAGTCCATTAATAATTGAGAATAAACTCCTTCCTTTAAAGATGGGGTAATTTGTTGATGATGGTTAATTCCTGTTACCCATTCATCAACCACTCTCAAAAAAGCACAAATACGGCCATCTTCATAATGTTTGGGAAATGTAAAATGTGCAGGAATTGTGATTTCTTGTAAAGGCTGTCCTTTTTCACATCCCCAAATTTGAAAACCATGAATATAGTCTTTTTGATTTTTACTAGCTAAGATTAATGTTCCTTTATCTCCATAAATTTCGATACAATGTGTTGTTTCGGCATAAACTACAGAACTAATGGTAATTTGACAGGGTATGTTATTTTCTAATATGAGAGATAACATACAAGTATCATCAGTTTCTACTGTTTGTAATTTTCCAGTTTCTGGGTTGATTCTTTCAGGAATTGCGGTAATTAAATGGGCATTTAATTTAGTTACTTTGCCAAATAACCAATTAATATAATCAAAAGTGTGTGAACCTAATGAACCTAATGCTCCTCCTCCTTTTTCTTGACTTGAATACCAATTCCAAGGACGAGATTTATCAGCGCGAGATGAACCTAACCAGTCAATTTTAATTAATCTAATATTGCCGATATATTCTGATAATTTGCTTGTTACCAAATGATGGAAATATTGCCATGCTGGTACAAATCTAAATTCAAAGTCTACGGTAGCAATAACGTTTTTATCTTTAGCTATTTGATATAGTTCTTTTGCTTCTTGGGCGTTTAAAGTAACGGGTTTTTCTAATAAAAGATGTTTTCCTGCTGCTAAGACTTGTTTGGCCATTTGATAATGTAAAAATGGTGGAGTGGAAATACTCACAGCTTCTACTTTTGGTAGTTGCAGAATTTCGGCTAAGTTATCACTAGCATGGGGAATATCATGATTTTTGGCTATGGTTTGTGCTTTGTGAATGTCTCGATGATAAATGGCGATAATTTCTGTATTATGATGGGCTTGAAATGCAGGAATGTGAACTTTTTGACCAAAACCTGTACCAATTATTGCTATACCAACCATATATTTTTTTACTTTTTGATTTTTACAGTGAGCTATCAGCTATCATTCGTCAGCTTTCAGCTTTCACGGTTACTGTATCAAAATATTCATTATTTGTCAAATATCAGAGTTGAATACTAACTTTGAGGAGTCAGTAGTCAGCTTTAAACTTTTCATTTCATTTTAATGTTGTTGTATTTTGATCATCATTAAATTCCTATTATCAACTAATAACTAATAGCTAATAACTGACTACTTTTACTAAACTTCATAAATATTAATAATTATTAATAATTCAAAAAATAAGTATAAAATCCATATTATTTCTTATAATAACTATTGACAAATTTATAACCAAAACAGTGAAAAATAAGGCATCCTATACATAAGAGAATATAGCAATTATCTTGATTAAATTAATATAAAGAAAACAGGAAAACGGGGATTTTTATGCACATACCAGATGGATTCGTGTCTGTACCCGTAGCGGGTGTAACAACTTTAGCTAGTATGACGGCTTTATTTGTGGCTATGAAGCGATCGCAAACAGCTTTCGGTATTCGTCGGGGTCCAATTTTAGGATTAACTACAGCGTTTATTTTTGCTGCCCAAATGGTTAATTTTCCCGTTGCTGGTGGTACAAGTGGACATCTTTTGGGTGGTACTTTAGCTGCTATAATTTTAGGTAGTCCTTGGGCGGGTATGCTCTGTATTGCTACGGTGTTAATTATTCAGGCTGTATTATTTGCTGATGGTGGAATTACAGCTTTAGGTACAAATATTTTCAATATGGCTGTGATTGGTGTGTGGGTAGGTTGGATATTAACGCAAACCCTGGAAAAATTGCTAGGAGGGGCTGCAAAAAGGTTGCCCTTAGTGGGGGGTATTGCGGCAGGGTTTAGTGTGGTGGTAGCGGCTATAGCCTGCGCCATTGAGTTAGGTTTATCTGGTACAGCACCAATTACAGTAGTATTACCAACAATGACGGGGGTACATATTTTAATAGGTATTGGTGAAGGTTTAATTACTGGTGGGATTCTGACTTATTTAATTATGGCTAGGCCGGATTTATTACCAGGAGAAACACAAAAATTTCAAGGTTGGTTAGTACCAGTTGTGAGCATTTTTTTGGTGGCTGGAGTATTATCTTTGTTTGCTTCTGCTTGGCCTGATGGTTTAGAAAGGGTAGCAGAAAATATGGGTTTTATCAAATTAGCAGAAGATGTGAGAATTGCAGTTCCTACTCCTTTAGCAGATTACGAAATTCAAGGTTTAGGACAGATAGGAACAAGTATTGCTGGTTTGTTGGGATCTGGTTTATGTTTTGGTGTGGCTTTTGGTATTACTAAGATTGTGAAAACTAATAATGTTTAATCTTTCCTTACCTGTGAAGTTGAATATATCTCTCATCCTGGTGATTGGTACAGCGTTATTAAAATATTATGCGTGGGAAAATTTAATTGTTTATGGTGCGATCGCTATTTTTTGGGCTTATTTATTACAAGTTCCTATTACTAAGTTGGGCGGTTTGTTGGGTTCAGAATTAATTTTTCTCTCTTTAATTGCTTTACCTTTAGGATGGGAAAGAGCGAGTTTTTTGTTAGTTCGTTCTGTGATTTGTTTAATCATTATGAACAGTTTTTTATTAACATTAACTCCCCATAGTTTTGCGATCGCTTTAAAACATTTACCTTTACCCCAAGAATTACAAGAAAACCTGATTTTAGCAGGACAATATTTAGAAATATTACTGGCTGAAGTGGCAAAAATGCAGCGTAGCGCCCAATTAAGAGGGTTAAATGGTCCAAGAGAATGGTTACGTTATACTAGTTCGGCGATGATCGGTGCATTGTATCTGCGGACTCTAGATCGAGCAGAACGAGTTTATGCGGCGATGATCACTCGTGGTTATCATGGAAAATTACCCTTAGATTCTCCCCTCAAACCTCAAGAACGTTTTACCCTAGTAATAGTGGGAATGATCGCTACTTGTATTACTTATAGTTCTTACTTGTAGTTATTCCCCAACCATAAATAATTTATATGTGAGTGGTGAATTTTGACATCTTTAACTTCTAATCCCCAAATTTATACTACTGACAAGCATACAGCCATAGTGGAGGTAGAAAATCTGGTGTATGCTTATCCTCAGCAGCCGCCTGTATTAGATCATATTAACTTAAAACTCAATGTGGGCGATCGTGTAGCTTTAATGGGCGCAACTGGTTCAGGTAAAAGTACACTGCTAGAGAATTTAATGGGACTTAAACAACCCCAAAGCGGCAAAATAAAGATTAATGGTGTCACATTAACACCAAAAACCTTACCACACATTAGAAAACAAATAGGTTTTAGCTTTCAAGATGCCAATGATCAACTATTTATGCCGACAATTTTAGAAGATATTACCTTTGGACCGCGTAACTATGGCATTTCTCCCATAGTAGCTAAGGATAAAGCAGAGCAGTTATTAGCGGAGTTTGGACTAGAACAATATGCCCACCGTTCAGCCCACGAGCTATCAGGCGGACAAAGACGATTAGCAGCGTTAGCATCTATTCTAGCACTAGAACCGACAATTTTAGTCTTAGATGAACCAACAACGGGATTAGATCCTTTATGGAGAAAGCAACTAGCGCAAATATTACTCCAATTATCAGTACAAGTGATCTTAATAGCATCCCATGATCTACATTGGTTAGGAAAAGTCACAGAACGGGGTCTAGTTTTAACAGGTGGTAAAATTAACATAGATAGTAATCTGACAACACTTTTGCAAGATAATATGACATTGGAAAAATTAGGTTTACCAGTGGACTGGTAAGTTTGAATAAAAACATCCTTAAAAAGATCCCCGACTTCTTTAAGAAGTCGGGGATCTGGACTTAAAAGATCATATAATTATGATAGTTATTAATAGTTAATATTAGTACTTTCATTAGTGCCACTGTCAAAGAATTGGAGATACAGATATGGTACAACAACTTATACCAGAAAAAAAACCAGAAATCATCTACCCTGATAGTGATGGAAAACCAATGGCAGATAATACTAAACAATATCAATGGATAGTCAAAATTAAAGAAAATTTAGAAATATTATTTGCATCAGATAATAATATATTTATTGCTGGTGATTTACTGTGGTATCCTGTAGAGGGAAGCGTAAAAACCTGTCAAGCCCCGGACGTAATGATTGTATTTGGTAGACCTAAAGGAGATCGTGGTTCTTATAAACAATGGGTAGAAAATAATATTGGTCCCCAGGTAGTCTTTGAAATTCTATCTCCAGGAAATAGGACTAAAGAAATGGCTAAAAAAATGCTATTTTATCAAAGGTATGGAGTAGAAGAATATTATATTTATGATCCAGATAATATTGAGTTAATAGGTTTAATCAGAAAAGATGAGTGGTTAGCATCAATTGAAGAAATGAATAATTGGGTAAGTCCACGTTTAGGTATCCGTTTTGAATTACCAGGAGATAATTTAGAAGATGAATTAAAAATCTACTATCCTGATGGTCGAAAATTTCTCACATCTATAGAATTACATCAACAAATGACACAAGAAAGTGAACGTGCGGAACAAGAAAAACAACGTGCGGAACAAGAAAAACAACGTGCAGAACAAGAAAGTGAACGTGCAGAACAAGAAAAACAACGTGCAGAACAAGAAAGTCAAAAATATCAAGAATTGTTAGCAAAATTGCAAGCTAAAGGAATTGATATTAATACACTTTAAGAACTGGAAAAATTAAAATACCCAACTTCTTCAAGATGTTGGGTATTGAGAATTAAGTACAAATTAAGTACAACAATCGTTCTTTTGCTAGAATATGATTAGTTAAAAATAGTCGAGATATGGGAGAAAATTATGATCTCAACTGCTGCAATTTCTCCAGTTTTAACAATTCTTCCCTTAGAAAACGGTGACAAACTCACTCGTACTGAATTTGAGCGTCGTTACCATGCCATGCCGCATCTCAAAAAAGCTGAATTAATCGAAGGAGTTGTTTACGTGGCATCACCATTAAGAATCAAAAGTCATGGCGAACCTCATGCTTACGTCATAACCTGGTTAGGAGTTTATACAGCCAATACACCGGGTATAGGTTTAGCTGATAATACTACAGTGCGTTTGGATGCTGATAACGAACCACAACCAGATGCTTTATTAAGAATTGAAAAAGGTGGAAATTCCTATATTAATGAAAATGATTATGTAGAAGGATCACCAGAATTAATTGTGGAAATTGCTGCTTCTACTGCTTCTTATGATTTGCATGAAAAACTTAAAGTTTATCGTCGCAATGGAGTACAAGAATATTTAATATGGCGAGTTTATGATTGTCAATTTGATTGGTTTAGCTTACAAGAAGGGGAATATATTCAACTTGAAGCAAACCAAAATAATATAATTTTTTCTCAGGTTTTTCCTGGTTTATGGTTAGCAAAATCAGCATTATTAGCAGGAGATTTAGGAACAGTATTAACTGTTTTACAGCAGGGTTTAGCAAGTCAAGAACATAATAATTTTGTCCATAATTTGACATAGATAAACATTAGATAAACATTGGAAATCAGGTTATTTTACTGTGAAACTAATCAGTGGCAAAACCTGTATATTGTGTGACTAAAGGTTCATGAAAAGCTAAAACTATATCTGATTTTGGTACTCCTAATTTAACTAAATTTGATTTATTACTTCAATTTGCGAAGATTCAGGGAAGTGTAAACTGGAAGAATTTTTACTATAATTCCCATCATAAAAATCAAGTTAATGCGAAAAATAAAATTGTTGTATATAGTTAGTAAACTGTACAAAGTTTAACTCTGATACTTGCTTTCACAATTGTTGCAGGTAAGATAGATAAATTACCATCTTTGATAAAATAAGGATGATCAAATTTAGCTGCACAACAGCTTATTAACTAAAAAATCTCACTCAAACATCAACAAATCAATCAATCACAATGCACCAACTTCTAATATTTCATAACGAAAAACTCCTACGTCAAGCATTAACCCATCGTTCTTATGTCAATGAAAACCCCCAAGAAACAGAACACAATGAACGTTTAGAATTTCTAGGAGATGCTATTTTAAACTTCCTTTGTGGAGAATATTTATATAGTCATTATCCCGATAAAGGAGAAGATGAATTAACGCGTAGACGTGCAGCATTAGTAGAAGAAAAACAATTAGCTAAATTTGCCTTAGAAGTTGGTTTAGACTTTAGAATGCGATTAGGAAAAGGAACAATTAGAGATGGTGGTTTTCAAAATCCTAATTTATTAAGTAGCACATTTGAGGCAGTCGTTGCGGCTTATTATTTAGATAGTAATTATAATGTTGAACCACTGAAAGTCATTCTTGAACCATTATTTGATTCTGTATCAGAAAATATTGTAGAAATTCGTTCTAATGTAGATTCAAAAAATCGTTTTCAGGAATGGGTACAAAAAGAAATTGGTCCAACCACTCCCAAATATGTCACCGAACAAATAGGAGGACCATCCCACGCACCACAATTTATTGCTAAAGTTTTAGTTGATAGTAAAGAATACGGAGAAGGTAAAGGTAAGAGTAAAAAAGAGGCAGAAAAAGCTGCTGCTGAAGATGCTATAGCGAGCTTAAAAAAGAAAGGTTTATTATAAATAAAAAAATGTCAGCATTCTGTCTTGGTGCTTTTATCCCTGACTTCTGAAATAAAAAAAATAAGTCGGGGATCTTCCTTTCATAGTTTATAGTACAAAATGGTTATTACTAATTATAAATAATTTTTTTACCCTGCACTCTGTACTATGGATATTCTGCACATCCAGAAAAACAAAACTTTAGTACCATGTAGGGTGCGTTAGCGATAGCGTAACGCACCAATTACCCTTGAAAAAATAAGGCACTGACAAAAATAAAAAAACATGATGTGTTATAACAGACGAGGGAGAACCAAAAGATACGTAGGGTGCGTTAGCGATAGCGTAACGCACCAATTACCTGACAAAAATAAAAAAACATGATGTGTTATAACAGACGAGGGAGAATCAGAAGATACGTAGGGTGCGTTAGACTGCATAAATTTTATTAATCAACAGACTGAGAATATCTGACGCACCCTACTGACTCCACGACAAAACTTTTTAGTGCAAACCCCAATTAATCATAAAATATCACAATTCCCTGACATGGTTCCTCAAGAAACCATCACATTTGAGCTTTTTGAAATAATTAAATAGTTGCCAGTACCGAGTGTCAGTAGTAATGTATATGAAACATTAACATTTGTAAAGAGAGGAATAGTAATGTACATTGTACAGATTGCCTCAGAATGCGCTCCTGTAATTAAAGCGGGGGGTTTGGGTGATGTAGTGTACGGACTGAGTAGGGAATTAGAGAACCGAGGAAACTGCGTAGAACTAATTTTACCCATGTATGATTGTATGAGATATGACCATATTTGGGGATTACATGACGCTTATCTCAACTTATGGGTACCCTGGTATGGAGCAGCAATTCACTGTTCAGTTTACTGTGGTTGGGTACATGGTAGAGTGTGTTTCTTTATTCAACCCCACAGTCAAGACAACTTTTTTAATCGTGGCTGTTATTATGGTTGTGATGATGACGATATGCGCTTTGCTTTTTTTAGCAAAGCAGCATTAGAATTTTTAAATCAGAGTAATAAACGTCCTGATATTATCCATTGTCATGATTGGCAAACTGGGTTAATTCCTGTGATGTTGTATGAAATATATAAATATCATGGCATGGAATATCAAAGAGTGTGTTACACCATCCACAATTTTAAACATCAAGGTATAGGCGGAGTCAAAGCACTACATGGAACAGGTTTAAATAGAGAACCATACTATTACCAACCTGATAAACTACAAGATAACTTTAACCCATTTGCTTTAAATTACATGAAAGGAGGAATAACCTACGCTAATGCTGTTACCACAGTTTCTCCTAACCATGCAATAGAAGCAAGAAATACTGATGTTGGTTGCGGTTTAGGACACACGCTATATTTGCATCAAAACAAATTTACAGGGGTTCTCAATGGTATAGATTACGATTTTTGGAATCCTCAAGTTGATCGTTATATCCCCTATCATTATAGTTGGGGAGATTTTGAACAAAAAGCATATAATAAAAAAGCGTTAAGAGAACGATTAATGTTAGGCCACAGTGATAAACCAATAGTGGCTTATATTGGACGTTTAGATGATCAAAAAGGGGTACATTTAGTTCACCATGCCATTTATTATGGACTAAATAAAGGAGCGCAATTTGTTCTATTAGGTTCAGCTACAGAGTCATGGATAAATGCCCATTTTCAACATGAAAAACAGTTTTTAAATGATCATCCAGATGTGCATTTAGAGTTAGGTTTTAATGAGGAATTATCCCATTTAATTTACGCTGGAGCAGATATGATAGTTGTTCCTAGTAATTATGAACCTTGCGGTTTAACACAAATGATTGGCTTAAAATATGGTACTGTGCCTATTGTTAGAGGAGTGGGAGGATTAGTAAATACAGTTTTTGATCGAGATTATGATCAAAATTTACCACTGGAAAAACGTAATGGTTATGTATTTTATGATCGGGATAATCCTGGGTTAGAATCTGCAATGGGTAGGGCTATTGATTTGTGGTATCAACAGCCAGAAGAGTTTAGTAAATTAGCGATTCAGGGAATGCAGTATGATTATTCTTGGAATATTCCTGGCAGCAAATATCTAGAAATTTACGATTGGATAAAACACAAATGGTAAATTTTTAATGAGGTGATTTTGGGTTGGGTTTTTGGGTAATTGTTAATTGGTATGGTGGACGAGTAATTTTTATACTTGCATTGGTTGATAGAACTTGGTTGCAAGAGAATATTACAGCTATTTTCAGGTAAATGAACCACATTTTTCGCGCCCGTATTAGGGAAACGAAATACAAAGTATGTTAGAAATACAAGAGTCTATTTGTGGTTTAAATATTTGAAAACTGCTGTAAATGTGCGTAAAATGTGCGTAACTTAAAAGTCTTGTAGAGATATTTTATGGAACCTCTCTACATTAGATATCTGGTGGTAGTTAATGTAGAGACGTTCTATAGAACATCTCTACAATGGTTTTAAACAACGCACATCTAATTTTCACCAGATGTATATCCTGTTTCGGAGTAAGAAATTAGGAACATAAATCATTTCTCTTGATCATGCTACATTATGTAGTGATTATAATCGCATTATACTTTTATTACAAAAAGAGCAAGATAATTTAGAAAGATTATTTTTATGATGAAGTATTTGTATGGTAGGTTATGTATTATCAATCTGTCTATTTCTGATGTGTTTACATAAATTTTGATATAAATAAATTTAATAATAATTTATATTTGCTAACATTAAATACATTATATTTATCTTCTAACATTTCTTATAACACTTGTGTAAGTGCTACAAAATTCAGAAAAATTAAGATAGAAAATTATCAGAAATGTTTATCATGCTATTGTTTATCATGCTATGTGGTCAACTTTCTTCGCTATCCGTAAACATAATCAATTGCATAGCCACTGTTTATACAAACAAGTTAATGTGGTTAGGTGTAATTGTATGATATTTTCTTTGGTCCCTGAGAAAAGGTAATTTTTGGTAATTTTTTGTGAAGTTCTACTATGACAATCAACACAAGTACAAAATACTAGTTTAATCTATTAAATATACGGGTATCAGTAATGAAAAGAAATGACTAATTACCCAGCAAACGCTATGATAATACCTTGCTCCTCCTATGACTTCCAAACACATAAAAATTAAATTTCCGCTATGGCAATATTTAAACCAGCCATTATTCAGCAATGATACTAAAATTATCTGGAATCCCCAACGTTTTGCTATTATTTGGCGGATTCAACTGTTGGAAAGATGCTGGAATAAAGAATGTGATGCTAAAGGACCACAGCAATAATAATACTTATTAAACTTAAATTAACGCTAGGTGGGATAAGTATAAATAAGCTGTTGTGCATTTAATTTGTATAACTCTAGCAGACAAGATGCCTGCACCACAGAACTTGACAAGATCAGGATTATTGGATTTAGCTGCGTAATAGCTTATTACCTATACCCACCTAAAAAATAAATTCTGCTCATGATGACAAAAAACTGTTAATCTAATAATTTGTTGTTTTGCTAAATCCTGATATGTCTTTTGTACCTTTACATATTCACAGTGATTACAGTTTACTTGATGGTGCTAGTCAGTTACCAGAGTTAGTAGATAAAGCCATTGAGTTGGGAATGAAAGCGATCGCTCTGACAGATCATGGAGTGATGTATGGTGCAATAGAATTGATCAAAATTTGCCGTACTAAAAATATTAAACCCATTATTGGTAATGAAATGTATCTGATTAATGGGGAAATTGATAAACAAGAACGTCGTCCTAAATATCATCAAGTAGTATTAGCAAAAAATACCAAAGGTTATAAAAATTTAGTTAAACTGACGACAATTTCTCATTTAAAAGGAGTCCAAGGAAAAGGTATATTTTCCCGACCATGTATTAATAAAGATTTACTCAAACAATATCGAGAAGGGTTAATAGTTACCAGTGCTTGTTTAGGAGGAGAAATACCCCAAGCAATTTTAAGTAATAAACCAGATATAGCGCGAAGAATTGCCAAATGGTATAAAGATGTATTTGGGGAAGATTTTTATTTAGAAATACAAGATCATGGTTCACAAGAAGATAGAATTGTAAATGTGGAAATTGTCAAAATTGCTCAAGAATTAGATATAAAATTTATTGCTACTAATGACTCTCATTTTATTTCCTGTTTTGATGTAGAAGCCCATGATGCTTTACTGTGTATTCAAACAGGTAAGTTAATTAGTGAAGATAATCGCATGAGATATAGTGGTACAGAATATCTCAAATCAGAACAGGAAATGCAGTTATTATTTAAAGATCATTTACCAGAAGAAATTATAAAAAAAGCGATCGCCACTACAGAAGAAATAGCTGATAAAGTAGAACCTTATCACATCATGGATGAGCCAAAAATTCCCACTCCTCCCATACCTTCTGGTCATACTCCTGATACTTATGCCGAAGAAATAGCCTGGAAAGGATTACTAGAAAGATTAAATCGCAAAACTCGCAACGAAGTAGATCCAGTTTATAAAGAAAGATTAGAATATGAACTAAAAATGATTCAACAAATGGGATTTTCCACCTACTTTTTAGTAGTGTGGGATTATATCAAATTTGCCAGAGATAATAATATTCCCGTAGGACCAGGAAGAGGATCAGCCGCTGGATCATTAGTAGCTTATGCCATGAGAATTACTAACATAGATCCCGTACATCATGGATTATTATTTGAGAGATTTTTAAATCCCGAACGAAAATCAATGCCTGATATTGATACAGACTTTTGCATTGAAAAAAGAGATCAAGTCATAGAATATGTAACTAATAAATATGGTGTAGATAGAGTAGCGCAAATTATTACATTTAACAGACTCACATCCAAAGCAGTATTAAAAGATGTCGCTAGAGTATTAGATATACCTTATGGGGAAGCAGACAAAATGGCTAAAATGATTCCTGTAGTCAGAGGAAAACCGACAAAATTAAAAGTGATGATCTCTGAGGAAACCCCAGAACCACAATTCAAAGACAAATATGATCAAGATCCCAATACAAGACGCTGGATAGATATGGCCATGAGAATAGAAGGAACAAATAAAACCTTCGGAGTTCATGCTGCGGGAGTGGTTATTTCTGCTGAACCATTAGATGAATTAGTACCGCTACAAAAAAATAATGATGGTTCAGTAATTACCCAATATTTCATGGAAGATTTAGAATCATTAGGCTTATTAAAAATGGACTTTTTAGGATTAAGAAACTTAACTTTAATTCAAAAAACCATAGATTTAATAGCCCAAAATCAGGGACATAAAGTAGATCCTGATGAGATTACAGGACAAGAAAGAAAAGCCCAAAAAATATTATTAAAAGGAGAACATAGTACATTACCAAAGGATGTGGGTAAAGCATACTCCCTACTAGCAGCAGGAGATTTAGAGGGAATATTTCAATTAGAATCATCAGGCATGAAACAAATAGTTAAAGATTTAAAACCTTCTAATATTGAAGATATTTCTTCCATTTTAGCATTATATCGGCCAGGTCCATTAGATGCGGGATTAATTCCTAAATTTATTAACCGGAAACATGGGCGAGAAGAAATTGAATATGACAGTCAAATATTACAACCTATTTTAAATGAAACCTATGGAATTATGGTTTATCAAGAGCAAATTATGAAAATTGCTCAAGATATGGCAGGATATTCCTTAGGACAAGCGGACTTATTGCGTCGCGCAATGGGTAAAAAGAAAGTTGCAGAAATGCAGAAACAACAGGAGAAATTTATTGATGGGGCAACAAAAAATGGGGTAAAAACCCAAGTAGCAGAACATTTATTTGCGGATATGTTGAAATTTGCGGAATATTGTTTAAGTTATGAAACAGCAATTTTAACAGTGGAATATGGGTTTTTAAATATTGGTGAAATTGTGGAAAAACAAATTGATTGTAGTGTGTATACAATTAATGATCAAGGGATAATTTACACTCAAAAAATTGCCCAATGGCATAATAGAGGAGAACAGGAAATATATGAATATATTTTAGATGATGGTTCAATAATTAGAAGTACCAGAGATCATAAATTTATGACGCAAGATGGGGAAATGTTAGCAATAGATGATATATTTATGCAAGGTTTAGATTTATTGAAAATTACTGAAATTACTGAAAATTGATGATTTACAGCAGATTCCATCTACATGAGGTACAGTATGAACACAGCAAGATGCCTGTGTTACAAGGGTTTTATCATTAACATCTGTACCTCATAATAACGGAAACTGCTGTATATTTAACAAACCTATTATCAAATTAACAATGCAGGTATCTTGCCTGGATTACAAAGGTTGTATTATTAATATCTGTACCTCATAATATGGGAAACTGCTGCATCAGTCCAAGAAGGTAAGATTTGACATATTGATCTTACTAAATGCTCAATTATTACTTATAATAAACTAAGAAGTTACCCAAAGAAATGTTAATTTTTTATTAATCAATTCATCAAACTTCAGTGATCTATGTCTAATCCTAAATCAGATAAACGTTTTATTTACCAAGAATTTGGTAATGATCATTCAGCAGCATTGGAAAGGCCAACCCCAGAATTACCTCCCAACCAACAAAACGTGAGAATACAAGCAACTCGTTCAGGAAGGAAGGGAAAAACAGTCACAGTGATCACAGGTTTTCAAGCTAAACCAGAAACCCTAACAGCACTATTAAAACAGTTAAAAACTCAATGTGGTGCGGGGGGAACTGTGAAAGAGAATGAAATTGAAATACAGGGAGATCATAAACAAAAGATATTAGAGATTTTAGTTAAGTTGGGTTACAAAGCTAAGATAAGTGGTGGCTAAAGAGTACGGTTTACCGTATGATTTCAGGAATAGTTACATACTGCATTGGTGTTAACTATAGCAATGTGGAAAAACAACAGGAGAAACTCAAATGGGCGACTTAATTAGAATTATTGTAGCAGTGTTCATTCCACCTTTAGGAGTGTTTTTGCAAGTTGGTTTTGGTAAAGATTTTTGGATTAATTTACTTTTGACTTTTTTAGGTTATATTCCTGGTATTGTTCATGCAGTTTGGATCATTGCTAAGAAATAATAACTTGATTAGAGAGATAGTTAGATATTCATATTAATATCTAACTATCTCTCTAAATTTATGGGACTAATTGATGTGAGGAATAGTGAAAATATGAAGATAAAATATCCAATTAATGTTCATAAAGGTCTCACTTTTGCTATGGTTTTAGGATTAATGATCTTATAGATCACATTCCATCTACATGAGGTACACTATTTAATTAAATGTCACTTAATTTAAGTAACATTTAGGCATTAAAAAAAGACTAAATAAAGAGTTTTCATGATGAATTATAAAGCGATCGCCCTAGCAGCAATTATTGATATTGCCATAACCAAACCTGCCCTAGCACAAAGATTTAATTATCTCCAAGGGACATTTAGTGATGGAGATTGGAATGTAAATTTATACTTGAGTAACATACTTTAGTAACAATTCCTATTTCTACTATGGAGAAAGTCGCTATAACAGTAATTCTAATATTACCTTATCTGGGGCTACTACTGGGGGAAATAATGCACGACAAATTTATACTTGGAATAATAATGGCACAAAATATGAAGTAACTTGGCGAAGTAGCGATCCTGACTATATTCGTGTCAGAGTTATTGCTGGTCGTAAAGTGATTTTAAACCGCTTAATGACTCGTAATTATAACTAAATTATAACTAAATTATAACTAAATTATAACTAAAATATCCCCCAGATCCCCGACTTCTTAAAGAAGTCGGGGATCTATACTATAAAGATAAGTAACATTTTAGGAAATAATGACTATATATGAGTACAAAATATGCAATAATTAAACCATAATCAAACAATAATCAAACAATAATCAGATAATAATATTGGCTTGGTTAATACAAAATTGTTTAAAGGAGAGATGATTTATGAGCCAAGAATATCAAATAGTAGAAAAAATAGTTAATGAATCATCATTAGCTACCGTGTTAGAGATGTTAGAAAGAATATCTCACAAACAAGCACAATATTGGCGAGAACATGAAAAAGATGAACATACAGCTAAATTGTGGGATAAAGCGGCAAAACAAATAGAACAAATTAATGTTGAAATTTGATACAGTAAAAGTCTTATCAAATTAAGATACCCGACTTCTTTAAGAAGTCGGGTATCTCACAGTGCTTTACTTATTAGCTAAATATTGGTACATTTCCCATCTAGCATTAACTTCTGCTTGGGCTTGTTCGAGTAAACTTTTAGCAATTTCTGGCTTACTTTTGGTCAACATTTTAAAGCGGTTTTCCTGATACATGGATTTTTCCACAGTTTCAGAAGGTGCTTTCATATCCAATTGTAAGGGGTTTTTACCCTGGGTTTGTAATGCTGGGTTATAACGATATAATAACCATCTTCCTGCGTCAACTAATGCCTTTTGCTGCTGTAAACCAGTGGTCATATTAATACCATGAGCGATACAATGACTATAGGCAATTATTAATGATGGACCATCAAAAGCCTCCGCTTCTAAAAATGCTTTTAATGTGTGTTCATCTTTTGCACCTAAAGCCACACTGGCAACATAAACATTACCATAAGTCATGGCCATTAATCCTAAATCTTTTTTAGGTGCAGGTTTTCCACTAGCAGCAAATTTGGCCACCGCAGCTTTAGGAGTAGCTTTAGAAGATTGTCCTCCAGTGTTAGAATAAACTTCTGTATCCATGACCAGAATATTTACATTTTTACCACTAGCTAAAACGTGATCTATTCCGGCAAAATCTATATCATAAGCCCAACCATCTCCTCCAACTATCCAGACACTTTTCTTAACTAAATAGTCAGCAATTGATTTGAGATTTTGGATTTTTGGTTTGAGTTGAGGATCATTTTTGGTGACGATAATTTCATTTAATTTCTGTTTGAGAATTACAATTCTTTCTCTTTGTTCCCAAATATCGGCTTCTGTATTTTGTGGACAATTGAGAATTTCACTAACTAAATTATCACCAATTTCGCTAGTTAATTGTTGCAATAATTCTGCCGCAAATTGCGCTTGTTTGTCCAAAGATAAACGATAACCTAAACCAAATTCAGCATTATCTTCAAATAAACTATTAGACCATGCTGGACCTCTTCCTTCGGCGTTTTGACTCCAGGGAGTAGTGGGTAAATTTCCACCATAAATGGAAGAACAACCAGTAGCATTAGCAATTAATGAGCGATCGCCAAATAATTGAGTTAACAATTTCAAATATGGAGTTTCTCCACATCCAGAACAGGCACCAGAAAATTCAAACAATGGTTCTTGTAATTGTTGCTGTCTAATTTGATTTAATTTCAACTGGCGACGATCAGGATTTGGTAAACTTAAAAAGAAGTCCCAATTAGCTTTTTCCTGTTCCCTAATAGGTAACTGGGGACTCATATTAATGGCTTTTTTGGTGGGTTCTGCTTTATTTTTAGCAGGACATACACTCACACAAATTTCACAACCTGTACAGTCTTCTGGTGCTACTTGAATGGTGAATTTTTGATCTACAAAACTTTTATCCTTAGCATCTGTAGATTTAAAATTAGTTGGTGCATTGGCTAAATTTTCGCCATCATAAACCTTCCCACGAATAGCGGCATGGGGACAAACCATTATACATTTACCACATTGTACACAGGTATTTTCATCCCAAACTGGAATTTCTTCAGCCACATTTCTTTTTTCCCATTTTGCAGTGTCAGTGGGAAAAGTTCCATCTATGGGTAAAGCACTAACAGGTAAATTATCCCCTTCCCAAAGGAGAATTTTATCTAATACATCCCGTACAAAGTCAGGTTTACCATTAGCTGCAACTGTGGATAATTGTCCATCATCTTTTTGTCCTTTTTGCACTAAAGGAATGACTACTTCATGGAGATTTTCCAAAGTATTATCAACAGCTTTTAAATTCATGTTGACAACATCTACACCTTTTTTACCGTAGGTCTTTTCAATTGTTTGTTTAATTTTTGCTATAGCTTGATCTTGGGGTAATACTCCTGCTAAAGCAAAGAAACAGACCTGCATAATAGTATTAATTCTCCCACCCATACCGCTATTTTTAGCTACTTGACTAGCATTAATAGCATAAAGTTTTAAGTCCTTAGAGAGAATTTGTTTTTGTACCTTTAGTGGTAAATGTTGCCAAACTTGATCCACTGGATAAGGAGTATTAATTAAAAAAGTTGCTCTAGAAGCAGCATTTTTTAAAATGTCAATTTTTTCAATAAAACCCCAATGATGACAACCGATAAAATTCGCCTGATCAATTAAATAAGTAGAGCGAATTTGACTTTTACCAAAACGTAAATGAGAAACCGTCATTGAACCTGATTTTTTAGAATCGTACACAAAATAACCTTGAGCATTATTTTCTGTACCTTCGCCAATTATTTTGATAGAATTTTTGTTTGCTCCCACTGTACCATCAGAACCTAAACCATAAAACATCGCTCGAACTACATGATCTGGTTCTGTGGAAAAACTAGGATCAAAATCTAAGGAAGTGAAAGTTACATCATCATTAATACCAATAGTGAAATGATTTTTTGGAGCATTTTTCGCCAAATTATCAAACACTGCTTTTACCATTGCAGGAGTAAATTCTTTAGAAGATAAACCATATCTTCCTCCCACAATTTTGGGAAATGTGGTTTTTTTCCAACCTTCATGAATAGCTGTCACCACATCTAAATATAGAGGTTCTGCTGCGCTTCCTGGTTCTTTAGTTCTGTCTAAAACTGCGATCGCCTTAACACTATTGGGTAAAGATTCTACTAATCTACCAATATCAAAAGGACGGAATAATCTAACTTTGATCACCCCAACTTTTTCGCCTAAATTGTTCAAATAATCTACAGTTTCATGGACAGTTTCACAACCTGAACCCATAAGAATAATCACTCTTTCAGCATTGGGGACACCATAATATTCATATAATTTGTAATGTCTTCCTGTGCGTTTACCAAACTTATCCATAATATTTTGGACAATATCAGCACAAACATTATAATAGGGATTTACACCTTCACGGGATTGAAAATAAACATCGGGATTTTGTGCTGTTCCTCGTAATACTGGATGATCTGGAGTTAAACAACGTTGACGATGGGCAGAAATTAATTCTAAAGGTATAAATTCCTGTAAAATTTCATCAGATAATAATTCCACTTTTTGCACTTCATGGGAAGTTCTAAATCCATCAAAAAAGTGCATAAATGGCACTCTTGCTATTAAAGTTGCCGCGTGAGCAATGAGAGCAAAATCATGGGTTTCCTGTACAGAAGCCGAACATAATAAAGCGAAACCTGTGGCTCTTGCAGCCATGACATCACTATGATCACCGAAAATAGATAACGCATGGGTAGCTAAAGAACGAGCGGAAACATGAAGGACAAAACTAGTTAATTCTCCCGCAATTTTGTATAAATTGGGAATCATTAATAATAGCCCTTGGGAAGCAGTAAAAGTTGTACTTAAAGCTCCCGTTTGTAATGCTCCATGAACAGCAGCGATCGCTCCTCCTTCACTTTGCATTTGCGTTACATCGGGAATTGTTCCCCATAAATTGGGTTTATTTTCTGACATCCAAGCATCAGCCCATTCTCCCATATTAGAAGATGGTGTAATGGGATAAATAGCGATTACTTCGTTTAATTTGTAAGCTACTCTGGCAACCGCTTCGTTACCATCAATGGTAGCAAATTTGGCTAATTTTTTCATGATTTTTGTTCCTGTGAATTTATTTTGTCGGGTGCGTCAAATTCAGATAAAATTGCATTGAGAGGATGGAAATGTTGAGTATTTAACGCACTTTATTTATAAATTTATCCAGAAAATCAAAAAATATAAGCATTAAAAGTAGCTAATATTTGTATATCCTAATCTCTATTTATTAATTGTCAATTATCCAATCTTTTGCAGTTTAACAGATGATCAATATTCTCACTATATATTTATTAGTTATGTACTCAAGATAGCAAATCTTTGATTTATCAATATTTGATGATTTTTATGGGGTAGAGGTACGGGTTATTTTTTAGCAAGATAGTTGACAATTATACAAAGTTTTGATGTATAATTAAATTTACTGATTATGTATTTTCATCCAAACAATAAAAAACAGTAAAAATTATGACTTATCGAGATCCTGAAATTGAAGCTGAACTACAACGTATGAAAAGAGAATTAAACATCTCTGGAAATCAGCAGCATCAGAGTAATTCTAGTTCTAAATCTCATGGTTTAGATAATGTAATTAGTAAATTAAATCATTTGGTAGGAATGGAAAATGTTAAAAATGAGGTTAATACTTTAATCAACTTCTTGAAAGTACAAAAAATGCGTCAAGAACAAGGTTTACCTAATATTTCTCTTTCATTACATTCAGTTTTTTGTGGTCCTCCGGGAACTGGTAAAACCACAGTTGCACGTTTAATGGGTCAAATATACAAAGAATTAGGAATATTGAAAAAAGGTCATGTGATAGAAACCGATAGATCAGGTTTAGTTGCAGGTTTTATGGGACAAACAGCTTTAAAAACAGATGAAGTGATAAAATCAGCATTAGATGGAGTGTTATTTATTGATGAAGCATATACATTAGCACCAGAGAATGCAGAGAGAGATTTTGGACAAGAAGCAATAGATATTTTATTAAAAAGAATGGAAGATTATCGAGATAGTTTAGTTGTAATTGTCGCTGGTTATAATGATGAAATGTCAAGGTTTATTAATTCTAATCCTGGGTTAAGAAGAAGATTTAATAAATATCAATCACACATCTATTCAAGAACAAACTTCCTTTCAACACATATCAGCAATTATTAAAAATATGATATTTAATAACAGCCTATATCGAGAAAGGTTAAATCAAGATCAAATGATTAACTACATTTATGATCTATTTAACTCTAGTTTCCCATGACTCTGACTTATCAAGAATTACAGGATTAAAATTAGAAGATTGGTTATAATTAATTCTATAAAATAACGTTGTCAAAAACAAGATCCCCGACTTTTTGAAGAAGTCGGGGATCTGATCGGTCAACTATCACCTGCTAATAAGCGCGTAATAACCTATACTATTACATCCTAGATATTCTCATTCTCTGATCTTCTGACTCCTGACTCCGATTACAATAAGAATTGTTAAAAAAATTTACGTTTGTAACTGGTAATCTTCTGTGTTAGACCCTAAACATAACCAAAAACATAACCAAACTTTTAATTTTGATTCTATTAATGCCGCTTTAGCCGATCTCAAAGCTGGTCGGATGATTGTGGTAGTAGATGATGAAAACCGAGAAAATGAAGGTGATTTGATTTGTGCGGCTCAATTTGCCACTCCTGATATGATTAACTTTATGGCTGTAGAAGCCAGAGGTTTAATTTGTTTAGCCATGACAGGCGATCGCCTGGATGAATTGGATTTACCTTTAATGGTTAGCACGTTAAGCGACACCAATCAAACCGCCTTCACAGTGAGTATTGACGCAGGACCAAGTCTAGGAGTTACCACTGGTATCTCCGCCGAAGATCGCGCTCGTACCATTCAAATAGCCCTAAACCCAGCCACAAAACCCCAAGACTTACGCCGTCCTGGGCATATTTTCCCTATCCGTGCTAGAGTGGGTGGTGTCCTCAAACGGGCTGGACATACAGAAGCTGCTGTAGATTTAGCCAGATTAGCAGGGTTATATCCTGCTGGAGTGATTTGTGAAATTCAAAATCCTGATGGTTCAATGGCCAGATTAAACCAATTAGTAGAATATGCCAAAAATCATCAGCTAAAAATTATTAGCATTGCTGACTTAATTAGTTACCGCTTAAAAAACGATCGCTTAATTATTAGAGAAACAGTAGCAGAACTTCCTACCCAATTCGGTAACTTTCAAATTTATGGTTATCGTCACACCTTAGATAACTCAGAACACGTGGCTATCGTTAAAGGAGATCCTACTAAATTCCATGATCAACCTGTCATGGTTAGAATGCATTCCGAATGTTTAACAGGTGATGCTTTAGGTTCTTTGCGTTGTGACTGTAGAATGCAACTGAAAGCAGCCTTAAAAATGATTGAGAAAGCAGGGCAAGGTATAGTGGTATACTTACGTCAAGAAGGAAGAGGTATAGGACTAGTAAACAAACTCAAAGCCTATTCATTACAAGACATGGGTCTAGACACGGTAGAAGCTAATGAACGTTTAGGCTTTCCTGCTGACCTGCGTGATTATGGTATGGGAGCGCAAATGTTAATGGATTTAGGTGTGGAAAAAATTCGTTTAATTACCAACAATCCTCGTAAAATAGCAGGAGTAAAAGGTTATGGTTTAGAAGTAGTAGATCGTTTACCCTTGCTAATTGAATCTAATGATTATAACTCCACTTACTTAGCGACTAAAGCCAAAAAACTAGGACATTTACTACTACAAACCTATTTAGTAACAGTAGCATTACACTGGCAAGATGAACCAGAACTAGTCACAACACGCTATGAAAGATTAGAGAAATTGCGTCAACTAGCGAAAAATCACCATTTACTGTTACAAGAGGAAGCGCGTCCATTGGGAATTGCGCTATTTGATAAACCGTCTTTAACAGTGCATTTAGGATTTGATCAACCTAAACTTGCTGAGTTTAATTGGTATGAACAGAATGATCATCCCTATTTACAAGCTATCTGTGACATTTTGGACCAGTTGGTAAATTTACCATATATTCAACAATTAGATTTTCTGATTGCTAGTGGTAATGATCCTTTAAATAATTTACAAGTACAACTAGATCGGCAGAATTTTACTGGAGATATCTTACCTTCATCATTACGGTTAAACCTACAAACACAACAGATTTATAGTTTTAGTAAATCATAAGTTGTTGTACATTTAACTTATATAACGTTAACAGGCTATCTATGCCTGTTCCACAAGACCTGAGAATATTCAGATTATACAGTTTAGCTGCATAACAGCTTAGGAGTCGGGACTGGGAATTCAGTAGAGGCTTTCTGTGCCGAAAAACCCTACTGAATACTCATGGATTAGTAGTAAATTTTACCACCACCCCATTTAATCCCCACTACTTTTGGTTGTAGGAGAATATGTCCAGCGATCGCTACTAAATCATCTTCAGTCAAATTTCTCATTTCAGTGAAAATATCTGCACTCTTAGTGCTGGGATGTAACTCAGAAATTTCCTCTTCACCATCATAGGTAGTAGGATTTTTCATGTAGTCTACTAACCCTTCAATATTATTACGGTTTGGTGTAGCTTTTGCCAACGCTTCCGGCTCTAAACCCACGTTTTGGTTAGTTTTAGTTATTCCACCTGCATGGCATTGAGCGCAAGCATACTGGAATAAACTTTTACCTTCTTTGACTTGCTTTAAACTAAGTACAATGGTGTCTCCTTGGGCATTTAATGGAACTGTACGAATAGCTTCATCTAGTTCCACTGCTGTTGCACTACCGACAAGCGTTTGAAATGTCAGTAAAATACTAGCTACAACAACTCCAATTAATTTTTTCAACATACTTCCCCTTAAAAATTGTCATGCTGAATACAGCTAAAGCAGTAATTGATTTTTAATCTCTACTTATTTGATTATTAATAATCATCACTCAGTCCTCACATGATTTTTATTAAATTTTTTTACAATATTCAGATTTAATGGTGTTTTGATATAAACAAGTTAATTACATAGTATTACATAGTAAATTACTCTTAATAGAGTTATTTACAGTCTATGAGATTAACAGGTTTATCAAAGCATCATGTTAGAGAACTGATAGATAGAGATTAAATCACTGTAATAACCAATATCATGTTAGGAGTGCAATTTATCGCTTTGATTGTTGTGTCAAATAAAAATGAGTAATGAGCGTAGAGTGAAGGGAGTAGGGAGTAGGGAGAAAACTATGTATTCTGACTGCTATTTATTACTTGTAGAAATTGAAAGAGTATAATGATATTGCTGAGTAGATGACTCACCTACATACACAGAATATTTACCTATAGGCCAATAACCAGATAGTTGAGCTTGATTATTACTGTACGCATCACTGAGAACACAAAACCGTGATGTTGGTCCAACAACCAATAAATTAGGTTTTCCTTGAGTTTCTACATTGAGTCGTAAATATCGGATATCTTGTGTAACTTCGATCACCTGACTTGGTTTATCGGAAATATAACCACAATCACTTTTAACTGTTCCTCCAGATTTACCAGTGAAAATCATGGGATCTGTTTTGAGAGAGGAATTAATTTTTACAGTAGAACTAGGAACTTCTGCCGCAGTAGCAGTATGTAATAAAGTATTTATGACTAATACTGGCAGTAGACATATTAGTAATTGATTATATTGGATGTTATATTTCCTATGATCCTTGATATTAAATGTTATCATATTATTTTATACCTTTAGTATTTAATGCAAAAATTACTACATTCAAAAAAAACAAATAGTCTAAGTATGGAATTAAACGTTAAACCAAATATTAAAATAAATTTGTGCTAGATATAAAGACACCAAGGACTAAATTTTGTTCCAAAAACAAGATCCCCGACTTCTTTAAGAAGTCGGGGATCAGAGTTAATAGATAACAAAAAATAAAAGTATCCTGAAATCAGTACCCAGGTTAAGAAAAATCTTGGTAAGTTCTTAATAACTCATAATTTTTTCTGTATTAGTATAAAATTTAACGTTAATATCAGTAATAGAGAAAATATATAGATGATCAACATTCTCACCTATTCTCTGCTATAAACAGTTTTTAAAGGAACTTTCAAAGGTATAAGTTATGAACTCCGATCCCAATGAAGATATACAGCGTCGTCTCCAACAGTTAGAAGAAGAGATCAAATCACCGGAAATAGACTATTCTAAGGTTAAACAAAGTAAAGTTATTCCTGGATTGAGCAAATGGAAGTCATATATAGAAGACTATCGTAGATGGTTTAATGGTTTATCATCCATTAAAAAAATTGCTGCGACAGGTGTATTGTTGTTATTGACTATTTGGGTATTACAAGCAGTGTTCAAGTTAGTAGCTTCCACAGTTACCCTGTTAGTTTTAGGTGGATTAATCTATCTAGGATATAAGTTTTTTATTGCCAGTAATTCTCCAAATCGGCATTAATTACTTATAGCTACATTTAATCCGATAAAAATCAGTATAAACAAGTATCAAAAATCAAACACTGCAAATTAAATTCCCCCTATCACATAGAGAAATTTAAAGGAAATTCAATGACTAACCCCAGCATCAGCAGCAGTAGTAGCGGTAATGAGTCTAGCCGCTCCCAAAAGCCAAAAAAATCTCTATTGCTACCATTAACCACGAGAAGGTTAGCAGCGTGGACAGTAGAAATGACATTATTGATAACTAGTGGTTTAGTACCATTGGGACTGGGAATGATGATTAATTCCCGGACAGAGATTAATCGAGTACCGCTAAATCCTGTAGTAGTATTAGCTGAAAGAGCGATCGCACGTCCTTTAGCATTACCGGTTAATTATGGTTCACGTAATGTTGCCTGGCCAACGAACATTTTATGGACTTTAGCCTTATTAGCGCCCACATCATTAACTTGTTGGCAATTTTATTTACTATCTAAAAATGGTAGTACAACTACTAAGCGGTGGTTTGGTGTGCGTGTGGTAAACAGTGAAAATGCAGCACCTGGTTGTGGAGCGATTATACTGAGAGAGGGATTAGGGCGTTGGGCGATTCCGTTAACAACAGCTTATTTAATATGGCGTTATAGTTTTATATTTCCTAATATTCCCCTATTAACATCATTAACGCTAATAATCATCTTAGCAGAAACAATAGGTTGGCCTAACCAGAAAAATCGGCGATCATTACATGATCAAATAGCAGGAACTTACACAATTGACTTGAGAAATAAAGCAGTAAATACTTCAGAAGAAATATCCAGTAATGGGTTAATAAATGCTGAGATTCAAGCATCTATTCCCACACAAAAACCAACTGGCATCAAAAAACCTGTTAATCCAAATATAGTTTTGTTTATTGTGGGTTTGTCGAGTATGTTAGCAGTACTAACAACCTTAATAGGCACACAAATTTACATTCAAAGCCAAGAAAGTGCGAGAAGAACAGAACAAATTAACACGCAAAAATTTCTAGAAATTAGCAAATTATTAAATGCTAGTGCCAATATTAGTAACGAAGATCGTCAAAGAGTAATTTTAGCATTAGGAGCATTAAATGATCGTCAAAGTATTAAAGCACTAGTAAATGAACTGGTCAAAGAAACTGACTTGAAAACCCTGGATACCATTCAACAGGCATTAACAAATACTGGATTAAAAGCTATTCCCGAATTAAAACGGATGAATCAGTTTTTAGCTAGTGAATTACAATCTATGGGGCAAACACCGAATACACAGTTTAGACAAAATCAGCTAATTTTGACCCAACAAGTCATGAGAAAAATTCTCTCCATTGACAGTGGTAAGCTTGAGAATGTGGATTTAAGTTACATCCAAATGGGTTTACAGAAATCAGATAATAGTACCAATACAGACAATAACTTATCTAATCTGACATTGAAAAATCTGGATTTATCAGGAGTGATTTTTAAAGGTGCAAATCTACAAGAAATTAACTTTGAAAATACTCGTTTTCGCAGTCCAGGAGAAGATAGACGTTGGGATACCTACGATGATATTACAGCAGACTTGAGCAATACAGATTTACGGAAAGCAAACTTAAATAATGCTAACTTAAGTCGAATAGTAATGAACCGCAGTAATTTAAGTCGTGCCACACTGAACAAGGCGAATTTATCATCTACTCGGCTGTATTTTGCGAACTTGAGTAGCAGCCAATTAGTAGGAGCAAACCTGAGCAATGCTATTTTAGAAAATGCCAGTCTTACAGGTGGAGATATTAGTGATGCTAACTTAGTCGAAGTAGATTTATATGCTGCTAATTTGAGTCGAATTTCTGCCATAGGTACACAATTATCCTATGCCAATCTCAGCAAAACTGATTGGCAAGGAGCAGATTTATCTGAAGCCTATTTAGACCATGCTAATCTCAGCAATGCTAACTTGAGTGCCACACGGTTAACAGGTGCTAATTTAAGAAACAGTAATTTAGAAAATGCTAACCTGAGAAATGCCGATTTGAGTCGTGCGGATTTGCGAAATACTAATATTACAGGAGCAGATTTTCAGGGAGCGTTATTATCTGCTGCAAAACAAAACCCATCAGATCAATTTGTAGAAACTCCTAATCTTGGTTCACAAGATGCTTTAGTCAAAGGAGTAGATTTTACTAAAGCTAAAAATCTCGACGAAAAACAAATAGCATTTATTTGTACTCAAGGTGCTATTCATCCTCGTTGTCCCTAAACTCTAATAATTGATGAACTACAGTAGTGCAAGCATCTTGCTTGCATTTCTGATCTACTGATTTAATCTTTTAACTATATGGAATGTGCTGTAAAATGAGTTTTGCTTTACAACCAGAAGTTGATACTGTCATTTTTGGTAATACCATAATTCTCTTTGATGCTTATAAAAATACTGGTGGTACAACTTTATCTTTACAAGGTGGTGTAGGTTTAAGATTTTAAGGTAGTTTAATATGGTTGATATTCCCGTGTTTCTACAGTGGGATTTTTTTATTTACTAGGAAAAATGTTATTAAATCGTAAAAACATAGAATTTTACCTAACAGACTTAGAAACTCCTGTCGGTAAAATCATTAACTTAACGTTGGCATTGTTAGTATTGGTATCATCAGGAATTTTTGTGGCTGAAACCTATAATATTCCTGATGAATCTCGCACAGAGTTAAAATCATTAGATACCTGTATAATTATCATTTTTGCAGTTGAATATATTTTGCGTTTTTGGAGTACAGAAAATAAGATTAAATATCTATTTAGTGTTTACTCAATCATTGATTTACTTGCTATTTTACCCTTCTTTTTAGGGTTAGTAGATATTAGTTCTCTGCGTTTATTAAGATGGTTTAGGATTTTAAAACTAATTAGATTTTTAGACAAAAAGTTTTTATTTGGAAGTATTTCCACGGAAGATGGGTTAACTTTAACTCGGACATTATTTACATTATTTGCAATTATTTTCATTTTTTCTGGCTTAATTTATCAAGTGGAACATCCTGTAAATCCCTTCATTTTTGCCACTTTTTTGGATGCTTTTTATTTCTCGGTTGTGACAATGACTACTGTAGGATTTGGGGATGTAATTCCTATTTCTGAGTTGGGAAGATTATTAACAGTATTAATGATTTTAACAGGAGTTGCGTTAATTCCCTGGCAAGTGGGTGATTTAATTAAGAGATTAGTAAAAACAGCAAATCAGGTGGAAATTATTTGTCCTGGATGTGGTTTAGTTTTTCATGATGCAGATGCACAATTCTGTAAAAGATGTGGAAAAAAGTTGCCTAAAAATCAATCTATATAGGTGATTAAAACTGGTAAGATCCTACAATAACATCAGCAAATCAGAAGTTAAAGTAGTGCAAGCACCTTGCTTACATTCTTTATTCAAATTAAACAAGTCAGAGCTTATATTCCCCAAAATCACAAATATGATCAATATTCCCACAGACAACCCAGAAAAGCAAAAGCAAATTATAGATGTATCTGTAGTAGTTCCTATTAAAGATGAGGTGGAAAGTCTACCACATTTATTAGATGCCATTTCTTGCACATTACAAAACACTAATTTAAATTATGAAATTATTTGTGTGGATGATGGTTCAACTGATGATACTGCGAGTTTTCTTAAACAACAAGCAGCAATTCGTGAGGATTTAAAAGCTATTATTTTACGTCGTAATTATGGACAAACCGCAGCTATGTCCGCAGGATTTAATTATGCTACTGGTAAAGCCGTTGTTACTCTTGATGCTGATTTACAAAATGATCCTGTAGATATTCCGATGCTATTAAATAAACTTAATGAGGGTTATGATCTTGTTAGTGGTTGGCGGCAAAATCGTCAAGATGGGGCGGTTAATCGTTTATTACCTTCAAAAATTGCTAATTGGTTGATTCGGCGTACTACTAGTGTAAATATCAGAGACTATGGTTGTTCTTTAAAAGCTTATCGTGCTGAATTAGTAGCTGATATGAACCTTTATGGTGAATTACATCGCTTTCTACCAGCTTTAGCATATATAGAAGGAGCAAAAATCACAGAAATACCTGTACGTCATCATGCTAGACGTTTTGGTAAAAGTAAATATGGTATTTCTCGCACTTTTCGGGTGTTAATGGATTTATTAACTATTCTATTTATGAAGAAGTTTCTTACCCGTCCTATGCACGTCTTTGGACTGTTAGGTTTATTTTCGATGATGACGGGAACAGGAATAGGTATATACTTAACTTTTATTAAGTTAGTATTAAATGAAAGTATCGGTAGTCGTCCTTTGCTGATTTTAGCAGTGTTATTGCTGGTTACTGGTGTACAGTTATTTTGTTTTGGGCTGTTAGCAGAATTACTGATGCGAACTTACCATGAATCTCAAGGAAGACCAATATACAGAGTTAGGGAAATTGTGGTAAAAAATGATAGTGATAGGAGTCAGTAGTCGGTTGACTTGTAATTAGTAAATTAGGTTACTACAAAATTCGGTTAATTTGCTGTTGAGGCGATCGCTCATGATTTAATCACTATAATTTGTGTTGTAACAAATTTAGCTTATGCGATTAAGATAGTTCTTCCTCATCAAAAGTATGATAACAGATTTTTTCGATGGTGTCAAGGGGTGAAAAAAATCTTCGCGCTCATTTTAAGCACATTTAAGTATGATGAAGGATAATTTTAAATTAAGGTTAGGTGCTGATGCAAAATTTTGGGAAAACTGTTGTAATGGTTATGACTACTGACTCTTGAGTGTGGAGTGTGGGGTTTAGGGGTGTTAGCGGTGCTAAACCCCTACTGACTGAGTGACTCCTGATAACTATGATCCATGACCTGATATATAATGATAGTTCGGTGACTAACTTATTGCCCAAAAGTATCTACTAATGGTTAACTCTGTGTCTTCATCCATAACCCGTAAACCTTCCAAAGTGGAAGGTTTGAAAGAAAACAGTAATTTTTTGCGTGAACCTGTGGCTACGGAAATTCTTCAAGATACCAGTCATTTTAGTGAAGATGCGGTACAAATTCTCAAGTTTCATGGTTCTTATCAACAGGATAACCGTGATAACCGAGTCAAAGGTCAGGAAAAAGATTATCAAATGATGCTGCGAACGAGAAACCCTGGTGGTTTTATCGCACCACAGTTATATTTAGCCTTGGACAAACTAGCTGATGAGTATGGTAATGGTACAATAAGAGCTACGACTAGACAAGGGTTTCAATTGCATGGTATTTTGAAAAAGAACTTAAAGACAGCGATCGCTACCATAGTGAACAACTTAGGTTCAACACTAGGTGCTTGTGGTGACATTAATCGTAATGTGATGGCTCCTCCTGCACCCTTCAAAAACCGTCCAGAATACCAGTATGCCTGGGAATATGCCCAAAATATTGCTGATTTACTGACACCGCAAACTGGCGCATATTATGAAATTTGGTTAGATGGAGAAAAAGCTGTAAGTGGGGAAGAACATCCCGACGTCAAGGCGGCAAGACAAAAAAATATTAATGGTAGTATTATCCAAGATTCCATAGAACCTATTTATGGAATGCATTATATGCCGCGCAAATTCAAAATTTGTGTAACAGTGGGTGGTGATAATTCCGTTGATTTGTATTCCCAAGATTTATCATTAGTGGTAGTGCTGACAAAAACGAAAAATTTGGCAGGGTTTAACATTTTTGCAGGTGGGGGTTTAGGAAGAACTCATAATAAGGAAGAAACCTTTGCCAGAGTAGCAGAGCCGATTGGTTTTGTAGCTAAAGAAGATGTTTATGATCTAGTAAAGGCGATAGTAGCGACTCAAAGAGATTATGGCGATCGCAGTGACAGAAGACACGCGAGATTAAAATATTTAATAGCTGATTGGGGAGTGGACAAATTCCGCAGTAAAGTAGAAGAATATTTTGGTAAACCTATTCAAGCGTCAAGAGAACTAATTAGGTTTAAATATTACGATTTTCTGGGATGGCAAGAACAAGGAGATGGTAAATTATTCTTGGGTATTTCTATTCAAAATGGGCGGGTAAAAAATGAAGGTTCATTACAACTAAAAACCGCCTTAAAAGAAATAGTCACTACATACAACTTACCCATCAGATTAACACCCAATCAGAACTTATTATTCTGTGAAATCAACCCAGAAGATAAAAGTGGTATTCAGGAAATTTTAGATCGCTGCGGAGTAATTGCAGATCCTAGCAAGATAGAGAATTTAACGCGTTATTCTATGGCTTGTCCAGCTTTACCTACCTGCGGTTTAGCCATTACTGAATCAGAACGTGCCATACCAGGAATTATAGACAGGATTCGGAAACTTTTAGACAGATTAGGCTTACAAAAGGAGCATTTTGTTATTAGGATGACCGGATGTCCAAATGGTTGCGCTCGTCCTTATATGGCAGAATTAGGATTTGTAGGTAGTGCGCCTGAAGCGTATCAAGTATGGTTAGGAGGATGTCCTAATCAAACGAGATTAGCACAACCTTTTACGGATAAATTACCTGATAGTGAAATAGAAAGTTTTCTAGAACCAATATTTATTTTCTTCAAAAAGTTGAAAACACCAAAAGAAAGGTTTGGAGATTTTTGTCATCGTGTAGGTTTTGATGCTATTCGGGAATTTATCGCTAATTATCGGCCTGGAGAACCTACCAGTAGTGGTAAATCTCGGCATCGTGTTAGTTTAGGGGACGAGATGTATTTACAATTAAAAGAAACTGCGGAAAAAGAAGGAAGGCCGATGACTGAGTTAGTGAATGAAGCATTAACTAAGTATTTGCAAAGTTTGTAAGTGTGGCATAGGTTTAGCTAAGAGACTTTTAATTGATACTCCTCGTCCTATATAGGACGGGGTAGTAATTGTGATATTTCCACAAGTATTAATTAAAAGTCTGGATGCGCTTCAAATTACTTAATTTATAGCCTAATTACAGGCGTTTAATTATAGATCACTTATGCCATAGTAGAACCCGAATCTAGTCCCCACTGATGTTTAAGTAGTTCTTGATAGGTTGCTTCACGAACTACCATCTGTTCATACAATTTTACTAAAAAGTCTTGAGCTTGTTCATGGCTCATATCTTTTACTTGTGTAGCAAATGAACGGATGCTGAATTGTTGTTCTAACGACAATTCTATTGGCTGATTCATAATCAACTCCAAGATATATTACTGTTAAATTCAGAATTGATGCTTTGATTTACTAGCGTTAGCCTCAAAAATGGTTTGTGGCTTTGTTTTTGTGAACATTTGTTACCTGATATTAAGAAATATAACAAATGTTTGACAAAATGCCTAGCTTTTGTTTTGATTTTTTGACTAAATAGTATGCTGGCTTGGGAAATATGTGAAATGTGCTATAGCAGCGTGTAGGCAGAACTGGGATGGTTGATGTTCTAACTTCACTAAAACAAATTTAGATGTGTTTTAGGTGTTTTGCTAAAGCAAGGGTTATGGGATAGGTTTCTATGACTAGGGGTTTATATGAGTAAGTTGTTTATTTAGGAAGATCAAGGGTGATCTAGTTAGTGTTGAATTATATTCGCCATACAGGATTAAGTGCAAGATGTCAACTAACTAATGGATATAGAAAATTTCACTTGCAGTTATCACTTTCAGGAGATTACAAATATTTGTATCAAGTTAGTTATAGAAAAAATGCTCAAATTGAACAAAATATTAATTAGTCAGGAGATCAAGGAGTGAGAATAAAGAATTTTCTCCCTGATCCCTGTCACCTATCACTTGTAACCCGTCACCTGTCACCTATTCTACACAGATAAGAACAACGGTAATATTATCATGGCCACCTGCTTTCTTAGCTCCTTCCACTAAAGATTGAGCGGCGGTTTCTAGGGAAGGTGAATTTTGTATGTATTCAGAAATTTGTGTGTCTATAAGTTCTTCTGTAAGTCCATCGCTACATAATAATAGGCGATCGCCTGCTTGGATATCTATAGGACTAATATCATATTGATGTAAATCTTCTCTACCTAAACACTGAGAGAGGACGTGACGGAAGGGATGTATTCTAGCCTCTTCAGCAGAGATATCACCCATTTTAATAGCTTTAGCGACCCAGGTATGATCTTCTGTGAGTTGTTCTATTTCTTTGTAGCGTAGGCGGTAGATGCGGGAGTCGCCAATATGAGCGCAAAAGGCAGAGTTATCACGGATAGCCACAACTACCACTGTAGTACCCATATCAGAGCGTTGGGGATTTGCTTGTTGGTCAGCTAAAATAGCTTCATTGGCCATCAAGAGAGCATCTTCTAACAATTGTGGTGTTGTTTGGGGAGATTGCCAATGTGTAGATAAATAGGAATTAATTTCCTGGGTAGCTATGCGACTAGCTTCTTCTCCTCCTGCGTGGCCTCCCATACCATCAGCGACGATAAAAAATCGGTTGTTTGAGTCACAATGGTAAGAATCTTGATTATTAGAACGAATAATTCCCCGGTCAGTTAAACCGGTAAAGGTGAGTTTCATAGATGGAATTTTTGACAAAACAATTAATACTTTTGATCATAACGGTCAAGGCGTAAAAGTAGACGAATCAGTATAAATGATACTGTTGCTGCGATTAAGCCGAGGAAAATGGCTAACCAGAGGTATTCGTTAACCAGGAGGATCGTGGCTGCTATGGTAAAACCGCTAATTATAAGAGCATAACTCATTCCCAGTTGAATATTAGTTTGTCGGCGAAGTAAACGCTCAGTTTCTACAGAACGGACTCGCAGACGAATGTCTCCACGTTCAATTTTATCTAAGGTATCTTCCAGCCTACGGGGTAGACCTAATGCTGTGCTGCTAACTTGCACAGCTTGACGACTTAATTCATTCAAGAAACTATTCCCCTCTATACCGTTATTTTCTGCCATAAGCTGCATTGCATAAGGTTGGGCAACTTCCATAAAGTTGAATTCTGGATCTAAGCCTTTACCTACACCTTCTAAAGTAGAAAAAGCGCGCATAACAAAGGTAAAAGTTGCGGGAAATCTAAAGGGTTGATCATAAGCTATTTCATATAAATCTTCACTAATAGCGGCCACTGATTGATTTTCAAATGGCTTATCCATGAAGTTATCCAGCATATACTGGACTGAACGGCGTACTGGACTGATGTCTTCTACGGGAGCGATCGCGCCTAAATTAATCAGTGATTGTACCACACGGTCGCCGTCTTTTTGGGCAATACCAAATAGTGTTTCCATCAGTCCTTCACGGACATTGGATTTTATTGTTCCCATCATCCCGAAGTCATAGAAAATCAATGCTCCATCGGGACTTACTGCCAGATTACCAGGGTGGGGATCGGCGTGGAAGAAACCGTTATTTAGAAGTTGGTGTAAGTATGCTTGTGCGCCATAGCGAGCGATCGCTTTTCTATCTACTCCTGCTGCTTCTAGGGCTTCATACTGACTAACCTTAATACCTGGAACATATTCTAAAGTAATCACCCTAGAAGTTCCATAGCGCCAATAAACTCGTGGTACCCGCACCCAGTCAAAATTGCGGAAATTGCGGCGAAAAGCGTCCGCATTGCGCCCTTCATTGATATAGTCTATTTCTTCCCAGAGAATGCGACAACATTCTTCATAAATACCCATCCAATCTCGGCCGCGTCCCCATTTTGGATGATTTTGGAAATAGCGGGCGATACCTTTAAGTATTTTTAAGTCAATTTCAAATAGCTTCTTTAAGCCAGGGCGTTGTACTTTGACAACCACAGATTCGCCAGAATGCAGTACAGCCTTATGAACTTGACCTAAACTAGCAGCAGCCAGAGGTATAGGTTCAAAACTGCGGAAGAGTTGGGGAATAGTTTTACCTAATTCCTGTTCTATAATTGTTTCTACTTGTTCATAGCTAAAAGCTGGTACACGATCCTGCAATTTAGATAATTCTTCTACATACTCGCTGGGAAAAATATCCGCACGAGTAGAAAATAGTTGTCCTACTTTAATAAAGGTCGGACCTAAATCCAAGAAAGTGTTTCTAATCCAGATAGCTTGTGCTTTGCGGCGAGCGCTTTGTTTTTGTTCAGTGATCACGCCACCAGAATAGGTCCAAGCTTTGTTATAACGCCAAATTCTAAACATTAGCGATAACACGAAAGACCAAATATCTACAAAACGACGCTTACTAGAGTAGTTTTCCCGATTCCAACGGTATGCTGTATCTGAATATCCTTGTTCCATATTGTCTATTATACCGTCGGTACTTCACGAATTCATCTGTCAAAATTCTCAAAGTTGTCAAAATTTTGAGATCCGAGTGTGGGATTTTTGACTTGATATTAATTACCAATCACCAATCACCAATCACCCCTTACTCTTATTTTGCCGTATTGCGATACTTTTGTAATTCTGTTCGCAATAGTGCTATTTCTGCTCGTAATTCGTCAATTTCTGTTTGTAAATCTACTGAATTGCTTCCTGATGAACTGTTGCCTACATTTATGCCAGTTTCAGCAGCTTCAGCAGCTTTATTAGCTCTTGCTATTACTTCTTCAGTAAACTGATGTAGTTTTTCTTTAGCTTCGGAGTCAAATTTGCCTAATTCACTCAAAGCGTCAGTTAGAGCAACTTGTAAGCGCTCATTAATTACTTCTGCTGCTGCTCTACCTACAAAAAACGCTTGCACCAGGGGATTACTCATAAATTTTTAATTTTTGTAAAGTTGTTTCTGCAAAAAAATTATAGCAGTATTTTAGTTTTCAGTAGGATGGTTTGAGTGAAACAGTTTGAGTAAGTGCAGCATTAATATACTATTGTCAAGTTAATAAGACCTTGTAGAGACTTTTTATAGAACGTCTGTACATTAATTATCCCACAGCTCTATTAAGTCTATTGGAGAAAACATAGAAGAATTAATTTTCATTGCTGAATTTGGCTTTAAAGAAGAATATCAAGATTAAATCTTTTTTTGCCTGTCTCTTCAAGGTTTCACAAATTTAGGATTTTTTTTGTCAAGCCCATAAGTAAACAATTTCTGGTATAATCAAATACCCATCATTCATTACTAATTAGCCATCACCAATCACCTCCAGCTATGGCACAATAAAGAATCGTAATAAAAATATTATTAAGGTAATTTAGTGACTTCAACTGCTCAAGCTATGGCAAGTGCGCGTCGTGCGGTTTTTCCCTTTACAGCTATTGTCGGCCAAGAAGAAATGAAATTGGCATTGTTGTTAAATGTGATAGACCCTAAAATTGGTGGTGTGATGATCATGGGCGATCGCGGCACCGGCAAGTCTACCACCATTCGCGCTTTAGCTGATTTACTGCCAGAAATTCCTATTGTAGCTAATGACCCCTTCAGTAGTGATCCTAACGATCCAGATTTAATGAGTGATGAAGTCCGTCAACAAGTAGCTCAAGGAATAGAATTACCTGTAAGCACCAAAAAAGTGCAAATGGTAGATTTACCATTGGGTGCAACAGAAGACCGCGTTTGTGGTACTATTGACATTGAAAAGGCATTATCTGAAGGTGTCAAAGCATTTGAACCTGGATTACTGGCTAAAGCTAACAGAGGTATTCTCTACGTTGATGAAGTCAACTTATTAGATGATCATTTAGTGGATGTACTTCTGGACTCTGCTGCTAGTGGTTGGAACACTGTAGAAAGAGAAGGTATTTCCATTCGACATCCAGCGCGGTTTGTGTTGGTTGGTTCAGGAAACCCCGAAGAAGGAGAATTGCGTCCCCAATTACTGGACCGTTTTGGAATGCACGCAGAAATACGCACCGTTAAAGAACCTGCGTTACGAGTGCAAATTGTGGAAGAACGCGCAGAATTTGACCAAAACCCGGTTGGATATTTGGAAAAACATAAAACTGAACAGGAAGCATTACAGCAACGCATTGTCAATGCACAAACTTTATTACCTCAAGTTAATTTAGATTATGACCTGCGGGTAAAAATTTCAGAGGTTTGTTCTGAGTTAAATGTGGATGGTTTACGCGGTGATATTGTAACTAACCGTGCTGCTAAAGCTATTACTGCCTTTGAACAACGTACAGAGGTAACTTTAGATGATATTCGTCGTGTCATTACCCTGTGTTTACGTCATCGCTTACGGAAAGATCCCCTAGAATCCATAGATTCAGGTTATAAAGTAGAAAAGGCTTTTGCACGGGTTTTTGGTGTGGAATTAGAAGATGATTCTGCTCAGAAAAATGGCACTGGTGTTAAAGTTGGAGTAAGATAGATTCTGCACTCCACAGGTAGGGGTTTAGCAATGCTAAACCCTCAAATATTTAACCAACTATCAATTCTAAACTATGAGATTATGGAATTTTTGGGTTAACACATTAGTTCTATCTAGTCAATATAATCCACCAAGATTTATTGAACTAGTTATGTTAACATTAGCGATCGCTCTATTAATCATATCTAGTATATTACCAGATGAACCTTATTTAATCTTGGGATTGAGTTTTGTAATTGGTTCATCCACTTCTATTTTAATTAGAGAATCAATTAATACTAATGAGTTAATTAATAACCATTATGAACCTACTTCTATTTATCAAAATCTGACCAAAATTATCCCCTGGCTTTTACTGGGTATTAGTATCTACGGTTTCCTAGATGTTATCGGTGTGATATAGTCATGGTATACTGATGGACAAAATTGCTCATGGAGATATTTCCTAGTGGACAATTTAATAATTGTAGCGTGTCCTAGACTGCAAATAAACAAATTACTGATGTCTGAGACAATGTATCAATGTGTCAGTTGCATAAGTATCGAGTCAGATCCTCCACTGATTAGAGAAGTCAGAGATTTCAGCAAAATAGCCAAACTTTGCTCACATCTTGATAAACTTAAATCAAAACATGATCTAAGTATTGGACACAAATTCAAACGACTTAGATACAAGCTAAGACTAGCAATGGAAAGACTCAG
>NZ_JACJPV010000036.1 GCF_014696225.1 Anabaena sp. FACHB-1237 | reverse complement strand
TAATTAAGTTTAGTAAATTTCATCGTTAATTAATTTCTTAATGTACCCTATCATCATTCTCTCATAAAATTAATACCCGTCATTTATTTAATCTATTACTATTAACAATTCTCAATCAGTCTGATTCCATAACATCTTCATTATTGCAGTACACATATACTAATAATTAGCGATCGCTGTGCCAGTTGCGTAAGTCCTGCTTTAAATTAATACTTTCTAGGAAACTTTTAATTTTTGATCTAATCTCTGCTATATTTTCACATTCTTTTTGATACCATTTCTCCGAACTATTAAGCACAGCATTTGTTGTCTGTGTTGACCATTCTGCTATTGCATTTCCAGCAGCTATATTAAAACGTTCTATAATTTGGGGAATTACTAACTGGGGAAAATGTTTATTAATATGTTCCCTGATATTTTCCTGAAATTCCTCACCATAGGATTTCTCCCATAATGCTTGGGCAACTCTATTTTTATCGTGTCTATTCCATCTTTGTGTATTACGTGGCAAATCTTCTAAAATATCTTCAATTAAGCCATTAAAATGATTATCGGCTTTTTTACAAGCTTCAGCACTGTAAAAATCATCTTGATTTTGAATTTGCAAAGCTAACAAAGCAGGCCATGTACTCAGTTTAACTACTTTTAAATTTTCAATATCTTCTGTATATTCCTTTAATTGCTCACTTAATTCATTTTTAATATCACGAATAGCTTTTTCAACAAACCGATTTTCTGATTCTGGCCAGTTTCTATCTGCTCTAAAAACATCAATCCTATTCAGTGCAAAAAGCATCCGCGCCGGAGAACCACCTAAATCTTTTACCTGCTGTACTACCTCTTGCAATAAACTTTTTACTTTCTGAGAATCTGTCTCGGCACTATTATAAGTAACTATGCACAAAGCCTCTCGACATTGTTTAATAACATTAGCATTACCCTGATCACCCACATAAGCTAAACCAGGTAAATCAAGTATTCTTACTCTTGTTGCTTTTGGTAATTGTAATTGAGATTCTTTTAACAGTCGGAAAGGATAAAAAATGGTAGATTGGGGACAGGCTAAATTTGGTTGGGTTTCTCTATTTTCGATGTAACTTATCATTGCTTGGTAAAGACGTTGATAAATTTTATCATCACTAATTCCTCTCCATTCTCCACATTCCCATAACGCCCCCGGTGTTTCATGAATGATCAGAGATTTTTCTTTACTATACTCAATTGTCACTGCTCCCGCGCTCATTTCACTAACTGCAACCGGGACAATTTCCGCACCACATAATAAATTAACTAAAGTGCTTTTACCGCTACTTGTAGTCCCTGTGGTGGCTAAGGTAAGTGTGGGATTTTGTAATTCGTAAATGAGTTGATTTAAGGCTATTTCTAAGTTGTTGGATAGTTCTTGTATTTCTGGTTTATAACTCTCTGGTAAATGCTGGGATATTTCTGTGTGAAAATTATTCCAGCATTGAGCCAGTAGCTTGGCTTTAGACTCGATTTCTTCAAATACCTTATATACTTGGTTACTCATAGTGTTTTGATTCTTACCGATTAACCCCACCTTTGTATTTTATACAAAGTAATGAACTGTGTCAAGATTGAAACAGGTTTTATTTGTAAACTTTTGTAAATTTTTGTGCCTTTTTTATAATAAAAATACTTATTTTGAAACAATGTGTAACAAATTAATACAGTGTGTCACATATCAAGAATCTGTTTATTTAAGTGATTTGTGTTATCTGACACATCCTACATGAGATTAGTAAATTTAGGAAATAGAAACAGTGATTCAAAACAATAATGAAATTGTAAATTGCATCTACACAAATACAACCTTGGGAAATGAGATAAAATAATACAATAATAATTATTATTCAAGAGGTGAATCATGGTTCAAACCTTAACTAAAGCAGTAACCTTTGAGGAATTTATCCAATCCTATCCAGATACAGGATTACACTATGAATTACATAATGGAGTAATTGTTGAAATGAACCCACCATTAGGAGATCATGAATTAGTAATTGGTTTTTTAGTCCGCAAATTATCAGCAGAATTAGATAAACTTGATCTTCCTTATCTCATACCTAAAACAACATTGATTAAATCCTCAACTTCTGAATCTGCTTTTTCTCCAGATATTTTATTATTAAATCCTGCAAATTTAGTGAATGAACCTTTATGGAAAAAAGAATCAACAATTACTCAAGGTGCTTCCGTTCCTTTAGTAATAGAAATTGTCAGTAGTAATTGGCACACAGATTATTCAACTAAAACCGATGAATATGAATTAATGGGTATTGCTGAATATTGGATTGTTGATTATGCTGCTTTTGGTGGTAAAAGGTTTATTGGTAATCCTAAACAACCCACAATTTCAGTTTATACTTTAGTTGATGGAGAATATCTAGTTAATCAATTTAGAGAAAATGATTTGATTATATCCCCACTATTGCCAGATTTAAAATTAACTATGGCAGATATTTTACAAAGAATATCATAAGCTGTTGTGCCTTTAACTTGAATAATTAATACAAGCAAGATGCTTGTGCTACTGTAACTTCAGGTTTTTTAATTATACAGTGAGTGCTGCACATTAGCTTAATCTGGTATTTTAGCAGATCCTCGACTTCTCAAATTAAATCATTATTTATTAGTATGATTAATTAAATTCACAAGTCGGGGATCTTACAGCAGATTTGAGGTAAATGAGGTACACTATCAACAGACAAGACTTGTACTGAGCTTGTCGAAGTATGCCTGTGTTACAAGGGTTTGATCATTAACATCTGTACCTCATCATAACGGAAACTGCTGTAATTTAACCCCCTCCAAAAACTTCCACATTTGCAAATACACAAACTGGTGAACCATGTCCCACAAAAATGGCTTGGTTGGGTTCTCCCTTTCCACAGTAAGGAGTACCATACATTTCCCAACTCGCATCATTACCAACTTCTATTAAACTGTGCCAAAATTGGGGAGTTGTGGCTCTATAATTGGGATTACGTAGGGTTTTAGTCAGTTTACCATTTTCAATTAATTTGGCATATTCACAACCAAATTGAAATTTATAACGTTGATCATCTATGGACCAAGATCGGTTAGACTCCATGTAAATACCATGTTCTATTCCCGCAATTATATCATCAAAATTTGCTGTTCCTGGTTCTAAGTTTAAATTGGCCATTCTATCAATGGGAGGACGATTCCAAGAACAAGCACGGGCACAAGATACTCCCGGAATACCTGCTCTTTTTTGACTATCTACACTACCTAAACCTCGTTGTAAAATGCCATCTTTAATAATATATTCTCTGGTGGCTTTTATGCCATTATCATCAAATCCATAACTGGCAAATTCACCTTCTATGGTAGGATCAAAGGTGATATTCATTAATGATGAACCATATTGTAATTTACCAAAGTCTTCTAGTTTAACAAAACTACCTCCTGCATAGTTTCTTTCATCGCCTAAAATACGATCTATTTCTAAAGGATGTCCAATACTTTCATGTATTTGTAACATCATTTGGTCTGGTGCTAATACTAAATTGGTGCTAATATCTGGACATTCTTCAGCTGTTAATAATTCTAATACTTGTTCTCCAACTTTTTCCACTTGATGCCATAATTTATCAGGTTTGATAAGTTCTAAACCTCCTTGATAATAGTTAGCTTCTTGGCCATTATTTGTTCTTTGTTGAGTTATTTTACCATCTTGTGCGATCGCTCCAAAATGATTACCAATTGCCAATATTCTTTGATAAATTTCTGAACCATTACTACTGACAAACCAAGTTTCTTTATGATTAGTAGTGATTCTAGCTGTAGTTTGGATTATTTTATCATTCAGTTTTAAATGTTGACAAATTTTGATTAATAAATCATTAATTTCCCCAGCACTTATACTTTCTAATGTTTCTAAAAATGGTGAATTATATTCACCGACAATTTTAGGACGTTGATTTTCTGTAAAAGGATATATCCAAAATTTACTCGCTGCTAATGCTTGTTTATAGGCTATTTCTGCTGCATTTTGCAAACTATGAATATCTAAAGAATTTGTTGCAGAATATCCTAAACAACCATTAACCATGACTTCAATCATAGCACCCATTGTTAATGATTTACCATTGGTTTGTGGTAAAGCATCACGCACATAATACATATTTGTTGTTTCTTTAACAACTCTCAGCCCTATCCAGTCAGCATCAATGTTAAAATTGTTAATTGCTGTTGTTAGTTCTTTCCACATAATCATAATATTAATTAAAAATTATCATTTAAAGATTTGATTATCCTAGTTAATGTCCTAATTGTCAAGGTGGTAAATAATTAATTATATACTTGATCAGGTAAGAGATTGACCGTAGACCCACTGATACCGCAAAGTGGAAGTCATGCTTTCAAAAGTTAAAACTAAGAAATTATAGGCTTGTCAGAACAGGGAAACGAAGTTGCATATAACATTTATGCAAAGACATCTGCAAGAGTCCACAGCATCATCATTAACAATATTATGGCGATTATGGTGATTAGAAATCGCGGTTACAAAAACAAATTCCGCTTTTTTGTAATTAAAGTGTACTGCATAAGGGTATGGGTTTAGCAATACTAAACCCTTTTTAAAATGTTTACAACTGGCTAAATCAAAATTGCACTAAAGCGGAATTATGTACTATTTTTGAGGTAATCGGTAAATTATCGTATATGCTTAAACAGCAACCAAATTTGATGAATTATGCACCTGTTGACACAACCAATGATATAAACCATCCAAACCTTCCCCAGTAGTAGCAGAAACTTGGAAAATTTGCATATTTGGATTTACCTGTTTAGCATATTCAAGACAACGCTGCACATCAAAATTGATATAAGATAATAAATCAATCTTTGTCAAAATCATAATATCACTACTGCGGAACATATAGGGGTATTTAATAGGTTTATCTTCTCCCTCTGTCACCGACAAAATTACCACCTTAGCAGCTTCTCCTAAGTCAAATAAAGCCGGACAAACCAAATTTCCGACATTTTCAATCATGACCACAGAATTGAGGGGCGGATTCAATTCTTGCAGCCCTTTTTCTATCATAGAAGCATCTAAATGACAACCAGTACCCGTATTAATTTGTACCACTTTGCAACCTGTAGATTTAATTTTTTCGGCATCATTAGTAGTTTCTTGATCACCTTCAATGACACTAATATTTAACTTACCTTTTAAATCATTAATAGTGCGAGTTAATAAAGTAGTTTTACCAGCACCAGGGGAACTCATTAAATTTAAAGCCAGGATATTTCGACCTTTAAACCAACCTCTATTTTGGGCAGCTAATAAATTATTTTTACCTAAAATTTCCTGTTCTAAAGAAATAGTAGTATTATGGATTTTAGCATGAATATTTGCTTCTGATTCATGGTGATGATGATCATGATGATGGTGATGTTGATGATCATGAGAATGAGTAATTACTGTTCCATCAGCCAAAGTATGGGTATGATGATCATGATCATGGTGCTGATTTTCCATATTAGTAATTGTTGTTTCATTATTATCAGAACAGCCGCAAGTTACACACATAAATCCTCCACTTCAATTTCCTTAATTTTCAATTCTTCACCAGTTAATAAATCCAATTTTACACTACCACATTCACAAAGACCAAAAGGTTTGTCTACATAAAATGTATTACCACATTCACGACATCTAGCCATTCCTGGTATTTCTAATATTTCTAATATTGCCCCTTCTACTATTGTACCTTGGGCGCAAATATCAAAACAGAATTTAATGGCATCGGGCATAATTGCTGATAGTTTACCAACTTCTAATAATACCTTTTGGACTTTTTTGTTTTGGGCATTTTCGCTAACGATAGCGATGATATTTTTAGTAATTCCTAATTCGTGCATATACTTTTTTAAAACGAAACAAATAAATATTGTATATGATTATACAGCCGTTTCCGTTATTATGAAGTTGTAACACAGGCATCTTGCTGTATTCTTAGTGTACCTCATGTAGATGGAATGTGCTGTATCACTAATTCATGCACCAGATCCATGACCTCTGTATTCATGATAGAAAATGTTGGGTTTTTAGGGCAACCCAACCTACAATTAACATATTCGTGGGAGTTGATCTCCTACTAACATATCAATGATTCTTTCTGCACCAAAGGCAGTTTTTAATAATACTATTCCTGGTGGGTTTGTGATAATTTCACCAATGATAACTGCGTCTTTTCCTGTGGGATGATTTCGCATAGTTTCTAATATTAAATCGGCTTTTTCTGGAGGTGCAACTATCACTAATTTTCCTTCATTGGCTAAATATAAAGGTTCTAAACCTAATATTTCACATACTCCATTTACTTCTTCTCTGATAGGAATTGCATTTTCATTGATACGTATTCCTAAATTAGATGTTTGGGCAAATTCGTTTAATACTGTGGCTAAACCTCCTCTAGTTGCATCGCGCATAGCGTGAATTTCTGGACAAACTTTGATAATTTCGGCAACTAATTCATGTAATGGTTGACAGTCACTTTCTATATCTGTTTCTAATGCTAATTCTCCCCTAGCTATTAAAATGGCTGTTCCATGATTTCCTATTTCTCCATTAATAATTACCACATCTCCTGGTTGAATATGGCGAGGAGAAATATCAATTCCTGGGGGAATTATGCCAATACCGGCAGTATTTATAAATAATTTATCAGCACAACCTCTATTAACAACTTTTGTGTCTCCTGTGACTATTTGTACTCCTGCTTTGGCGGCAGCTTTTTCCATACTAGCCACAACTTTTGTTAATGTTTCTATGGGTAAACCTTCTTCTAAAATCATGCTACAAGTGAGATATAAAGGTTTTGCCCCACTTACTGCTAAATCATTAATTGTGCCATTTATGGCTAGTTCTCCTATGTCTGACCCTGGGAAAAATAAGGGATCTACTACATAGGAATCTGTGGTAAATGCTAGTCGCTTTCCATGTTGAGAAAGACTAACTAAATCAATTGTAGCTTGGTCTTCTAATTGCGATAAAATAGGATTATCAAAACTTTTTACAAAGATATTGGCGATTAAATCTCTCATGGCTTTACCACCACTACCATGAGATAAATTAATGTGGGTATCTTTAATTTCGGAGGGACGACGGCGGGCTATTTCTATGTTTTGAAAAAGCGGATTTTGATGTTCTTTATTTTGGTAATTGTTCATAATTAGTTTTTTATTTGTTGTTTATTAGTAATGATAAGATCCCCGACTTCTTTTATTAGTTGTATCCACAAATTATAAATTGATGTCAGAAGTCGGGGATCTGTTTTCTACAAATTAATATGAATTATCTGCCGGTTTCTTCATGTCTTCCAGCGTGTTTATCGGAGTGTAAAACGCCCCCAACTGCCCAGTTATCCCGTTCAAATTCATCAATATGTACTGTGATCCATTCCGGTTTTGTTCCTAATGCAGAAACTAACGCATCTGTGACAGCTTGGGCTAGTTTACGCTTTTTTTCGATGGAATGACCTTTAGCAATTTGTACAGTGACAAAAGGCATATTTTTTACCTCATTTTCTAGGGTTTTCTAGCTTGAAGAAACGGCTATTTTTTCTTTTTCAGCTATTTTTTTAGCCATTGTTGAAAGCCGCCCATATTTGTAATACGCTGCACAAGCACCTTCAGAAGAAACCATACAAGTTCCTATGGGTGTTTCAGGTGTACAAGCTGTTCCAAATACTTTGCATTGCCAAGGTTTTAAAACTCCTTTAAGAATTTCTCCACATTGACAGGCTTTATGATCTGCTACTTTTAAATTAGGAATTGTAAATTTAATTTCCGCATCAAATTGGGCATATTCCTCGCGTATTTTAAAACCAGAATTAGGTATTTCTCCTAAACCTCGCCATTCAAATTTTTCCCGCACTGTAAAAACTTGATTCATGGCTTGTAAAGCGTTTTTATTACCATGAGGTTCTACTAAACGATTATATTGATTTTCTACTTCGCAACGATTTTCTACTATTTGCTTTAATAGCATCCAAATAGATTGAAAAATATCTAATGGTTCAAAGCCAGAAATAACAATTGGTTTATGATATTCTTGGGGAATAAATTGATAAGGTTCTGTTCCTATTACCATACTTACATGACCAGGACCTACAAAACCATCAAGTTGTAAATCAGGGTTATTTAATAATGCTTGTAATGCGGGAATTACTAGTACATGATTAGCAATCATGCTAAAATTTGTGATATTTTCTGCGGCTGCTTGGAGGATGGTAAATGCGGTACTAGGGGCGGTAGTTTCAAAGCCTAAACCTAAGAAAACTATTTCTTTATTGGGGTTTTCTTTGGCTATTTTCAGACTGTCTAATGGTGAATAAACCATGCGAATATCTGCACCTTGGGCTTTTGCTTGTAAAAGGCTAATTTTTGCCCCAGGTACACGCATCGTATCGCCAAATGTGGTCAAGATAATGTTGGGGTTTTGACAAAGGGCGATCGCTTCATCTATTCTACCTTTAGGCATTACACACACTGGACAACCAGGACCATGAATTAATTCAATATTATGCGGTAATATTTCTTCAATGCCATATTTAAAAATTGAATGGGTATGGCCACCGCATATTTCCATTATTTTTAAATGTTTGTCTATTTGTTGGCTGAGTTTTGCGATTTCTTTTTGTAAAGCTAGGGCTTTTTCTGGGTTACGAAATTCGTTTACATATTTCATTTTTTTATTTCGCGCAAAGGCATAAAGGGGCAAAGACGCAAAGGAAGAAAAGATATTTTAAGTATAAGATGTGGCTATTTCTTGCAGTAGTTTTAGGGTTTCTGCTGCTTCTTGTTCGTTAATTCTATTCATAGCAAAACCTACATGAACTAATACCCAATCTCCTATACATTTTTCTGGTGGATGTTCTTCGTCAACTATACAAGCTATGTTTACTTGTCTTTTGACTCCTCCCACATCAACCATTGCTAGTTTATGTTCTATGTTGGTTATTTCTGTTATTTGTCCCGGTATTCCTAAACACATTTTGATTTTCCTTTTTTAAGATTTATGTCACATTTATTTCACGCAGAGGCGCAGAGTAAACAGAGGTTTTTTATGTTGTTTTCTCTAAGTATTTAGCAGCAGCAATAACAGTTTGTCCTAATGATATTCCTCCATCGTTTGTAGGTACTATACTATGGGTTAATACGTTAATTTCTAATTCTTCTAATCCTATTTTTACCTGTTTTAATAATAGTTGATTCTGAAATACTCCTCCTGTTAATACTACTTGCTGAAATTGATGTTCTTGTTGTAATTTCTTAACCATTTTGACAATAGTATTTGCTAAACTCCGATGAAATTTACCAGCTATTTCTGATGGTGAAATTTGCTGTTTTAGATCATTGAGTATTTCTCTCCAGGTACAAGATGTATCTATATAATAGATATTATCTGATTTTTGGAATTTCCAGGAATAATTTACAGTTTCTTTATCATTGGTGAGGATGTTAATATCTGCTAAGGATTCCATTTCTATGGCTGCTTGTCCTTCATAACTACATTGTTCTCTACAAATACCTATTGCGGCTGCTACTGCATCAAATAATCTCCCTACTGATGATGTTAAGGGTGAATTAATACCTTTTTCTATAATTTGTTTCAGTAATTTAGGGTTTTTAGTTTGTAAAAATTTGCTAATTTCTAAATCACTATATTTTTCTTGTATTTCTTCCCAAGTGAAAGCATTATTTAACTGAGAAAACGTATTTCTCCAAGGTTGATAAATTGCCTGTTCTCCTCCTATCATTGTCATGGGTTTAAAAGTAGCTAATCTTTGAAAGTTAACATAATTTGCCAATAAAAATTCTCCTCCCCATAATGTCCCATCTTCACCATATCCTAAACCATCAAAAGCTATTCCTAATATTGGTTTTGTATCTAAAGAAATTTGATTTTCTGCCATACAAGCGGCAATATGGGCATGATGATGTTGAATTTCTACTAATTCAAGATTATTAACTGTTGCTAATTCTTTACCCAATTTAGAAGATAGATATTCTGGATGTTTGTCAATGGCAATAATTTGTGGTTGATGTTCAAATAAATTTAGATATACATTCAATGTTTCTTGATAAGCATTAAAAGCCGCACCATTTTCTAAATCTCCTAAATGTTGTGATAGAATTACCTCACCTTCTCTTAATAGACAAAAGGTGTTTTTTAACTCGCTACCCATTGCTAAAATAGGTGGTAAATTGACAAACTCTGATGGTAAATTAATAGGTGCTGGTGCATATCCCCTAGCACGTCTGAGAGTTTGTATTTTATGATCAATAACTCTCACTACAGAATCATCTACTCTATTGACAATCTCACGATTATGTAGTAAGAAATAATCCGCTATTTTAGATAATTTTTCTTTAGCATCTTCATTATTTATACATTGGGGTTCATCGGAAATATTGCCACTAGTTAATACTATAGGGCGGTTCATTCTTCTGAGAATTAAATGATGTAAAGGGGTATAAGGTAACATAAAACCCAGGGTATTTTGTCCTGGTGCGACTGATAAAGCAACTTGTTTTTCAGGTTTTGTTTTTAATAAAACAATTGGTGCTGCTGGACTATTTAATAATTGCATTTCTAAATCATTAACCTGGCAATATTCAGATATAATATTGACATCTCTAGCCATTAAAGCAAAAGGTTTATGATATCTTTGTTTACGATTTCTGAGTTTAATAACTGCATTTTCTAAAGTGGCATCACAAGCTAGATGAAACCCTCCTAAACCTTTAATAGCAACAATTTCACCCCTTTGTAATAAAGTACAAACTGCATCCACATCATCTAACATAGAAAACATATCAGAACTAATAACCTTACCATCAGCACGTTCTAACCATGCACCAGGACCACAATTAAAACAAGCCACAGGTTGGGCATGAAAACGACGATTTTCTACATCTTGATATTCCTTTTCACATTCCTTACACATCGGAAAATTAACCATACTCGTGTTATTTCTATCGTAGGGAATAGCCCGAATAATAGTTAACCTCGGACCACAATGAGTACAATTAGTAAAAGGATAACGAAAATAACGACTAAAGGGATCAAAAATCTCCTTCTGACATTGATAACAAGTAGCAGCATCAGGAGAAATTTCTGTTTTTACCACAGTATTGACACTATGAGAAATCACAAAATTATCAAAGTTAAATTCCTCCAAATATGGACTTCTCACTAACTCATGAATTTTTGCTAAAGGAGGACATTCTGTATATAAACTATGAACAAACTGCGTAATTTTTTCCTCACTTCCACAAACACGAATTAAAACCCCTTCTCCATCATTACAAACATCACCATTTAACCCATAAAACCTGGCCAAACGATAAACAGTAGGACGAAAACCCACACCTTGAACAATACCCTTAACCCTAATTTCTTCTATTGGCATTTTTCCTCCTCTGTGTTCTCTGCGTCTCTGCGTGAGATAATCAAAATTCGATTATTACCAGAATCAGAAACTACCATATTTTTACCACAAGTTTTAATTCCATAACACCAATTTAAACTTTGTCGGGTTGGTAGTCCAAAATTCTTATTTTCACTCTTAGTGATAAAACTATCTTGTCCCCACACTCCATCAGCATCAGCACTTTGTAATAATAAAATAGACTCCCGTTTTTTCCATGCTAACAAACGAGAATTAGCGGTATCTGCAACTATTAAATAATCTCCCCAAATATCTACACCATAGGGCATACTTAAACTACTACTGTTAGGAAAGTATACACCTTGATTTAATTCTACTAAATTAAAGTTCTTTTGCCCTAGAACTACTGCACAAGGAAGATTATTTTCTGTGGGTATTCCTTCCCATATCATTACTCTATTATTACCGGCATCTGTGACAAGTAAATTATCATCCCAAATGGTAATATCATGACACCAACGCATACTAGAAGCTGTGGGAGAACCGCCTCCATTTTCATTACGTGATATCATGTCTGGTTGTCCTAAAACTATATCCGCAGGCTGACCATTTTCTGTGGGTAAATTATGCCAAATTAATAATCTTCTGTTGCCAGTATCAGCAACAAATAATTTATTTTCATAACATAATATACCATAAGGCCAATGTAATGTATTAGCAGCAGGTTGAGAATTTCCTCTATTAGATAAATTATCAATAAAGTTACTTTGTCCTAACACTAAATCTGCGGGAATATTGTTATCTTCTGGTATATTATGCCAAATTAAAATACGATGATTCCAAGCATCTGCAACGGCTAAACCATGACCATATTTACATATACCTGTGGGAACACTCAATGTATTTTTTCCTGGTGTGTTTTTGGCGTTTTGTCCTTCACTAAAAAAGTCTGGTTGTCCAATAATTAAATCTGCTGGTTGGTTATCTTCTGTGGGTAATTTACGCCATCCTAATAAGCGATGATGTCCTGTATCTGCTACCCATAATGGTCCTGTTTCTGATATTAAACAAGCCCCACGCGGTCCAAACATTGTGCTAGGTGTGGGGGTAATAGGTATAGCAATTTGTTTAGGTGTAATATGGTTTCCTAAGATGATTTTTGCACTGTCAGCAGCTAGGGGTAACAATTCTATATCTTGAGTTAGATGATTTAGATTTAACATTTATTAATTAAAAGATTAACTATAGGGTTTTTATTTTATGGCAAAACCCGTAATTATTGATATAAATATAATTTATTTTTATATTAATTTATGTTCCATACATTACAAAATTATATGTGTTTGTCTGCACAATATTCGAGAAGCAAGCTACATCTATATTTGATTCTTTGTTCTTGTACCTCGCTGAAATAGAAATTGCTATATCAATTTTGACAATATTAAATAAAATCCTGTAAATCCTTCAATTCTGGACATCCTGATTCAGACAGAAAATATACAAATAAATATGATAAAATAAATCAATACCATCAATTAAGAGGATAGTGAAAATGTATCAAACAGATCCCCCACTTTCCCCTAAAGAAACATTACCAACTATGTATGATCTTCCTAGCGAGAACCCAGAGGAGCCTGGTTTGCCTGATCAATTTCATCTACTACAACCACAATTATTAACTGATACCTTCCAACCTAAAAATTATCTTTTTGAAGAGATATTTACTGGTAGCGACATCAATCTTTATTATGATGTGCATCATACTTTATGGTATAAAAGACCAGATTGGTTTGCGGCTTTAGGTGTACCACATTTGTATGAAAAACGAGATTTAAGATTAAGTTATGTAGTGTGGCAAGAAGGAGTAAATCCTCATATTGTTGTGGAATTGCTATCACCAGGAACGGAAAAGGAAGATTTGGGGCAAAGTTTACGAGATGTGGAAAAACCGCCAGGTAAATGGGAAGTATATGAACAAATTTTGAGAGTTCCTTATTATGCCATATTTAATAGGTACAAATCAGAATTTAAGATTTTCCAACTAAGTGGACATCGTTATTCTGAAGTGATTTTATCAAATAATCGCTTTTGGATACCAGATATAGAACTGGGTTTAGGTGTTTGGATGGGTAACTATAAGGGTGTACAAATGCCTTGGTTACGCTGGTATGATAGCGATGGTAATTGGGTTTTAACTGGTGAAGAAAAAAACGCAAGATTACTTGAGGAGGAAAAAACTAAACTCAATCAAACTACTCAACAACTTGAGGAGGAAAGACTAAAAACAGAAAAACTACTCGCTCAGTTGAAATCTTTGGGTATAGAACCTGATTTGTAGAATATATTCAGGAATTTAGGTGATATTTTACTATGAATTATCACCTAAATCGTTTTATTCTCAATCATAAAAATAATTGTTTAATTTACTTCGTTTTCAAATATTCTAATAAATATTTTTTCATAAATATCCATTTTCTTGTGATCTTTTGTGCTACTTGAGAAACTATCACATACTCAGGTGTATAATTCCTAACTCTTAGTCAAGATTGGATTAACAAATTTAGGCTAAATAGAAAAAATGTATATCAACTTTTTTATCAGTTCCATCCTGGGAATAGTTCTGGTAGTGCTGTTAGCTTTTGGTATTTTACAATGGTTTCATGTTCCTGCGGGTAATGTGCTAGATTGGGTGATTGGTGGTGCAAGTTTTTGGTGGTTATTAGTCATTGTTACAGTACCCTGGAATGTCCATTTTAAAGCGAAGGAAGTATTAGCAGAAGCAGCACAATCTCAAGAAAATAACATTGCTGTAGATGAAAAACAAGTTAAATATGTACAAGTTTTAGCCAAGCGATCGCTTTGGGTAGCCATTAGTTTACACATATTCTCAGCTATTGGTTTATATATTCTTGCTTATACAGGTATTAGTGCTGTCGGCTATATCAGTTCTGGTGCAGCTTTACTATTAACCCTTTTACGCCCTGCCATTAGTGCTTATGAGTATCTATACTCACGATTAAGAATGATTCAGCAAAATTTCACCTATCCTCGTGAAGATATTTTAGAACTGCGTAACCGTTTTTTAGAAATTGAACAAAAAGTTAAATATTTAGAAGATCAACTAAACTTAGAACAAGCCTATTCTTTAGCTGCAAATCATCAAAGATTTTCTGAAGAAACCCGTCGAGAATTATCTCGTATTGTAGCTAATTTAGAAGAATTACGAGCTACAAATCAAGGGGAACATGAAAAATTATCCAGAGAAGCTAGAAATGCAATTTCCCAACTTTCTACAGATGGACAATTTCTCGATCATGTGCGGGAAATTATCAGATTTTTTAAATCAGCATAAAAATTAATTTTCATATTAAAGTAGTGCAAGCATCTTGCTTGCATTATTATTATAAAAATCAAACAAACCACATCTTAAGCTGTTGTGCTTTTAACTTGAATAATTAATACAAGCAAGATGCTTGTGCTACTGTAACTTTAGGTTTTTTAATTATACAGTGAGTGCTGCACATTAGCTTATATCATGTCCGGTGGAACACTTATCATATCTGTTGAGGCTGGTAATGGGTAATTGATAATTGAGAAAAGGCAATACAATGATGAACTATATCGTAAGTGATTGGGCGGACATGATATTATAATTGCATTTTATTGATAATTTACTAATTGTACATAAACCCGATTATGCTTAACTTTCACTGGATAAATTTTTAAAGAAACATCTGGTACTGTTAAACATTTACCCGTTTTTAAATCATATTGAAATTGATGGGATACACAGGTAATAATACCATTTTCAACCTGACCTTTATCTAAAGGAAAACCCAAATGAGAACAAGCATTGCGATAACAAATAATCAGATCACCTTGTTTATATAAAATTAAGTTATTAATTGAATTATTATTAATTAAATTATTATTGACTCTCACAGCTAAAATTGAATTTTCCTTTAAATCTTCTAATTTTGCAGCAGTTACCCAAACATAATCATTGGTATTATTATCAGGAGAGTTATTAACAGAATTAACAGCAACTATATTAACAATTTCTGGACAATATTTCTTAATAGATTGTTCCACAATTTGAGTTAAAGTTAAAGTAGAAGATGCACAATTACTACAACTACCAAGTAACTTAATTTCCACTGTATCTGGCAATTTAATAGCTACTAATTCCACATCTCCATTATGACTTTGTAAACTGGGACGAATTTCTGCTAATGCTACCTTAATTTTTTCAGATAAAGGTGGTTTAACTAAATTGTGATATAACAAAACAGCATAAATAATTTCATCATCTACAGCATGACGTAAAGCCGATATATGATCTTGTTTAAGACTTTTAATTAAATTAGTTAAAGCTGCCTTATGTAAAGCCTCAATGGCACTTTTCAAGCCTACAGCTACACATCTTTGACTTTCATCCCATTGAGAAATAATTGCTTCAAACCTTTGAATATCCGCTATCAAATCATTAAGATCATCCATAAAAATCTGCGTTTATCTGCGTTCAGTAACAGTGCAATAATAACTCAATCCCCCAGAAAAAAACTGTAGGGATTGATAATTTTAGATCATTGAAATAAACCTATTTCTCAACTTACTTCATACGGAAATCTTTTAAGAGAAATGGCATCATCATTCCTGTAGTAATACTAGATATTCCCACAGGAATACACAGAGGAAGTGGCAATTGTGCTAATAATACTAATAACAATGTACCTATAGCACTAGCAATGCTAGTTTGACGAATAAAATACACAGGATCACGTAATAATTTACCTTTCAAAAATAGACTGAAAGAAAACCATCCAAGTTCTAACATTGTTCCTAACTCCTAGTATTTAGGTTAATATTTAGAGAAAAAAGTCAAAATCAAAGACCCTAAAATCATTGCTGGAATTACTCCCGCAGGGGCAAATAAACTACCAATAACAGCCGAAAATTTATAGCCTATTTCTTTACCTGCTAACATCATACCGCCAATTGCGCCACCTATCATAGATAGCAATAAAGCAACAATTAACCAGGTAATTTCTGTACTAAAATTAATTTCTGTATTTAAGGTGTACAAAAATTGTCGAAATCCTGGATCATTGAAAAAACATAACATTACAGTTTTCCTCCGATGATGAATTTGCAAACTTTGACAAATACTGTCTTCATATATTGTTTCGACTACATCTCGACTATAATTGTCAGTTTAAAATACTAATTGCTTCTAATTCTGCATTTAGTTCTTCTAAAACTTTACCAACTATTTCTGCTTGTTCTATTTGTTGATATTCTGTGAATATTTGCCATGCCTCATAATAATATTCTTTAGCTTTTAACAGGTTTTCGGGATTACCTAATTCTGGTTTTTCAATGTTGTCAGGTAAGTTAAATAACACATTAGCTTTATTAGCAATTGTTTGGGCATATTCTACAGGCATATTTTGTAAATTACGCACTTTCAACGCTTCATCATAAGCAGAAATAGCCCGTAAATTATTATCAATGGGATGGGAACTAACTAAATATTGTAACGCATTGCCTAAGTTATTTTGTAACATGGCATATTCTTGAGGATGATCAATAATGTTAATATGTTGCAACGCAGTTTCAAAAGATTGTACTGCTAAACCTTGTCGTAAATATTCTCGTTCTGAAGTCATAGGCATAGAAAGGTAAGCGATCGCTATATTATTAAGTAAAATCGCATATTCTTGGGGATATTTGTCCCAAGTGAACACTTCTAATGCTTGATGATATGCCTGAATACTATCAGTTATTCTGGCTAAATTGTAGGGAACAAGGGACTGTAAAACCAACCCTAAATTCACTTGAGTTTCGGCAATTTCTTCTGGTGTTCCTAACCCTTGTAAAATGGTTAATGCTTCCTGATAATTTTCCTGAGCCTGTTGTAGTAATTGTGGGTTAGAATCAGGAATAATTTGTAAAGTTCTAGCCATACCAATTTTAGATCGTGCTTGCCATAAAGGGTAATTTTGTCCACACATTTCATAAGCACGATAAAACAATCCTAAAGCATTTCTCAGGTCTTGAGAAGATTTTGGTTTTTTGAGAAAACCCTGCCCCATTTCTATCAACATTTGGATTTTTTCTTCCGTAGTTGCTGACTCAGAAGCGATGGAGGCAATAGCAGCTTTCACAAATGAATCTGTAATATTATAATTCATAAATTGGCCTGGGAAATAGAGTTTTCATCCCCAATTTTGGGGTTATTCAGACGATTTACGCAGTTATTAATTTTATCCACATTCCCCAATTATCCTAGTTTAATCACGAATAATTAAACTAAAAAAGCCAAAATCTATGCTACAACCTGATAGGTTACCATAACATTAATATTTTCCACTATAAAACACTTCATTGATAAAAAACTAGAGTAAATTTACTAAAATTATTGTTACTTAAAAATAATTTACACTAGTAGTATAAAGTTTTGTATCCACCATTGACAATCATCAAGGGTTCTGAATATACAAGTGTTCCATGAGCTAGTAAATCCATAGTAAAATATCTATTCATTTCATTGATTAAAACCTATCTTCCGCACCCTCAACTGTCACAATCGGTTTTTACCGTTTTTTATGATAACATGAGGTTGTATTGTATACTAATTCTCAAGAAATTAACGGATGTAGGATGCCAAAAAGGCATAATTTATATCCAAAATTCAAGAGAAAATTAAGTGATAATATCATGTGACACCCCAGGGTGCGGAATGTTGTACTTTTTGAAAATCCGCATAATACCCTCCAGGAAAGTATTGACATAGTTCTATGCAATAATGTAATATTATTCTACAACGGAATTTGCTGAACTTCAGTGTTTCCTAATTTCACTGTTTCCTAATTACTTCATCTAGTTCAATAGTTTTTGGTTGCTACTTACTTTAATGATCATGAATCTCAAACAAATCTCTCTTTTAACTGGACTCTCCGCTGCTACTGTGATTGGTAGTGGTTGTTTCATGCCTGCTCATGCGATACAAGTCACATATACCATTACCAACGGTAGTGGTGTTTTTGGTTCTGGTACTAGTATAAGCGGTAATTTTAAGTATGATGCTACCACCAACACTTACAGCAATGTATCTATTTCAGTTAGTGGAAATGGTGCATTTTCACCTTTCACTTATAATTATATTTCATCAGGTAATGCAAACAATAATTCGACTTTAGGAGGGGGTCTAGGCGACCCAATTTCAAACACATATTTATCTCTGGGTCAAATTATCTCTTCTAATCCTAACGGCGATTATCGCTACCTTAACCTTAAGTTTGCGTCACAATTACCTACACAGATTGGTACCTCAATAGGTTTATTCCGTGATTCTAATAGTTTGAAACCAACTAACGAAATACAAGAATTCAGCGGTGACGCCAGTGGCCGTCGACTTAGTTTATCAAATAATGTAACTATAACCGCAACCGCAACTGCAACCGCAGTTCCCTTTGAAACAGACGTACTACCTGTAGTGGGTGCAACTCTAGCCTTTGGTGGTGGCATTTTTGCTAAGAAAAAACTTGCACAAAAGAAAATGAAAAACCTGAACATTGAAACTGCAAATTTAGATGATGTAAGTATTAATGCTTGATTAATCTGAAAATGCCTACAGAATTATATTCCTAGTACACAGATTATAATAAAAAATCTGTGTACTTTTTTGTTGGTGTACTAGACAAAAAACACCATCCTGCAATTTAGACTTAGGGAAATTACCTTGCCAATAGGATAATATATCTTCCCAATCCCTTTCTAATTCCGTGTCACTAGCATCAGTTTTAGGCAAAGAAAGTATTTATTACAGCGAGAAAATACCAATAAACCGAAATTTCTTGTACTAAAAATTTCGCATTCAATAAAGGAATAATCATTAAACAACAACCCATAAAATTAGCAGGAAATTGCCTAAGCTGTTGTGCCTTTAACTTGAATAATTAATACAAGAAAGATGCTTGTGCTACTGTAACTTCAGGTTTTTTAATTATACAGTGAGTGCTGCACATTAGCTTAATTAAAGTCAGGCTATTGCATCTGGAGTAAGTTCCCAAGAGAATACTTCCATATAACCAGGACTTACCCAACTGGAACATTGGTAGAGCGTGGTTCGACACCAACCACGTCAGACAGTATAAATCATTTAAATAACCAAATTGTTAATATCTGACGCACCCTACAACAAATTTTTTAGTTTGACACTTGCGTAAGTCCTAATAACAATAATTGCAGAAAAAACCCATTAAAATCTTGTTCAACTCGCCAGTAAAGTATAAGGTTAATTGCAGTGATTACACCAAATACAAATAACAATAAAAAAACATGACTGAAGAGTTTAATTTTCTGAGACTTGCAACTAGGTATTTCATGCTATTTATCCACCAACTTCTAAATATGAGCCTGACCTATTTTCAACCAAACAATGATACAAGTCAACCCAATAATCATCAAACCAATTACAGTTCTGGAAGAATTTTTCCATCTATTGATCTTTTGTTGTCGCTGTGCTTGTTTTGCTTCTTGGGGAATTTTCTGTTTAGCCACCATCAGATTTTGTTGAATTTTCTCTTTCAATTGAGGTGTGGGTAATTTTAAATCTTCTGGACTAACATTAATATTCCTTGCTAATAGCTGAATTTCTTCTGAACTCACATTAGAAGCTAGAACTTGCTCGACTTTAGCAATTTGTTCAAGACTGTTATTTTGTTCTTCAACAATTCTGTTATTTACCACTTTTAATATGCGATCAGTATTTAGCATAACTAGGGGGGCAAATAACAAAATTACAATTCCCATGAGCAGAATTATCCAACGCATAACCCGGAGAAAAACAACTTCTAACAATCGGGTATCATATTCATGATCACTAAAATAGCGAGAAAAAATAAACCCTAAACCAATTAAAAAAGCCCAAAAGTTATTAGTTAATGCCGTAATTGTATTGATTTCCCATTCCGGGTTTTGTAGTTGTAGAGGAAAAATTACATAGGCAAAGTCTATAAATGACATGATCACCATACCATAGCCAATTACAGGCAATAAACCAGTAATTTCACTTAAACTATCTTTTGTCAACTGAATTCGACCGAAAAATGAGGTAATATTTTTGACAATTACAAAAAAAAACAAATTGATATTTTCCATTTTCATTAACCACTTAATATTATGTACAAATAAGCATTTGTATGTAAAAACACTGAAAATTACAATTTCCAGGTATGTTAAACCAACTTACGAGGTCTTTTGCTCCTTCTAGGACATAATTTACACTCGATTAGGCAATTTTCAACATAAGTGAACTAAACTTATTCAATTCCTTTAACTGTGTAATTTACTTTATTCAGTATGATACAGTTCTTTGGAAATTATGACAACATTATACAAATAAATAATTTTTACCATAGAGACAATACTTACAAAGTAAAACTTATATTATTTATAACAGTATATCTTAATTACCTGTTATAATGCCTATTTTCCCAGTATCTTTGATACATCTGATACATCGAAATTATATCTCCAAGTAAATCCATCTAAATTTATCTAAATTATGGAACAGGACAAAATTATTAAACTTGATCAATTTTTAAAGTTCTTAGGTATTGCTTCTACCGGAGGACAAGCTAAACTAATGATTCTTGATGGAAAAGTAAAGGTTAATGGTATTATTGAAACCCGTAGAGGTAAAAAGTTAACAGCAGAAGATCAAGTTACCATAGGTAATAAAACCTTCAAAGTAGGAGATAATATCGTTTAATTTGATTATTAAGATCCCCGACTTCTTGAAGAAGTCGGGGATCTTATTGCTTTTATATTTTTATATATTAAAATATATTATATATTAATCAACTAGTAATATATATTACTAATACTCCCATTTCCCTGTAAATAATTTGTGGTTACTATCTTGATTTTGCTGATGGGATCTGATACTGTGTGTTTTTATAGGTAAAGTACATATTACCTATCAACTTAACGTAGTTTGCAAATCCAAAGAAAAATGACCATAACACAGCAAAAACCAGCAAAATTACCATCTCATACCCTAACTTCATCCGTACTATTAGCTATAGGAATAGGTATCAATACATTAATACCAGTATTAACGATGCCTAAGGCGAGCGTTGGCGCCCTTGCACCACAAAAAACCCAAATTATTAGTCAGGTCCGCAAAAAAGTAGAAATTACCCTAGTGAGTTACGCAGTTACAAAAGCTGCTTACAGTAAAATCATTCCCCAATTTGTCGCTAAATGGAGAAAAGAAAAAGGACAGGATGTATCTATTAAAGAAAGCTATGGCGGTTCCGGTTCTCAAACCAGAGCAGTAATAGATGGATTACAAGCCGATGTAGTAGGATTGGCATTAGCACTAGATACAAAAAAGATTGAAAAAGCAGGTTTAATTAATCCAGGTTGGGAAAAAGAAGCGCCAAATAACTCCATAGTCACTCGTTCAGTGGTAGCAATAGAAACCCGTGCTGGTAATCCCAAAGGGATCAAAAATTGGAGTGATCTAGCTAAACCAGGGATTAAAATTGTAACAGCTAATCCCAAAACATCCGGAGGTGCAAGATGGAATTTCTTAGCTTTATGGGGAGGAATTGTGAGAAATGGAGGTAATGAAAGTCAAGCATTAAAATTTGTTACTCAAGTATTTCGTAATGTAGTAGTATTACCAAAAGATGCAAGGGAATCAAGTGATGCTTTCTATAAGAAAGGACAAGGAGACGTATTACTAAATTACGAAAATGAACTTATTTTAGCAGCACAAGAAGGTAAAGCTGACACAAGTTATGTAATTCCACCAGTAAATATTTCCATAGAAGGACCTGTAACTGTAGTTGACAAAAATGTGGATAAACGTGGAACTCGTGAAGTTTCTGAAGCATTTGTGAAATTTTTATTTACACCTGAAGCACAAAGAGAATTTGCCAAAGTTGGTTTTAGACCTGTAAATACTACCGTAGTAAAAGAAGTACAAAATAAATTTCCCAAAATTGTTAAACTTTACACAGTCAATGATTTGGGCGGATGGAATACTGTACAGAAAAAGTTTTTTGATGATGGTGCAGTCTTTGATCAAATTCAAAGAGGTAGAAGGTAAAAAAAAAGATACCCGACTTCTTTAAGAAGTCGGGTATCTGACTATTGCAAATCAAATAGAATCACTATATACAAAAAATTAAGTTGATTTAAAGCATCTTTTCCAGTAATATTATAAATATATAGCTGTTCCTAAGTAGGTGAAAACAACTTAAAAATTGTGGCCTACCGATAACTGTAAATATTGATCAATCGGTGAAAATCTCCACAATTTCTCAACAAAATCTCAACAATAAAAGTTGAGACATTTTTGTGTTATTGATTTTTTATTAACTAGTACCGCAGGGTGGAAAGTCATGCATTCAAAAGTCATGCATTCAAAACTAAGACAGTATAGGCTTTTGGATGATTGAGAATGGTTAGTTTATTTACGCCAAGCTGTACTAGTAAAAAATGATCTGGCGTATCTCCTAAAAAACACAAACATGAATAATAGAAAAAAACATAGCCAATGACTAATGTACTCTGGCTACAAGGTGGTGCTTGTTCTGGCAACACCATGTCATTTCTTAACGCTGAAGAACCTACAGCCTGTGATTTAATTGCTGATTTCGGTATTAACATTCTCTGGCATCCTTCCCTGGGCATACAATTAGGTGATAATCTACAGGATATGCTATGGAGATGTGCTTTAGGGAGAATTACCGTTGATATTCTGGTATTTGAAGGCAGCGTAGTAAACGCACCCAATGGTACAGGAGAATGGAATAGATTTGCTAACCGTCCCATGAAAGACTGGTTAAGAGACTTATCCAAATCAGCAAAATACGTAGTAGCCATTGGTGACTGTGCTACCTGGGGTGGTATTCCTGCCATGTCACCTAATCCCAGCGAGTCTCAAGGATTACAATTTCTGAAACGGGATAAAGGAGGCTTTTTAGGACCAGACTACGTAAGTAAAACTGGTTATCCAGTAATTAATATACCTGGATGTCCAGCCCATCCCGATTGGATTACGCAGATATTAGTGGCGATCGCTACAGGACGCATTAAAGACATTGCCCTAGATGATCTGCAACGGCCGCAAACATTCTTTAGTACCTACACCCAAACCGGTTGTACCCGCAACATTCACTTTGCCTACAAAGCCACAACCGCCGAATTTGGACAAAGGAAAGGCTGTCTATTCTACGACTTAGGATGTCGTGGACCAATGACACATTCCTCCTGTAACCGCATTCTTTGGAATCGCGTATCATCAAAAACCCGCGCTGGAATGCCGTGTTTAGGTTGTACAGAACCAGAATTTCCCTTTTATGACTTACAACCAGGAACAGTATTTAAAACCCAAACCATTATGGGAGTACCCAAAGAAATACCTCCTGGAGTCAGTCATAAAGATTACGCAGTCCTCACAGTGGTAGCTAAAGACACCGCACCAAAATGGGCTGATGAAGACTTTTTCTTAGTTTAGCTGAACTTAGGCAACTGAAACATTGGTAAACATTGGTAGGGTGCGTCAGATTGCATGGCTGCAAATAAACAGATTATTCATATCTGACACGCCTTACAACAGATTTTTAGTGTGACACTTGTGTAAGTTCTATTTAGTTTAGTGAGTGGTGATTAGGAGTAAAAACCTATCACCAATTATCTATTACCTATTACCAATTAGCCAAAAATATGCGAACTCAAACCTTAGATATAGCCCCCGTTGGAAGAGTAGAAGGGGACTTAGATGTTCGGGTAGAAATTGAAGATGGATATGTTACAAATGCCTGGACTCATGCCGAACTTTTTCGCGGTTTTGAAATTATTTTACGGGGAAAAGATCCTCAAGCTGGTTTAATTGTTACCCCTAGAATTTGTGGAATTTGTGGAGGTTCTCACCTCAGTTCTGCGTCTTGGGCTTTGGATACAGCTTGGGGTACAGAAGTTCCAAGAAATGCGATTTTAGCCCGTAATTTAGGGCAAATTGTGGAAACAATGCAAAGTATTCCCCGTTATTTTTATGGCTTATTTGCCATTGATTTAACTAACAAAAATTACCGTTATAGTTATTACTATGACGAAGCCTGTAGACGGTTTGCTGCCTTCACTGGTAAATCTTATGAAATTGGTGTAACTATTTCCGCTAAACCTGTAGAAATTTACGCTTTATTAGGTGGACAATGGCCGCACAGCAGTTATATGGAAATAAATTAGGGAATTGCTTATATAGTCAGGATTTCTCAGGATAGGTTTGATTCTTCCCTAATTTTTCCTTAAATTAGGCAATAAAACCACTCCAGTTATACCATAAGTCCATTTATTTTTATCTACTAACAGCTATTTGGTGTTTTCAGACATTACCTAATTTTTCCCTAAATGGCCTCACATTAACCTCAAAACCTTGTAAAATCAAAATGTTCATGTTCACTAAATCCTAAAATCTTATGTCTGGCTGGTTTAATATTGCAAGTCCTTGTAACCGTCTTCCATTAAACTGGGAATCACCCAAATAATTTTCTAATTTTTAAATCCAGATGTGATAAAGGTTTGAACATTTTATTACTAACAAAATATGGCGAATATTGAGAAATATTAATAAATCGCCAAAACGACTCTAACGACTCTGCACTTCTGCGTGATCTACAATACCTGAAAAGCTGCGGTTAAAGCCACAGCTAAAGCATCTGCGGCATCATCTGGTTGAGGGATATCATCCAAAGCCAACTCTCTAGCCACAGCAGTTTGAACTTCTGCTTTATCAGCATTACCATAATGTGTTAAGGCTTGTTTAATTTGTGCTGGTGTAAATTCCAGATAAGGTAAGTGATGTTGTCCTAACACCAACATTAAAACACCCCTAGCCTGTGCCACTATAATGGTATTAGCCATACGATAGAAAAACAATTTTTCTATAGCCACCAAATCAGGTTTAAATTCATTAATTAGAGTATGTAAATCATCGAATAAAATACATAATCGTTGTTCCATAGGTGTATTTGCAGAAGTGCGAATTACACCAAAATCTATCATTTGTAAGGTATATTGTGTTGTTTTTGTGGCATTCTGTTGGCAGTCAATGACTCCGAAACCTAAAATTGCTAAACCGGGATCTAATCCTAAAATGCGTTTTTCCATAAACTTGAACTTTTAACATCCTGTCCGAGTGATAGTTATAATTCCTGATATGATGGAGAATAAATAAAACCTAATTTTAGTGTTGACTTACAGAAGATTATAAGTAAAAGTTGGATTACTCTAAAATGAAAAATCTTAAAATCGGTATTTCATGAAATAATCCTGGACAAGACTTGACCAGACATTTGTTCACAAAACAGTTTCCTATTAAATCAATATGTCTATAGGTTTTATTAAACAAGCCCTTGATGCTATACAACTACAATCCCACAATCGCACATCCTATCGTGTTAATCAATGGTTTAAGTGGTTGTCTCCTGGTTTATCTGTAAAACGTTGGTTGCTGATTAGCCTTGGTGGTGTAATTTTATCCACCTTGGGGTTAGCTATTTGGATTAAACTCACACCTATTTTCTGGGCTATAGAACTAATCAGAAATTTTTTGGGAGTGATTACTAATATTCTGCCTAGTTATATTACTGGTCCATTAGTTTTAATCTGTGGTATTTTACTAGTGCTTTGGGGTCAATCTCGCACTTTCACGTCTATTACAGAAGTATTAAGACCAGAAGGTGATGATGAAGAATTAATAGATGTGATTTTAAATCATCGTCGTTTATATCGTGGACCGAAAATAGTTGTTATTGGTGGTGGTACGGGACTTTCTACTTTATTACGTGGTTTAAAAACCTATAGTGCTAATATTACTGCTATTGTTACCGTAGCAGATGATGGGGGTTCTTCTGGTCGTTTACGCCAGGAATTTGGGGTTTTACCTCCTGGGGATATTCGCAATTGTTTAGCAGCCTTAGCAGATGAAGAAAAGCTATTAACAGAGTTATTTCAATATCGTTTTCAAGCAGGAGATGGTTTAATTGGTCATAGTTTTGGTAACTTGTTTTTAACGGCTATGAGTGAGATTACAGGTGATTTAGAAAGAGCCGTTGCTGCTAGTTCTAAAGTGTTAGCTGTGAGAGGACAGGTTTTACCTGCTACTTTAAGTGATGTCCGTTTATGGGCTGAATTAACTGACGGTAGACGTATTGAAGGAGAATCAAATATACCTAAAGCTAATGGTAAAATAGCTAAAATCGGTTGTATCCCTGAATATCCTCCAGCGTTACCTGCGGCAATTAAAGCTATTAAAGAAGCAGATTATATTATTATTGGTCCGGGTAGTTTATATACTAGTATAATTCCTAATTTATTAGTACCGGAAATTACGGAGGCGATCGCTCATTGTACAAGTCCAAGAATCTACATCTGTAATATCATGACACAACCAGGAGAAACTGACGGTTATACGGTATCCCAACATATTGCTGCTATTGACAAGGTATGTAATAACAGAAGATTATTTGATGCGGTGTTAGTTCATAAAAAAACACCTTCAGCCCAAGCATTAATCAGGTATTCTCAACAAAATGCCCATCCAGTATTTTTAGATCGAGAAAATGTGATAGAATTGGGGCGGCGGATAGTACCAGCCAATATAATTTATGAAGATGAAAATGGCGCAGTACGTCATGATCCTCAAAAACTAGCCAAGGTTTTATTAAAATGGTATAGTAGTGTTCATAACTTGAAGTAGTGGTAACTGAGTCAGGAGTTCAAGGAGTCACCGAGTCAAAAGATTATTTTACCAATCACCAATTAATTATGGTCACCATCAATCTGGAGAATGCCCAAGCTACAGAAAATTTAGGGATAAAACTAGGCGAAAATCTACCTCCTGGAAGTATCATTTTATTAACAGGAGATTTAGGTGCAGGTAAAACTACCTTAGTGCAAGGAATTGGTAAAGGTTTAGGAATTACTGCACCTATTGTTAGTCCTACATTTACCTTAATTAATGAATATTTAGAAGGATCTATTCCTCTATATCATTTAGATTTATATCGTTTAGAACCCCAGGAGGTGATAGGTTTAAATTTAGAAAGTTATTGGGAAGGTTTAGATGTAACTCCTGGTATTGTTGCTATTGAATGGCCAGAACGATTACCCTATAAACCAGACAACTATATTAGTGTTAATTTAATACATACAGCAGCAGGTAGTCGAGACGTGGAAATTTGTAACTTTGAATTTCACAATCCTTGATCATAATTTTGTCATTTTAGTTTTTTTTGCTTATACAATGAGTGGTGCAAATTAGCTTACAAATAGCTATAATTTGTGATATAATTTGTGACTAATTTATACTTTTATGCTATTAGAAAATTAAACATTCAACTATCATTCAACCTGTGCTGTAGGCGATTGTCTACACTATGAATGAAAGCAATCGCCACTTGAAAATCTATTAAACTTCTGATGAGATGGTATTCATACTACTCTTTAAAATTTAATGCCTTCCCTCGTACTTGAGTATTTAATTTTCCCTGTTCATAAACCATATCCCCCCCCACAATTGTAATTACTGGCCATCCAGTTAAATTCCAACCTTCAAAGGGACTCCAACCACATTTAGTTAATAATTCTTCCCGCTTTACTTGACGATAATTCACCAAATCAACTAATACTAAATCAGCATCATAGCCTGGTGTAATTTGTCCTTTATTCTCAATGCCATAACCTTTAGCTACTGCGGTTGACATCCAATTAGCTACTTGAGAAACTGTACATTTACCTTCCTTAGCTGCGGTTAACATTAATGGTAAAGAAGTCTCTACTCCGGGCATTCCCGAAGGTGTATTAGGATAAACTTGGGCTTTTTCTGCTAAGGTATGGGGAGCATGATCCGTAGCAATAAAATCAATTACTCCATCTAATAATGCTTGCCACAAAATTTGATTATCTTTTGGCGATCGCAAAGGTGGATTCATTTGTGCTAAACTACCAATAGTTTGATATGCACTAGTATTAAGAAATAAATGTTGTGGTGTGACTTCTGCCGTTACCCAACTAGGTTTTTCTTCACGTAATAACTCTGCTTCTTCCCCAGTAGATAAATGTAAAATATGTAAACGTCGTTGATATTTCTTGGATAATTTTAACGCTAATTTTGTCGCTAATAAAGCTGCTTCATTATCTTGAATTTGTGAATGTATGGACACATCTTCAATTCCCGCGAATTGTTGACGACGATGATTAATTCTTGTCTGATCCTCTGCATGAACCGCAATTAAACGATTACCTTGGGCAAAAATTCCTTCTAAAATTTCCTCTTGACTAACTAATAATTGCCCGTGCATTGAACCCATGAAAATTTTAATTCCGCAAGTAGGTTTTACAGTTAGTAATTCTGCTAAATTATCTCCCGTAGCACCAATAAAAAAGCCATAATTAACTACACATTTACTAGCTGCCCGTTGTAGTTTATCATCTAAAGCTGACTGGTTAATAGTCAAAGGTTTAGTATTCGGCATTTCCAAAAAAGAAGTTACTCCACCTTTAGCACAAGCACAACTGGCGGTAAATAAATCTTCCTTATATTCTAACCCCGGTTCACGAAAATGCACCTGCGGATCAATTACTCCTGGTAATAAAGTTAAACCTTGTGCATCAATTTCTCGAATGGGTGTATTGTGTGTAATGTGAGTATCCACTGTGGTAATTTTACCATTTTCCACTAACACATCGCCCACAATTAGCTGATTATCCGGTAAAATAATCTCAGCCTGACGAATCAGTAAACTTTGTGAATTAGCCATATCAGTAAACTAGAATATAGGATGATACCTTTAGATAATTATAATCCAATCATCCTGTACTTGGGCGATCGCTCCCCCAGGAAAAGGATCGGTTTGCGAACGGTTAGGTGCGATAATTAGGGCTGTCAGCTTTTCAATGTGTTCAAAGTTTGGACTTTCAGGAAGAATTTCCTGTAACACTTGACGCATCACGCGACGTTGGATGGCTAAGGGTGCTTTTTGTAAAATCCGGCGATTAAGTCCAAAATTACTATTCTCCCCGGTTTCTGAGGCTTCTAGCCGCCAATGGTGGGCTATTTCCTCTAAGTATGATACCTCTGCTTGTAGCAGTTCTGCTGTTCGGGCAAGGTTGGCTTCTGTCTTGGGGTTAAAGTTGGTTTGCAGGTAGGGAATAAGCTGTTGCCGAATACGATTGCGACAATAGTGTAAATTTTGATTGGTGCTATCTTCCCAAATAGGTAAATGAAACTTTTGACAAAATTCCGCTGTTTGGGAACGGGTAATTTCTAACAGTGGCCGAACTAACAGAATATTATCAGCCAGTGAACGTTGCCAAGTTAAGGCTTGTAAACCATCTGCACCTGTACCGCGTATGAGATTATATAATAAAGTTTCCGCGCGATCGCTGGCAGTGTGTCCTGTAATAATATGAGAGTATTCATTAATTTGGGCAATTTCTGTTAAGGCTTGATAACGCCAATTTCTAGCAGATGCTTCGGTGTTTATAGGTTCACTAGCGGTTGCTAAATGATAGGGTATTTGCCAAGACTCAGCTAAATTTTGCACATGAAGGGCATTATCTTGGGAGTCTTCCCGCCAACAATGATCACAATGGGCAATAGCAATAAACCATTGCCATTTGTGTTGTATATCTAGTAGTAGTTTAATCAGACATAAAGAATCTTGTCCACCCGATACTGCAACTAATAAACGTTGTTTGGGTAGAAGTAAATGGCGATGACGGATGGTACGATGTATTTGGGCGTGGATAGCAGTCCAGGACATAATAAAAAGAAGCTAAACTTGTCAAGTGGAAAGATTAGTGAGATAGTAGTGAAAAACAGCTAACATGGAAATTATTATTGGTTGGTTATATCCTAAGTTAATGAGTACCTACGGCGATCGCGGAAATGTGATCACTATTGAACGTCGCGCCCAATGGCGAGGTTATCATGTAACTGTAGTACCTTTGGATCAGAATTCTACAGCCGCAGATATTCAATCTGTAGATATCATAGTGGGTGGAGGCGCGCAGGATCGCCAGCAGGAAATAGTCATGCGTGATTTGCAAGGTAATAAAGCAGATGCCATACGCGATAAAATCAATAAGGGTACACCAGGAGTATTTACCTGTGGTTCACCACAATTATTAGGGAATTACTATGAACCTGGTTTTGGACAAAGAATAGAGGGCTTAGGTATATTAGATTTAGTATCTATACATCCAGGAGAAAACAGTAAACGCTGTATAGGAAACTTAGTCATAGAAGTGACAGCAACTAGGTTAGCACAGGAATTAACAGAAATAATCGGGAGAAAGCCTTATTTAGTAGGTTTTGAAAATCATGGGGGGAGAACAACATTAGGGAAAGTAGAAGCATTAGGGAAAGTGGTATATGGCTTAGGAAATAACGGAGAAGATGGAACAGAAGGGGCGTTTTATCAAAATGCGATCGCTACCTATTCACACGGTCCATTATTACCAAAAAACCCTTTTATTGCGGACTGGTTAATTCAAACAGCGTTGCGCTTAAAATATCAAGAAGAAATTAAACTAACACCATTAGATGATACCTTGGCCAATCAAGGTAGAGAAGCTATGTTTAAGCGTTTAAAAGTAGAAGCTAATGCGAGTGCTAACTCCTAACTCCTAACTCCCAACTCCGATAGCTACTTAACTTGAGTTTGACTTTCTAATAAAGGCCGCACAATTAAATAACCAGCACTAAAACCAGTAATCATAATAAAAATAATCATTAACATTAACCATCCAGTATGTAATCCTCCAGAATCATTTTCTGTAGAAGTACGTACTTTCTCCTCTATAAATATATTTTCTACATTTTCTGAACTTTCCAATATAGGAGAATTGATATCCATTGCAGGGATAGAAGACATCTGAGGGCGTTTTTTAGGTGGTTTAACCTTCTTTTTAGAGGAAGGAGGAGTTAAAGGTGTTGCGGGGGGCTTAGTGCGAGCTTTAGGATTTTGGCGAAGATCAGATACAATTGGTGGTGGACTGGGGGTATTAATAGGAGTAGGAGTAGGAATAGAATATTTAGTATCGGGATGAATGGGAGAATGAGTTACAGGATCATCCAATACTTGACTCTTGTAAGCCACTTTAGGAATAACCGGAGATGTGGAAGTAGTATTTTGAGAAGCATACAATAGCTTTTGTAACTCTAAACAAGACTTAACAACCTGATGAAACTCCTGTTTTAAGAGTGTATTTTCCTGTGCTAACTTGTGATTTTGACTTGTTACTACATCCAATTTAGCTTGTAATGCTTCTAACTCCTTTGTTAATTCTCGATAGACACACAAAGGAACAGTAGGAGGATAATTAGGTTGTGGAGACTGTTGATAAGGAGATCCTGTAGGTGTTTTCATAGTTAGGGAACACAGAAAGAGTAAAAAACAGGTAGTAATAACAGGTTTGTGCTCAAGAATAATGCAAAAATGGGCAAAAGGCAAAAAGCGATAGTAGTTATCGTAGTTATCAGGGGAATTAACCAGAGCAAGTTCAGTATATCAAAGATTATGTGTTATGAATTTGACTCATTCTTTTTGTTGTTATTTAGTCAAGTTCCTATAGAAAAATAGAAACGGCATTTGTGATCAAAATTCCTATTAGATATCTTGTGATAATTAAATATGCGTTTTCTACAACCCTTGTAGAAACGTTTTATAGAACGTCTCTACATTAATTATCGCACAAATTATCCCGCAGGTCTATTTAGCAGCAAAACCATCAAAAATAACATTCTCTGTGTAACTCTGCGCCTCTGGGTGATATAAAATAGTAGGAAGTCATGCATTCAAAACCAAGACATTATAGGCTTTTGGAAGATTTACAATGGTTGGTTTATTCACGCCAATCTGTACTAAGCTGATGTGCAGCACTCACTGTATAACTAAAAAACCTAAAATTACTGTAGTGCAAGCATCTTGCTTGCATCTAAGCTAATGTGTAGCACTCACTGTATAATTAAAAAACCTGAAGTTACAGTAGCACAAGCATCTTGCTTGTATTAATTATTCAAGTTAAAGGCACAACAGCTTAATTTATTAATGATTTCTTGTGATTATACCCTGTAAACATTTACCCCATTCTGCTGCCAAAGTAACTTGAGTAAAAGGAATTTCCACAGATTCATTATTTTTCAATAAAAATTGTAGTTTTACGTTAACATTTTTTGTAGTAATATTTTCCATATCCACAGAATTGTTATTAACTAAAAGTTGAATTTCTTGTACATCTAATAAAGAGAAAGTTTGTAAATTAATTATTCCTTTAGCAGTAGGTTTTCCCCAGGTAATATCATTATCTTTTTGTCCTATAACAGCATAAATATCATATTTTGCCCTGGTAAATTGTTTACCCCAAAGACGGTAAATTTCTACTTTTTGATATTCTTGATAACCTTGCCAAGCTAACCAAAAAAAGGCGAATAATAAAGGCAACCAAAAAAGACCACGTTCCATATATTTTAGGTGTGACTAGATGTGAGATTTCAGACTTATTATAACCTATGACAGACATCAAGCTCCCCAAATTCTTCAAGAAGTCGGGGATCTGAACAAATCGCTGTAAAATAAGTTATGGTATTGGATAAACTCACAACAAGCGGTGATACATCAGATATGAGAAAATTTATATTATTGTGCTTGTTTGTCATGGGAATAACCCTTGCTGTCCTTGGCTTTGTGAATTTTCAGGGACTAGCAACAAAAGGGGAATTTCAGACGATATTGCTAGACTTTCGGGAAGATATACCTGCAACAGTTATACAACAAGATTTGCAAGCGATCGCCCAAAAATATCAAGTTACTCCCCAACTAGATAACCAGTTTTCCGCTAAAGATAATGTATACATTATCAAAGGCGATAAGCAACGTCTACAAGAATTAAAACATTCCCCATTGGACTCAGCTACGGAATACATTGAACCCAACTACATTTATAAAACCAAACCAAATCATACTGTTCCAACAACAAATGATCAACCAAATACCAATCTCACAGGTCCCAATGACCAATTTTACAGCAAACAGTGGAATTTGCACAAAATCGGCATTGAAGCAGCTTGGACACACAGTAAAGGTAATGGGATTACCGTAGCAGTGATTGATACAGGTATTACTAAAGTGCGTGACCTTTATGATACTAAAATGGTCAAAGGGTATGATTTTGTAAATGATCGAGAAGAAGCGACAGATGATAATGGACATGGTACGCACGTGGCCGGTACAGTTGCCCAAACCACTAATAACCAGTATGGAGTTGCTGGGGTAGCCTATGAAGCTAGTTTAATGCCCTTAAAAGTATTAAATGCCGATGGGGCCGGAACAGTGGCAGATATTGCCGAAGCTATTAAATTTGCTGCCGATAACGGTGCTGATATTATCAACATGAGTTTAGGTGGCGGTGGCGAAAGTCAACTGATGAAAGAAGCAATAAATTACGCCCATAGTAAAGGAGTAACAATTATTGCGGCTGCTGGCAATGAAAGTGCTGATGGTGTAAGTTATCCCGCTCGTTATGCCCATGTGATTGGTGTATCTGCCTTTGGACCAGACGGAGAAAAAGCATCTTATTCTAATTATGGCGCAGGTGTGGATATATCTGCCCCAGGAGGTAGTGAAGCTGGTGCAATACTGCAAGAAACCATCGGCGAAAACGGAGAAGGGGTATTTTTAGGACTACAAGGAACAAGTATGGCCTCTCCCCACGTGGCCGGAGTTGCTGCGCTTATTAAAGCCACAGGCGTAAAAGAACCGGAAGAGATATTACAAATTCTGAAACAATCAGCTAGAGTAATACCTGATGATAGTTTAAACTATTATGGTGCTGGACAATTAAACGCTGAAGCTGCTGTAAAATTAGCCACAGAAGGCAAAATTAGCTTTCCTGACTTTTTTAGATGGTTAAGAGACAATGGCTACCTTAACCCGCGTTTTTGGATAGATGGTGGTGTTGTTGCCCTTGTGCCTAAACTATTAATGGTGATAGGTTCATATTTATTAGCCTGGTTTTTAAGAGTTTACTTCCCCTTTACGTGGAGTTGGTCCTTATCTACTGGTTTAATATTTGGTAGTTCAGGATTATTCTTTTTGAAAGGTTTTTATATCTACGATATCCCACAATGGCCATTTCGTGTATTGGGTAGTTCTCTTCCTGAATTGGGTAATGCTGTACAGGGAACAGACGCTTTTAATCCTATTTTTGCCAGTGTGATCATTCCTTTCATCCTAATAGCTTTATTATTAGGACATCCCCAAGGAAAATGGTTTGCTATTGGTTCAACTGTAGGAGTTACAGCTTGTTTAAGTGTAAGTGCTATTTATGATCCTGCGGTGTGGGGTTTAGGAAATAGCATTTTAGCGCGTTCCTTTTTACTTGTCAATGCGATACTGTGTTATTTATTGGCTAGTTTAGCATTAAGGAACGAGGAAAAAACAGCATAATTTCCTAGGGGTTTAGCAATGCTAAACTCCTGCAAAAAATCCACAATTGTACATCAATATTAGATTGTTAATTATGACTATTACAGCTAGAGGAATTATTGAACGTCGGTTAGTGGGGCTTGGTGCTTGGGCTTTTGTCACTGAAGATGGCAAAACTTATCAAATTCTTAAAAGCACTAATCCTAGTTTACTGCAATCTGGACTAAAGGTAGAAATTACGGGTAAATTGCGTCCAGATTTAGTAACTAATGCTATGATTGGTACTGTTTTAGAAGTTAGTAACTTTGTGGTAATTAGTTAAAAAGATACGCAACTTCTGACCAAAACAGGATTTACGGAACTGGCACATTGGTAGGGTGTGGTTCGACAAGCTCACTAACCACGTCAGACAGTATAAATCATGTAAATAACCAAATTTTTGATATCTGACGCACCCACTCAACAGATTTTTTAGTGTGACACTTGCGTAATTCCTATATTTGACAAACATCCTCCCTGTAAATTTTGTAGCTACAGGCTAAAATTTACTAAAGTACAATCAAGATAGTTTTGATATATTTAGTCATCTTTAGATGACTATTGGGATAGTTCTTAGGTAACAAAACTTATAGAAGGAAATCAGTATTTATCAGTAATTTAACTGATGTAAAATATAAATATATGATATAATTATTTTAGTGGAAAATAAAAAAATTAACATTAGTATGTAGTAAATCAATTTCTTACTTATGTTGTATTTTTTTCATGTATGAATTAATACTATTACTAAGTGGAAAATGTGAATGAATATGAATAATATAACCTACAAATCTGCTTATAAAGGAACATTAGCATTATTAGTAATAGCGGGAGTTACCACAAGTGGTCAAAGCGTATTTGCACAATTAATACCTGATAATACATTAGCTACGGAAAGTTCTAATATTAGTAGCAACGGATTAAAGGATACAGTAACAGGTGGTGCTACTAGAGGTACTAATTTATTTCATAGCTTTACAGAATTTAATGTAGATATAGGTAAAAGTGTTTATTTTGCTAACCCTGTGAATATTGAAAATATATTAACTCGTGTTACAGGTGGAAATGTTTCTAATATTTTTGGAAAATTAGGAGTAGAAGGAAATGCAAATTTATTTTTAATTAATCCCAATGGGATATATTTTGGTAATGGTGCAAGTTTAGATATTAAAGGTTCATTTACAGCCACAACAGCAGATAGTATTAAGTTAGGTGAAAATGGGTTTGGGTTATTTAGCACTAGTGATCCTCAAAGTAGTAATTTTCTTTCTGTCCAACCTGGGTCGTTATTTGTTAATGCTTTGGCAAATCAACAAGCAGAAATTAAGAATGAAGGTAATTTAAAAGTGGCTGATGGTAAGAATATAACTTTATTTGGGGCAAATGTGACTAACACAGGTACATTAACAGCGCAAGGGGGAACAGTTCAAATCACAGGTGCAGAAAATCTGAAAGTTAGGGGAAATATAAAAACAGATACATTATTACTGGATACTAAAAATCTGACTATTGGTGAGGATGATAGTGCCACAATTGATAAAGCTACATTAGAGAGTTTATCGGGAAATACAAATTTAATATTTCAAGCAATAAATAATTTTAATATTAATCCTTTAAGTGATAAGATTTTAAGTTTAGCTAGTGGTAATGGCAGCATAAAATTTACTACAGATGCTGATAATAATGGTGTTGGTAATTTCCAGATGGATATTACTGATAATATCAAAACTAATGGTAGAGATATTAGCATTTTAGGAGCAAATTTAACATTAGGAAATATTGATAGTACTCTGGAATCAGTCGGAGGAAATATTAATTTACAGTATTTTAATAATTCGGGAAAAATTACACTTATAGCCAAACAGGGTAGCATTGATGCAGGATCTATTTATTCTTTTGGAAATTATGGAGGAAATATCACATTAGAAGCTAAAAATAATATTTATAGATATAGAGGAAATATACTTGCTCGTGGCACAATGAAATCAGGAGATGTGACTTTAAAAGCTTCTTCTGTTGATTTAACTGGTACAGTTATATATACTACCAATTACACAATGGGTGACGCTGGAAATATATCTATATATGGTGATTATGTCCAACTTGATCAAGGAGCTTTAGGAAGTGATTTATTCAATCATAGTGGGAATACTAATCAAAATAGAAAAGCAGGAATTATAACAATAAATGCTACAAAAGATATTTATTTAAAAAACAATAGCTTTATTAATTCTTATGTGAGAAGTAGAGATGACAGAGGTACTTCCTATCCAATATATGGTGATTGGCAAGGAGGGATAATTAATATACAAGCTAATTCTTTATATATAAATGACTCTTCTATAAATACGGCAGTAAGAGATCAACAGGGTAAAGGAATAGCAGGTAATATAAACATTAATGTCAATGAAAATCTTAATATTTCACGTAGTATTATTGTGAGTGATCTGGAAGAAAATACTCAGGGAAAAGGAGGGAATATTAAAGTTAATGCTAACAATTTTACGTTAGAAAATGGTTCACAAATTAGAACTCCTACGGCCGGATTAGGTAATGCAGGAGACATTACAATTAATGCAAATAATGTCAAAATTTCTGGCATTACTGAAAATAAGCTATGTTTTGATTCCTGTTACTCTTCGGTTCCTGCGGGTAGTAGTAGCGGTTTATTCTCAAATACTACGCCTTCTAGTGAAGGGAAAGCAGGAAATATTTTGATCAATACTGATATTTTAACAATTAGTGATGGTGCAATAATTTCTGCCTCAAATGTTAATGGTGCAGCAGGAAATATTAATATTACAGCTAATAAACTTACAGCTAATAATGGTGGACAAATTCTTACCAGTACATCAGGTAATGCTAAAGCTGGCAATATCATCATGAAAGTAAGAGATAATATTACCTTGGATGGCACAAATACAGGACTATTTGCCAATACTCAAATAGGTTCAACAGGAGACAGTGGTAGTATTGATATTGACCCAGAAATATTTATTATTAGAAATGGCGCAGGAATTGGAGTCAATAGTCAAGGAAATGGAAAAGGTGGTAATATTACACTACAAGCAGGAACATTAATATTAGATAATCAAGCCTTCATTACAGCAGAAACCATTAATAATGAAGGAGGAGAAATTACCCTAAATATTAATGATTTATTCTGGTTAAGAAATAATAGTAATATTACAGCTACCGCAGGTACAGCAGGAGCAGGAGGAAATGGTG
>NZ_JACJPV010000035.1 GCF_014696225.1 Anabaena sp. FACHB-1237 | reverse complement strand
CAACTGGTATGAAGTACAGAGGAATCTGTTTACTTTAGTTGTACGTGAGCATATTTTTGCTAATCTTAATAGCGATCGCATGATCTAGAATACATAGATAATGTTTTTTGTCAATGCGTAAGTCCTAGAAATTATAATAGTCCTTCCAAACGCCGCCGAATATCATCTAAATCAGAATTAGACATTTCAGAAGTAGATGGAGAATTATTTAATGATTCTTCATAATTTTTGGTTTGTGTTTGGGATTCCCAGTCCGTTTGATCTACATTAGTTTCGGGAGGTATAACTAAATCCTGATCTTTAGGGATAAATTCCCAATCATAACCGGCGCTTTGACAAAATTCTTTAATATCATCAGCAGACATTTTTTCCACTGTGGGTTCGGGAAAGTCTTGGGCTTCTAGCATTAGGGCAAAACGGGTAGCATCGTCTTCAGACTCAAACATGAGGATTTTATTCCGTACTAATCCATCCGGTGTAATGCTGCGAATACTATGTACTCCTTCGTTGTCTGTGCCAGCGTTAAAAATTAGTACAAAAACAGACATGATTCATCCTTTAATCTCAATTTTGATATTCATTCAGATATTTCAAGCCTGGATATCTGGGGATATTCCTGGACATAGCGTGGCATAAACTAAAGTTTTTACCTCGGCAATATCTCGCAATGCTTTGAGGAAAATCTTCAAAGCGCAGGTTCAATCTCTGGGAAGAAAATGTCCACAATTTGGGAATTTGAACTTCTTAGAACCAGTTTAAAACTTTTGGGATTTTTTGGAAATTATAGATCAGGAGGTACATTGGTAGGGGTTACCAGTACTAAACCCCTACTAACTCCTAATAATTTTGATGATGTAAATCTATATTTTTGCCGCTCCTATAGCTATACTCTAAGAATTATTCCTGAGATGATGTTTAATTAAAAGCTCATGTTTAACTCTAATGGGGATTTTTCACCATCTAATAGTAATTTTTGGCGTTTGCGAGTGATTATTTTAAGTCGTGCTAGTTTAGCTGTGGCCAGCCTGTTATTGGTAGGAATTATGGGCGGTACTTGGCGGTTATGGAGTTTTATTAAACAAGATTTAACACCCTTGGCAACACATAATTTAACTAAAACTCTTAACCGTCCGGTGAAGTTGGGTCACGTTGCATCCTTTTCTTTAACTGGTGTAAATTTTGCTGCTTCAGAGATTCCTGCTACTGCGTCAGATCCCGATAAGGTAAGTATAAAATCAGTAGCGGTGAGGTTTGATATTTGGAGATTAATTTTTAAGCGTCATTTATTGTTAGATGTAACTTTGATTAATCCTAATGTATATGTAGAACAGGATGATCAAGGTAGATGGTTAACTACTACTATTGCAAGTCGAGAACCGTCTGCTTGGATTAGAACTGATTTAGATAAGTTACGATTTCGTGATGCTAGGTTAATTTTAGTGCCTAATGCAAAATGGAGAGGCGGAAATAGTGCTAATATCAAGTTAACATCTGTGGGTTTTGGTAGTGTTAATGGTAGTGCCAAATTGTTAGAAAATAACCGTTTAATTAGGTTAGATATTATGGCACAGTCTAATCATGGTGGTGATATTGTTTTACAAGGTGATTTGATTCCTAATAGTAAGAGTCTAGCTGGTGATTTTAGGTTGCGATCGCAAAATCTTTTTGCAGAAGATATTACTAGAATTGTGGGTTTACCTGTGAATTTGCAATCTGGTAAGGTTAATGGTGATTTAAAAATAAAAGCTACTCCTGATCAACCAACTTTATTATATGGTAGTGCGGTTTTAAATAATGTTAATATTGCTATTCCTGGTTTACCACAGTTATTAAATAATTGCCAGGGAAATATATCTTTTGATGGTTTGAAAATTAAATTAGATAATTTAGTCACTAATTATGGAAAAATTCCCTTAATAGCTTCAGGAATTATTGATCAGAAGGCCGGTTTTAATATTCAGGGAAAAGTGAATGCAGTTAGTTTAAGTAATGCCCAGAGTACATTAAATGTGAAGTTACCTGTTCCGGTTAGTGGTATAGCAAAGGCAGATTTACAGTTATTAGGAACTATTAAACAACCGATTTTATCTGGTGTGGTTAGTACAGTAAAAGTTGCCCAAGTTGATAAAATTGATTTTGAAAAAATTAATAGTAAATTTGATTTGAAGGTAGGAAATAATGATTCTTCTATTTTAAAGATTACAGATATTCAAGGTTTAGCTGTTGTTGGTGGTGAAATTAAGGGGGAGGGAATCATTAAATTAGGGAAAGATCCTCAACTTAATTTTAATTTTACAGCAGCTAATGTTCCAGGAGATGCGATCGCTAAAATATATAATATTAATATTAATGATCCCAAAAATAACCTTAAACCATCCTGGAAAATTGGCACAGTATCCGCTAAAGTTTCCTTGACAGGAACAGCGAAAAATGCTCAAACTTTAGTAAAATGGACAGCACCTCAAGGTACTTATCCCGCAACAGGTACAACAATTATCAATAGCGATCGTACCGTAAATTTTGAAAATGTACAAGCGAAAGTAGGAGGAGGTTTAGTTACTGCTAAAGGTAGTTATTTTAATCAAAATTGGCAATTTATTACTCAATCTTCAGGAATTAAATTAATATCTTTTATAAACAAGAATCAAGAACAGAATATCAACTTAAATGGTGCAGAATTTAACGGAAGTTTGCGTTTATCTGGAAAAACACAACCTTTTCTGATTGAAAAAATCACTCCTGAAAATGCTAATGTAAATATTGCTGGGGGAAAAGTTAATGTTAAGCAATTGGAGTTAAAAGATAACCAGTTTAATGTAGAATTAATAGCAAAAAATCTGTATTTATCCAAAATTATTAACAATGCAAATCCTATATTAAATAATCCCTTGATGGGAATTTTTTTCGTTTCAGGAAATAGAGAAGATTTTAGTTTACAAACATTAAATGCTAGAGGTTCAGCACAATTAAATCCCCAACAAGGTATCATTAATATTGATAATATTCAAGTTAGTAATGGCAATTATCAAGCCAAAATTCAAGCTAATAATATCAGTTTTCCCACATTACCAGGAATAGTGACAGGAGAATTACAAATAGCGGGAATTGTGGAATCTTTTAAGCCAGAAAATATTACAGGTTATGGTGCAGGAAAAGTAAAATTAGCTAATGGTAATATTACAGCTTCTAATATTAAAATTTCCCAAGGTAATTATCAAGCATTATTAACAATTCCTGGTTTAAAATTAACTGAATTTCATCAAAAATTACAGGGTAATTTATTTGGTAAATTACAGATTGCAGGTTCTTTAAACACTCCTAAATTAAGCAATGTAATTACAGCAGGAAGAATAGGTTGGAGTGATGATCAAGGAATTAATACACAAGCTGATATTGGTTGGAATGGACAAAGATTAATTATTAATAATGTTGGTAATGGTAAGTTACAAGCTAATGGTTATATATTAGCAAATGCTAAAAAACCAGGAATACCAGAAATTACAGATTTCAAGTTGCAAATTCAAGCAATAAATTATGATTTACAAAAGCTACCTGTGACATTACCCCAGGGAGTAAAAATAGCAGGAGGTATGGATTTTTCGGGAGAAATATCAGGAATACCAGCAGCACCAAATATTTTAGGAAAAATAGGATTAAATAATTTTCAAGTTAGTCATAAAATTCCTAATCAAATTCCTAATCAACCTGCTAATTTTGTCTTTGAACCTGTATTAAATGGTAAGATTGAAGGGGTTAGTGGACAAGGATTCGTTTTTGATATAGCAGGAAAAAAAGACCGTTTAGCAGTTAATTTAGATAAGAATAATCGTCCTCAATCTTTTTTGCTTCAATGGCAAGAAGCAGTGGCTAAAGGACAGTTTTTAGGCAATAATGGAGGTAGTAATTGGGGAATAAAATTAGCCAATTTTCCTTTAGATAAATTAAATTTGGCTTTACCTCAAAATACTCTATTAAGTCCTGGAGGGGTACAAGGGTTATTAACAGCAGATTTAAGAGTTAATCAAAACACATTAGCAACAGTAGGAAATGTGGAGATTATTCAACCAGAACTAGGAAGAATTAAAGGCGATCGCTTAACTACACAATTCCAATATCATACTAATAATAATACAGCTATTTTCACCAATAGTCAATTTACGAAAAAAGACAGTATATATAACTTTAATGCTACCATTAACCAATTAACCACTAAACCACAAATCCAGGCCAATATTAATATTCAAAAAGGGCAAATTCAAGATATATTAAGAACTGCTCAAATTTTTGAGATAGAAGATATTCAAAGAGGAATCAAAGCCCCTAACTATGGTAAAGCAAGTGATTTAACTATTAATTCTCAAGGTTTACCCAATGAAGATTTATTCACACAAATTCAAAGATTATCAGAGATTGATACTCTTATTAGTCAAGATGAAAAGAAACGGTTGGAAGCTAAAATTATTCCAGATTTAAAAGATTTGCAAGGACAATTTAATGGAAATATTAGTATTGATACCCACAAAAATCAAACACTAATTCTAACATTTGATTTGCAGGGTAAGGATTTTGTTTGGGGTAGAAAAGAGGAAACAGGACGTTTTTATCGAGCAGAAAGAGTAATAGTCAAGGGAGGTTTTGAACAAGGTATTTTTCAATTTAAACCCCTGAGAATTGAAACCAAAAACAAACTTATTAACTTTGCGGGAAATATTGGAGGAGAAAAACAGTCTGGACAGTTACAAGTGAGAAATTTTCCCATAGAAATATTACCCTTGGAATTATTAAATAATGTTGTGAAGTTACCCGGAGAAATTACAGGTAATTTGAATTTAACCGCAACCCTAGCAGGAACTATTAATAATCCCCAAGGTCAAGGAAATTTAGAAATTAGCCAGGGAACAATTGATCAGAAACCAGTGAAATCTGCTACATCTAGTTTTAATTATAGTAATGGACGTTTAATTTTTGATAGTAATGTTTTAGGAATAGGAACAGGTAATGAACCAGCCAATATTAATGGTAGTATTCCCTATAACTTTCCTGGCAGTTTAGCTGCAAACAAAGACGATATTACGCTGAACGTAAATATTAAAAATGAAGGTTTAACATTATTAAATTTATTTACCAATCAGATTAATTTTGAAGAAGGTAAAGGAGAATTAAGACTAGAAGTAAGGGGAAATAAAAAACAACCACTAGTAAAAGGAAAAGCTATTTTAGATAATGCTACATTTAGTGCCCAAGCATTACCAGGAAAACTCACAAATGTTACAGGAAATACTCAATTTGATTTGACTAAAGTTTTAGTAGAAAATCTGCAAGGTAAATTTAGTAATGGAAAAATAGAAGTTCAAGGAGAATTACCAATATCTAGCAACCAAACAGTCACAATTGAAAATCCTCTTACCGTAAATTTACAACAACTAGTTTTAAATTTTCAAGGATTATACCAAGGTGGAGCAAGTGGTAATTTACAAATTACTGGTTCTTTATTGCAACCGGTTATAGGAGGAAAAATAGAATTATTTGATGGTAAAGTGTTATTGTCAGAATCTACTAATACTAATAGTTCATCTTTGTCTAGTAATGATGTTAATAATAATGTGAATGTTAATCGTAATATAGAGAATCAATTAACTAAATTAAATAATTTAGAATTAACGCTAGGTAAAAATGTAGAAATTGCCAGCCCTCCGGTATTTAGCTTCCAAGCTATTGGAGATTTAAAAGTTAATGGTTCTCTTGCTAACCCTATTCCTGAAGGTACAATTCAATTAACAAAAGGTGGAGTAAATTTATTTACTACACAATTAAATTTAGCTAGAAATCAGCAACATACAGCTACTTTTAGTAGTCGCAACCCTCGTGATCCTTACTTGAATATTAGGTTATTTGCCAAGGTGTTAGATATCGTGCAAAATTTTGATTTAAGTAGACAAAATTCTCCTGGTTTAGCAGGTTTAGAAACTGTGAGAGTGGAAGCTAGTATTGATGGTTTAGGAAGTCAAATTAATGAGAATTTAGAATTAAAAAGCATTCCTTCCCGCTCACAAACAGAAATTGTCACTTTATTAGGTGGTGGGTTTTTAGATACCCAAGGAAGAGCAGATAGTAGGCTAGGTTTAATAAATATTGCTGGTGCGGCTGTGTTTAATAATTTTCAAACCGCATTTAGTGAAATTGGTACAGCATTTGGTTTAAGTGAATTAAGAATGTTTCCCACTGTTGTATCAGAAAAACCAACTGCTACTGGCAATAATTCCTCTTTAGAGTTGGCCTTAGAAGCAGGAGTTGACGTTTCTTCTAAACTTTCTGTTTCTATTATTAAAATTTTGACAGCTAATGATCCTTTACAATGGGGTTTTAACTACAGAATTAATAATGAGTTACGTTTACGTTCTTCTACTAATTTAACTGATGATGGTCGGATTGTCTTTGAATTTGAACGTCGGTTTTAAACAATACAAGAAAATTTACAAAAAATATTATAGTGATCTTATTATGCTCATTTAGGCATTTTTAGATATATTCTGTGATGACACTGATAATTAATTCCCAGAGGGCTTATTTGTTTAGCTGACTTACCTGCCTGTAACTTATAGCGTTCGTGCAGCTTGCCCTAAGTCATAAGCTGTTATGCTTTTAATTTGGATAATAGATGCAAGCAAGATGCTTGCACTACAGTAATTTTAGGTAGGTGGTCACTGAGCCTGTCGAAGTGTGGACTTTGCCTGTATAGTGGCGATAGCGTGGCGTAAGCCTTATGATATTCGCCCCATCGCCCCATAGTTTTAAAACACCCTCTAAAGTAAACTAAACTCCTGACTCTTGAGTGCGAAGTGCAAAGTTGAGGGTTTAGCATTGCTAAACCCCTAATAACTCCTGACTCCTATTTATTATTAATACTTTACTGTTTTCAGAACTAAACCTAAAGTTAGATTAGGGGTGTCACCCCTCATACTTAAAAACTTAATTTTAGATTATATGGATATGATGTAATTTAGTTACTGCCTATAAGTTAAACATTTTAAAAATAGACAGGAACAAGTACAATCAAGGGTGATGGGTCTCACCCCCTATTAATTATCAGGAAGAAAATGAAGTTAAAATCAAAATAAAAAGGTGAAAAATGAACAAATAAAAAGTTAAAAAAAATGCCAAAATGGCAACTAACAAGAAAATAAACAAGTTAAATTATAGAAGACAAGGAAAAACAAGACATGAGTTAAAAGAGTACATCAATTAACAAATTAATCTTGTAAACTTTGTTAACAAAATCAAAAATAAATAACATTTAAGTTTTGCTGCAATGGGAATACCTGCTAAGTATAGATGTTGTCGTTAACCTGCAAATTACCCCCCTAAATTAACGAATTACGTCTGTATTATATATTCCTGTATCGCTTCAGCAGCAAAAGGTAGAGTGGGAGAGAATGGCGCTTGGTAATGCCTCCTCCCACTCTCTTTTTTGGGGTTGAAAACAGTTATAGTGGTTTAACTTAAAAATGATACGTTTTTTCGCCGGAAACTCTTTGACTGCAAGCAAGATTTGTCTCAATCTAAAGTTAAATGACTATAAGCTCCAGCAAACAATATAGAGACGTTGTGTACAACGTCTCTAACGGAACTTAAACATTTTTGAGAAAAAAATAAGCATCAAACTATTGCAGGGTAAGGGTGCGTCAGACAATATAAATCATGTAAACAACCAATTGTTGATATCTGACGCACCCTACAACAGATTTTTTACTGTGACACTTGCGTAAGTCCTAAGAATATCAGAAAATAGGCATAAACGTCATTAAAAATTTACTGAATGTTTGATAAATTAATCCAATGGTTTAAAAGTTTTCTTACTAGCTCCACAAATTGGACAGTTCCAATCATCAGGAATATTATTAAAAGGTGTACCTGGGGCAATTCCCGAATCAGGATCACCCACTACAGGGTCATATATCATACTACATTGTCTACAAATCCATTTTTGAGTGTGGGGATCTTCGTTAATAATTTTAGTAGTTGGTTCTGCACCATTTAATATTTCTAAAGCCTCAGTGTAGCGATCTGCGTGGTAATTTTCAATGAATTTTAATAATCCAAATCTGTGGGCGGCAGTCTGAAATATGTTAGCATGATCTTGAGATTCTTGGGCTTGTTTGAGAAATTCTGCTACTGCGGGATCATCTCGATCTTTTGCTGCTGCTGCGGCAAATTCAGGATACATTGTGGTATATTCGTAGGTCTCTCCTGCAATTGCTAGGGATAAACAACGAGAAATAATTGCTTTTTTTTCCTCTTCATTTAATAGGGTAACATCTTTAACTACTAATTCTGGATGTAATAATTCAAAATGGGCAAATGCGTGTTCAGTTTCTTGATCTGCTGTTTCTTTAAATAATTTTGCTAGTTCTGAAAACCCTAATTTACGCGCTACTGCTGCAAAAAATAGATATTTGCGATTGGCCATTGATTCTCCACCAAAGGCTGATTCTAGGTTTTGTAATGTGGTAAAATTGGACAAGTCCATAATTTTCGATGGTCTATAAATAGGGTTATTTGCTAATATTAAAGCACGGTTTAATTATGATTACTATTAATTTTATATTAAAAGTAGATGAACTTGAGATCCCGGACTTCTTAAAGAAGTCCGGGATCTAGTTTTGATCTAGTTTTTTGTTTTTCCTATAATTAATAATCATTTAATGATTGTGATTTTTGTTCCATCCATTTTTAAAAAACCCTCTTGATGCAGTTTATAAAAAGCACGTGATAGGGTTTCGGGAACTGTTCCTAATAATGCTGCAAGTTGGGTTTTAGGAATGTCTAAGGTAATGATATTTGTATGATTTTTTTGACTAATATTTAATAAATAATTTTTCAATCTTTCTGGTACTTCTTGAAAAGAAAGAGTATCAACTAAATTAGTTAAATATCTCAGATGTTTGGCGAAAGTTCCTAACATGACTATTGCTAAAGTTGGATGTTGTTGCAATACTCTAAAAAATGAATTTCTAGGAATGAATAAAACTTGACTATTTTCTATTGCTGCTGCTGAGGCTGGAAAATTGCCACCATCAAATGCGGGTACTTCTGCAAAATATTCTTCTGTACCGAAAATATGTATGATTTGTTCTTTATTATTGCCTATTTTAAAAACTTTAATTCTGCCATTTTTGACAATAAAAAATCCTGTTGCTTCATCTCCTTCCCAAAATAAAATTTCTCCTTTTTTGTAATTTTGGATGATGGTAATATGGGCGATCGCTTGTAATTTTTCTTGATTAATATTGGCAAATATTGGTATTTTATGGAGAAAGTTTTGAATTTCTAAGAGGTTTTCTGTAAGTGTCATAATGATAATTTGGTTAGAAAACAGTTCATTTATTTACAAATCCATAAATCAATTTATTTATCTTATTCTAACTTACCAAATAGTTACATTTATTAAAAAAATTAATTTGTAATAAAACTTTACTAATACTCTTGACTTAAATCAAGGATCTTTAATTATCAGTAGCATATACTGAAAAAATCAAGACCGGAGGAATAAATTATGTTCTGTAACCAGTGTGAACAAACTACTCATGGAGATGTGTGTTATCAATGGGGCGCTTGTGGAAAAGGTCCTGAAGTTGATGCTTTACAAGATTTATTAGTACATTGTTTAAGGGGACTTTCTCAAGTTACATTACAAGCAAAATCTTTAGATATTACCACTCGTGAAGTAGATGAATTTACTTTAGAAATGCTATTTGCAACGTTAACCAATGTGAATTTTACAACGGTTGATTTTGTGAATTTTGTCAATCGGGCGATCTCTTTTCGTGAAAGTCTCAAGTTAAAAATCCAAGCATTAGGTAATAAAGTTAAAACTTCTACTATTAATACCTTTGAACCTGCTAATAATTTACAACATCAAATTAAACAAGGAAGAGATGTAGAATTAGCTTTCATCAGTCAATCTGAACAAAATGTAGATATTTTCTCTCTCAAACTTACGGTATTATATGGAATCAAAGGTTTAGCTGCTTATGCTTTTCATGCAGCAGAACTTAATCAACATGATGAAAATTTGTACATCTTTGTTCATCAAGTTTTAGCAAATTTAGATAACCAAGATCAAGACTTATCCTATTGGTTAAACCTAGCTTTAGAAGTTGGTAAATTTAACTTAAAAGCAATGGAATTGTTAGATGCAGGTAATATAGAAACCTTTGGAACTCCTACCCCAACACCTGTAATTTTAGGTTATACAATTGGTAAAGCCATCTTAGTTTCTGGACATGATTTACTAGCCTTAAAAGCGATTTTAGAACAAACTAAAAATACAGGAATTAAAGTCTATACTCATGGAGAATTATTACCTGGACATGGTTATCCTTTATTAAAACAATATCCCCATTTTTATGGACATTATGGCATAGCATGGCAACACCAAACCCATGATTTTGATCATTTTCCCGGTGCTATTATCATGACTACTAATTGTTTAGTACCACCCCATGAATCTTATCAAGATCGCCTTTTTACAATGGGTCCTGTAGGTTATCCAGGTTTACAACATTTACCGATGAATAATATTAGTTTAGCTATTAATAAAGCTTTGGAATTACCAGGTTTTACAGATGAACAAACTAAGGGAAATGTCACTACAGGTTTTGCTAGAAATGCAGTTTTAAATGTGGCTGATACTGTAGTTAATGCTGTGAAAAATGGTGATATTCGTCGCTTCTTTTTAGTGGGGGGTTGTGATGGTGCAAAACCTGGTAGAAACTACTATACTGATTTAGTAGATCAACTTCCTCAAGACTGTGTAGTATTAACTTTAGGTTGTGGTAAATTCCGCTTTTTCGATCACAATTTAGGCAATATTAATGGTATTCCTAGATTGTTAGATGTGGGACAATGTAATGATGCTTATTCTGCTATTCAAATTGCGGTAGCTTTAGCTAATGCTTTTGAAATTAATGTTAATCAATTGCCCTTATCTATGATATTATCTTGGTATGAACAAAAAGCGATCGCTGTTTTATTAACCTTACTTTATTTAGGGATTCAAAACATTCGTATTGGTCCAACCTTACCAGCTTTCCTATCAGCAAATGTGGTTAAAGTTCTCCAGGAAAATTATAATTTGCAGTTAATTACTACTCCAGAAAAAGATTTAGCTGCTATTTTGGGTTAATACATTAAGAAGTAAGAAGTCACGAAAGCGGGCAAAATGCCCGCTTGTACTATATAGCAGGATGTATACAGGTTATTTGGTGGGATTTTTTTTAATGTAGGCATCTACACATAGCGGATGTCATATTGCAGTTTTACAAGCAAAGGAAAGTCGGAAGCGGAGTAACAGCAGAGGTTTATGTTAAAGCAACAGCAGAAAACATTGAATCCAGTGGTAAATCGCCTAATATTACTTCTTATGCTCGTATTCGTACTGCGTATATTGAAGATCCTGACTACATTTTCATTATTCTTTCTTTAAAACACCATGTCTATTCTACTCGTAATCAAAGTACAGGTTTAATGGATGGTATTATGGAAGTTGTTGCATATAACGTTTATGACCTAAAATGGTTATCTGCTAAGGATATTAGCTATAAACCTGCACTTGAAACAGGACAAATTCAAGTTCGAGATATTCACTATGTCGACGTTGAAGAAAGAACTACATGGGAATTTTGCCAACTACTTGATCAAAAATATCTTCGGTCTGAACGTTGATCATTTAATGAATGGTTTAAATTAGCAAATAAATATGGATGGATAAAATCTCATGATTGAACAAAAGATAATTTTAGGAGATGCTATTATTAAAATGCAAGAAATAGCATCAGAAACAGTAGATTTAGTAATTGCCGATCCCCCCTATAATTTGGGAAAAGACTATGGCAATAATCACGATATCAAAGGTTTTGAGGAATATTTACAATTTTCCAGAGAGTGGACTAAAGAAGCCTATAGAATATTAAAACCTCATGGTACAATTTATGTATTTATGGGCTTTAGATTTATTTCCTATCTTTACGATATTTTAGATCGAGAATTAGGAATGTTTTTTAATAGTTGGATAGTGTGGCATTATACCCAAGGAATAGGCAAGAAAAAGGGATTTTCTCCCCGACATGATGATATTTTAATGTTTACTAAATCCAAATATTTTATCTTTAATTTAGATGATATCAGAGTACCACAAAAATATTATCGAGAACGTAATAACATGAGAGGATCAAATCCTGGGGATGTATGGGAATTTTCCCATGTTCACTATTGTCATGAAAATCGCCAAAATCATCCTACACAAAAACCAGAGGGTTTAATTGAAAGAATTGTCTTAGCTTCTAGTGATGAAAAATCTTTAGTTCTGGATCCGTTTTTAGGTAGTGGAACAACATTAAGAGTATGTCAACAATTAAATAGAAGTGCTATCGGTATTGAATTAAATCCTGATTATGTAAAAATGTGTTATGAGCGATTAGAAAAGGATTTTTCGGGGTTTGATAGTATTGATCCGAGAATGAAACGTATTCCTCTTGATTTGCGAAATGATATGATTAGAAATCAATACCTAGAAAATCATAAATCTTGGTTTTTACGTAATCATGATAACGCTATGCAGGATTTTCAAAAAACTGTAGAAACCATGTATCCTGAAAATTCCCAAACTTCCATACAAATAAATTTCTTATAAGTTCATCTAAATTCATCATAGAAACTTGCTATCTGTACTAAAAATTGCAAAATTACCCCGCTAGGAAGTCGGGGATTTGAATTAATACCTAATTAATACCTACATCTTCTCTAAATAACGCCTTAACTTGCTACTAAACCAATCAATAAACGTCACTACTACTAATAACACTAACATCATTGTTGTGGCTTTCGTATATTCAAATCCATCTATATAACTCTTTAATTGAAATCCTATTCCACCTGCTCCTACCACTCCTAAAACTGAAGCAGCGCGTATATTATATTCAAACATCCACAGGGTATAACCTAAACCTAACGGTAATATTTGTGGTAATATACCATACTGAGCAATTTGTATCTTTGATGCACCAATAACCTGTAAAGACTCTAAAGAACGATGATCTACAGATTCCATAGCTTGTTGATAAAATTTTGCAAGATAGCCAATGGTATATATGGATAACGCTAATGTACCCGCAGGTGCGCCTAAACCTGTCGCAGCAACAAAAATCAATCCTAAAATAATTGAGGGTACAGAACGCACAGCATTTTGTAACAAGTTTGCTATCCATCTTAACCATAATGGTGCTAAATTATTAGCACTAGCTACTGCAATTGGTAATGATAAAATTGCTCCTATGGATGTTCCCCATACAGACATTTGTACAGTTTCAATTAATGCTTTAACAGCAATATCCATCACTGTAAAATCAGGAGGAAATAACCGAGAAATAAAATCTGCAATGAAAGGTAAGCTATCTTTTATCAGTTTAAAGTCTACATTTAATCCTTGCAATGCCCAAATATAAACTCCGATCATGCTGATGGCAATAATTAAGGGAATAACCCAAGGATAACGATGGAAAATGGGCAAATTAGAAATGTTTTTCATGGTATGAAATTGTTTAATTAAGATGATTAATAATTAATTACTGGTTGATTATTTGTAAACTATTTGTAGGGGTTTAGCTCATGCTTTACCCCTACAAAATTACAAAATTTATGATTATGATAATTTATCTTGTAATTTATCTTGCAAATTTTCACATTTACCATCATAAATTACTTCACCTTTATCTAAAATTATGGCTCTTGTTCCATATTCCTGCGCTAATACTAAATCATGTAAAACGGTAATGATAGTTAAACCTTTTTGATGTAATTCTGCTAAAGTATTCATTACTTGTTGTGAGGATAATATATCTAATCCTGTGGTGGGTTCATCCGCTAAAAGTATTTGTGGAGACTGCATTAACGCACGAGCGATCGCTACTTTTTGTTGTTGTCCTCCGCTCAACTTACTAGTTTTTTGATATGCTTGTTTTTCTAATCCTAATTGTTTTAATAATTCTAAGGCCAATGTGCGATCGCGTTGAGGAAAACCCCATAAAGTTTGTCCTGTTTTTCTGATTCCTAATCTACCACATAATACATTATCAATAGCCGATAATTGTTTAATTAACCCTCCTCCCTGAAATAACATTCCCACATCCTGACGAATTTGTGCCAAATTGTGATTACTCACAGAAATACCATTAATATTAATTTCTCCCTTAACTAAGGGTACTAAACCAACTAGGGACTTTAAAAATGTTGACTTACCAGCACCATTCAAGCCCAATAATACTACAAATTCACCTTGATTAATGCGACAATTAATATTATTTAAGATAGGACGTTGTAGAGATGAAATATAATCTGATATCAGATGAGAACATTCAATAAAATTCACGATACTTTTAGAGAATTTATTAGATAAACTGGATAAATGAGAATTGGTATTTGCTACTTGATAAATATTCATGGCTCAACCGATAAATTTATTAGAGAATAACTAGACAAAATCGAATGTCCCCAACTTATTTTGTGATATCATGAGTTGAGGATCTGCAATAAATATTCTATGGTTCTATTCCCACATTTTTTAACGCTTCCCTAGTAGGTTTCAGATGACGATTATGATCAACTCTTACCAACTCTGTGGAATTGTATAAACTAGTTAGTAATTGATTATTTTCTGATTTATTCAACTTCAAGAAAGCATTAATTATTTTTTCTCGCATGACAACTGGTACATCATCATCAATAGCAATTCCATGTGCAGGAACACCAGAAATTTTATATAATACTCTTACCTTATCTCTATTTTCTGCTGGTAAATAAGGAGGAAATAGTGCGTATTCTGACACTACAGCCACATCCGCTTGACCTCTAACCACAGCATCTAATGCTTTACTATAATTACCACCATAACTAACTTTACCAAAGAAACTATCCACACGATCCTTATTAGGAACAAAACCCTGTTTTACCAACTCACTCACAGGAAAAATAAAGCCAGAACCAGAGGTAGGAGAAGTAAAAGCCATACTTTTTCCTCTTAATTGTTCTAAGGTTGCTTTAGCTGTATTCTTGCTTTTTAATGGACTATTATTAGGAACAACAAAAACAGAATTGTAAGTATATCTACCAGAATAATTTTTTCTCACTTCCGCTAAATATAATTTAGCATTTGCTAATTGTTCCGCTTTTAACGCTGGACGACTACTTAAAAACGCTACGTCTGCTCTATTTGCTCTTAATGCCTCCACTGCTGCTGTATCATCACCTACTTGCGCTTTTACAGGTATTCCCAACTCTTTTGATAAGAAAGCAGCCACATTATTAGCTTTAGTTTGTAAGTCTGTAGAGTCAGAACGACTAGGAAAAACTATAGTTAAAGTTTTAATATTTTGAGCAACTAAGCGTGGTACTGGTCGTTTTTCGGGAGAATTAGCAAATACGATGTTCATAGTTCCCAAACTGCTCAAAACCATTCCTGTTAAGGCTAAAACCCCTCCAGTAACACCCCATAACCCTTGTTTGCTCATTGCCATGTTTCACTCCAGTAAGAACCAGTAAGAATTATTATCAATATTTTTGCAAATTATTTGCAATTAATCCTAGTGAAAACTTTAGCCCTTTTAGGAATAAAAGTCAATAAGCAAACAAAAAAAATTTTAGGAGTCAGGAGTTAGCTTTTTATTATCAGCTGTTCGTGCAGCGTGGCGTAAACTATAAGCTGATAACTAAAAGCTGATAGATGACATATTACAGTAATTTCTTTTTCAACGCTTCTAAAGAAGCCCAACGACTATCTATAGGTTTTTCAAGCGTTTCCTGAGAACTATCATCAGCAATAGTATCTAAAATACCAGGACAATTGCGATCGCACAATTGACGTTGAGGTATTTCTAAACACATCTGTTCATACAACCATTCGGAGGGATAAAAATAACCATCAGGTGATAGAGTTTCTACTAAATCTTCCACTGGAACTTCCCGTTCCAACGGTAAATCATCTTGATCAGGATTTTCATCCAACCAAATCACTTCTTGAGTGTTGACACTTAAACGATGGTTATACTGTTTTAAACAACGATGGCAAATACAAGTAATAATTGTTTCTGCCTGACTGGCAATTTGTAAATAATTCCCCTGATGGCGAACTTGAATATGTCCGCGTACAGGGGTTAAAGTTTCCAAGCCAGGCAAAAACTCATCAACTTGAACTTCCTCGGTGCGCTCCGATGCTTTTGTTAGCTGCGGAATAAAAATAGCGTCCATTAGGATTCGTGAAATATCATCATTATGGTTCAAAAACTGGTTTAACTACTAAATGACGGTAAGGCTCTCTGCCACGGCTAAAGGTTTCTAAATCAGTAAAATCCTTTAACAGATTGTGAACCATTCTTCTTTCAGCAGCATTAAGAGATTTTATCTCTACCTCTCTCCCAGAAAAACGTACTTCTGCGGCAGCAGTTTCCGCTAAATTAATAATTTCCGCTTGTCGTCTGACACGATAACCATTTAATTCTACCGTGTACAATGTGAGATGCTCTTCTAATTGATTGAAGTTAAACACTGAATTAACTAGATATTGCATTCCATCCAGCACAGAAGCATCAGCACCAATTAACTTCCTAATTTGTTCAGGAGTTAAATTAGAGTCATCTATAGTTAACCAATAACCTTGGCTGACAGAAGTTTCATCATCTAAAGGGGAATTAGTGACTAATTCAGTGCGTACTGTAGTATTTACGCCCATGAATAGGAGTAAATCTTGTAACCATTGTTCAGCACTTTGTAGAGCAAGATCATTCATAATCAACTATTAGCCTTTTTCTTAGAACTTTTGGGTTCAAAAGGCAAAGCCTTTACATCTATAGTTTGTGCTGCTTTTTCCTGAGTTTCGACAATTTTCTGTATTTCCTCTGGTAGAGGTTCACGGGAAAGGATGTAAGTTTGGATAGTTTGGAAAATGTTACCAATTACCATATACATCAAGACTCCAGCAGGTAGGGGAAAAAACAGAAACATTCCTGAGAAAATCACAGGAGTAATTTTGTTAACTGTATCTTGTTGGGGATTACCACCACTGGAATTTTGCCCAGAAAGCATTTGACTAACGTATAAGCTAATCCCAAAGAAGACGATCATCGCTACTATATCCCAGTGAATTTTGCCATCGGGATCTATTGCGCCCACTCTGCCTAAAGCATCAATAAATAAGAATCCTTGATCTGCTGCTAATCCTGGAATAGTACCTTGAATTGTCACATCTCCAGGTTCTAAGGCTTCAATATTACCTTCAGCATCAATTTTAATGCGTTCTTGACCTTTAGTAACTGTCCATTGGGGAGTTAATTTACTTTCTGGGTGATCTGCTAAAAGTGTAGCAAATGATTTACCTTCAATGGTTTGATACTGAATCTTAGTTTTTTCTCCCACTGTTAATTTATTACCACTGGGAAGAATCGCTGTAATTTGCGTATGTTCGCCATCAGCAATATAGATATTTTGGGGAGGGGTAGCAAAGGCTTGAGGTTGAATTTGTTCAACTTGTGCCGCTGGAAAAATTTGTAAGTTGACGGAGTAATTAACTCCAGCAAAAGGCGAACCGCGCAATGTAGCAAATAAAGCCAGAAGTACGGGCATTTGTAGTAACAGAGGTAAGCAACCTGCTAAAGGGTTGCCAAACTCTCTTTGGACATTCATCATTTCTTCTTGCTGTTTTTGCGGATCGTCTTTATAGCGTTCTTTTACTTCTTGCATCCGCTTTTGCATAAGCGGTTGAACTACACGCATCCGTCGCATACTGCGAATAGAACCTGCACTCAAAGGGTAAAGTGCAAATCGGATGATTAAAGTTAAGGCGACTATTGCCAATCCATAGCTAGGAAAAACACCATAGAATAGGTCTATGATTGGCAACATGACGTTATTCGAGAGAAACCCGATACCAAAATCCATTATTCTAAATTCAACCTAGTTAATTTGACATTGTTATCTAATTTCTAATAGATGATATCCAAGGGACATCTTTTGTAGAACTTAGCATAATTTGAGTGCGGGGTGCGGAGTGCAGGATGCAGGATGCGCGGAGAAAATTCTTGATTCTAACTCAGTGACTCCTAGTCCGGGTTTAGCCTTGCTGACACGCCTGCTTGGAAATGAATTTCCAGGCTAATAGCCAAAGTTCACTAAAGTAAACTAAGGATTTGGATAATTCTTAGTCATCTTTAGACAACTTTTGCTAGGAGACACAGGAATTCATTCCCAGTCGGGCTATGGGTTTTACATTAAGTTGACACTTATGTTGCATAGCTGCTAAACCCATACTAACTCCTGACTCCTGATTGCTGTTTATTTCCCACTGCTATATTCGGGATTTTTAGCCATTACCCTTTCATTAATGTAGTCATACATTTCTCTAAATTTGGGAATTGCCCGCATTTCTAAGCGACTGCCATTTTTCAAAGTAATTACCATATCCCCCCATAGGCCAATACCACGAGGTACTGTGATGATTTTGACGATCTCTGAATAAATGACATCCGAGCGATCGCGCCCCATCCATCCTCCAGTGACACAAATTCGTCTATCTGTAATCCGAAACCGTAACCATAATGCCCTAACAATTGCACCTATAGCTAATGGTATTCCCACTACTGTCAGTCCAATCAGTAAGTTTAAAATCAAGTCTCCGATGTGGGGACCACCTTCATAATAAACTTCTTCACGAATGCCCATGTAACACCTCAGTTTTTACCAATAACTGCTCTAATTCTTGCAGAAATTTTTGGCTTCCGCACTGAGATTCTGCTGTTTTTGGTTTGACTACTAATACTATTCGCCATCCTGGGGCTATTTTTGGCAGTAGGCGATGTAATGCTGCCGTAATTTGCCTTTTAATTTTGTTGCGAATTACTGCTCTTTTACTCACTTTGGTACTTATAGATATACCAAATTTTGTGGGAGTAAGGGCGGTGGCAAGGACAGTATCCAAAGAAGGATTTTGAGAAATCACTGGTTTTAAAGCCCTCATCGTAAAATGAGAACTATGTCGCCGTATTCCTTCCCGGAAAACTGCCTGAAAATCCTGACGGGATTTGAGACGATATGCTTTGGGCAAAGCCACTTTTATTATTATCTGGGTTTAGGTAAACTTAACTAAACACTGAGACGATGACGGCCTTTCTTTCTTCTGGCTGTAATTACGTTTCTGCCATCTGGTGTCCGCATTCTAGCGCGAAATCCAGATGTTCTTTTTCTCTTACGGCAAGTGCCTCCTAATGTTCTTTGCATATCCTTCTCCTTTTACCGGATTTTCATAAAAAGTCACAATCTGACATTATACCACTTTTGAGGTGATAATAACAGATTTCTGGCTAGGGGTTTAGTATTGGTAAGCTATAATAATTTTTTCTCAAGTGCTATCATACATAATGCTATGCGAGTATTAATTTGTTTATTACTAGCTTCATCAAGACCTAATTTTACTTTAAAATGCTGGATATGATTTTGTACAACTCTAAGTGATATGTGAAAATGTTCATAAATGGCTTGATCTGTTAAATATTCATCACATAACAGCTTGAAAATTTGCAACTCTTTCTCATTCAGGTTTAATTCTTGACGTAAATGTTTTATTAATATTCATCTACATTTTCACAAAATTGCGCTAATTCTAATATTCTAGAATATCAATGGTATCGAGAAGATATTGCATTTAAAACTCCTCTATTTCATCAATAGGAAGTTGATCTCTAGTCATCAGAAAATTGATCTAAACTATCAATTACAGTTTACCAAGGATTATCTTTACTAATAAGAATAATGGCATTACCAATTTTTTTGATATAAACTTCTGTACCCGTCATTTTAAAATCTGGTGGTAATATTACCGTCTGCTGAGTACCATCACTGGTAAGTTTAGCTGTATTCATAATTATTGCCTCTAATTGATGTTAGTTGCTTATGGTTTAATTGTAGCTAAAAATTGTCATAATCAGGATATCCAGGATTTGAGGATGTACAGGATGGACTAACAATATCACCCAATGTTTTACCTTTACCAGCAATAGAAGCAGGAGGAGTACGGTGTTTTTTTGATGGTAAGTTTTCTTGTAGTATGGTGATAATCACACGAGCAGAATTGACTTGAGGTTGTTCTGATAACCATGTTAATTGCCCATTTTCATAAATTGCTTCGTAACTTTTGAGCATAGTAATTTGATGATGAATGATGGTTATATTTTATTATAGTTTAAACAATTGTATTTTGTCAGAATCAGGATGTCCAGGATTTAAGAATGTACAGGATGTTTTTTTTAATATTTATCTATATTTTCACAAAATTGCACTAATTTTAATATTCTGTTAATATCAAAATCAAATATTATCCTGTTAATCCTTTAATCCTGGTTATCCTGATTCTGACAGTTAAATTTTAATAGAAAACGGTGCGTTACATTTCATTAACGCACCCTACGAGATAAGCGATCGCACTTGATATCCCATCCAGCAATTTGTATAATTAACATACATTAACGTAGGGTGCGTTAGCTTTATTCGTAACGCACCGATTAAATATTAATAAAAGATGGTGCGTTACATTTCATTAACGCACCCTACGATATGAGCTGTGAATATCAATATCAAATATTATTCTGTTAATCCTTTAATCCTGGTTATCCTGATTCAGATAGTGCAATATTTTATAAAAATAATAAAAAATGGTGCATTAAATAAAATTGATTAACGCACCCTAAAAAATCAGCGTGATTTTACCACTGTCTTCAAGGGAAGAGAAATAATTTTTCTGCCACTTGTTGCTTGTTTTTTTCTTAAATCAGCACAAATAGCTGCTAAATCATAATTAAATGACTTAGCTTGTTCATCTCTGATTTTCCGAATTTCTGCCAAAACTTCATCATTCAACATAAATTATTCTCCTAACATTTCATAAGGTGTACATATTGTTGGTAGTTCATATCCTAAACTATCAGCAATTTGTGAGAGTTTTTTCTGAATATAGGGGTTAGCAATGTTAACAGATAATCTAAACCATAGACTGTAGCTGTAGCAATATGAACAGTATCATAAGCAGCAGTGGGTGGTAAATTACTTTGTTTTTGAAATTCCTGTGCTAAGTTTTCGACTGGTTCTGTGATATCAAGTAGAGGAAAGTTATTTAAAACTTCTATTCTTTTATTCACCATTTCCGGATCACCTTTTGCTGCTTCTTGCAATACCAGTTGAGAAATGTAAATAGTAAAAGAATTTCTCTGAGTATCCCACCAATCTCTTGTTATTTCCGCATTAGCAGCAACAATTAGATTTTTACTAGGTCTTGCTGTTAAATAACCAATAATACTTGTTTCTATGTATATTGTTTTGGTCATATTATTAAAGTGTGATTACTTTGCTAAATTTACTATACAGTATCCTGTTAATCTTTTTTTGTCTGAATCAGGTGGTTATCGAGCGACTTGTACTGAGCTTGCCCAAGTAAGTCGAGATAATGTCCAGGATTTGAGGATGTACAGGATGTTTTTTATATTCATCTACATTTTCAGAAATTGCACTAATTCCAATATTCTGTGAATATCAAAATCAAATATAATCCTGTTAATCCTTTAATCGGTCGAAATCCTGATTCTAAAATTTATACGCTACTTAGAGCTTTCACTTTTGCAATAGCACGTTCAACATCTGGTAATTTTTGACCATATTTTTCGGCAGTTTCTAACCATAAGTTTCTGACAATTATCAATTCTTGTAATGTTTCTTCTAAAGTTTCACCCTGTGCTAAACATCCTTTTAATGCTGGAATTTCTGCTACAAAACCGCCTTCTTCACAAGGATAAACAACTATGGGATAATTCATGATTATGATCCTTCTATTAATTCTAATACTCGTTTAACATAAACTGATTTTACCCGATTATTATGTACGGGAATTACTAAAATTATATCATCTTTGATAAAGATATGATGACTACCTGTAATTCTATCTAATACAAAATTATCTAATTCTAACAGTTTACGAATATCACTAAATTTGGCATTATTGGGACTATTTGTTAATTTCTCAATTAATTTATCTTTTTTGACCATTTTCTGCTTCCAGCACTTTTAACATTATATTTGCAGCTTCAAAAGCATCATAACGAGAGGAGACAGGATAAGACATTCCTGGTTTAATTAATTCCGATTCTTCTTGTACTAATTGAGAGGCTAAATATTGGATAATTTGTAATTTTTCAGCCCGACTTAATTTATTTAAAAATGGCATTAATTCTAGCATGGTTTGATGATTGCTATAGTTAGTAGTTGATATTATATCATTTTATCAATGTAATGGGAATTTGTCTGAATCAAGATATCCAGGATTTGAGGATGTACAGGATGGTTTTTTAATATTCATCTATATTTTCAGATTTAATAAAAAACGGTGCGTTACATTTCATTAACGCACTCTACAAGATGAGCTATGATCATAAAAGTAGGGTGTGTTAGCGAAGCGTAACGCACCGATGAAATATCAATAAAAGACGGTGAATTACTAAGATTTAACTATCAATAAAAATGGTGCATTACCGACATTTAACTATCAATAAAAAACGGTGCGTTACATTTCATTAACGCACCCTACGAGATGAGCGATCGCACTTGATATCCCATCCAGCGATTTGTATGATTAACCCACATTAACGTAGGGTGTGTTAGCGAAGCGTAACGCACCGATGAAATATCAATAAAAGACGGTGCGTTACATTTCATTAACTTTCTTCCAAGAACGAGTCAAGAGCTATTTGTCTCCATTCTTCAAGCCGAATTTCGTTTTCAACTAGGTATTTTGTCAGCGATGTATGAGACGCTTTCAACATTTTCCTTGCAATTTCTCTAATAAAATTAAATTTTTCATCTAAATAACTTGTAGACACAACTAATGAATCAAAAAAGGGACGTTTCAATTCAGAGGAAAGCATATTTCTATTCTGGATAATGTAAGCAGATGTATAAGTTCCTCCATGGTGAACTAAGAGATTACGATCTTTAAGTAAATTTTCATAAATCCTCATCTCATCTTTAGAAAAAGGTGAAATCATAAGTAATGCGCTATAAAGAGAGTTAATTTTCTGTGCTGTGCCAAAATCATATTTCTCAGTAACAATAAAACCAATATTGTAAGGAAGATTAGTACCCAAATCAAGTATTTTAATTGGATCAATACTAATATCTTGATTATTTTTTGATAAATTACTCAGAAGTGATGGTTCTATATTAATCATTGAAGCAAAATGGTCTTTGCAAAACGCTTCAAAGTAAGAAATAAGACCAACAAGGCATAACTCATTTAAAAGATGACCACTTAATTTATCTGACTGTTTTAAATAAATTTCCTCTAGCCCATTAAGGGTATATCCCAAGAAAAAAGGGCCTGTTGGGACTCCGCCAGAAAATAACTCTAGCCAATCAAGTGATTTTTGTTCTGAATACATAAATAAGAAAAAGATAGATAACCTGAGATGTATTAAAACCCATGTAGAGACGCACCCCAAAAACGCCTCTACAAAACCCCTAAACTACAACACCACCCTACCCAAATAAACCTGCAAAACCTCCGGTACTTTAATCGTCCCATCAGCTTGCTGATAATTCTCCAAAATGGCCGCCATAGTCCTACCCACAGCTAAACCAGAACCATTTAAAGTATGTACAAACTGCGTCCCTTTCTTCCCCGCTTCCTTAAACCGAATATCCGCCCTTCTGGCTTGAAAATCCACACAATTAGAACAACTAGAAATCTCTCGATACTTCCCAGAAGATGGCAACCATACCTCTAAATCATAAGTTTTTGTGGACGAAAACCCTAAATCTCCAGTACATAAATTAATCACTCGATAAGGCAATTTTAAAGCCTGTAAAATCCCCTCAGCACTTGCTAATAACTTCTCTAATTCCTCAAAGGAATCTTCCGGTTTTACTAACTTCACCAACTCCACTTTATTGAATTGATGCAACCGAATTAAACCCCGCATATCCCGTCCATAACTTCCCGCTTCTCGCCGAAAACAAGGAGTATAAGCACAGTGATAAATCGGTAATTCTTCCGCGCTTAAAATTTCCCCCCGATAAAAATTTGTAACGGGAACTTCCGCAGTAGGAATTAACCATAAATCATCATCTGCACATTTAAAACTTTCTTCCGCAAACTTTGGTAATTGTCCAGTTCCTGTTAAAGAATCTGTATTAACTAACAACGGTGGACTCACTTCAATATACCCATTCTCAATATGTTGAGACAGCATAAATTGAATTAACGCTCTTTCTAAAGCCGCACCCGCACCGATAAGACTGACAAACCGACTTTGGGCAATTTTTACCGCTCTTTCAAAGTTCAAAATACCCAATTTTTCACCGATTTCCCAATGTGGTAAAATATCGGCATTTGTGGGTTTATATTCATCTCCCCATGTTCTCACTTCTTGGTTATCGTCTTCACTTTTACCAAGGGGTGTAAAATCACTGGGTAAATTCGGAAGCGCTAACAGTAATTCGTGAATTTGGGTTTTTAACTCTTTTTCCTGGGGTTCTAAGTCACTTAATGTGGTCTTAATGGCGTTTCCTTCGTCCTTTAAGGCTTGTATTTCTGGATTTTGAGGATCAACTCCAGATTTTACTTTTTGACCCACTAATTTGCCAATTTCGTTGCTGCGGGCTTGTAGTTGACTGCGTTTACCTTCTAATTCCCGTTGTTGTTGGCTTAAATCTAATATAGGTTGAATGTCGTATTTACCGTTACGGCTGTTTAATTTCTCTTGTACGAGTTGGGGGTTTTCTCTAATTTGTTTAATATCCAGCATTTGTTAGTTTTGGTAAGTTTTTGTACATTGATGATAGGGCTTTAGCAATGCTAAAACCTGCTAAACCATAAAATTGTAGGTTGGGTTAAGCGTCACTGCAACCTCAAAAAGTCCTCCAGGGGTTAAATTGATAAAATGTTGGGTTTTGTTTCTTCAGTCAATGTTACCTCAAACCAATGCTATGTTAGGAATTGAGGACTTACGCAAGTGTCACACCAAAAAATCTTGCTAAAAATTGTTACAATGATGGGCTGGGTAAAACGCAGTGAAACCCAACAAAAATAATATAGCCATTTCCATACAAGCAATACAAGTAAGTTACAAACTGTAGTAATTAAACGCAGATACACGCAGATAATTTTGTACTTCATTAAACGAGGAAACGCTATAATTTAATAGAATATGGGTTTTCTCTCTCAAGTCAATTTCCGTAACTTTAAGGAGATTATCAGCAATGATGACATCTGAAGCGGTTGTTTTAAATATCAAAAATGTAGGTTTAAATGATGATCAATTTTATCAGCTATGTCAAATTAACGAAGATTGGAAACTTGAACAAACTGCTAAAGGGGAATTAATAATTATGCCTCCAGTTGGTGCAATTAGTGTTAATAGAGAATCAGATTTTAATGGTTATGTTTGGTTATGGAATCTTCAAAATAAACTCGGAAAAGTATTTAGTTCTTCCACTGTTTTTATTCTACCTCATGGTGGTAAACGTTCTCCTGATGTGGCTTGGATAGCTAATGAACGCTGGGAATCTTTAAGTGTTGAAGAACAGTAAAGGTTTCCTAAAATTTGTCCTGATTTTGTGATAGAATTGCGATCGCGCACTGATTCTTTGAGTCAATTACAGGAGAAAGTGGGGGAATATATTCATAGTGGTTTACGTTTAGGTTGGTTAATTGATCTTCAAAATCAACAAGTAGAAATTTATCGTCAAAATCAATCTGTAGAAATAGTATTATTACCAAAAATTTTATCTGGAGAAAATGTTTTACCTGGATTTATTTTAGAACTACCTATTTTCAAAGATTAGAATATTCCAATCACCGTCAATTTTCAATTACTTAGTAATACGGTTAATTAACCATAAGGACGCTAATAGACCTGTAAAATGAGCTAGAATTGTGTTGAGATTAGACTGGACGACAAACATATCTAAACCGCTAATGAAGGGTTGGTTATTTTGTGGAGCAAAGAAAAACTGTGTTTGTGTAATTGCTCTCGATGTTAACACTCCCACTATTGCTAATGATCCTAATAGTGTAGCCAAAACTCCGCCTAAATTTACCCATAATCCTAAACGCAATACTTGTACTGTCTCGCTTCTACGAGGACGATTATTAGGGTTACTAGATTCTAATTCTAAACCAACTCTAGTATATCTAAAAGCTATGTATATACCTATTCCTAACATAATTAATCCACAGATAGCTAGAAATACACCAAAAGCTGTACCGGGGTTACTTCCTGCGCTATTGGGTTTTTGACTGGATATACTAAATGTCAGTAATATGACGCTGGAAACTACTCCTAATACTAACTGCGTCCAAAAACTAATCCAACCGATAAGGCGAAATTTTTGGGCGATCGCTCTAATATTAGATGATGGGGTTTCTGAACTTTGTGACATAGCAATTAAAAATGGGTAATGGGTAATGGGTGATAGGTAACACTTTACTGGTAAACTAATGTAAACTCATTTAGTTATTATCTTACAAGAAAGAAATCACCAATCACCAATCACCCGTTAGCTACTGTAATTCTCTAGTTCTGGCAAATTACGAATATTTACTAATATTAGTCCTTCTACAGTACGTTTAACTAATCCTGTTAATACGTTACCAGGTCCAATTTCTATCACTTTTCCAATTCCATTTTCTGGTAGTTGTAAAGCAATTTCTCGCCAGCGTACTGAACCTGTCATTTGTTGACTAAGGCGTGCTTTTAAAATATCTGCATCTATTTCAGGATTTGGATCTACATTAGATAAAACTGGACAAACCGCAGTTTTAAAAGTTGCTGTATCCAGAACTTCCTGGAATTGTGTGGCCGCAGCATTCATCAATGGGGAATGAAAAGCCCCAGAAACTTTTAATGGCAGGGCACGTTTAGCTTTAACTTGAGACATGACAGTTTTTACTGCCTCTGGTGTTCCCGAAATGACAACTTGTGCAGGACTATTATCATTAGCTAGAACTACATTAGGTGTATCTTTAATTACTTGCGCTAATTGTGCTTGATCAAAGTTCAATAGGGCGGCCATTAAGCCTCCAGATGTATTATCCATGATTTCAGCACGTTGTTTAATTAAGTGTAAACCCGTAGCCCAATCAAAAACGCCAGCAGTGTATAATGCAGTATATTCACCTAAACTATGACCGGCAACTAGATCTGGCCGATGTCCTTTTTCTAGCAATAAGTCGGACAAAATACTTTCAATTACGTATAAACATGGTTGTGTGTATAATGTGCGTGATAGTGTATCTATATTACTTTGACAGATATCTATGACAGACCAACCTAAAATTTCTTCAGCTTGAGAGAACTTTGCTTTAGCACAGGGCACTTCTAATAATTCCATTCCCATGTTCAAGGCTTGTGAACCTTGCCCGGGGAATACCCATACAGTTTTTGTCATTTCTTGGTTATTTTACAAAGATTGGTAATTGGTATGACTCGTAACTTCTAGGGTTTAGCATTGCTAAACCCCTACTGACGGCTGACTAATTTTATCGCCCCCATTTAAAGATAGCTGCACCCCAGCTAAGTCCAGCGCCAAAACCAGAGATAGCTATTATATCATCACACTGGATTTTTCCCTGTCTCACGGCTTCATCTAGTGCTAGGGGTATGGATGCAGCAGAGGTATTACCATAATTAGCTACGTTACTAATTACCTTATGCTGAGGAATTTCTAAACGTTCGGCTACAGCATTAATTATTCTTTGATTGGCTTGGTGTAAGATTAACCAATCTATATCTTCAGCTTGAAGATGGGCTGTAAATAGAGTTTTATCAATAACTTCAGGGACTTTCTGCACAGCAAAACGGTAAACTTCTCTACCATTCATGGTAATGGGGTGAAATTTTCCCTGGGTTACTTGAATTTCTGATGAGTTTAATTCCTGGGTTGTACCTTTGTAGTTTAGGTTCAGGTATTGATTTTGTGTACCGTCACTCTTTAAAGTGAATCCTAACAGGCGATCGCTCTTATTTGCCTGTATCACTACTGCTCCAGCCCCATCACCAAATAACACACAACTGCCTCTATCTTCCCAATCTACCCAGCGAGAGAGGATATCCGCCCCAATTAAGAGTACATTCTCATAGACTCCCGTTTTAATGTATTGTGCAGCAGTGACTAAACCAAACACAAATCCTGAGCAAGCGGCTGTTAGATCAAATGCTACGGCTTTAATTGCACCTAATTCATTTTGTACCCGACAAGCTGTACCAAATAAATCATCTGGTGTGGACGTAGCTAGTAATATTAAATTAATATCTGCTGCGGTAATACCTGCTGCGGCTAAGGCTTGTTGACTAGCGGCTGTAGCCAGGGATGTTAATGATTCTGGTGCTAAGGCTATTTTACGTTCTTTGATGCCAGTTCTCGTAGTAATCCATTCATCAGATGTGTCTACTATCTGAGTTAAATTTTCGTTGGTTAAACAAGTCTGGGGTACTGCTGAACCACTGCCTGTAATGGCAATACCATTAAATAAATTTTGCACTCTTTAATCTCTCCAAGGATCAATTGTCATTTGTCATTTGTCAGTTGTCAATTGTCATTTATTGAGAAAATATGTATAATAGTTAACAAACTTATCATAAATTATCAACATTTTTATAAATGTTTCCTGATTTGGCTTGTTTCCTGTTATTCAGACTCATGACAAATGACAAATTGTTGAAGACTAACTACTTTCATTTTGCAGGATATTAGATTGGGATTGGAGTCTTGCCAATACCTGATTATCTACCGCTTCTTTGGCCATACGAATAGCGCTAAAAATAGAAGGTGCTTGAGAACTACCATGGCCAATAAAACATATTCCCCCCACACCTAACAACAATGCGCCACCATGTTCTGCATGATCCATACGTTGTTTAATGCGCTTTAGGTTAGGTTTTAATAGTGCTGTACCTATTTGTCCCCTAATACCTTGGGGTAGTTCTTCCCTTAGAATTTGCAAAATTACAGAACCGAGAGATTCAGCAAATTTTAATAATACATTACCCACAAAACCATCACAGACAATCACATCAAAGTCACCGGAGAGAACATCACGCCCTTCAGCGTTCCCGGCAAAATTAATCTGAGCATTTTCTCTTAAAAGTTCATGGGCGCGCAGGGCTAAATCATTACCTTTAGTGTCTTCTTCGCCGATATTTAATAATCCTACCTTGGGTGATTCTGTTCCCAAAACATACTGACTATAAATCGAACCCATGACAGCAAATTGTTCGAGAAATTTAGGCCGACAGTCTACATTCGCGCCTACATCCAGGATCATTACAGGCTTACCTGCAATAATAGTAGGAAATACTGTACCTATGGCTGGCCTGTCTATTCCCCGTAATCTTCCTAAACGCAACAAAGCTGATGCCATAGCTGCCCCAGAGTGGCCAGCAGAAAATACGGCATCTGCTTGTTTATTTTTAACTAAGTCCATCGCTACATTGATGGAAGCCTTTCTTTTCCGCCTCACGGCATTTAAAGGTTCTTCATCCATAGCGATTACTTCTTCTGCTGGAACTATTTCCACCCCTTTCAGATTCGTTTTTGAGGGCATCACTGCTTCTATTTGTTGAGGATTACCCACCAACAAAATACTTACGTCTAATTCTTCTTTAGCTCGCAGTGCGCCAGCTACTATTTCTTGGGGGGCAAAATCTCCTCCCATCGCGTCAATTGCGATCCTTACACCAGTTGATCCCATTGCTCAGAGCTTATAGAAACCTTACAAATTGTATCAGATATTCATGATCATTTAGAAAAATTAATATTTTTGCAGGAATTAATTTTGAGAATTTGGGAAATTTTGGGAGTTATTTAATTCTTCTTGCAAAACTTTCTCATATATTCTTGGTAAGGAACGACTAATAGAGTTATTTTCTATACCATAGCCTAAACTTGTCCAGGTGGGAGAAAGTTCTTTTAAAACTGTTTTTAATTTTTTTTCCCGCAATAGTTGAGAAATATTTACTCCCCAAACGCGGGAATCTGTTAACCATTTATAAACTACGATATCTTGATATTCTGCTTCAAAACTGTAGTTGTGCCACAATAAGAAATTTCCCGGTTTGGGATGATATTTAGGTGCTATATGATACCAAGTGGTATTAATTATTTGATATCTACCTGCTGCGGTAGAACAGTTACCTGTATTTGGTCCTACATTGATAGGAATACATATTTCTGGATGGCGGCTAAGATCATTAACTTGCTTACCTCCATATAATAAAGAATAGGGACGTGATCCATTAGCTTCACTGGCAGATATTGTTCTCATTAATGCGCGAATGTATGGATCACCTCCTTTCATAATTAGTGGTGGTTGTGATTGGGTAAATGTTGGTTCTAATGATGAAGGTATATGATCAAACATATACCACTGAAATAGGTAAACAAAGGCTAAAACGGATGCTATGGGCAAAATAAGCTGTTCTACGCCTTTTTTGGGTTGTGCGTCTTTCAGAATGATCCTCCTGGATAAATCAGTGTTGTAGCTGTTTTTGTGGTATAGATTTAGTATAAACAACCAGATACTCAAAACGGCTTAATTATCTGATTCTACAGGTAGGGGTAAAGCGCAGTGCTAAACCCCTACGCATATCGGTTCTTCGTGATTTTGGAAAAGTCCAAACCCAAGCCGTGTTTAGTATATCTGAGGATCTGATATGATTAAATATCTTCAGGAAGTATCCATTTAGGCGGTTCTGTCATTTTTTTCCTGAGTCTTTCCTCGGCCATTGCCAACATTTGATCTAGGGAAGTCTCTGCAATAAATTGAGATGTTGCTTGTCTAAACTCTATATTGGGACATCCATCACCTAAAATGCAACCATTTATACAGGTTTGAGCGCAATTAATTTTTTGTTCTATGTTTTGTTCCACAGTGGACTCCTCTATTTTGATGATAATCTATAAATATAGAGTAAAAATAGAGTCAGGAGTTCAAGGAGTTACCAAGTCAGTAGGGGTAAAGCATGATCTCATAAGTGTCAATTTAAGCTACTGATGGCTTATTTATTTAGCTTCCGCACGCGCCTGGAAATGAATTTTCAGGGTAATAGCTAAAGTTTACTTTAGTAAACTATTAATTTATAGGCATTTTTACTGAACTTTAGACGACTTTGATGATAGCACATTGGTAAGGTGTCTCAGACAGCATAAATGATGTAAATAAACAGATTCTTGATATATGACGCACCCTACAAAAGATTTTTGATGTGACACTTGCGTAAGTCCTATAATAGCTGATTACAGATTACTGATTTTTATGTCTGAACTTTTAGCTCATACTGGTACTATTGCGGCGATCGCTACTGCTGTTGTTCCCCAACAGGGTAGTGTAGGTATTGTCAGGGTTTCTGGTGATCTGTCCATGGCGATCGCTCAAACTATATTTTATGCTCCTGGTAGACAACTGTGGGAGAGTCATCGCATTATTTACGGTTATATTCGTCATCCCCAAACTAAACAAGTTATTGACGAAAGTTTATTATTAATTATGCAAGCTCCTCGTTCTTTTACTCGTGAAGATGTAGTAGAATTTCATTGTCATGGGGGGATAATTGCAGTACAAGCAGTTTTACAATTATGCTTAGAAAATGGTGCCAGATTAGCCCAACCAGGAGAATTTACTTTAAGGGCTTTTTTAAATGGTAGATTAGATTTAACTCAAGCAGAAAGTATAGCAGATTTAGTGGGAGCAAAATCCCCCCAAGCAGCGCAAAGTGCGTTAGCAGGAATTACGGGAAAATTAGCGCGGCCAATTCGTAAATTAAGAAATCAATGTTTAGATATTTTAGCAGAAATTGAAGCGAGAATTGATTTTGAGGAAGATTTACCTCCTGTAAATGAATTAGGAATTATTACGGAAATTCATAATATTAGTTTAGAAATTCAGCAATTATTAGCCACAAAAGAACGAGGAGAATTACTAAGAACAGGGTTAAAAGTGGCCATAGTTGGTAGACCAAATGTGGGTAAATCTAGTTTATTAAATGCTTGGAGTCAAAGCGATCGCGCTATTGTCACAGACTTACCAGGAACTACCCGTGATGTTATAGAATCGCAATTAGTGGTGGGAGGAATACCTATTCAAGTATTAGATACGGCAGGAATTAGAGAGACAGTAGATCAAGTAGAAAAAATTGGGGTTGAGCGATCGCGTCATGCAGCTAATAGTGCAGATTTAGTATTATTTACTATTGATGCTACTGTGGGTTTTAGTGATACAGATCAAGAAATTTATCAACAAGTAAAACATCGGCCTGTGATTTTAGTAGTTAACAAAATTGATTTATTAAATAGTAGTGAACAGGAAAAAATCACAGGTCAGATTAGGGAATTTTCATCACTAATATCATCATATATTTTCACAGCAGCAGCTAAAAATGTAGGAATTGAACAGTTAGAGAATGCGATTTTAAACCTAGTACAAAAAGATAAAATTGAGGCGGCAAACGTGGATATTGCTATTAACCAAAGACAAGCAGCAGCACTAACACAGGCCAAAATTTCCCTAAAACAAGTAGAAATGACAATTCGAGAAAAATTACCCTTAGATTTTTGGACAATTGATTTACGATCTGCTATTCATGTATTAGGAGAAATTACTGGGGAAGAAATTACTGAATCAGTATTAGATCGGATTTTTAGTAAGTTTTGTATTGGTAAATAACAATGTTAGTATCCACCTAAGCTATTGTATTTAAGTAGTAGCGCAAGCATCTTGCTTGCATACATTATCTACAGCAGTTTCCGTTATTATGAGGTACAGATGTTAATGATAAAACCCTTATAACACACACATCTTGCTGTGTTCATACTGTACCTCATGTATATGGAATGTGCTGTATATGTTATTTTCTAGTATATCTATGTTTGACTCCTACAGGAAAATATTCACTATCTCCTGTGAGTTTTAATTCTATTTGTGGCGCTTGGTATTCTTGGGGAGTGTAATTAGCAAATTCACTATTTAACCGTAATAGTTGACTAAGAATAGAGTTAGTAATTGCCGTTTTTCTGTCCTGAGTTGGTTCTATTCCTGGCAATAATTCCACCACAATAGATAAAAACTTGTTCTGATCTAAATCTTCTTTAACTTGCAAAACAAATTTACCTGTTACCCATTCTCTAATAATGGGTTGTTCTAAACCTACAGAGATATTTTCTGGATAAATATTAGCCCCAAAATAGGAAACTGTAAAGTTAGAACGCCCGAAAATATAAACAAATGGTAATTGATGTATTCCTCTTTTATTTGCTAACTCTATTACAGGATTAAAATTATATTTTTCTAGGAAATTAATCATTTCTTGATAAGTAATAATTCCACCACTGTCTAAGATATTATATCTAATTAAAGGAATGCCATTATTACCAGAAAATAGTAAAGTTTTGTTGATAACTTCAAAATAGCGATCGCATGGATCATACTGTACTAAAGTTGGTAAACGTGACTCTCCAAATAATTCCTTAGCAGCTATTGGGTTATTAGCTAAAAAACGACGAATACAAATACTTAAAGGCGTTTCATTAGCTAAAACTCCTGCATCTGCTGTACCATACATAGAAGCAAAATCATAACAAATATTCTCTAAATTTAACCCTAATCTTTGTCCTACTAAACTGCGCCATTCTTCACTAAATACTTCTCCAGCCATAACTAATTTAACATGATATTTTTGCCAATTAATCTGATTATTTACGCCAGTATCAATCACATCTTTTAAAAATGGAGGATATCCTAATAAAACAACTTGATCAAAATTATGGCCAATTTCTTGAACAATTCGCAGTATTTCCGTTTTATTGTTACCAGGAGTAATCACTGTAATAGGATATCCTTTCATAGCTAAATGACGACAACAATTAGCAGTGAATATTCCTCCTACCCATGTTCCTAATGTAAAACAGATAATAGCTAAACTCCGTTTTTTATCACCGTGAAAACTATCATGAAATATTTGTTCAAATCTCGTAGCTATTTGTAATTCATCAGTTAAAAACCTTGGCCAAAATGTGGGCTTACCAGTAGAACCAGAGGAAGATGCAATAATATCACAATTTTCTATTTTACCTTGATAACATAATTCATTAAATGGATAATTAGTAATATAATTCTCCTTATTAATTATTGGTAAGTTTTGAAAATCCTCTAAGGTTTTAACATCATCTGGGTTAATGTTTTGATTTTTTAAAAATTGTTGATATGCTGGTACATGATGGGCAACATTTTCAAATAAATCTAACAGAGATTTTTCTATTGTTTGTTGATTTATTTCTAGTTTTTTCTTTAGGGGAGTAGAGATAAAATCTGTAATTTTCTCTAGTGTAGTTTTTGGTGTCATGATTGTCTTTAGATAAGATTGAATTATCGGTTTAATAATAGGTCTTAATCAAATAATCTCAGCACTTACGCAAAATATAGGAATAATATTTGATTTATGATGCATATACGTAGGGTGTGTCAGACTCCATAAATTCTATCAATCAACAGATTTATCATAAGCTGTTGTGCCTTTAACTTGAATAATTAATACAAGCAAGATGCTTGTGCTACTGTAACTTCAGGTTTTTTAATTATACAGTGAGTGCTGCACATTAGCTTATCTGACGGACATTACAATACCTAATTTTTTTCAAAATTCAAATATGAGGCCTATACAACGAAAGTCTGGATAATTCATCAATTAGCCCTACACAAGAATCAGGTTTTGATTCCAATCTTGCGTAAGTCCTCAATCTCAGATTTTAGCCTTAATGATGAGAACATCAGGATCAATTATAAATCACTTCTAGGAAATTTTCTAAAATTATAGCCAATAACCCAACAGCGTCAAGATTAATAGATTTACCTGCAACTGTTTTCAATCGCTATTCCATACTCAGCGAAGATGTAAAAACTAATTTCCTGACCGTTTAAGAATATAATTAATATCTCTATCCACTATTCTGTTACAAGAACCTGGACGTTCATAAATACAAGTTCCTTCCCAACATTTTTTTAATTGATAATTTTGATGTTGAGATGGTAAAACAAGACCAGCAACAACATAATTAAACCCAGAATTTAATTCTTGAAAATCTTTGTTTGTTTCCACTGAAAAGATCGGCACATTGTGATGTAAATAAGCATAACCCCCTGATAACGCCCAATGAATATTCCAAAGACCAACACCACAAACATTTTTTTCTTGACTTAAACTTTGCATAGCTAATAAATTATTAGCTACGCCATACCAGTGAGTGTTTTTAATATCAGTGCTAAAAATGGAGAATTTCACATCTTGATAAACATTAAATCTCGTGGAAAGTGGCAGGGAAATATTAACCCAAAATAAAATGGCAAGAAACAATGATATAAAATTTTTGGGCAGGAAAAATATTTGATGTTTTGTCAATTTATTAATTAATTGAGTGAAGATTTCACTAGTTCCTATTCCTGCTAATATCATAAACATTGGCAAAGCTGGATAAATAAAGCGATATTCTTTATGATCGAGAATACTATGAGATAAGATAATAATTAATCCTGACCATAATAAAATGGGACAATGACGCGCACCTATAATGATGAAGATGGTGATAGGAATAATAAACCATGACCAACTTTTAAATAAAAAAATCCCATATTCATACCAAGGAGAAACCCCATAAAGTTTACTTCTACCTTCTACAACATTGACCCAAATATTTAACCAAAAAGATTGAAAAGGATAGGACCATGTAAAGGCATCTACTACACCAAAAACTAGTAGACAAACGATAATTCCTACAAGTATTGGCAACCATTTTAGTTTAAATTTTGTACCACAAATATAGATTAATAAGAAAATAATACATGGTAATAAATGGATTCTTAAACAGAGAGATATACCTAATAAAATTCCAGAAATAAACAACCTTTTGCGATCAGGAAAGTCTGATTTTTTGGTAGCTAAAAATATTCCTGGTAATAGAAAATGAGTAGCGATTACTTCCGTTAAACCTTTGGGAGAAAAATAAATAATTTCAAACCAAATAGCACAAATAATAGCACAAGTTAAAGCTGTGATTTTTCCGCCTATTTCATATCCCCAATAATAGGCAACTATAATAATGGATAAGGAGATTAAACAGAGAAAAATCACAACTCCAGTAATATAACCAGTTGAACCCGATCCCAGGAATTGTGTTAAAGTCATGATGATAGACAATATTCCTGGTAATACCCAAGAACGAATACCATCTCTAAATTCCCAGGTAACAATACTATTGCCAAAAGCAAGACGATGGGCAGGTTCTAATGTTTGGAATATTTCATCTGCCCAGAAGATATTGGGGAATTTTAAGGCTGTGAAAATGCGGAGGGTTAAAGCTGTGATCATGATAATTATTAGTGGTAAATTATCTATTTTTGATGGTTTTTGATGTTGTGTTTGCATTTGTTGAGTGATTTTAATGGATGAAAATTTAAAACTAAATTAAGGTTGATACTTATTCATGGTTAAGATAAATCATAATTCTTGCCATGATAATCAATGTCCATTATAGGAACTAATCCTAAATTGACAAATTCGTTGACAAAAATCAAATAGTTGGTATATAATCCCGATTGATACTGTTCTAAATTATATATATGCGAAACTATATGCGATCGCCAATGCCTAGATATTTATTAATAGGCATTATATTTGCTATAATTATTAGATTAGTGTGTGTTCCTAATAAATCAGTAGATTATAAATATTTTTTAGATCCCTGGTATGATTTTATTGTAACTCATGGTGGATTTAGTGCCTTTAAGCATAATTTTTATGATTATACACCTTCTTATCTTTACTGGCTATTAATGGCATCTACCTTACTATCTGGAGTTCCCAAAATATTAGCAATTAAACTGTTTGCTATGACAATGGATTTTATTTGTGCATCTTTCACTTATAAACTTGTCAAGTTGAAATATACCGATGGTAAAATGGCAAATTTTGCATTCTTAGCAGTAATATTAAGTCCCACTGTCATTTATAATAGTTCACTTTGGGGACAATGTGATGTTATTTATACCACTGGATTAATTGCTTGTGTTTACTTCTTATCTATTTATAAACAAATTCCTGCATTAATTAGTTTTGGAATAGCACTTTCCTTTAAATTTCAAGCCATGTTTTTAACACCTTTATTATTAATTTTATTGATAAAAAAACGTATATCTTGGTATTATTTACCAATAATTCCCCTAGTTTATTTATTGGCAATATTACCAGCTTGGATTGCAGGCAGACCAATTAAAGAATTACTATTAGTATATTTTTCCCAAGCTAATAAATATAAAGAACTTGCTAAAGGAGTACCGAATCTTTATCAATGGATTCCTAATGAATTTTATAATATTGTTGTACCCATAGGGTTATTAATAACTGTATTTGCTATATTTTTATTAGCCTATTTAGTTTATAGAAGTAAATTAGAAATAACTCAAGATAGATTGATATATTTAGCGACAATATCAGTTTTTTCCATGCCCTATTTATTACCCAAAATGCACGAAAGATATTTTTATCCTACGGATATATTATCTATTATCTTTGCTTTTTATTTTCCTCAATATCGTTGGGTAGCAATATCAGTACAATTAGCATCATTTTTTAGTTATTTAGGAACAGATATATATATTAAAATATTTTCTATAACTTTAGGTTTTACATTATGGTTTGTTGTGCGAAATTGTGATATGATTTTTCCAAATATAAAATCTTATCTATCCTTAAAAGATTAATAATCATGAATAGGTAAATAATATCGTGGACAATTCAAATGTAAAAAATACTAATTTAGTTACAATTTTAACTATTAGTACCTTAATATTATTAATATCTAGTATTCTTAGACATGAGTTATTTAATTCATCAGGAGATTTAGCATTTTTTGACCAATGTATTTATTTAATCAGTCAAGGTAAAAATCCCATTTCTTCTGTGCTTGGTTTTCATGCTTTAGCTGATCATGCAGCTTGGATTTTATACCCAATTGCTTTATTATATAAAATTTATCCCACTGTTTATTGGTTATTTTTAGTTCAGTCTTTAGCCTTAGCTGCGGGTATTATACCCACATATTTTTTAGCAAAGCACGCAGGTTTAAAACAAAATCAAACCATAGCTATGATGATAGTTTATCTATTATATCCTGTGGTGTATAACAGTAATTTATGTGATTTCCATCCAGATACTATAGCTATTCCTGCACTTTTAACAGCAGTTTTAGCAGCTAGAAGAAAAAAAATACTGTGGTTTTGTACTAGCATTTTGATAGTATTAGGATGTAAAGCTGTACTTTCCTTAACAGTCACATCTATGGGGATATGGTTGTTATTTTTTGAAAAACGACATGATAGAAAAGATGAAAAAAAATATTTATATGGTGTAATTGCTATTATTAGTGGTGTAGCGTGGTTTTTAATTTCTAACAAAATGATTATTCCTTTTTTTGGTAATGAAACCGCACTAGTAAACCGTCATTTATATCGCTATAGCTATTTAGGAAAATCATTTTCTGAAATGATACAAATTTTCATATACCAACCAGAAATTATTTTAAAAAATATTTTTTCAGCTATAAATTTAGAATATATTATCTGTTTATTATTACCAGTTATTTGGGGTTTAAAACCTCAATATATTTCTCCTTTAGTAGCTGCAATTCCTTGTTTAGCATTAAATATTCTTGCTGATCATCCTACACAAAAAAATCTAGTTTTACATTACTCTTTACCAATAATTCCTTTTTTAATTATATCTTTAATTGCGAGTTTGCAAGCAGGTAAAGCATGGGTACAACAAAAAAGATTAATTATTTTATGGTCTTTAATTTGTTTTTTTGCTTTAGGTAAATGGGGTTTCTTTATTTCCAAATATATTAAATCTGTAGATAATTTACTAGCTACTCAGCAAGCAATATCTTTAATAAAAACCCAAGATAGTATTTTTACTACAGATATTATTACCCCCCATTTAACCCATAGAGAATTAATTAGTTTTAAATATAATATTAATCATAATATTAATGAATTAAATAAGTTTCATTATATTTTACTTAATATTCGTTATCCTGGTTGGGCAGCAAGTGTTGAAAACTATCTTGATTTGATTAAACGCTTACAAAATAACCGAGAATATCAGTTAAGATATCAAAAAGATGATGTATATTTGTTCATCAAGAATTTATAAATTAGTAAATGGTGAAACTAATGTAAATTCTTTAACTGTTCCTATTATTTTACTATCCTTTAAATTCATTTTTTGCAAACTATCATTATCTACCAACAAATAAGACTTTTTAGATAACATTTCCTGCAATAATGCCATATTACCAGAAATAACTTGACAATCACAATAAAAATCTAAACTAGGACGACTATAACCAAAAGAAGTATATATTGTCGTTGCTGGAGGAACAAACTGACGAATTAATGCTGCTACTGGTTTAACAGCAAATGCTTCATTTAACTCCCATATCCAAGAATTTGAACTCATTAATAATAATAATACTAAATACATTCCTGTAAACAAAACAGGGATAAATTTACGATTATTTTGATTAATTAACCAAGCTGTAATTCCCATAGATATGGTTAAAATCATACTCATGAAAATTAATATGATTTGTTTTTCCACAATACTAAAATAAACACATCCTACCAAACCAACTACAGTTAAAAATCCAAAAAATCCTATCAGAAATTTACTTTTAACCTTTTCTTGTTGCCAAATATAATTTAAATTAAACCCAATTGCTAAAGCTAAAAATGGATAAATTGGCATAATATACCAGGGTAATTTTGTCTTCATGAAAGAAACTATAGCCAAATAAATAATTGTACCAATTAAAGTTAAACAACCCCAAGGAGTATCACGATTTTTCCAACTTAAATATAACCCTCCAGGCAAAAACAATAACCAAGGAAACCCATATTTTAGTAATTCTAACAAATAATACCAAATAGGTCCAGTATTACCTTCTACTGCTGTTCCTAGTCTATCAAATGCTTGAGATTGAAAATGTACTTGTAAGAAAGTATTACCATAATGTTGATATTGGGCAAAATACCAAACAATGGCAGGTAAATTTCCTAAAAACATTCCTATCCATAGAAAGGGATTTTTTAACAAAGATAATTGTTTATTAGCAATGACAAATAAACCTGCTATTCCTGCCAAAACTACCACTAACATCCCCTTAGTTAGAGTAATTAAACCTAAACAAAAACCTATACCAATAGCATATTTTTGATTATTTCTTGCTTTAAGAATACAAAACAATAATAATAAGAAAAATGAAATAGTCATCCCATCTAACATTGCCAGTCTACCATGACGTACCACAGGCAATAATGTTAAATAAACCAAAGCTGAAAATAAAGCTGGTAAGGTTTCAGAGAAAACTAATTTACCTAGCAAATACAGTAAAGGAACTCCTAAGGCTGTTAAAAATGCACCAGGAACACGAGTGGTAAATTCTTGTACTCCTCCTAATTGGTAACATAACGCAATTAACCATTGCATCAACGGAGGTTTTAATAAAAAAGGTTCTCCTTGTAATGTCGGATAAAACCAGTTACCAGTTCTGTAAATTTCTCTAGCGACTATAGCATAAGTTCCTTCATCCCAGTCTCTTAAAGGTAGGTTTCCGAGAAATGTTAACCATAATATTAATGATGCTATTAATAACCCTGATAGTAGTTGTTTATTGTTCATATTTATACTCGAATTGACTGAATAATATGGTAAATTTTAATGTGTGAACTAAAAAATGAAAATAAATTATACCATCTTATGGTAAACTTGTGTTGTTATCCATTGTCAAGGATAAAAAAGTTACATGATCTATGAGGTATATATAACGTGATATGGAAAAACGACTAATTAAAGCTAGTCCTTTAAGTTCGATGATTGTTATTAGTGCTTTGGTTTTATTTGCTAGTAGTAGTTTACGGCATTTACTGTTTAAATCAAGTGCTTTTGATTTAGGCATTTTTGACCAAGCAATTTATTTAGTCAGTCAAGAAAAAACACCCATTTCTTCTTTTATGGGTTTTCATATTCTTGGAGATCATGCTGCTTGGATTCATTATATTTTGGCTTTACCATACAAAATTTATCCTAGTGTCTATTGGCTATTTATTGTGCAAGCATTAGCATTAGCTTTAGGTGCTTTACCTACATGGTATTTAGCTATTCAAGCCGGATTAAAAGAAAGTGAAGCTATAGCAGTAGCAACTGCTTATTTATTGTATCCAGTGGTATTTAATGCCAATTTATTTGATTTTCATCCTGAAGTTATTGCTGTACCATTGCTGTTATCAGCAGTTTTAGCCGCACGGTTGCAAAAATTGATTTTGTTTTGTGTATGTTTAATAGGACTTACGCATTGACAAAAAACATTATCTATGTATTCTAGATCATGCGATCGCTATTAAGATTAGCAAAAATATGCTCACGTACAACTAAAGTAAACAGATTCCTCTGTACTTCATACCAGTTG
>NZ_JACJPV010000034.1 GCF_014696225.1 Anabaena sp. FACHB-1237 | reverse complement strand
ATAGGGATCTAAATGCCGCAATTAATTTATCGCGTCTGGCTAAGGCGTGTAAGTCTACTGAGGGATAACCGCTCCCATGCTCCCATTGAAGTAGAAAGTAAAGTCTAGTTTTGTCTAGGTTTTATATGGCAGATAATGAATGTGATTACTCATAATGCACAAACCGTATAATTTAAAGTTGTATTTTTCAATTGCTTTTTTAATCGCGTAAACTAGAACTTGACGACATTCTAATTTAGTTAAGCGAAACTCACGGTTATTACATCTCACGGTAACGTGATAAGAATATTCTGGTTGTAAAATTCTAGATTTTCGAGACATTAAAAAAGTCACAAATCAGGATACCCAGGATTAAAGGATGTACAGGATAGTAATTTATAGATGGTTTATAATCATTTACATACAATCATTTAATAATATCCTAAAAATCCCCAACATCCCCACAAACAAATTTTAAATAACATCATAAAAATCATCAAATCATACAAAAAATTATCAAATAATATCCTGTAAATCCTAACATCCTGGGTATCCTGATTCATAAATTAAAATTATCAAATCCTACAAAAATTATCAAATAACATCCTGTAAATCCTAAAATCCTGGGTATCCTGATTCTGACAAAGATTGTTATAATAAAATTACCAACAAGTAGAGATAAACAATAAAATTATGACATTAGATAACTATTTTGAATTTCTTGCACCAAATGATATTCGCATTAAAGGTCATAGAATAGGTATTGAAACTATTTTACACGAATATCTGTTTAAAGCTAAAACTGCTGAAGAAATCGCTCAAACCTATAAAACCTTAACCCTAGAACAAATTTATGCCACAATTCTTTATTATCTACAAAATCAGGAATCAGTCAATCAATATATAGAAAATTGGTTAAATTGGAGTCATGAACAATGAGAACAACAACGTTTACATCCTTCCCCCATAGTGCAAAAACTGAAACAATATAAAGCTGAAAAATTAAAACAATTACAAGAAAATGCCCATTAAATATTTAATAGATGAAAATGTTGATCCCATCTATACTCTACAATTACGCAAAAGAAAACCTGATTTAACGGTGCGTGCAGTTGGTGAATTAGGAACTCCTCCTAAAAGCACCTTAGATCCTGAAATTCTTTTATGGTGTGAGGAGGAGGAGTATGATTTTATTTTAGTAACAAATAATCGCTCATCTATGCCTGTACATTTAGCAGATCATATTGCTAATAATCAACATATACCAGGTATTCTGATTTTAAATGCTGATTTTAGTATTGGACAAAACTTAGAAGAATTAATTTTGATTGCTGAATTTGCTTTTGCAGCAGAATATCAAGATCAAATCGTCTTTTTGCCTATCTCTTAGCGATTTTTTGAAAGTTCATAGTTCGTAATTGGTAGAATGTGTTAGGAGCGCGAAAAGATGATAAGATATACAAATAAATGAAATACAGGACGTAACGCACCATTGATATTGTCACAAATTAGGATGTCCAGGATTAAAGAATGTACAGGATTAGCTATATTATGACTATTGCTGACCAAATTTACTCACTCGTAAAAACACTACCCCCTGCACAAGCAGCAGAAATTCTCAACTTTGCCGAATTTATCCGTAATAAACACCTCCATACTAATCAAAATATCAATGATTCTCAAAACCTTTCTTGGGAAGAATTAGTTTATTCACTAGCTGGAAGTTGGAAAGATGATTTTCCCAGTTTAGAAGAAATTCGCAGCAGTACAGGAGAAGATGTTTTAAGGGAGAGTTTCTAAAATGTATGTTTTAGATACGAACACTTTAATTTACTATTTTAAAGGTCAAGGAAAAATTGCTGCAAATTTTGCTAAAATACCAAACCAAGAAATTTTAATTCCTACAATTGTTCTCTTTGAATTACAATTAGGAATTGCTAAATCAAATTCACCCGCAAAACGTACCCAACAACTGCAACAACTTTTAAACCGCATTAATTTAGTTGATTTTGATAGAGATGCTGCTTTTACTGCGGCTAAAATTCGCGCTGACTTAGAACAAAAAGGAACTTCAATCGGTCCAATGGATGTTTTAATTGCAGGAATAGCTGTAACATTACAAGCAACTCTTGTTACTCACAATGTTAATGAATTTTCCAGAGTTTCAGGACTGACAATTGTGGACTGGTATTAACTATAATCAATGGTAATTTTTAGATAGTTTGTTTGGTGATGTAAATTTTATTTGTCAGAATCAGGATATCCACTTTCACATTTAAAATATCAGAGTTAAATCATCAACTCCCCACCACAAATCATTCAATAACATCCTGTAAATCCTTACATCCTGGTTATCCTGATTCAGATAAAAAATACTTTTTAGAAAACTTTTTGAAAACCTGACTATGAATGAGCGCACAGATTCCCACCATACCAATACTATAACCGAAACTCGGAAATTTGTCAACAGGTTTTTCAACTTTTTTGCAACTTTTAATCATACCGCATTGGCAATATTTACTTAATGATGTAAACTAAATTATGTAAACTTTATATCTCACGGTGCGTTACCCTTCGCTCAATACTTATGGTGTGTAAATGGTGCGTTACGCTTCGCTAACGCACCCTACGTTTATCAAAAATTGAAAAGTAAAACAATCATGAATAATTATTATGCAATCTACTATTACTCTCACAATTACCACAGGTAAATTATCTGGTAAACAATATATTTTCGATAGTCCTACCACTTGTTTAATTGGTAGAAATGATGAGTGTTATTTATCCATTCCCGATGAAATTGATAAACGGGTTTCTCGCTATCATTGTTTATTAGATATTAACCCACCCCAAATCAAAATTAAAGATTTAGGAAGTTTAAACGGAACTTTTATTAATAATACTAAAATTGGTGGGAGAAAATCTGGCCAAAACCCAGAACAAGCTAGTAAGTTGAATTTTCCTGAATATGATTTACAAGATGGTGATTTCATTACCATTGGTGATACTATTTTCAAAATTAATATTATCATTCCTATAATTAAAACTCCCGAACCTATAACTCCTCACATAATTAAACCAGAAATAAATAAGAAAGTTAATTTATTTAATATTGTCAAAAACTTAATTCAATTAGCAATAGAAGGAAAAAAAGAATTACAAAGATTACGCAATTATCAAATTATTAAATCTATTGGTAAAGGTGGTTTTGGAGAGGTTTATTTAGCCCAAAATTCCCAAAATCATCAATGTGTAGCTTTAAAAGTCATGTTACCAGAAAAAGCCCAAGATGAAAATTATATCCAAATGTTTATCAGAGAAATTGAAAATCTTAAAGCCTTAAATCATCCTCATGTGGTGAAATTATTAGATAATGACTATGCAGAAAATATGTTTTTCTTAGTTATGGAATATTACGAAGCTGGTAATGTTGATGATTTAATAAAACAATTAGGAGGAAAGTTACCTGTAGATATGGCTGTAGATATTATCTTACAGGTTTTAGATGGTTTAATCTACACTCATAATGCCGAAATTCCCTATGTAAAATTAAAAGATGGAGGTTATGGAAAAGGTAAAGGTTTAGTTCATCGTGATTTAAAACCCAGTAATATTTTCCTCTGTAATATTAATGGTAAATTAACTGCTAAAATAGGTGATTATGGTTTAGCCAAATCTTTCGATTTAGCAGGTTTAAGTGGACAAACTTTAACTAAAAGTATTGGAGGAACACCTGGTTTTATTCCTCGTCAACAGGCGTTAAAATTTAAAGAATGTAACCCAGAAGTTGATGTTTGGGCAGCAGCAGCTTGTTTATATAATATGTTAACAGGATATGTTCCCCGGAATTTTTGCAGAGATCCTTTTATGGATGTTATCGAAAATGATCCTATACCCATTTTACAACGTAATCCTCATATTCCTCCAAAATTAGCTAAGGTGATAGATTTAGCATTGGTTGAAAAGCCAGAAATTCATTTTAAAAATGCTGATGATTTTAAAAAAGTCCTGCTTTCAATTTAAAATTAAGACTGACAATTAATCAACAATTAATCAACAATTAAAACCTACCATTTATGATTTCTTTGGCGTTACTAACCCAATATATTCGCCAATTATGGCAACCTAGAAGCGGTTTAGCTATAGCAGAAGCATCTGTGATTGGTATTGTAGCAGCTTTATCTGCTGTATTACTTAAAGAAGCCGTCGGTTGGTTGGGAACATGGCGAGTTCATAGCACACATATATTACCTGCTTGGCTAATCTTACCTATGATTGCTACAAGTTTAGGTTTTTTTGCGGGTTGGTTAGTCCAAAGATTTGCACCAGAAGCAGTAGGTAGCGGTATTCCCCAAGTAAAAGCCACTTTAGCCAACGTACCATTGAAACTATCATGGCGCGTGGCCATAGTCAAATTAATTGCCACCATTATTACATTAGGTTCAGGTTTGACATTAGGTAGACAAGGACCGACAGTACAAATAGGAGCTAGTTTAGCGGCGGGTATGAGTCGTTTAGTTCCTACTTCTCCAGAACATCGTCGACAAATGATCGCTGCTGGTGCAGGTGCGGGTTTAGCGGCTGCTTTTAATGCTCCTTTGGCGGGAGTATTATTTATTATTGAAGAATTATTACAAGACTTATCGGGTTTAACTTTAGGCACAGCTATTATAGCGGCTTTTATTGGGGGGGTAATTTCACGGTGGTTAAGTGGCCGCAGTTTGCAATTAGATTTACAATTAATTAATTATTCTACAAGTTTTTCATTATTAGAAATTCCCGGTTTTTTAATATTAGGAATATTTGCAGGAATTTTAGCTGCGTTATTTACTAAAGGTTTAATTTTCACTATTAAAATTTATCAGCAATTACATATTAGTTTACCGTTAAAAGTAGCTTTAGCTGGGTTTATTTCCAGTATTTTTATTGCTTTATTACCAGAATCTTTTCGAGATAATGCTGGTTTGCGAGAATATATGATCGCTAGTGAACATAATATTAGTTTAGCAGCGATCGCTTTTATTGCCCAGTTTATTTTAACATTAATTGCCTTTGGTTCAGGGGCACCAGGAGGATTATTTGCACCTAGTTTAATTTTAGGTTCTTGCTTAGGCCATATTATTGGTGTGACTCAATTTATCATATTTGATATTGGTTCTCCTATTACCTACACTTTAGCAGGAATGGGAGGTTTTTTTAGTGCTGTTTCAAAAGTTCCTATTACCGCTATTGTGATTATTTTTGAAATGACCACAGATTTTAATTTAGTGTTACCATTAATGATTGTATGTGTCACTTCTTATTTAGTAGCGGAGAAAATTGTACCAGGTTCTTTATATACAAAATTGCTAAATCTCAAGGGTATCACTTTAGAAAAAAATGATGCAATGGTAGGTTTATTATCTCAATTAACTGCTGATAATGTCATGCAAAAACAGGTACAAACCTTAAATTGTGATTTAACATTAGCGGATGTGATGCAAGTTTTTTATCGTTCTCATCATCACGGTTTTCCAGTGGTAGAAAATAATCAATTAGTAGGGTTAATTTGTCAGTCAGACTTACAGAGAGTTAGGAGAAATTTTACTCCTGAAAATACCTTATTAAAGAATATTATGACTACTCAACCAATTACGGTAAAACCTGAAGATAAATTAACTCATGTTCTCTACTTATTAAACCGTTATCATATTAGTCATTTACCTGTAATAGATGGCAAAAAATTAATTGGTATTATTACTTATGCAGATATTATTAAAGCTGAAGCAGATCATATTAATGGTGAAAATAATAGTAATCAAAAAATTACAGGTTTTATCAATGAACCATCTTATATAGTATATCAAACTCGTTCTCCTAGTATTGGTAAAGGGAGAATATTAGTAACCCTTGCTAACCCAGAAACCGCAGAAAATTTATTAGAAATTGCTGTGAATATTGCCAGCGATCGCCATTATGAAATAGAATGTTTACAAGTAATATTAGTATCTCGTTATACTTCCCCCTCGGAAAGTGCGGTAAAAACGGCTAAAAGTCGGCGTTTATTAAGAAAAGCAGAATCTTTAGCTAAGAGATTTAATATTCCTATTCATACCCAAATTCGTGTTTCTCATGATCTTACTCAAGCAATTTTAGAAACCATTAATGAACGACATATCAACTTAATTTTAATGGGTTGGAAAGGAAATACATCTACACCAGGGAGAATTTTTGGTAATGTAGTTGATATGATCATTCATCAAGCGATGTGTGATGTAATTTTAGTTAAATTTGGTGATAATTTCCAATCTCTTCAGCAAACAAAGAGATGGTTAGTACCCATGTCAGGCGGACCAAATGCACCCCTAGCAGTGAATTTATTACCTTCATTAATTACAGCATCTTCTGATACAGAAAATATGGAAATTTGTTTAATCCAAATATATAAACCTTTCATAAATAACCCAGATACCACAGTATTAGAAACTGCAATTTCTCAATTACTATGTTATCCTCAATTGGAAAATGCGGTTATTTATCAATGTTTACAAGCTGACTCTGTGGTAGAAGAAATTATCAATTTAGTCAATATTGAAAATTATGAAATTGTCATTTTAGGTGCTTCCTGTGAAGGTTTATTACAACAAACAATACAAGGAAATATTCCCGAAGCAATAGCTTCTAGTGTTGACAGTACAGTAATTTTAGTCAGAGGGAAAATGAGAGATAATATGGTATAATCTTGTCACCATCATCCTACAGCGATTTTCATTTAGTTCAGCCAGAAAATTTAGAATCCCTAAATGAAGCGATGACAATCGCAGTTAATTATATTACAGAAGATGATGCCGTCAACTGGTTCAACCACTGTAGCTTATTTACATGAAAACTGCTATAATTACGAAAAAATACCGATCATTGTGTAAATTCTTGTTAATAGTATAGTTGTGAACTATTGGTAGGGACAATTCATGAATTGTCCCTACATCTTTTTCACAAGATGTCTAATAGCTGACTCCTGAATTCTTGGGCAACCACAGAGGGTTTGCCGCTACCGACATTAAAATTTATAACTCAAAGTTTGAATTTCTGTAGTTTCTGGTAAACTTTTAGCATTAATCACCATAGTATCAGTATTATTGCGATTAACTTTAATATTAGGCATTAAATTAATAAAATCATCTACTGGAGTAATATCACATTTAGCCTTATCCTTATCAGCCGCTTGAGTGCGATAATGGGTAGGAATGATGATTTTTGGGTTTAATGCTTGAATGTTTTGTTTTGCTTCTTGAGCATTATAGGCTTTAGCACTACCACCTACAGGAATAAATACTACATCAGGAGTACTCATAAGTATCTTTTGTTCTAAAGTAATAGGTGCTGCTATTCCCCCTAAATGCAATAGGTTGACTCCTCCCATAGTAAATTTCCATACTATGTTTTTACCAAATTTTTTGCCATTATAACGATCATGATCAGTTGCAATACCCTCAATTTTCATACTGCGAAATTCGTAAACTCCTGGCTGATATACTAGTTTAGGATTTCCTGGTAATTTTTCAACGAAACCTTCATCTAATAATTGACTACTAATTAATACTAAGTCTGCTTGTACTTTAATAGGACGATATCCTGCGGTACAACCAATGGTTTTAAAGGGGTTGATGAGAACCTTTGTATTATCAGCAGTTAGTAAAAAACAAGTATGGCCTAACCATTGAATTAATACATTGTTTTTTTGAGCTTTTGTTTGACCATTAACTGGTTGATTCCCTGTAAAATTGGCGAGGATCACTGTCGTTAAACCTGCACCTGTATAGCCTATTAATTCACGTCGCTTCATTATATACTTACACCTAATTATGCCAATTGTACTAGAAAGTTTCTGAGTAAGTCTTTACCCAAAGAAGTTAATACGCTTTCTGGATGAAATTGGACTCCTTGAATATGGGGGTAGTTCCGATGTCTCACACCCATGATTGTACCATCTTCTACCCAAGCTGTAATTTCTAATATTTCTGGACAGGTTTCTTTTTCTATGACTAAACTATGATATCGGGTAGCAGTGAAAGGACTTTTTAATCCTTGAAATACTCCCACTCCAGTATGATAAACTGGAGAGGTTTTACCGTGCATTAATTCTGGGGCTGAGATAATATTACCTCCGAATATTTGTCCAATGCTTTGATGTCCTAAACATACTCCCAGTATAGCTATTTGTGATCCTAATTGAGCGATCGCTGCTAAGGAAACTCCCGCATCTTCAGGACGGCCAGGACCTGGTGAAATTACTATAGCATCAGGTTGTAATTGTTTAATTTCTTCTACAGTAATTTTATCATTACGAAATACTTGTATATCTTGAGCAATAGGAAAATCTCTGGCTAATTCTCCTAAATATTGCACGATATTATACGTAAAACTATCATAATTATCAATGACTAAAATCACAATTTTTACCTAATTTTATTGTAGTTGTCAGGAGTCAGGAGAATATTTTACCAATTACTAAGCTAATGTGCAGCACTCACTGTATAATTAAAAAACCTGAAGTTACAGTAGCACAAGCATCTTGCTTGTATTAATTATTCAAGTTAAAGGTACAACAGCTTATATCCCCAACGGGAGGCTACCGCCAACACGAATTACCAATCACCAATAGGAAAGAATTAAAGTAGCTAAAGGTGGTAATAATAGAATACCTCCTACTAATAATGCTGCCATAGCGGAAATGAGTACAGCACCCGCAGCGCAATCTTTAGCAATTTTGGCTAATTCATGATAAGACTGTTTCACAGTTAAATCTACTATAGACTCTATAGCAGTATTTAATAGTTCTAAAGTCATAACTAAACCGCTAGTAATAGCAATTATGGCTATTTTTACTGTTTGCAAATGCAGCAATACACTTAAACCAATGGCTACAATACACATCACTACATGAATGCGAAAATTCCGTTGTGTCTGTAAACCATAGACAATACCCGCCCAAGCATATTTAAAACTAAGAAATAAGTTAGTGGCTATTTGCCAGGAAAGTCGTCTATCGTTAGACATAACTTTTGCTAGGTTATTTGGCAAGTCACTAGTTGTATGTGGTGTGGAAACTTTCTGGGACATAGAGAAAAGTATAACTATGTGGGGAAGACAAAGCGCGGTATGATCATCAATATAGCAGGGAATAATTGAGAATTGACAATTGATAGTTGATGTTTGACACAATTGTAACAATTGCAGTCATAACAATTACTACATTTACAAATTACAGATCATTCCCAAAGCTGAATACTGAAAGCTGACGGCTAACTACTATAAGTCAATAATAATACTAACTCCTTTGAGGAGGGTAACTTGTTGATTGAGCATTGACAAGAGTCTTTCTTCATCGGGATGGTCCCAACCCAGAAGATGTAATAAGCCATGAGCCGCTAACCATGCTAATTCTGTAGATAGGCTATGTCCCTGTTGTTGAGCTTGACGTTTTGCTGTATCTATAGAAATGATGATATCTCCTAAATATAAGGGTAGAGAGCTACGCATTTCCTCATTTTGTGGTAAGTCTGTTTCTAGGGATGCAAAAGCTAAAACGTCTGTAGGCTGATCAATAAGACGATATTGAGCATTTAAGATTTGAATGTCTGAGTCATCGGTTAAGCGCAAACTCAGTTCATAACTAGGTGCCGGTGGTAAATCGTTATTAAGCATTTCTAACCACTGATTAAACCATTCTTGCCAAGTTTTATCAGTTATTGTTTGCTGTTTTTGATTGTCTATTAAATTATCCAGGTATAATTCTAATTCTATTGGCACTATTTTTCCTCGGTTAACGGGTAAGGTAGGCCAAAGCAACTAGGACTGTTAATAGTCCTATAGTGGTAAGTCCAAAGTGTAGCAGTGATTTACTACCTTTTCTGACCATGTTTCGCATTGCTAGTTTAACATAGCTAGGTTGTGGTTCTGGACGACTGGGTGTATTTTCCATAGTTTCTGGGTAGTTTATTGGTGATGGATAATATAATAAGTCATTGCTAATTTTTTCAAGGCAGGACTTATACAACTAGTACAGCTTGGCGTAAATAAACAAACCATTCTAAATCGTCCAAAAGCCTATACTGTCTTGGTTTTGAACCCATGATTTTTGAATGCACGACTTCCACCCTGCGGTACTAGCGCGTTGGTAGCTTGCGTCAGACATCAAGAATCTGTTTATTTGCATGGTTTATGGTTTCTAACCTACCCTACAACAGATTTTTAGTGTAAGACTTGCGTAAGTCCTGAAAATCATTCTAGCATATAAATGATACGGATTATAAAATTATTGATGGTTATTATAGTTGGTTAATTACACAAGGATTTAATAACTGTGGAAAATGATTTACAAAAATTGGATATTAGTAACAGTGAATTGGTAGAAATTACTAATTTACCTGTGAATAATAAATTGATTATTATTACTGCTCATCTACAAAAAATGCTTAATAAGCTAGTCGCTAAAGCTAAAAATACAGAAATTACTACCATAGCTTTTGTGGGACTATCTATAATGGTTGTTGTTTATTTGTTTTTGAAATTGATATCAATATTTTTTCCTGTGCATCCACTAATTTTATTAATTATTATTCTTTTTTGGGTGGGAGGAATGACTCAAACTATCTTATATATTTTCTGGATGATGCGAAATAAAACGTTGAAAGAAAATAGCAGTAATTCTTTAAGAATTTTACTAGCTGAAGTAGAAAAGTATAATGCTATTATTAAAGCCATAGATATTAATGATCAAATTGAATCTGTGGGCAACCCAACGGTGGCAATTCAAGAAAGAGAAAAAGTAATTATGGCTTTAAAAATGACTAGAGATGATCTAATTCGCGCCCTGAAAACTGAAAGAATTATTCGAGAAAATAAGAATTTTATTATTACTAATTCTGAGTTATTTGTTAGTAATTTGGCTTCTTTAGCAGCTATGCAGGTAACGGAACAGGCGACGGAACATGGTAGGTTACTCAATGAAGCGTTACAAATTTCTCTGGATGTGCAAAATGAGATGAAACAATTACATTAGGACTTACGCAAGTGTCACACTAAAAAATCTGTTGAGTGGGTGTGTCAGATATCAACAATTTGGTTATTTACATGATTTATACTGTCTGACGTGGTTGGTAAGCTTGTGGAACCACACCCTACCAATGTGCTGGATGTGCAAAATGAGATGAAATAATTACATAATTAATTGAGAGTTGAGAATTGGTGATTGATTGGTGTTGGCGGTAGCCTCCGGTTAGGGATATGGTGATTGGGTAAAATATAATTCTCCTGATAATTCTCCTGACTCCTAACATGAGCCAGGGAATGAATTCTCTGTCTAAAAGCTAAAGTCGCTTAAAACCGACTAATTTTACTAATTATCAACTTCCAACTCCTGACTCCTGACTCCTAAAAATTATGAACTGGAAAGAAATTAGAGGTAACTGGGTTCTTATTCCTCGTCATCCTATCGGTATTATTCACTTTTTGGGTGGTGCTTTTGTCGCTACTGTGCCTCATGTTACCTATCGTTGGTTATTGGAACATCTGGCGGATGCTGGTTATGTGATTATTGCTACTCCTTTTTTGAATAATTTAGATCATATAGCGATCGCTAAATCTGTGTTAATTAACTTTGAACGTACTTTGGAAAAACTACAAGACTCCACTAGCTTAGGGGAACTATACCTCCCCATCTATGGAGTAGGACATAGTATGGGTTGTAAACTGCATTTACTCATTGGTAGTCTTTTTTCTGTAAAACGCGCTGGTAATATTTTCATATCCTTTAATAATTTTGCTGTGAATGAGGCTATACCCTTAGTAGAACAGTTTAATTCTAATTTAGATATTGAATTTACACCTACACCCACACAAACCAATGATATGATCTATGAAAGTTATCAAATTCGGCGCAATTTAATTATAAAATTTAATAATGATACTCTGGATCAATCAGTAGAATTAAAAGAAATATTGGAGGATATCTTCCCAAATATGGTGACATTAAAAATTTTACCAGGTAACCATACTACACCCTTGGGACAAGATATAAAATGGCAACCAGGAACATCTTTCAGTGCTATTGATGCTGTGGGACAATGGTTTAAACAAGAAATATATCGTGATTTAAGGCGACTTAAACAAGTCCTATTATTTTGGTTGAATCCAGTTTCATAATCCTGATTATCATTGATCATAATTCTAAATTATAGAGAATTATGATCCAAGTGGTAAACCACAAGAATTACAATTGATGCAAATTAAAATTTATCAAATTTGTCTGTTTGTTTATTGTACTTCACTGATATTAAATTTGATATTAAATTTTGTCCTATGTCTTGCAAGTTCTGAATATAAATTATTTTTCTTATGATTGAAATCTTAGTAGTTGATGATGATAGATCAATCCAAGTATTTTTGAAAAGAATATTAGAAAAACAGGGTTATCAAGTTATTAGTGCGAGTACAGGAGAAGAGGGAATTTTAAGAATATTAGATTCACCACCTGCTTTGATTATTTGTGATTGGATGATGCCGGGTTTGAGTGGCTTAGAAGTTTGTGATATTATTAAGAAAAATCCTCAATTATCCACAACATTTTTCATTTTATTAACATCTCTTGATTCTACAGCAGATCGAGTTAAAGGACTAGATGCTGGTGCTGATGATTTTATTAGCAAACCTATTGAACAAAATGAATTACAAGCAAGGGTAAGGGCAGGTTTACGTTTACATCAATTAAGTGAAGATTTACAAAGGCAAAAGAAACTATTAGAAGCAGAATTAGCAGAGGCTACAGAATATGTCATATCCCTTTTACCACCTCCGCTACAACAACCTTTAAATATTAATTTTAAATTTTTGCCTTCTCGACAATTAGGAGGAGATTGTTTTGATTATTATTGGTTAGACGAAAACTCTATTGCTATCTACTTATTAGATACAGCAGGCCATGGACTGAAAGCTACTCTCCCGGCAATTTCTGTATTAAATTTATTACGTTCTCGTGCTCTTAAAGAACTTAATTATTATCGGCCTAGTGAAGTTTTAGCAGCTTTAAATAACACCTTTCAAATGAATTATGAAAATGATAAATATTTTACTATTTGGTATGGAGTTTATAATATAGTTAATCGCCAATTAATTTATTCTAGTGGTGGCCATCCACCTGCGATATTATTATCAGGAGATTCGATCATTAATACTCAAGTACAAAAGTTAAAAACTCCTGGTATGCCAGTAGGTATGTTTCCTCAAACTAAATATGTGGATGCCATTTGTCAAATTCCATCTTTTAGTACCTTGTACATTTTTAGTGATGGTAGTTATGAAATTACCCTAGCAGATGGTAGTCTTTGGAGTTTAGATAAGTTTATTGAGATTCTTGTGAGTTTACAATATTCTGTTGATTCTCAATTAGATTTTATTCTTAACTATTTAATTAGTTTAAACTCTAAAGATACGTTTGATGATGATTTATCTATTTTGCAAGTTAAGTTAGATTAGTGCTTTGATTAATTCATATAGCGGTATGCACGCTATATGAGATACAACAAGTTGAGAAAAAACCTAGATTATAAAGTCTGTACAAAATTTTACATTTTAATGACAGTAGCTCTGTGTAATAATGTGCCATTTTGCATATAACCAACTCGACGAACTTTAACTAGTTCTCCAACTTGAGCATTTCCCTCCACTAATTGATGTAATTGCGGATTATAAGATATTTCTGCACCCACAGCTCCAATTTTTGTGACTTCCCAAGCTTGTAATAGTTTTTCTAAGGACTGAGTTACTAAAGGTAATATTTTTATAGCTGTTAATTCAGGATTTTCACTAACTTTATAAACTACCGTTGGCCATTGTAATAATAAGGACTCTAGTATTTGTAAACTAGATTGTTGGAATTGTTGCTGTAATACTTCTTGTTGTTGTGATAATGTTAATGAAATACGTTGATACTCCTTTTTCATTTCTTCAATTTGTTGTGATAAATACTTTTGAGATTTGGCAGCGTGTTCATCAGAGGAGAAAATTAGCAATAATTCATCTAGGGATATTTGTAATGCTCGTGATATATTTAATAATACTGATAGTCTAATTTTAGCAATATTGCCTTGGCGTAATTGGGAGATTTGCCATTGGGAAACACCAGCGACACGACTAAGAGATTTAAAGCTAGGGATATTAACTTTGTGCATGAGGTCTTGTAATTTTTGGGTAAACATATATAAATAACAAAATAGGAGCAAGAAAATAGGGAATAATCAGCATTTTACCAAGATTTTAGGCAACAAATAAGGACTAATTATCTCATAGGTAGTTAAAACCTGACTAGAATAGACAAAAGGTAAGTATAATCAAGTATCTATGAAAATATTTTTTTGGCGCTTCTGTTACAGATTAATGACACCATTATGTTTATTGGGGTTGACTGCTGCATCAGAACCAGTAAGTAAAGATCAGGATGTGGAATTACAAATTGGTATAATACAAAGATTTGGAACTAGATCTAACAGTAAAGTGGAATTATCTGCCACCAAGAGCGATCGCTTAACATTAAAATTTACCACAGGTCAACAGCAAAAAACACTAATTACTGATCAACCAGTGCAATTAGAGCCAACAATGGAAAACTTACCTCAAGCGCAATTGGAAGAGGTATTAGTTTTAGGTGATTTTCGCACTTTTGAAACCGCAGAATATAATGCTAATAAATGGCGTTATCAAGGTATAGAAGTAGAAATAGCTCAACCAGAACGTTGGCAAGTATGGGCAAAAAGGGATGTGTATAACACTCCTTTATTGAGAAGATTACTATTACAAACTATTAAAAACTCGGGTAATCTCAAGCCTTATTTAGATACTAAAATACAGCAACAAAAACCGAAAATCACCTGGAAGATAGATGGGAAAAACTACACTCCTGATTATGTAGAAATTAGCACATTTAAAGATTTAATTAGAGTCAATCAAACGGATGTTTCCCCAGAACAAAACCAGAAAGCAAGTCAACGAAAATATCTTTATCCTGGTAAACTTACTTTTCAACCTAATGCTTATGGAACATATACTTTAGTAAATAAAGTACCATTAGAAATCTATTTGCGAGGAGTTGTACCCCATGAAATTGGCATCAATGCTCCTCAAGCATCTTTAGAATCTCAAGCGATTATTGCTCGTACCTATGCTTTAAAAAATATCCGCAGATTTGCTGTGGATAATTATCAATTATGTGCAGATACTCATTGTCAAGTTTATCAAGGATTAACTGGTACTGCCAAAAATACTGATCAGGCAATTACAGCAACAAAAGGCATGGTACTAAGTTATAAAAATGAATTGGTGGATGCTTTGTATTCTTCCACTACAGGAGGAGTAACTGCTAATTTTAGTGATGTATGGGATGGGGAGGATCGTCCATATTTAAAACCAGTAATAGATAGTCCTAATAATATTTGGAATTTAGCAAGTCAGGATTTAAGTCAGGAGGAAAATTTACAAAAGTTTCTCAGTCTCAAAGATGGATTTAATGAAACTGGTTGGGATGTATTTCGTTGGAATAAAGAAACCGATATAGAGCGAATTACTAAAGATTTGCAGAAGTTTTTACGCTCTACTAAAAATTCCTATGCTAATTTTCAAAAAATTATCGCTATGTCTGTAATTAAACGCAGTGCTAGTGGCAGAATTTTAAAGTTAGCAGTGAAAACAGATATTGGTACTGTAATTTTAGAAAAAAATGATGTTCGTAGTGCTTTTTATGCTCCTGTGAGTACATTATTTTATATTAGACCTTTGAATAAAGGTGGTAAAGATATTTGGGGATATGCTTTTATTGGTGGAGGTTTAGGACATGGTGTGGGTTTAAGTCAAACTGGAGCGCAGAATTTGGCTAAATTGGGTTGGAATTATCACAAGATTTTACAATTTTATTATCCCGGAACTGAGGTGAAGGTTTTGAATCAAAACATCAAGTAATGGACAGTTAATGACTGATAAGCTAATGTGCAGCACTCACTGTATAATTAAAAAACCTGAAGTTACAGTAGCACAAGCATCTTGCTTGTATTAATTATTCAAGTTAAAGGCACAACAGCTTATCTGACTCCTGACTGCCGTAAACAAAATACACTCGTAGATATTTATGCGCTTAACTACGAGTGTACAAGTCTATCAACAATATTGTTAAAGTAGAAGATTTATTTAGTAGAGTTCTTCTTCTTTGTGAGTTTGGATAGTAACATCAGAAGTTGGAGAAGCTATACAGGTTAATACATATCCAGCTTCAATTTGATCATCATCTAAGAAAGATTGCTCAGATTGATCCACAGTACCAGAAACAATTTTACCTGCACAGGTGGAACAAGCACCTGCACGACAGGAGTAAGGTAGGTCTAAACCAGCATCTTCTGCCGCATCTAAGATATAGGTATCATCAGAAACTTCAAGAGTTGTATTTAATCCTTCAGTTTCGTTAATGAGTGTGACTTTATAAGTAGCCATTTATTATTCCTCTATTGTGTACTCGGCAGTATAAGTAAGTTATCCTAAAGCAAAGCATACAGTCATCTTAACGGGATTAACTGTTGATTGCGATTTACTTCAATTCTGATACTAAAGGAAAAGTTAAAATTTATAACAAAAAATTCATCACGATTAGTAATGAAATTTAGTTATGTATTAACAATAAGTTTTAGTTATATAAAATCTCTATTCAGGGAGATGTCAAGGGGATATGGGAAAGTATTGGTAATGATCTCTATTGGTAAACCTGATAATTGGTGATCTTTTATGTCTAGTTATAAGTTACCTGTGTCTATAAGAACTATTGGTGTGGGTTTGGTGGGTACTGGTTATGCTGCTAAACTTAGGGCTGAAGCAGTAAAGGCTGATCCCCGTGCCAATTTGCTGGCCATAGCTGGCCATGATCCCCAAAGAACTGCTAATCTAGCATTACAATATACCACCCAAGCCATGAGTTCTTGGCAAGAGTTGGTACAACGTCCAGATTTAGATTTGGTGATTATTTCCACGATTAATCAAGATCATGGTAAAATTGCCCAGGCAGCTTTGAATCATGGTAAGCACGTAGTTGTGGAGTATCCTTTATCTTTAGATGTGGACGAAGCTAAACAATTAATTGCTTTGGCCAAAACTGTCAATAAGTTACTTCATGTGGAACATATTGAACTTTTAGGAGGTTGGCATCAAACTGTTAAAGAATATTTGCAGCAACTTGGGGACTTATTTTATATCCGCTACAAAACGGTTAATCGTCAAAACCCAGCACCTCGCAAATGGAGTTATAACCATGATCAGTTTGGTTTTCCCCTGATAGGTGCTTTATCTCGATTACATCGCGTTATAGATGTATTTGGTGAAGTTTTTAGTGTGAACTGTCATCAAAGATATTGGGAAGTAGAGTCAAATTATTATCAAACTTGTATATGTACGGCAGAATTATGTTTTAGTAGTGGTTTATTAGCACAAGTTGTTTATGGTAAGGGTGAAACTTTATGGCAGTCAGAACGTAAATTAGAGATTCATGGACATAGCGGGGGGTTAATTTTAGATGGGGATAAGGGAATTTTATTACAAGGTGAAGAATCTCAATTAATTGAGGTTGGTACTCGTAGAGGACTATTTAATAAGGATACAAGTATGGTTTTAGATCATCTATTTGATGATCACCCTTTGTATGTTACGCCGGAACAAAGTTTGTACACTTTACAAGTGGCAGATGCCGCACGTAGAGCAGCAGAAACGGGATTAACAGTATTTTTAACAAAAGAGTAGAAAAGAGTTAATGAAACCTGAAACAATTGTCATTCTATCACAAAGAGAAATAGCAAAGATGCGCCGGGCTGGTAGTCTAGCGGCTCAGTTGTTACAGCATTTAGAACCGTTGGTACAGCCAGGTGTAAGTACCTTAGAACTGAATGATGAAGCGGAAAGATGGACTAAAGCGCATAATGCTAAAAGCGCACCTTTAGGTTATAAAGGTTTTCCTAAATCTATTTGTACTAGTGTTAATGAAGTAATTTGTCATGGTATCCCTAACGCAAAACAGATTCTTAAAGATGGGGATATTATTAATATTGATGTAACACCAATTGTAGATGGTTATCATGGGGATACGTCAAAGACTTTTATTGTGGGTAATGCTCCGCCAAAGGTGCAAAAATTAGTGGAAGTTACGGAGAAGTGTTTGTATTTGGGTATTGCAGAAGTCAAACCAGGGGCAAAAATAGGGGATATTGGGGCTGCTATTCAAGAATATGCGGAGTCTTTTGGTTTCTCTGTGGTGCGGGAGTTTGTGGGTCATGGTATTAGCAATGTATTCCACACTGCACCGGATATTCCGCACTTTGGCGTTAGGGGTAAAGGTAAAAAATTACGCCCAGGTATGGTTTTTACTATTGAACCGATGATCAATGAGGGAACTCATGAGTCTAAAATGTTAGCAGATGGATGGACTGCGGTAACGCGCGATCGCAAACTTTCGGCACAATTTGAACATACCGTGGCAGTTACGGAGGATGGTGTAGAAATTTTGACTCTTCCGTAGTGGAGTGCGGAGTGCGGAGTGAAAATTCTGACTCCTGACTCCTGACTCGGTGACAACTTAGACTAATGCTTTTAATAAAGCCTGTAATTTTAATTGTACTTCAGCAAATTCCTTTTCCGGATCAGAACCAGCAACGATACCAGCACCAGCATATAATCTAGCGCGATCGCCGTCAATTAAAGCCGAACGAATACCCACGATAAATTCACAATTTCCTTCGCTATCTACCCAACCTAAAGGACCTGCATATAAACCTCTTTCAAAACTTTCATAGTTAGGAATTTCTGCACAAGCAATTTCTCTATTTTCTCCTGCTACTGCGGGAGTTGGATGTAACTGATCAACAATTTGTAAAGGATGAATATGGGAAGGAACTACTGCGTTAATTGGTGTCCACAAATGTTGTATATTGGCTAATTGTCTAAGTCTTGGAGTTAATACTTGCGGAATTAAACCTAGTTGAGATAAATGTTGAGTAATAAAGTCTAATACTAATTTATGTTCGTGTTTTTCCTTGTGACTATTTAATAAGATATTGGCTTTTTCTGCATCTTCCCTAGCAGTTTTTCCTCGTGGTGCTGAACCTGCTAAAGCATCAGTAATTAATTGTTGTTTATGAATGCTAATTAGTCTTTCTGGACTTGCACCTATAAAATTTTGTCCTTGACCATTACTGGTGGAAAAAATATAACAATTGGGATGTAATTGTCGCAGATTATGTAAAGATTGTACTAGGCTAAAATCATGATGACAACTAACATCAAGAATATCCGCTAATACAATCTTTCTGATATAATTTGTATGAATTATTTCTAATGCTGATAAAACTGAAGTGGGAAATTTATTAGTATTTTTAGTAATTATATGATAGATTTTGTTGGAAAAATTATCAATCTTAATTGTTTGATTTTGTAAAGATGTAACAATTTGTAAATGTCGTTGTAAATCTTCTAAAATTCTGGTAATATTAGCATGGCAATTAATCACTACATTCATTGTTAATAAACAACGATTATTTTTGACAGATATTTGCCAAACTGGTAAAAAAACGGTAGCTGGGGGGAAAGGATAATCAGATTTTTGATACTGATCAAAAAAACTAAAGGAACAAAAAAAACGAGGTAAGGAAGAAAGATGATCACAATGAGGAAGAGTAATGATATTTTGCAGACAATTGTTAATAAATGCCTCAGCTTGAGTAAATCTATTTTTACCACTTATTTGTAACTTATCAATAGTATCAACTCCAACAATAATTTCACCTTTATCTCTATTTTCAAAGTAAAAGTTTATGCTATGAGAATGAGTGAATTTGTTCAAAACCAGTAAAGGATCAATTAAAGGAGTTTCTACAGGAATACTGACTATTTTACTATGATGATGAATGAGACAATTCTCTTGAATCTCTAATAGTAATTGATGGAGGTATTTGTAGTCTACAAAGGTATTAATGGTACATGGTGAAATTGTCATGGATGTATAAGTTAATTTTTTTTAAGTTATCTTTATCAAAGGTAATAAACTATGGTGATATTTAATAGGTAACATATTTAGTCACCATTGACCAACAAAAGACTTAACTAAGTTTTGGGTTTATCCCAAATGTAGATAGGTCGGGTTTTGTTTTGTCCATTTGCAAAGAAAAGAGTAGTTTCATGTAATGTACCATTGTTAAGTGTGATGTAAAAGTTATATTGTAGATAATGTTGTATAAATTACAATAAAATGTTAAAAAACAGAAATATAAGTCTGTAAATTTGTCTTTGCTTTGATAATCTATTACTAATCAATCATCATTGACTTTGGTAAAGTTATAATATGATTTGATGAAAGCTGATGAGGATAGCTGAATGCTGAATAATTTTTAGAATAATTTTTAGAATAATTTTTATAATTGGTATGATTTACTAGTGTTGAAAAACTGATAAATTATGATAACTTAATTGAGATAAAGTAGATGGATGAACAAAGATGATAAAAACTAATATAAACGATGTTTCAGAAACTAAAATTAATCAAGTTAGTAAAGCAAAATTATGGATGTCCGCTATTAAACCACCAATGTATAGCGTTGCTATTATGCCGATATGGGTAGGAAGTGCAGTAGCATTTGCAGAAAATCATACCTTGAATTGGCAAATATTTACATTGTTTATGAGTGCAGCAATTTTAATTTTAGCATGGGAGAATATTGCTAATGATGTTTTTGATTCAGAAACAGGAATTGATAAAAATAAACATCATTCTATTGTGAATTTAACTGGAAATAAGTCGTTAATGTTTTGGTTAGGAAATGTGTTTTTAGGGTTAGGTTTATTAGGAATATTAGCGATCGCTTTTTGGCAAAAAGATCCTACAGTAATAATTATGATTTCACTATGCTGCTTTTTAGGATATATGTATCAAGGTCCTCCCTTTAGATTAGGATATCAGGGTTTAGGGGAAATTTTGTGTTTTTTTGCCTTTGGACCATTGGGAATGAGTGCAGTATATTATAGTCAAACTCAAACATGGTCAATTACTAATTTAGCAGCTTCGGTAATTTTAGGAATTGTCACTAGTTTAATTTTATTTTGTTCACATTTTCATCAAGTTGTGGATGATATTGCTGCGGGAAAGCGATCGCCTATAGTGCGTTTGGGAACAGAAAGAGGTGCTAAAATTTTATTGTGGTTTACTATTAGCATTTATCCATTAACCCTCTTATTTATCATTTGGAAAATGTTTCCAATTTGGACATTATTAACCTATCTTAGTTTACCTTATGCCTATAAATTATGTCGTCATGTTTTAGAAAATCATAGCATACCAGATAAAGTGAGTAATTCTAAATTTATTGCTGTTGCTGTGCATTTTTTCAGTTGTTTATTTTTAGGAATTGGATTTATTATTTAGTGAAAAGCAAAGATACCGGACTTCTTTAAGAAGTCCGGTATCTGAATCAGAATATAATATGATTTATCAATTTGATTTTAGGTTATTTTCCCAAAAATTCACTCATCCAATTATTACTAATTATGGAATTTGGGAAACTCGTGAAAGTATCATTATTCGCTTAATTGATGAAGATCATAATATCACTTGGGGAGAAATCTCTCCATTGTCTTGGTTTGGTTCTGAAACCATCACACAAGCAGAAAGTTTTTGTATTCAATTACCTAAAAAAATCACTAAAGATATCATTTTGAATATACCAGATAATTTACCTAGTTGTCAATTTGCTTTTGAATCTGCTTTACAAAAATTTCCTGATGAGATAATATTAAATTTGGCATACAGTGGTTTATTACCCACAGGAAAAAAAGCATTATCACAATTAACAAATCTTTATGAAAAAGGATACAAAACCTTTAAATGGAAAATAGCAGTTAATGATATCAATGAAGAATTAGAAATTTTAAAAACACTGGTTTCTCAGCTACCAACAGCAGCAAAATTAAGGTTAGATGCTAACGGAGGTTTAACCTATTCCCAAGCTAAATTATGGCTAGAAGCCTGTGATCATTATTTAGATAAAGTTGAATTTATAGAACAACCTTTAGGAGTAGATAGATTTTTAGAAATGCAGGAATTAAGTAATAATTATTATACAGCGATCGCCCTGGATGAATCAATAGCAAACCTCAAACAAATAGAACATTGTGTTCAGCAAGGGTGGCCAGGAATATTTGTCATTAAACCTGCTATAATTGGTTCACCTTGCAAATTACGTCAATTTATTAAACAACATCCTATTGATGTGGTATTTTCATCAGTTTTTGAAACTAATATTGGTAGAAATGCAGCTTTACAATTAGCATCAGAAGTATATCAAAACCTACCTAAACATCGGGCAGTTGGTTTTGGTACTCATCACTTTTTTCAGCAGGAACAAAATTGGTTACAAATGTTATGGAACAATTAATAAAAAATCTACCAATACCTGTAAATTATGATTGGTTAATTTGTGAAAATAGCGATAAACTATCACAAATTATCGCAGAATTATCTTTACAATTAGCGAAGTTAAATAACCCGAAAATTATCATTGCAGAAAAAGAACCAGTAAGGTTTTTAGCAAGTTTTATCGCAGCATATAACATACCATCTCATATTTTTTTGTGTAACCCAGACTGGGGTAAAAAAGAATGGCAAGAAGTGTTTAATGTACTACAACCAGATATAGTTTGGGGTTTAGAAAAACAATATCAATATCAATATAATAATTCAACTTCTGAAACTTGGCAAATTAATGATTTAGCAAATAAACACAAAAATTTAATTATGATTCCCACAGGAGGTTCATCTGGTAAAATTAAATTTACCATTCATACTTGGAAAACATTAACCGCATCTGTACAAGGGATGAAAGAATATTTTGCATTAGATAAAATTAACTCTTTTTGTATTTTACCCTTATATCATGTAAGTGGTTTTATGCAATTTTTCCGATCATTTACCACAGGAGGTAAATTAGTCATTACATCATTTAAAGAATTAGAAAACATAAAAATTAATAATATTCAATCACAAATTAAAGCCGAGGAATTTTTCATATCATTAGTTCCTACCCAATTACAAAAAATCTTAGAAAATGACAAATTAACACAATGGTTATCTCAGTTTAACACAGTTTTGCTAGGAGGTGCGCCAGCATGGCAAGAATTATTAATAAAAGCGCGATATTATCAAATTAGATTAGCACTTACTTATGGTATGACAGAAACAGCTTCACAAATTGCAACACTCAAAGCAGAGGAATTTTTGCAAGGTAAGAATAACAATGGTCAAATTTTACCCCATGCAGAAATTACCATTAATGAAAATACAGGAAATATCAATATCAAATCTCAATCTTTAACATTAGGTTACTATCCGCAAATATGGGAAAATACAGATACTTTATTAGTAGATGACATTGGTTATTTAGATGAAGAGAATTATTTATATATTATTGGTAGAAATAGCGATAAAATTATTACTGGAGGTGAAAATGTTTATCCTGGAGAAATAGAAGCAGCAATAAGAAAAACCAACTTAGTGATAGATGTTTGTGTAATTGGTATGGATGATAAAATTTGGGGACAAGCAATTACAGCAATATATATTCCTCAAGATAAAAATATTGATGAGATTGAGATAAAAAATCAAATTAAAAATCAACTACAACAAGAAATTAGTAAGTTTAAAATTCCCAAATATTGGATTTCTGTACCAGAATTATCTAGGAATATTCAAGGTAAAATAAATCGTCAAGAATTGCAGAAAATAGCACAGGAATATATAATGTTAGATCCCGGACTTCTTTAATAAGTCCGGGATCTGAAAATTGGAAGAAAATATGATCAAAAACAAATTAAAAGCTATAGAATTATTTGCGGGTATTGGTGGTTTTCATTTAGGTTTGAAAAATGCCAATATTGAAACTATTTGGGCTAATGATATTAATGAATTAAGCTGTCATAGGATATCATCTATTAATATTCGTATACGAAAAAGTTGATAATCATAGTTCTTTAACTGCTAATCTAAAATTTCAGAATGTTGTTTTTGTATCCAAGGAACGTACTGGAGATTATCAAACTAGTTATGGCATAATAGAAATCTTAGGTCGTCATGGTAATAAAGATGATTTAATAGCTTTTTTAGAAGAACGCAATTTTCCATTAGATGAAATTGGACGTGAAGCACTAGCAGAAAAAATTCTAGGAATAATGTTTCATAAACCAATATTTAATATTTGATAGATTTTAGTAACTAGTAAATAAGATCCCCGACTTCTTTAAGAAGTCGGGGATCTGAACCCTTTGATATAATAACTATTAACCTGATTAACCTTGCCAACCATTAGCAAGTGCTAACAATATCACTATACCAAAAGCTAATCTATACCAAACAAACACAAAAGTATCCTTAGTTTGTAAGTAACGCATCAAAAAAGCAATGGAAAGATAGGAAAAAATGAAACTAGAAATAATTCCCACAATTAACAATATCACAAGAGTATGATCCTGTGAAAACAACTTAACTATTTTCAAACTTTTGTATAAAGTCGCTATAGTTAGAGTGGGAAAACCTAATAAGAAAGAAAACTTAGCTGCTGCATCTCTTTCTAACCCTAAAAATAAAGCCGTTGTTAATGTTGAACCAGAACGAGAAGCACCAGGTAATAATGCTATTGTTTGTCCTAAACCTACTAATAAACCATCTTTAATTTCTAAACTATCAAACCCCTTTTTCCTACTCCCAAATTTTTCTGCCAACCCTAATAACACAGACATTACTAAAGACATAATACCAATAACTAAGGCATTTTCAGGAATAGCATCTTTAAATAAAAATCCCAAAATTAAAGCTGGTAATGTACCCACAATAATACCTACTGTAATCTTCCATTCTTCTATTGTCCAATCTTTCGTTTTTACAGCCTTAATTGCCCCTTTAATTAAACCTGAAATTACTGACCAGAAATAAATTACAATAGCAATTACACTACCAAATTGAATCGCATCTACAAAATCTTTAGAACCTAATTCTTGCCATGCAAATATTTTCGTAAATATCAATAAATGCGCTGTACTACTAATAGGTAAAAACTCTGTAATACCTTGAACAATTCCTAAGATGAAAGATTGAATTAAGCCTTGTAATAAACTAACTTGATTCTCCACTCCTAATATTTGATTCCACACCAATAACAGCATATCTGTATGGTATGAATTACTGTATAAATTAAAGTTTTCAATTACTATCATTAAATTATACTCCTACTATAGATTCATAAGTAGGACTTAAGCAAGTGTCACACTAAAAATCTGTTGAGTGGGTGTGTCAGATATGAACAATTTGGTTATTTATATGATTTCTACTGTCTGACGTGGTTGGTGTGCTTGTCGAACCACACCCTACCAATGTGCCAGTTGCGTAAGTCCTGATAAGTTAAGCCATAAGTCAAGTAATAAGTTCCGGTAAGTTCAGCAAATTATTCAACTTAATTGTCTAATCATCCACCTTATTATCACAATTTATAGAGTTTACACAGCAATTCATCATTATTTTACCTCCGCCTACACCTTAACCGTGTAGGGGTAAGGCCCAATGCTAAACCCCTATAGAACTTCCAGCATCCTATTTATTCCCAAAATCATGTATAATCAAATATGCCCCCCAGGGGGATTTTCCACTGTGATATTGTAAATTAAGTAAAGTTTCGTAACAAAATATTAAAAACTTTGATTAACCAAACATTACCCTCCTATAAACAAACTAACGCTACGCTTTTTATCGCTAACACGTCCTGCAATAAAAGATGGTTAGTATTCGCAGCAGCTGTATTTCTCGTATCCGTACCAGTGTTCATAGAGGCTCCGTTAGTCCGTAGTTTACCTATCCTCAGCCTACTATTAACAGTGTTTTGGCTGTGGTTAAGTATTAAATTAATGTCATGTTCGCCCACTAATTCCCCAACCAATTCCCAGACTTATATCTGGGGAGACTTATTATTTGGGTTTAGTTGGACTTGGTTGACAGGATCAATATATTGGGGCTGGTTAAGATTTGAACCAATGTGGCATTTACCCATAGAAGCTATAGGTCTTCCCTTTGCACTATGGGGTTTAGCCAAAAATTGGGGAAAAATAGGCAATTGGTTTTATTTAGGTTCATTATCAGGAACAGTTGTCACTGATATTTATTTCTACTTAGTAAATTTAATACCTGATTGGCGACAAATCATGACTAGTGATCCCACCTTAGCTTCACAAATCTTACAAAATGCCTTAACAAAAGTACAAACTCCTTGGGGGCAAAGCTGGGCAGTCATTTTAGCCTTATTACTTATGACTTTGGGAGTAGTTCCCCTTGTGCAGAAACAATCCCATTGGTATGCCTTTAGTGGAGCAGTTTTGAGTACAATCTTAGTGGATAGCCTATTTTTAATAGCAGCAACCATAGCCTAAAATTCCTATCCTGCATACAAAATAGGAAGAAAACCAAAGCAAAAAAGCTACTAGGGAAGATATTTAACAAAATTTCATCAAACCTAACAGTAGTAAATATTGTGGATATTGATACGCTGTATATTAGTTTCTTATAGTCTAGCGTGACGGAGACTATTGACTTTTTTAGGCTGATACCGATAGCGTAGCTTGGCGCAAGCCATAAACTTCGGTAACACAAAGGCATATAATTTGCTATTACACGAAAATAAATGTGTGATTGTAATTTACAATAGCCTATTTCGCTTATTTATATAACCGTTGTCTTGGAAAGAGGTAAAAATCGTGAAAAAATTGGTGCGTTTATTAACAGTGTTCACATTGTTGCTAGGTTGCTGGGGATGGTTGGGAAATACCGCCCAAGCAATGAGTTTAAATAGCTTTATGGGCGTTCAAGGTTCTGTATTAGCAGTTTCTCAACTAAATAAAGCGGATGCAAAATTAGCAACAGAATTTGGCAAAAAAATTGATTTGAATAACACCAATATTGCTGCTTTCCAACAATATCCAGGTTTTTATCCCACTTTAGCTAAAAAAATTATCGCTAATGCTCCTTACAAACAAGTAGAAGATGTATTCAGCATACCTGATTTAAGCGATCATCAAAAAGAACTCTTACAGGCGAACTTAGGAAATTTCACTGTGACAGAGTTTGAACCCAACTTTAATGAGGGAGACGATCGCATTAATAACGGTATTTACAGATAACCGCAAACTAGCGATATTTCATTAAAATCAGCAGTAGGAGATGATATAATTCAATATATTTCTCCTCTGCTTGCCTATTATTATTCCCTTACTACCCACACCCCACCTTGTCTGACATTCCTCCTCAATTTGATATTTTAATTGTCGGTGCTGGTGCGGCTGGATTATACACAGCCCTCTGTTTACCCGCATCTTTAAAAGTCGGCTTAATTACGAAAAAAACCGTTACTCTCTCTGCAAGCGATTGGGCCCAGGGAGGTATTGCGGCAGCGGTTGCTAAAGAAGATTCTCCTACTTTACATATTGAAGATACGTTAAAGGCTGGTGCAGGTTTATGTGATATTCATGCTGTACAGTTTTTAGCAGAACAAGCTCCTAAATGTATTCAGTCATTGGTAAATTTAGGCGTAGCATTTGATCGCCAAGGCGATCGCCTAGCTTTAACCTTAGAAGCAGCCCATTCCCGTCCTCGCGTTCTCCATGCAGCTGATACCACGGGCCGGGAAGTTACCACTACCCTGACATCCCAGGTTTTACAACGGGACAATATTACCATTATTCAGCAGGCGTTAGCTTTAAGTTTATGGATAGAAACAGATAGTGGTCGCTGTCAAGGGATCAGTTTATTTTACCAGGGTAATGTTAGCTGGATTCACGCTAAGGCAGTAATTTTAGCCACTGGCGGGGGTGGACAGGTTTTTGCCCAAACCACTAACCCAGCCGTGAGTACAGGGGATGGTGTGGCTATAGCGTGGCGTTCCAGGGCTATTTTGCGGGACTTGGAATTTGTGCAATTTCATCCTACCGCTTTAAGTCGGCCAGGAAGATTTCTTATTAGCGAAGCTGTACGAGGCGAAGGAGCACATTTAGTAGATGATACAGGAAGAAGATTTGCTTTTGATTATCATCCATCAGGAGAATTAGCACCGCGAGATGTAGTGAGTAGGGCAATATTTAGCCATTTACAAAAAACCACAACCGATATGTCTACTGCTAATGTGTGGTTAGATATGCGTCCCATACCAGAGGAGAAAATTCGTCATCGTTTTCCTAATATTATTAAAGTGTGTGAATATTGGGGAATTGATGTTTTTAATCAGCCTATTCCTGTATCTCCTGCTGCCCATTATTGGATGGGAGGAATACTCACAGATTTATATAATAGAACAAATATTCCGGGATTATATGCCTTAGGAGAAACTGCTAGTACGGGAGTACACGGGGCAAATCGTTTAGCGAGTAATTCTTTGTTAGAATGTATTGTATTTGGTTCACAAATGGCCAAAATAGATCCAGAAATTTCACATCTAAAAAATCCAGATATGGATAATTCCCGTGTTGAGAAAATTGTGAATTTTACTTTGAGTGTAGAACAGTGGGAAAAACAACAAATTAGTTTAGAAGAAATAAGAGAACAATTACCGCGTGTAGTGTGGAAAAGTGCGGGAATATGCCGAGAAAAGGAGATATTAGAACAAGCGATCGCCCAAATTAAAACCTGGAAAACACAATTTAATCATTTACCATTAAGCCAATTTTTACTACAATTACAACCACAAGAAACAGTAAAATTTGCCGGAGATACGGGAGATAATTATCAGGAAGAAATAGAAAAACAAGTTAAATTATGGGCAGAAACTCGTAACTTATTAGATATAGGATATTTAATTATTAAAAGTGCGGCTTTTAGAACAGAAAGCAGAGGAGGACATTACCGTTCCGACTATCCAGAAACAGATAAAAACTGGCAACTACATACATTAGTGAAAAATGATGATTGGTGGAAAGAATGAAGTAATAAATATGTTTGTGGGAAAATATGAAGATTAATATATCTTTTGTGTGTTATCAATGATAAATGGCGATTATCTACCGTCCATAGTTAAAACTATCCACACAGATAAAGAAGATTTCTATCAGAGGAAGTAAATGATTAGGGTGTGTACTACGAGAATCTAAAATAATAAAATAATTCTCAAAATTTTATCTATGAAATTCTGCTGGTAAGGTAGATTTTTATCGGCTGTGATAAAAGCATAAAAAGGATGTTTTATGGTTTAAGTTTTTGTGGTTTAGGACTTACGCCATTGGCATATTGGTAGGTTCTGGTTCGACAACCTCACCAACCACATCAGACAGTATAAATCATGTAAATAAGCAAATTGTAGTGCGGGCATCTTGCCCGCTAATCCTGTACATCAATCATGTAGATAGAATGTGTTGTATTATCGGAAATAACGGAAATTTTGTGGACCTGTGTAATTAGTAATTTTTGCTAATTCACTCAGATTTTGCACACCGCTATAAATTTCACCATTAATAATCCAACTGGGAAACCCTTGAATTTTGGCTGCAACACACAATTCTGGCTTACCTTTAGGACTTTCCTTACCACATTCTACACCAATATTATCACTAATGATTTTATAGGCTTCTTTGCCAAAAAGTAACTTTTGTTCATGACAATGGGGACACCAATAAGCTACATATTCCTTAGCACCAACTTTAACTAAATGTTCGGCTAAAGCTATTTCTGCAGGTCCTGATTTTGTGGTTATTTCCCAACCAAATTCCGGGTTAGGTTGTACTTTAGGCGTAAAACTAATTTGTACAGGTTTACCATTTATTGGTTCAGCAATTTTATCAGAAATATTAACTCTAGAATAAACTCCTAAAGCACCAATTAATGTCACCATTCCCACAATTAAAGCTGTAAATAAAAGTTGTCCAATATCTTCCCAATCTCTTCCAATTACTGTTAAAGTGAGCATGGTAAAAGCGAAAGTAGCTGATGCAATACAATACCAACAAATTGCTTTTATTTCAAATGCCAGAATATACATTAAATAACTACTAAAAACTGACATTGACACCGCCAAAACAAATAATAATAACCAGGTCAAATTGACGATTTGTTTGTAGTTTTTATTAGTTGTTTCCGAAATTGCTAGAGGCGATAAAGACAAAATAAACATACTCAAATAAGCCAACAAACCAAATAAAGCTAAAGGTTGGCCAAATACCGTACCCCAAGGACTAGAAAGTACATCTACACAACCTTTAACACCTTCAGGAGTGGTACAAATAGGACTACCACCAATGAGTTTTTCAAACAAGAGATAACCTGTGTTTAGAATACCTAAACCAGCGATCGCCCCAATTAAAGGACGGGACCATTTATGAATCCAAGGAGTAGAACGACGACGTATCATAATTATAAAATTAGATGATAGAGTACAAAAAATTCACTAGTTGACAATTGACAATTGACAATTGACAATTGACAATTATCAATTATCAATTATCAATTATTTAAGAATGTAACTTAACAGAAGGAACTGATTTAATTTCTTCCTTAGATTTCCAGTTGCGATGAACAGCTTCCACAAACTGACTCACACGAATAGGATCAATAGGTTGATGAATTTGTCCATGACGTTTTAGGGAACTAGAGACAATGACACCATCTGCTGCTGATAATAAAGTACCTATATTTTCCCAGTTTGCGCCACTACCAATAAATACAGGAGTAGATCCAGCCGCATTAGCCGCTAATTCTAAATCTTCTTGGTTAGGAGGACTACCCGTAGCCCAACCTGATAGAATCACAGCATCAGCTAAACCTCTTTCAATAGTGTCTTGAATTGATACTATAATATTAGGAGAACTTAAAGGAAGAGCGTGTTTCACTAATACATCGGCCAAAATCTTTACATCTGAACCTAATTCTCTCCGGTAGCGTAATAATTCATGAGCTTCACCTTCAATTATACCCTGATCAGTAGCCATGACACCTGTAAGGACATTAATACGGACAAATTGTGCCTGAACGCAACTAGCAATAGCGATCGCACTTCTGCCATCATTCCGTAACACATTTAATCCTATAGGTATAGATACTAAATTTTGTATTCTTTGTACTATGACAGTCATAGCACTGACCACGGCTGGATCAACCTGGTTTTTTGGAAACGGAGCATCGAAAAAATTCTCAATAATAATCCCGTTCACTCCTCCACTAGCGAGGGCTGTGGCTTCTTGTTCGGCGCGATCAATTACTGCTTTGAGACTACCTCCCCAACGGGCAGAGGTTGGCAGTGGTAATAAATGTACTACCCCAATAATGGGTGTTTTGGTTTTAAATAACTGATGTAAATCCACGTCTTTAATTTTTTTGGCACAGTTTGCAGTGCTTACCTATTCGCTTTGCTAATAATCTAGTTTAAGTTGGTAGTTGCTTATTGGTCAAATTGTTTTGATTTGGTAATTGCGGAGTGCCGAGTGAGAATAAAGAATTTTCTCCCTGCTCCCGACTCCTGACTCCTTGATCTCCTCGCTCCGCACCATTCTTGCTGCTTACTTAACTTCCTCTGACCAAAGATGGAAATTAATGTAAAACATTTCATAAGATATGTTAAGATGAAACTTGGTTAAGAGAGTTTGCCACTCAAGAAGACGCAAGGCAGCTAAGAACACTTTAACTGCTTGACCTAGCCCTAACAATGTAGGTTAATCATCAAAGTGGAAATAGCATTAATGCTAAAGCGGTGTAGTCGCCATAGCGATTTCCCTGCGGGTAGCGGCTTCTCAAAACAGACCTTTATGGTCGGCTTCCCAATGGGTAAATTAACAATGGCCACGCTGCGATGATATTTAATTAATATTTAAAGTAGTGACTAGGAAATTGTTAAGACATATTGCTAGTGTTCAACATACCTAGAGCGCTCAATATTACATTGGGGAAAAATTAGTATAAACATCATAACATAAACTCTATAAAAAACATAGGTATAGAGAAAAGTTGTGATAAAAGTTTACTAATAAAAATTACCAGCGATTGACCAGAAACTGGTAAAGGGTGATAATGAAGAAAAATAGTAGGTAAGTTGTGATTAAAAGTTTTCAGACAGCAAAAAACCTACAAATATTTGTTATGACCTAAAAGAAGTACACTTTTATAAGTCACGAGGAAAACTGAAAATTATATAAAGTATGGGTGAAAAACCAACAATAGCTATTTCTCACCTGGGCTGCGAGAAAAACCGCATTGACACAGAACATATGTTAGGGCTGCTGGTAAATGCGGGCTATGGAGTAGATACAAACGAAGAGTTAGCGGATTACGTAATTGTCAATACCTGTAGTTTTATTGAAGCAGCTAGGGAAGAGTCAGTTAAAACTCTAGTAGAATTGGCAGAAGCAAATAAAAAAATCGTAATTACAGGTTGCATGGCGCAACACTTTCAAGAACAATTATTGGAAGAATTGCCAGAAGCAGTAGCAGTAGTGGGAACAGGAGACTATCACAAAATAGTAAATGTGATAGAAAGGGCAGAACAAGGGGAAAGAGTTAAAGAAATTACTCCAGAACCGACATATATTGCCGATGAAACCACTCCGCGTTATCGCACTACCACAGAAGGAGTAGCGTACCTGCGAGTAGCTGAAGGTTGTGATTATCGTTGTGCGTTTTGTATAATTCCCCATTTGCGTGGTAATCAGCGATCGCGTACCATCGAATCAATAGTTGCTGAAGCTGAACAGTTAGCTAGTCAAGGAGTACAAGAGATTATTCTGATCTCTCAGATTACGACTAACTACGGACTAGATATTTACGGAAAGCCAAAATTAGCGGAACTGATTCGGGCATTAGGAAAAGTAAAGGTACCTTGGGTAAGAATGCACTATGCTTATCCCACAGGGTTAACAGAAGATGTGATTGCCGCAATTCAAGAAACATCTAACTTTCTGCCATATTTAGATTTGCCCTTACAACATTCTCATCCAGATATTTTACGTGCCATGAATCGTCCTTGGCAGGGCAGAGTAAATGATGGAATTATAGAAAAGCTGAAAAAAGCCATACCTTCAGCAGTATTAAGAACAACATTTATTGTTGGTTTCCCTGGGGAAACAGAAGAGCATTTTCAGCATTTATTAGAATTTACCCAGCGACATGAATTTGATCATGTAGGTGTATTCACCTTTTCGCCGGAGGAGGGAACTCCAGCTTACACCTTAAGTAATCAAATTCCCTCAGAAATAATGGCAGAACGTCGTAACCTATTAATGGAAATACAACAACCAATTTCCCTAGCAAAAAATGAGCAAGAAATTGGCAAAATAGTTGATGTCCTAATAGAACAAGAAAATCCTGAAACTGGAGAATTAATTGGTCGTTGCGGCAGATTTTCGCCAGAAGTGGATGGTCAAGTATACGTTAAAGGTATTGCTAGACTAGGGACTATCGTGCCAGTGGTAATTGAAAGTGCCGATGCTTATGATCTATATGGTCAAATTGTTAGTAATTAATTAGTCACTAAAAATCAGACTAACTTAAACATTATGTATCGGTCTTACAAGTGCAAATTACAAGTTCAAAAATGACAACCAATCTAGGAGAATTAATGAGTTTAACTTTTCAAGAATTAGGTCTTTCCCAAGAACGTGCTACCCAATTAGAAGAAATTGGTTTTACCGCACCAACAAACATTCAAATGCAAGCCATTCCACAATTATTAAATGGTCGTGATGTAGTTGGTCAGTCCCAAACAGGAACTGGGAAAACCGCAGCTTTTTCTTTACCAATTATCGAAAAATTAGATGTTAATCAAAAAGCTGTACAAGCATTGGTGTTAACACCAACTAGAGAATTAGCTATTCAAGTTCATGCTGCTATGTCCCAATTTATTGGTAATAGTGGTTTAAAAGCAGTAGCTATTTATGGTGGTCAGTCCATAGATAGACAAATCTTACAACTTAAACGAGGCGCACAAATAGTTGTAGGTACTCCAGGACGGGTAATAGATTTACTAGAACGGGGTAATTTACGGTTAGATCAAGTAAAATGGTTTGTATTAGATGAAGCTGATGAAATGTTAAGTATGGGCTTCATTGATGACGTAGAAAGAATTTTATCCCAAGCACCCACGGAAAGACAAACCGCTTTATTCTCTGCTACGATGCCTCCTTCTATTCGGATGCTGGTGAATAAGTTCTTAAATTCACCTGTAACCGTAACTGTAGAACAACCCAAGGCTACACCAAATAAAATCAACCAAGTAGCATATTTAATTCCTCGTCATTGGACTAAAGCTAAGGCTTTACAACCAATTTTAGAAATGGAAGATCCAGAAACCGCGTTAATTTTCGTGCGGACTCGGAGAACTGCGGCAGAATTAACCAATCTGTTACAATCTGCTGGCCACAGTGTGGATGAGTATCATGGTGATCTGTCTCAGCAAGCCAGAGAAAGACTTTTAACTCGTTTCCGTAACCGTCAAGTACGTTGGGTAGTAGCTACGGATATTGCTGCACGGGGTTTAGATGTAGATCAATTATCCCATGTAATCAATTTTGATTTACCTGATAGCGTAGAAACCTATGTACACCGGATTGGACGAACAGGTCGCGCTGGTAAGGAAGGTACAGCTATTACTTTAGTACAACCTTTTGAGCGTCGCAAACAACAGATATTTGAGCGTCATGTACGTCAAAATTGGCAGCTTTTGACTATTCCTACTAAGGCACAAATTGAAGCACAACATATTCAGAAGTTACGCGGCCAAGTAGCAGAAGCGTTAACTGGTGAAAGACTAGCTTCATTCTTGCCTATCATCAGCGAGATGATTGAAGAGTATGATGCTCACGCGATCGCTGCTGCTGCTTTACAAATTGCCTATGATCAAACCCGTCCCGCTTGGTTGTTATCTGGTGTGGATCTACCTGTAGAAGAAGCTGATAGTCCTAAGCCAAGAATCAACAAACGTCGTGATGGTGGTGATTATGGTGATGGCGGAGGTGAGCGTAGTTATCGTGAACGTGGTGAACGTGGTGGACGTCGTTCTTATAAAGAGGGACGCAACTATGATGATAGACGCAGTGTAGCTACTCCTAAGCCTAAATTGAGAACAGCGCAACGCGAACCTTCTATTTCTGGTTAAGTCTTAAATCAGCAACCATAGACTGCATATATGCCATAAAAGTCCGCATTTGCGGACTAAAAAAAATCTATGGTATTGCTGAACTCAGGTATGAAATTGAGAAATTCAAAATTAATTAAATTAAACTAAATTAAATTTGAAACTTTGCGTCTAATGCAAGTGCTTCGCTGATACGCGAAATAAACGCTAAATAAATATCATACCCCAATTCAGCAACGCCCAAAAAACTTAGTCCACTAAAACCTTCCTCTTCTTTAGCGATATCGGTATTAAAACCTCCTGAGAATTAGCAGATATAACCTTAAACTCATCCACATTTTGTAAACAGTCTAAAACTGCCTCTCTAATAATTGCTTCCTTCTCCTGTTTTAACAACAATTGTAAACATTTACCTATATCTTTTTTTGAGTTAACTGTCGCATCTTGACTAAGCAAGTGTTTATTCAGTTTACGTAAAGCCAACAATCGTTTTAAAGGTTCACCACTAGTCAGCTTATCTAACAACTGATCAATATTATCCTGTTCCTGATTTAATTGTAATTGAAAAATTTGCCACAGCAACAATACTAAAGTTAATAGAGTAGTCATGCCTTGAATAATCGTAGCAGTCGCTAACCAGTGACTAGGAGAATCAACCCATATATGTCCTATCATATAGGTAATAAAAGTGACCAATGCTCCGCTAACAATCGCCAAAAATAAACGAGCATTAGTACCGTTTAAAGACCTACGTAATTCTGACCACCATAATTGCCAATTCCATTGTTGCCAGGAATAACTTAGTAACATTACGGTAATACCGATTACTAAAGATAACAATAATTGCCAGTTCCAAACCAACATAGCAACGATAATTGTCAACAACCCCAGCACAAAACCAGGTTCAGAGAAGGTAGTAAAAATGAGTTTTTTAGAGCTTACTGTTTTAATATGAGGAAGTTTATTCATCATTTGTTGCTAAATAACGAGCGTAACAATTTATTCAGTAAAGCAAAATCTAAAGCCATCAATCAATCACAAATGGTCTATCCGCAGCTAAGAAACAGACACTTCTGATATCCTGGGTTGCCACTGAAGCTGATAGCTAAGATCATTGCTTATTGCCAATTCTAATATCAATCACTGAAGCATTAAAATTGTAATTAAACCCTTCTAATTCAAAAGGCATTCCGATTTTCACCTTATTATTCCCCAAAACCGGACCATTTTCTGTAATTGTGGCTTTACCTTCCAAAGTCAACAGAAAATCTGTGCTAAAGTTATTTTGACGAGGATCTGCTAATTCTTTGACAGTACCGTCAGGTTGAGGAATAGTTAGTGTTCTTTCTAACTGTTGAACCGATTTAATTCCAATTTCTCCATAGGGCTGATTACGAATAATTACATTGGTTTTACCACCTTTTGTAAATCCCTGCTTAAATAACTGCTGCGGATCACGAACATTTAAACCACGCACTATTAAGTCTACTTCAATTGGTGCTTTTTTTGTTCCCACTTGAGCTACTGAACCTGATGTACCTGGGAAAATAAAAATACCCACTATTACTAGTAATATTACTAGGGCAGCACCTAGATCTAGTAAATTAATTTTGCCGAATAAACGACCTTTTGTATCTAAAATAGCCATAATTAGGTTTGGACAGGGTTAAAGTAATGGAATTTCTGGTTTTATCTTAGGTAATTGATTGTACTATTCTAGTAACTTATTAAGTCATAAATCTTTACTTTTACACAATTAACAATCCTGTTTAGGAAGTATAGCAATTACTAGGAAGATTCCATCACCATAAATTTTTTTCTTAATAATGTTACAGCAGTTTCCGTTATTATGAGGTACAGATGTTAATGATAAAACCCTTGTAACACAGGCATCTTGCTGTGTTCATAGTGTAGCTCATGTAGATGGAATGTGCTGTAAGTTCTTAGTTATGCAATCCCTGTGTAAAACCTCGAGTCGTTTTTAAGCAACTAATTTTAGTAACTAAATGCAACTTAGTAAATTCAGTTACGTCTTTTACCTTAAAGCCTAATCTCTTTTGCTCATAGTAACACCCTGACATTATGAATAACTATCACAACATCTGGAAACGCTGGTTTTACCCTTTAATTTCTGTAATAACCGCTTTAACTATTTGTTTAACTACACCTCTACCTACTAAAGCTATAGATTTATTACCCTTAATATATCAAGGTATACAAGCATTCAATCTATCCAGACTATCAGATAGTCAAGAAATAGATTTAGGTAGTCAGATGAATCAGCAAATACAAAAAGAAGTACGTATTTCTCGCAACTCCCTATTAAACAACTATGTACAGGAATTGGGAATGAAGTTAGCAGTCAATAGCGATCGCCCTAATTTATCCTATACTTTTCAGGTAGTAGAAGACGAGGCAATTAATGCTTTTGCCACTGTCGGAGGTTTTTGTTATATTAATACTGGTTTACTCTTAGCGGCAGAGAATGAAGCAGAATTAGCTAGTGTCATCGCCCATGAAATGGGACATATTGAAGGAAAACACCTAATTAAACAAATGCGAGAACAAGCTGTGATTAACGGTGTAGCTTCTTCTACGGGATTAAGTAAGAGTAAAGCTGTTGGAATTGGTGTAAAATTAGCCCTCAATCTTCCCCGTAGTCGTAAAGATGAGTATGATGCTGATGCAAGAGGTTTAAAAATTCTCACTCATACTAAGTATGCTCAATCAGCAATGGTTTCTTTTATGAGAAAATTAGAAAAAACTAGCGGTTCTTTACCTACTATTTTAAGTACCCATCCTGGAGCAAAAGATCGTATTGTATCACTGCAAAGACAAATCAGTAATAACCCCAGCAAAGACAATAATGGTTTAGATAACGTCAGTTATAAAGCAAAAATCAGGTCAATAGTCAATTAATCTGTACTTGTAATCTTCATGGGATGATCCTCTTTACCTAGAACGACGACTAGTCATAAAGTCTTCTGGATGAACAGTTTTTACTCCTTCATCCCAGGTTAAAATACGAGTTTTATAGCTAAAAACATTAGCTTGATAAATGAGATGATTAGTGATATCTAATCCTGTTAACCAACCACTACGGATATGATAAGCACCTGTATCTATATCTATCCATCCTTGGCCTTGAGCTAACATACCTGGAATCACACCTGGAAGAGTAAAGGTGATAGTATGACCAGTAATAATCCACTTATCTGGAAAATATGGTTTTTTCATCCTATGAAACTTATCCCTAATCCAACATAATTCTTCCGTAGTTTGCTGATCTACAGTTAAACTAGGATCAACACCTGCATGACTTAACCACACATCTCCTAAGTCTAAATAAGCTGGCAAGTTTGCAAACCAGTCTAAGTGTTTTTGAGGGATATTTGGGGATTTATAACTAGTAATTGTAGCCTGTCCTCCACTATACAACCAGGCTTGCATATCTGCTGAAGTGCTATTTTTATTAGTGATCACATTTAATAGCATTTGTTCATGATTACCTAGCAAGCAAGAATAATTGTTTTCCTGAACAAAGTTTACCACTTCTGAACTTTTTGGACCCCGATCTATCAAATCTCCCAGAAAATAAACTTGATCATCAGATGTTAAAGCTATTTCCTTTAATAATAACATTAGCCCGTCATAGTGGCCATGAACATCCCCAATAACTATTCTGCGTTTACGGATTTCTCTCATCTGATCCTAACTTGAGTAAATAGTTGACTATGATGATAATATTGTAATACTAACATTGTAATATTAACAATTATCTGAAATTCTTGAACGAAGTTCAATTAAACTATACTACAGCACTTTTAGCGTCTACCTGACACAGGTTATATCTGATTTTCCATTGGTAATAAATTCTTATACCTAACCCTTACGCAAAGAGTTATAATCTAATATTTTTCGGGCGTTGCTGAACTCAAATATGAAATTGAGAAATTCAAAATTTGAAACTTTGCATCTAACCCACATCAACTGTCACACAACGAAAATCGGTGATTTAGAAATTGAGAATTGGCGAACTGAACTGCTTGCAGCAGCGCTTTGCTATCGCCACCTAAGATTTAGACTATGTTGTATGAAAATTATCTTCAAATGTATTCAAAAATCCGAAAAAACCGATTGTGACACCGGGATCACTGAAGGTAGGATTTAACGGCTTTGCTGATGCGTGAAATAAATATTATGTTATGTTATTGTACTCCAATTCAACAACGCCTATTTTCTTAACACTTCTCTTAGCTAAACTTCAACAAATATTCATATTTTCTTATATCTCTTGTTTCAATAGCCATAAACCACTGTAAGTCATTCCTGAATCATCTGGTTGTACCACTAAAAAATGTAGTCCCTTGCTTACTTGTTTTTTCTGTTCATAACTCTTAGCTGCATTTTTCACTTCTTTGTCAGTAAAAGTAAGTAAAATATAGCGTTCATTTAAACCTGCTTCTAATATTAAACCATCAGGTTCACCTCTGACATATTTTAATTCTACAGGGTTGGTTTCATCTAACCATCTTGTTAATTTTAAAGACTTTCTACCACCATATATAATCACACCGGGAATAGGTATATTAGATGCTAAACCTAAATTAATTGGTTTAAGAAAATCAGGCATCTGTAAAACTGGAATTGGACACTCTATAAATTCATCTATTATATCACTAGCATTAATTGTTACAAATCGCCATTGTTCTCCCCATAAATTTTCTGGTAATGGCTGTGGAGGTAATTTGTCAATTGTCAGATCATATTTTTTATCTTGTAACCATTTTCGTAAACTAGCAGTTCTACGAGTTGCTGTAATTTTAATACCTAATTTATCAGCAGCAGCAGTAATTAAACTTAAAGATTGAGGACGGAAAACCTGGATAATGTCGGGTAAAATTCCTTTATTGGCTAATTGGAATTGTTGTATTAACCACTTAGAACTAGCTTCAGACTGAGGACAAAGGGATTCATATTTAAACGTGCCATATTCATCACATATTAATAAAGCCCATAATGCTTTGTCTACATTATCTTGTTTAGGAATGCGGTAAAAATCAACTTGCCAAATTAAGCTCATTTTTTTATCTTGATTTTTTATGTTAAATATACTAATTCTATCCAATTTATAGCAACTTTACACAACTTTTTCACAAGTTATCTCAAATTGAGAATTTTTTTGTTAGTCAACAATTGATGATTACTATCATTATAGCAATTTAGCAGCATAGGCGATCGCTTCTTCTAGGTTATTAATTATACCTTCACCTTGGGCTATGGCAATTTCTGTTAACAACTCTCCCACTTTTGGAGAAGCAGGAATTTGCAAGGCTTTCATTATATCATTACCACTTAGTAAAGGATGAGGATGAGCAACCAAGTCTTGACAATTGAGATATCTATTTACCAAAGGTTCATAACTTGGCAATATTTCTGTAGGTGTTTCTTGTGCGATAATATTCTCAGCTATAGCTAATATTAAGACTACTGGAAATAATATAGATATTTCTTGAAATAAAAAATATTGTTCTCGAATAGATATATTAATTAAATTATTAACTGATGTGATTTTAGGTAATAATTTTAAAACGGTGATTACTGCTCGAATTTCAACGCGACTATAGGTCAGTTGTAAAAGTTCTCTTTCTACTAAATCTAAGTTTTTAGAGTTCACTAAACAAGCAATTTTAGCAATTGATAAACCAGAAGTTTTAATAGTATTGCGAATATGATTTTGTAATTCGGATGCTAATTTCTCCCATTTTTGACTAATGAGAATATATGCTTTCTCCACAGCATTTAGTTTTTGCACGCTCTGATAATTGCTATTTTGAAAAAACCTCGTTAATAAACCATCTTCCCAGGCCTTAATTAACCAAAAAGTACCGTTGTTGCTACTTAATAAATAACCAATTTCAACTCGTATTCTTTCTGATGCAACTTTACTTAATTCTAATGCTAAGGAGCGAATTGCTACTTGTGTATTTGGTTCAATTTTAAAACCTAGTTGAGCGGCTTGACGATAAGCCCGCATTAACCTTAAAGGATCATTTTGCAAGTTATCTCGTGAAATCATTCTCAACATACCAGATGCTATATCTTGACAACCTCCTAATGGATCAATAAATTGGTGATTATAGGGATTATAAGCGATCGCATTAATAGTAAAATCTCGTCTTTTTAAATCAGAGTTTAAACTATCTCCATCTTGTTTAGCAAAGTCAGCTGTAGCATTAGCAAAAACTACACGAGCAATATCACGTTCAGCATCTAATAAAACAAAACCTGCTTTACACTCTTTAGCGATTTGTTTCGCTATTTGTATAGCATCTCCAGCAACAATAAAGTCTAAATCTAAATAATCACGAATCCTGCCTAAAATAGCATCTCTTACCGCTCCACCAACCATATAAGCATAATTTGGTAATAAATCTAACCTAAAAGGCCAATTCCTTACTGATAAACGATCAACAGCAAACTGATTCATGGTAATCAAAATCGTCCTCAAAACTAATGCTAAAAAATTTTGTTTAAGCTACATTACTATCAATACTTCTTCAACTATAAATTTTTGTGGACTAGCTTTTATTATGTGTATTTGTGTAAATTGTCACTATGTAGATAGATGTATAACTTACAACGCCGTAGAAACCCAGCACCAACAACCGCACTTAACAGAAACACCCGACTTTGATCCTCAAGAACCATCCATCAACGTTAATATTAGGACAAAAAATGAAATTATAGAAATGGAATGGGATGTAGTTGGGTGTCTAAGTTTTCAGCAAGAAACAGGAAAATGGTCAAAACTACGACCAGGTGAGCTTGTACCCACCTAAGTGATATTGAGCATTTCATCAAAAGTTATAAACGGTAGGTTATGAGATCCTGTAACCTGCCTAGAATTTGTAAATGCCGTTGTGAAGTTAACTATATAATATAGGAAAATAAAATCCCAAATCTAAAAATTCCCAATTACCTGACCTTGATAGAAACCTCACATATTAAACCAAGCAAATACGGTTTAGCACTACATACAACCACACCAGAACTAGGATTAGCCATTAGTAACTTTGTAGACTATCAGCGATCGCAAACCTACCACTTAGCACGGGACTTATCAAGTCATATTCATTATTACCTCAAGGAAATAATTCAACCATACAGTTGGACAGACCTAGAATGGATATCCGTTGCCAAAGGTCCAGGAGGATTCACAGGAACACGTCTAGGAATAGTAATAGGCCGCACCATAGCACAACAACTACAAATACCAATATTTACCATATCCACATTAGCGGCAGTTGCCTGGCGAACCCACAGATCATCATATAAAGATATCTCCCCAACACTATCATCTTCAATCATTGCCGTAGAAATGGCAGCCCAACAGGGAAAAATCTTTGGTGCAATATATCAAATCAACCATAGACAAATCATACCCTTATTAGCAGATAAAGTATTCACACCAGAAGAATGGCAAAAAAGCCTTGAACAATGGCATAAAAAGCATGAGCAAATAGAACAAGTACTTGCCAACACACAAAAACAACAACTAGCGAAAACTGTTACTAGCGTTTTAGAATTAGCCCAAATGGAATGGCAACAAGGTAAACAACCCCATTGGACAGAAGCCCTACCTTATTATGGACAACACCCTGTAGACCTTTAATCAAAATACCTGTAAAGATTGCACAGCAATAGTTTCAGCCAAACGTCAACAATTCCAGAAAAAATCTCGAAAAATTTTTCTCAAAAGGGTTGACAAAGAAAAAAAAGGGAGATATAGTAGATAAAGTGTTGAGGGAAAGAAAAAACCCGCAACCAACTGAACCGAGAAAAAATAATACTTTGAAAGAATAGAAAACCAA
>NZ_JACJPV010000033.1 GCF_014696225.1 Anabaena sp. FACHB-1237 | reverse complement strand
GAATTTTTCTGTTCCTGTTCCCAAATCCCAGATTTTGATAGTCTTGTCATCAGAACCAGAAATCACCGTTTTTCCATCGGGTGTGACTGCGATCGCATTTACCGAGTCACTATGACCTGAGAGAGTGCGAATCAGGGGACTACCGGGAGGGGTGAGACTAGGAGTTAAACAAAGTAAACCTTGATTTGTGGGTATTTGTTGCAGAAGGTTGTTAATTTCTGGTGTGTCAAAATGTAGTAATCTCCCTGTCAGTTGTGCTGGTAGTTGTTGACTATCTTGATTGATAATATGTGCAGAGAGTCGCAAAGCACCTTGAATTTTTTTTAATGATGATATTGTGGTGTTGCTGTTTGAATGTAGAGACGTTCCATGGAACGTCTCTACAGGAGTTTTTGTTTCATCCTGGAGTAAATCATAATCTTCAATCAGTGCTTGTACTCCAAATGACGGATGATTGATTTTTGCTTCAATAAAGTAGTAGTTGGATAATAATTTAAACAGTTCTGGATATTTTTTACCCTCTAATAACAATCGGTGATATTCACCTAAAAACTGTTCTTTTGGTTCCTCCGACTGTTCATTAAACCAAGTCTGAAAGTTGCTCATAGTGTTAATCCCTCAGCCATATTTTGAGCAACTTCCGCGCTAATTTGTGGTAAACTCACCCCAGCAGCTTCCACAATATCCTGACGTTGTAAAAAATCGCGGAAACTCTCATGATAAAAGCGAAAACGAAAACAAGGCGGTTGATAGGTTTTTTGTTCCTGTAAAAACTGTGTCCAACCTTTCAGAACTTCCTGGACTGTGAGATCATCTTGCTGGGAATATTTCACAATCATCTCACGGGACACGGCACTTTTTAAAGCACACATTACATAAATAATTTTAATTTTATCCTTGGGTAAGGGTTTAGTTGTCATTCCCATAATGCGCCAATGACTCTCATAATATCCCTGTAAACCTGCGGGTAATTGTTCTAGTTTTTCATCCTGATAAAATCCTTCTGCAATTGCTTCTAACACATAGCGTAAATACATGAAATTATTTTCACTTTTAGCAGCGATAGTATCTACAAATTTTGATTTACTCAAGTCATGTTGTTGATTAATCCACTTTTCTAAACGTGGTTTATTTTTTTCTAACCCGAGAAATTCTAAAATATATCCTTTTACATCATCTTTACTATTATCCTGATATTCCCTCAAATCTAATTCTTGATATTTAGTATCAGGGGAAAGATTTAGTCTTTTATCATCTGAATTATAAGGTCTTCTAGTGAGTATCAGGTAAACATGATCTGGTAAATACATCGGTAAATTTAACAAATTACCATGATCATCCTGATCAACTTCATCTAAAGCATCAATAACAATGACTAAATTTTCATAATTAGCTAATTTTCCACTAGCTTTAGTTAATAAAGTAGATAAATAATCATTTTCTACATTCTGCAAATCAAATCTTTTGGTTAATTGTTCACGAATTAATCTCAGAAATACATCAGGACGGTTTTTACCTTCAGCGCGAATATTAAAAAAGCAAATTGTTCCAGGATTATCTACTATATATTTGGCAGCTATGGCACTCTTGCCCATTCCCGCATCACCGAGAATGGTAAAATAGCCACTTTTGTTATTTTGGATAAATTCGGTAATAGCATCAAATACAAATTGGCGACCGCGAAATAGTTTTGTTTTATCATCAATGACAGTTATAAATTCTGTGGGAATGGTGTCAGGATACCAGTTATCAACAATATCTGAAGGTTCGAGTTTTTCATCTATACCATTTGTTTTCAGTCCTGCATTGATAGCATTGACTACATTTTCAATTACAAATCTATCAACTGCTGTTACTTTTTTGTTTTGTTGTCCTATTAAATATTTAATTTGATCTTCACTTGCTGGTGCTGCTTCCTGTAGAGTTGCGATAGTATAACCAGCTTGTTTATATTTTTCTTTAAGTTTGTTTTTTCCTCTTTCACTAACTTGAACTTTGTTCATAGATTCCACTTTTGATTAATTTTTATAACTATAGCAAATCTGGATTATTACCGTCTAGGGAAATTAGGGTATTTTTATTTCCCCAAACTCCCTAAAATTTAGGGAAAAGTTTTCACGAATAAAACCCTTTTTTTCTCTGGTTCATTGTGAGAAATATCAATAGGATATCAATAGCTAAACGAATTGTCAAGTTGATCAAAGGAGATAGCAACTATGTTTAAGTTTAACCTATTCAATCAATCCCACCAGCCAAAACTAACTCCAGAACAACAAAAGCAAGCTTTCAATGAGTTAATTAGGCAACATCAGCTAGAATATAACGTCAAAATTGCCATTGGTACAACCTCCGTAATGTTCACATTTGTCAGTATTATCTTATTTTACACTGGCAGAATTGAACAAACCCATCTTAACATCGGTATTGGTGTAATTTCTAGTCTAGTAGGTTTTAAGTCTGCTAATGATAGCAAAAAAGAGTTAAGAGAGTTTTTAGAAAACTCTGATATTGTGAGTAACAAGACTAGCTAAATTACATTAAAATCTATCTAAAAACAGTCGGTTTTAACCAACTTTTTTAGACAGGTTTTTAGACAGGGAATAAATTCCCTGTCCACTTGATAAACTAATCAAAAACTAATTGTAATCTGGTAATTATACTTTTAACACTTGCGATAGATTCCTCAAAAGTAGGATATTCCCATAACAAATGTTTTACAGTAGATTTGAGGTAAATGAGGTACACTATCAACACAGCAAGACTTGTACTGAGCTTGTCGAAGTATGCCTGTGTGACAAAGGAAAATACTAATAATAAAAACCCCAGAAGCAAAAAACTTCTGAGGTATAAGGATTTTTAGGTACTATTGAGGACAATAGCAATTAAATTATCAGGTGGAGTAGGCAATTTTCATCCTGATAATGTCATAGCGATAATTGTCAGTATCTCAAACTAAAAACCTAAAAGCCCACAGGTCAACTACTTACATAATGTAGCAAGGATAGATGAAATTTACTAGCCAAGTTGGCGTTTTTTAAGTAGTCAGCTATCAGATCCCGGACTTCTTTAAGAAGTCCGGGATCTAAATTATTGAGAATTTACTAGTTGATAGAGTTTATCTTCAAACTTTTGGCTACAAGCTGACCAATCAAATGGCAATATAGAAGGTCTTGCTTGTTCACTTAATTGATGTTTAAGTTGCGGATCACTGAGAATGGTAATTATTTTTTCAGCAAAACTTTTAGGATTATTTGGTTCTGCTAAAAAGCCATTTGTTCCTGGTAATACTTGTTCTGCTGTGGAAGGAGCGATCGCTGCAATTACAGGAGTGCCAGAAGCTAAGGCTTCATTATTGGTAGTACAGAAATTTTCGGTAATGGAAGGGTTCACAAATATATCGGCTTTAGCAAACCAACCTAATAATTCTAATCCATGAGATTCACCCCAAATTGTCACCCCATTACCAAATTTTTGGGCGCGTTGGCGAATTTCTTTATCTAATGGACCACTACCCACAATTACTAGATGAACATCGGGAATTTTCGCAGCAACTAGAGGATAAATATCTAAAAGTTGGCCAACATTTTTCTCCGCAGTAATACGCCCTACAAATAATAAAGTCGGTCTTTTATTTTCAGGAATGGGATCATAACAAATATTGCGAGGATGAAATTTATTACAGTCTATTCCTTGATAGGGTAAATATTCACTACGCTGACATTTTAACTTTTGATATTTAGTTAATTGTTCACGGGATGAAAACAAACTTAAATTATAGGTTTCACTGAATTGTTTTACAATGATTGGTAATAGTGGACGAACGAAATTAAAGATAACATTACCCAAATAATATTGAATATAAGCAATGATATCTGTATGGAAAATCGAAATAATTGGAGTACGGGTTTTCCTAGCATATTCTACACCTATAGAACGACCATAACCTTGTAAAAATATAGAATATAAACCGCGCATTTGGGCAGCTTCTTCTACTACGATAATATCGGGTTTGAAGTTATTAAGTAATCTGGTATCACTCCAATGACGATAACTTAATGGTTGGGGTAAAGATTTATAAAAAATTAGTGGTTCTGTGGGAAATGCAAAGGAAGAAAATTTGGGAAAAATCTGTAGTTCTTGTAGTCCTGACATGGGGCGTTTTCCTACCTGTGCAGGATATTTATTATTAATAGCAGGATGGATGAGAAAAACTTCGTGTCCTTGTTCTAATAGCCAACGTACTCGTTGATGTACTGCCACAGAAACTCCGGTTAAAAATGGAGCATATAAGCCCGTAAATAAGGCGATCCTCAGAGGTTTTTTAGTCATGATAATGAAAGTTAATTCTAATATTTAAAGTGATGTTTTTGGATCTATTGGTTGATCTAGCCATTCATAAGGTTGATATTCAAGAAGATGGATATTTTTCTTACCTTTAATGCGATAAGTAAGTCCCCGCCATTTTATAGTAGATGTCCAAATGGCAGATAATATTACTAAACCATAAACCCATTGAGTTAAAGGAATTGATAGTAACAGTTTTATAATATTTATTGTTGATAATTTGGGTTTTTCTTGATTTTGATGATAAATAACTGGTTGACTAATAAATTCTGCTAATAAGATGATGATCAGTAAACCAATGGTATAGGAAATATAGATACTAGTGAGGAGAAATGCTGGATAAAATTGACCATCAATTATTAATTTTATGATGGTAATAATCGTTAAATTAGGAACAAGAATACTAGAAAATGATTCGCTAATAATTGCTAACCATTGGGGATGATATAATTTACAATTAATGATTAATCTGGTAATAGGTTCTAGGATATTATTTAAGTTAATTTCGTCTCTATTTAAGATTAATAATGAAGGAACAAATTTAATTTTAAGTTTATGTTTTTTGATAAGTTTATGGATAATGAAATCATCATTAAAGACTTCTTGCCAATCTTTTGTAAGTTCAATTTGATGTAATACTTCTGTTTTTATGGCTAAAGTTCCACCCCAAGGAATTTGAAATAAAAACATTTGTATAACGCTAGAAACATTACCCGCATAACGCACTAATGAACCCCAGTAATTATTAGTAACAAGATACCAACGATTACCAGTAGTTACACCAATTTTATCATCCATTAAAGGACTTACTAATTCTCGTAACCAGGTAGGATGAATAATGGTATCAGCATCAACAAAAGCGATGATTTTATATTCACTATCTAAGTTAGAAACTGCTTGTAATAAGGCCGTACATTTGAGGCTACAATTATGACGAATTTCTGTTAATGTGGTAATTTGAGCGTTTTTTGCTTGTAGTTCGTTGATAGTTTCTTTGGTAATTTTAAAAGCGGGATCTTGGGGACTATCAATGATAATTTTTAAATCATAGTCGGGGTAATTTTGTTGTAATAGCGATCGCAAACAACTAGGTAAAAATGGATCAGCACCTCGTAAACACAAAATTACTGCGGTTTTTGGTAGTTGATCATCGGGTAATAATGGTGATTTATTAAAACGTAAATGCCATAAAAATATTAATGTTAAACACATTTGAATTATCAGCCAACCAAATAAAGACTTAGATAAAAATATCATCATATCTATCATAATATTTGGTGTTAATTCTACAGTCTGTGACAGCATATTTATCTTCCTATATTGATACTTTTATATCCCCCACTTTTGATCTAAATTTGATCCCGGTAAGTAGGGGATATTGGTATTTATTCTCCTATTAATTAAGGATCAAGTGAATATTTAATAAAAATCTGAATAGTGCGGTTTTTCTTCAATTTAAAACTGGATTTTTCAAAAGTTGGTGTACCAGTGGCAATAGAAACTGTGGGGTTACGAGAAATTCCAAAACCCTCTTGAGGAATGCCAAAAAAGTCTTTATTCAGTTTATGATCGCCATTTTGATCATCAATTACGGCTACAGCATAATTACCGGGTTTTAAATCAGTAAATACCTGAGTGATAGAAGAACCTGTAATTTTACTACAGCCACTTTTGACTTCACTTTTATTATTGAAAGGAAATCCTGTTTCTGAGTTATAAACTCGCATACAAATTTCCCCAGTTTTGTTAGTAATACCATTCACAACTACAGTTAAAGATGTAGTTTCTTCAGCATAAGCTACTTTGGTAAAACTTACAGTTAATAAAGTAGCAATTAAGAAGTTAGTAAGTTTTAACGTTTTTAACATTTGTGGATAATTTCCTTATTTAGCTAATTTTTGCAGGTCAGTTTTTTGTAACCATTGTTGAGTAAGACGCATTCCTTCTGTTAAATTAATTTTGGCTTGATAATTTAAAAATTTTTGGGCTTTAGCAATAGAATAAGCGTAAGGCCGACTCATAAAATCAACTGATTCGGGCAGAATATCGGCTTTTTTTCTAAATAATTTTTGTCCTTGCATACGTACCTTCAAAAATAATTTCATTTCCTCCTTAGGTAAGGACATTGGTGCAGCACAACCAGCGATATTTGCCAAACTATTAAAATACTCTTTCCAAGAAGTTTCTTGTCCATCGGTAATATTAAATATTTCGCCATAAACAGCTTTTTCTACTGATAAAAATATGGCATCTACTAAATTGTCCACATATAAATGATTCATGACTCCTTTACCATCATTGGCATAGGCAAATAATTTTTGTTGCATCATTTGTACTGGCCGCACTATCCAAGGCATAGAACCAGGTCCATAGACATCTCCAGCGCGAATTATAATTACTCCAAAGTCTAATGAATTAAGTTTTAAAACTTCTCTTTCTGCTTCAATTTTTGTTTGACAATAGGGGTTATTTTCATCAGCAAGTACCCCCAATTCTGTAATTTTATCAACATAGTTAAAGCCATAAACTAAGGCTGTAGAAAGATGTACAAAGGTTTTAACTCCTGCTTCTTTAGCAGCTTTAGCAAAGTTTAAAGTACCTTCTACATTTATCTGGCGAAAATGTTTAATATCTCCTGCTTCTTCGGCCATTTGGGCAGTGTGTAATACGATATCTACTCCTTGACAGGCTTGTTTAGCAATTGCCGGATCGGTAATATTGCCAACCAGGATTTCTACGCCTAAATTTTGCAGTATTTTCTCCTTAACTGGAGAAGTTTGAAAACCTCTAACTTTCATACCTTGAGATATGGCTAATTCGGCTGTACGTAAACCGATAAATTCATCAATGCCTGTAATTAGTAAGGTTTTATTTTGTAATGTCATGGGTAAATATTTCAGTAATTAGAGAGGATAGTTTCAGTGTACTAGAGGTCAATTAAGCTAATGTGCAGCACTCACTGTATAATTAAAAAACCTGAAGTTACAGTAGCACAAGCATCTTGCTTGTATTAATTATTCAAGTTAAAGGCACAACAGCTTAATATCTACTTCTATCGTAGGTTACTATTACTTTCTACAATTTTTTGTAGCATTTGGGGAATTTCAAAAACTGCCTGGTTATTAATAGCAGCAACGTGGTAACGATAATGGTTAAGGGATACAGGATCAAGAAATTCATTAACAGCTTGGGCAATTTTTCTAAAACTAGAAATTACTAAGCCTACCTGTTTTTCTTGTATCCATTCTGTATTGTATTTTTCAGGAATTAATGTACTGGCATTGCGTTCTACTATTACTGGTAATTGCATGGCTAAGGCTTCACTAATACTACCAGGTCCTGGTTTACCAATGAAGAAGTCAGATAAGTACATATAATAAGGAATATCACTGGTAAAGGTAGTAATATATTGGCTAAGTTTGCTGTTTCTTTGTTGTAGTAAAGAGGCTAATTTTTCATTTTTTCCACAAATAAAGATTAATTGCATTTGTGGATGAAGATGTTCTAAACGTTTGGCAATTTCTAACATAACCATTGAACCTTGACCACCAAATAAAACTAGTCCTGTTAATTTGTGAGGATCTAAGTTTAATTTTTGTCTTCCTGTAGGGCGATCGCAATTAATTGGTTCATAAAAATGTGGATGAATGATCATCCCAGAAGTTTGTAAAATTCTCTCTTTAGCTACTCCTAAATCATGGGCTTGTTGCACGGCTTTATCTGTACCACAAATTACATAACTTCCTGTGGTTGGTTCTATCCAAAAATGGGGAGGACAATCAGCAAAATCTGTGAGAATTATAACTATTGGTGTTTCTGGTTTAACTTTTTTTAAGGTATCGCACAAGGAACGATTATATAAAGGAACTAAGGAAATTACTAAATCTGGTTGTTGTTTTTCCCAGTATTCTTGAAATATTTCTACAGAAGTTTCATGATAAATTTTAATAACTAATTTACCAAGAAACATCATAATCAATTGTAATCCTGTCCAACCTTTTTGTAGTATTTTATTCCATAATTCATAACCAGGAATACCGAAAAGTTTGTTAAACGGATCAACTATTTTATTAGTTTTAGCTAAGGTTTCTTCAAGGATTTCATCCACATCTGTAACCCGAATTTCCCAAGGTAAGTTTTGCCGTTTAATGACTTCACTAAGGGCTTTTAATGCAGCATAATGTCCTCCACCAATTTTAATAGTAAGGACATTAACAGCTAATTTTTTTGCAGAAGGTAGAGGAGTTTGGTGTGTTTCTATTTGTTGCATATTTAATTACCTCGTTAATTATAGGATTCATAAAACTGGAACATTGATAGGATGCGTCAGATATCAAGAGGGGATTTATTTACTTGATTTATGGAGTCTGACACACCGTAGAATAGATATTTATCGTCATCCTGAATCCTGAATGAATTAAAAAATGTCTGCTGGATCAGCCGAACGTAATTTATTAATAGCTAAAGCACCAGAAGTAGTACAAATTAATCCGGTGGAAACTAGCACTAATAAAGCATTATTAGTAGTCATGACAATGGGTAATTTAGTAGCTTTCATGGCGAAATCATATAAACCAATGGAAATAATAAAGCCAGGAATATAGCCTAATATTGCTAAAATTAATGCTTGTTGAAATACCACATTTAATAAATAACTGTTGGGATAACCGATCGCTTTTAAAGTAGCATAAGCAATAAATTGAGTGGCAATATTGCTATAAAGAATTTGATAAACAATGACCACACCAACCACAGAAGCCATAGTTAACATCAAGTTAAGAATAAAACCTATGGGAGTTCTCACTGACCAATATTGTTTTTCAAAGTCAATAAAACCTTGACGGGTGAAAATTGTTACATCTTTGGGTAAATTAGCTTCTAAAATTTCTAAAACTTTTTGCGGATCTGCATCGGGTTTGAGTTTAATGATGCCCACATCTATTTTTTCTACAGGACGAGTATTAGGGTTAATTCTTAAAAAGGTGGAATCACTCACAATTAAGTTTCCATCTACCCCAAAGGAAGGTCCTAAACTGAATAAACCTCCTACTCTCACACGATAACCTTTAACAGCATCAAAGGGGAAAATTTCAATTGCTTGTTGAGTATTTCCCTGGTTAAATAGTTCGGCTATTGGTCCAAATTCGGGGCGAGAATCTCGATCAAAAAGCATAACATCGGGCATTTTTAATTGGTCTAAATGTTGTTCTACTTCAGGAATATCCATAACAGGTTTTCCTGGATCAAAACCAATGACATAAATTGAATATTTTTCACCACTAACAGGGTTTTTTAATTTAGCAAATTGCAGATAAATAGAACTAACTGAATCAACTCCTTCAAAACCTAATGCTTGATATAAACGGGTACGGGAAAAACTTTGAATTGCGGTTAATGATTTATATTGAGAACTGACTAAAAATAAATCTCCGCGTAATCTTTGATGTACTGCGGTGGCGCTGGAATATAAGGCATCTTGAAATCCTAGTTGAATAAACATTAACAAGACAATAAAGCCAATTCCAGCTACAGCGACAACAAAACGGATTTTTTGCTGTGCTAATTGTAGCCATGCTAAAGGAATTTTGATATTCATATATTTGGTAGCTTTTTAAGTAGGTTGGGTTGATAAACCTAACATTTTTATCAATTTGTTGGGTTTCATTTCCTTGGTTGATAAACCTAACATTTTTATCAATTTGTTGGGTTGGGTTTCACTTAGTTCTACCCAACCTACAATATTGAGAATTTACAGTTAAATTTCAATTGATACATCCACTTGTAAGTTAGTTAAACGTGAAACTTTTTCGCTATCTTTGGGGTTATCAATTGATATTTTTACTTCAATTACTCGGCGATCTGTGTCAGAATTTGGGTTAATACTAAAGATGCTTTGTTTATCAACTTGCCAACCTATTTCTTTCACTTTTCCCTGTATTTTTTCTGGAAATGCTGTACTGGTAATCAAAACTTTTTGCCCAACTTTTACTTTTTCTATATCGGTTTGATACACTTCTGCTAATACTTCCATCTTTGATGTATTGCCAATTTCCGCAAATCCTGATGTGCCTATTACTTCTCCGTTTCTCGCATGAATTTTCAAAATTGTACCGTCTATTGGTGATTTAATATAGGTTAAATCATGGTCAGCTTTTGCTTGTTTAATGGCAGTTTCTGCACTTTTGACTTCACTTTTTGCTACTTCTACATCCACTAAACGTACTTCTTGAATACTGTTAAGTTTAGATTGGGCCTGTTTGAGTTGATCTGCTAAGGTTTCTTGAGTACGTTTTAAGGCAGATTTTGCTTCTTGTAATTGTTGTTGGCTAGTTTTTAAAGCTAAGGCTTTACTATCAGCAATTGAGGCAGAAATAGCACCATCTTTGTATAATTTTTGATAGCGATCGCTCTCTTTTTGGGCATTTTCTACTTCTGCTTGAATCCTTTTTATTGTGGCATTTTGTACCGCAATTTCTCCTTTTAATTGTGATTGTAATTGGGTCATATTTGCTTTTTGGGCATTAATATCACCGGTTTTTGCCCCAGCTTTAATTTGTGCTAATTTAGCCTTAGCTACTAATAATTTATCAAATGCTTGTTCTATTGCTGCTTGGGAACGGTTATAGTTCTCTAAATAAGCTAATATTTGTCCAGTTTTAACTGGATCTCCTTCTGTAACTAATAACTTTTCTACCCGCACACCATTAATAGAATTAGGTGCAGATAAATAGGTAATTTTATCTTGTGGTTGTAATCTTCCTAATGCAGTTACCGCAAGTTTAACAGGTAAATTTTTAGGTTTAGTAACAGGAGTAACCAAAGATTGATTATTTTTTACATCCTTGATTTGAGAAACACTGTATAAAGATACTAAACCTGCAACTAAAGTTAAGGAAGTTGCAATAATAATTTTCCACTTTAACCCAATTTCTTTCAATTGAAATACTTGGCGTTCTTTATTTATTGCCATATTTTTAATGTGTAAGGTACAGAATATTTTTTAAATATTTGTAAGCATTCAGCAATCAGTAATCAGCAAAACTTGGAATTTATGAGGATTTTAAGTGGAAAACTCACAAATTGATTTTGATATAAGTCTCCCTGAAAAAATCCTTTAAACTTAGTACAAGAAGCAGTTTTAGCTGACTGCTTATAAATGTTCAATATTTACTAGCATTAACTGTCAAATTTAAGGACCTGATCCTAAAATTATCTAACATTCTAGCTACGTGAAACCAACATCATAATTTTAATAGAATCTCTCTTGCTTTCACCTGAATCAACCCTAATAATTCTTTTTGATTTTCTCTAAAACTTTTGATTTTGTCAACCAATTACTAATTATTAACTAAATGTTTGGTGTTGCTACTTTCTGGAGTTTTATTTAACTTCATTAACTCATGGATTGATTGATAAATCTGTATTTTTCTTAGCAAATATGAATTTTAGCACTGATATCTATAGAGATTTCATCACAATTAAACTATATTTCTGTAAGATGTAAGTTAAATATCAACATGGAGAAAATTAACAATTGGTTTATAAATAACCGATTCTCTGTAAAAGCTGGGTTATCTTATAAATTCATCAAAAACGGAACATCAATTATGAAACTTTCCTGATAAACAACTCTATTATGTTCAAATCTTCTGCTGTATCTTTCTTAATTAGTAACTGCTAGTACCACATTTCTGAAATCATCACTTTCTCAGTTCTTAGCAGTCTTCAAACTGTAATTATCAGGAAGATATTTTCTCTGTCTATCGTTCTTGATTATACAAACCTACTCAAAAAAATCAAAAAAGGAGTTAATTATAGCCAGATTTTTCTCCCAAAATTAGCAAAAATGAACTATTTATATTTCCTCCATTGTGCTAGTCTTTTTATTAATTAAACATTTCTCAATCAATAAGGAATTACGAATTTGATTATCTATAAAGACTGGAATTATACAATTTAAAAATGAGGAAATTAATTGATAATTTTTGACTATCAATAATGTTTCGGTAACTATTTTAGCAGCTTTTATAAGTTGTATCAACTAAAATAGATTATCCTTAGGACTTACGCAAGTGTCACACTAAAAAATCTGTTGTAGGGTGCGTAAGACAGTATAAGTCATGTAAATAACCAAATTGTTAATATCTGACGCACCCTACGAATGTGCCAGTTGCGTATGTCCTGATCCTAAATAGTCAAAAATGTTATCAGAGAAATGCACCAGATAAGGTTGTATGATTCCTGCACCTTCAAACAAAATACTCACTGCAACACTTACTAAGCTGTTGTGCTTTTAACTTGAATAATTAATACAAGCAAGATGCTTGTGCTACTGTAACTTCAGGTTTTTTAATTATACAGTGAGTGCTGCACATTAGCTTATACCTATTCTCAATTAGATGCAGAACATTTGTAGGGTGCATCAGATATCAATCATCTATTTATTTGCTTACTTTATGAAGTCTGACACACCCTAGGATAGATATTGATGATGACATTTGTGTAAGTTCTGTACCTGTCACTATCTTAAGTATTTCCTGCTATCCAGAAAATGATAACTAGATAATTCACAGTAACTAAAATTAGTTTATGCCATGATGCCTGCTAATTCAATTAATACTGCCTTGGCAGAGTTAGAGAATCTTATTAACAGTTGTGAAAAGGATTTACTGAAGTTTATAGAGGAAAAAAAGATGAAGCCAGAAAATACCATGTCTACCACTAAAATTAACAGAAAATTGCAACAAAATCCCATTGCTATTATTGGTATGGCTTCACTATTACCTGAAGCGAGAAATTTACAGCAATACTGGCAGAATATTATTAATAAAGTTGACTGTATTACCGATATTCCTGATAGTCATTGGAGTGTTAAAGATTATTACGATCCTAATCCTAGAACATCAGCAGATAAAACCTATTGTAAACGAGGTGGTTTCATTCCTGAAGTTGATTTTAACCCGATGGAATTTGGTATTCCTCCTAGCATTTTAGAAGTTACAGATGTTTCTCAACTATTAAGTTTAGTAGTTGCAAAAGAAGCAATGGAAGATGCTGGTTATGGAGAATCTCGTGAATTTATCCGCGATAATGTGGGGGTAATTTTAGGGGTAGCAATGGCCAAACAATTAGGAATGCCATTATCTGCCAGATTAGAATATCCTGTATGGGAAAAAGTGTTAAGAAGTAGTGGTGTTTCTGAAGAAGATACTCAGAAAATTGTCGAAAAAATCAAAAGTGCTTATGTGAAATGGGATGAAAATGCGTTCCCTGGAATGTTAGCAAATGTGGTAGCTGGGCGTATTGCTAACCGTCTCAATTTTGGGGGTATGAATTGTGTAGTTGATGCAGCTTGTGCTAGTTCTTTTGGTGCTTTAAAAATGGCCATTAGTGAATTAGTAGAATATCGTAGTGATATGATGTTAACTGGTGGTGTAGATACAGATAACACCATTATGGCTTACATTTCTTTTAGCAAAACTCCAGCAGTTAGTCCTAGCGAAAATGTTAAACCATTTGATGCTAAATCTGATGGGATGATGTTAGGTGAAGGTATCGCTATGTTGGTGTTAAAACGCCTAGAGGATGCCGTGAAAGATGGTGATAAAATCTATGCCGTAATTAAGGGAATTGGTACTTCTAGTGATGGACGTTATAAAAGTATTTACGCCCCTAGAAAAGAAGGACAAATTAAGGCTTTAGAAAGGGCTTATGATGATGCCGGTTTCTCTCCTGCTACTGTGGGTTTAATGGAGGCACATGGTACAGGAACAATGGCTGGAGATCCTACAGAGTTTGCCTCTTTACGGGAGTTTGTTAATCAATTTGATCAGCAAAAACAGCATATTGCTTTGGGTAGTGTTAAGTCCCAAATTGGTCATACAAAAGCTGCTGCTGGTGCTGCTAGTTTAATCAAAACTGCCTTGGCTTTACACCACAAAATTCTCCCACCAACTATCAATATTACCGAACCAAATCCTAAATTAAAGATTGAAGATTCCTCTTTTTATCTAAATACTGAAACTCGTCCTTGGTTAAAGGCTGAAGGTGATAATCCTCGTCGCGCTGGAGTGAGTTCTTTTGGATTTGGTGGCACTAATTATCATGTGGTTTTAGAAGAATATTCTTCAGATCAAACAAGTCCTTATCGTTTACATCATACACCTAACGAAGTGCTGTTATTTGGTTCTACTCAAGCAGAATTAATCACTAAATTAGAAGCAACTTTTCATAATTTGCAGGCTAATGATGGTGAAAGATATTATTCTCAATTAGTCCAGGAATGTCAATCTTTAACCATTCCCCAAAATGCCGCCAGAATTGGTTTTGTTTCCGAGAATTTAGCAGAAACTTGTAAATTATTGCAAGTTAGTATTGATTTATTGAAAAATAAACCTGCTTCTACTAGTTGGGAACATCCCCAAGGTATTTATTATCGTGCTGCGGGTATGGAATTAGCTGGAAAAGTAGTTTCTTTGTTCTCTGGCCAAGGTTCTCAATATTTAGAAATGGGACGAGAAGCGGTGATGAATTTCCCCCTTCTCCGCCGCTTTTATGGTCAAATGGATCATTTATTAAAGCAGGATAATTTACGGCCAATTTCTGAAATTGTGTTCCCTCATCCTACCTTTGATGCTGATGAGAAAAAAGCACAAATTGCGACTTTACAAAGAACAGAATACGCCCAACCAGCTATAGGTGTATTTAGTGCTGGACTCTATTCTATTTTGCAAAATGCGGGCTTTAAATCTGATTTTGTCGCTGGACATAGTTTTGGTGAATTAACTGCTTTGTGGGCTGCGGGAGTGCTCAGTGAAGAGGATTATTTGTTCCTAGTAAAAGCTAGAGGACAAGCCATGGCCGCACCAAAAGATCCTCAATATGATGCGGGAACAATGTTAGCTGTGAAGGAAGATGTGAGTAAAATTGAACCTGTTTTAAAGCAGTTTCCTAAAGTCAGTATTGCTAATTATAATTCTCCTTCTCAAGTGGTTTTGGCAGGTCCAACGGTGGAGATTAAAAAATTAGCAGAAGCCTTAACAAAATTGGGTTATGGTGCTGTACCTTTACCAGTTTCTGCGGCTTTTCATACTCCTTTAATTGCCTTTGCCCAAAAATCTTTTGCTATTGCTACTAAGTCTGTTATTTTCCAAAGTCCGAAAATTCCTGTATTTAGTAATGTCACTAGTAGGCAATATGGCACTGATACTATTACTATTCAAAGGACTTTAGAAAGTCATTTAGCTAGTTCAGTTTTGTTTAAACAAGAGATTGAAAATATCTATGGTGCTGGTGGTTATTGCTTTGTGGAATTTGGACCCAAACGCATTTTAAGTAATTTGGTGAAAGATACTTTAGGCCATCGCCCTCATGTTACCATATCACTTAATCCTAGTAGTAGTAAAAACAGCGATCGCTCCCTGCGCGAAGCAGTGGTACAACTGCGAGTTTTAGGAATGCAACTTTCTTCCATTGATCCCTATAAATTACCTTCTGTAATTGCTAAAACTCCTGAGAAAAAGACTCTCAGCGTGAAATTAAAAGGCATTAATTATGTATCTGAAAAAACTAAAAATGCCTTTGTTGAAGCATTAAATGATGGTCATAAAATAGGTAGTACACTACAGGAAATTACCCCAGTAATTGAGGAACAAAAAGCCATAGTAAACATGGACTTAACTACATTAATAAGTGAAAAATCTCAACCAATTTCTCACAGTAACGGACATCAAAGTAACGGAAATGGTAATGGTAATGGAAATTATCAGACTATTTGCACTATTAAAAAATCAGAAATTGCAGAATTAAATATGCAAACACCAGATAACCAAACCCCCGCAAAAATTCTCAGCAGCCTAGAAAAATTACTGAATAAATTCCAAGAAAACCAAAGTGAGAATTTACAAGTTCACGGTACATACTTGAATCATCAAATGGAATATGCCAAAACATTTTTCCAATTAATGCAGCAACAAAATTCATTATTTGCTAATGCTAAATCTTCCGAAGAACTTGCCCAAATTAAAGAAGTGGTAATGGAAAGTTTAGAACGTAGCATGATGCAGTTTCACGCCCAACAAGGGGAAACATTACGTATCCATGAACAATATTTGCAAGAACAGGTAGAATATACCAAAAACTTCTTTCAATTAATTCAACAAGAATATTCTCAACTAATATCTGGAGAGGACTTTATTGCGGAAATTTCCACAGTGAAAGAACCCATTAAAGCACCAGTTCCAACATTAGTGAACTTATCCAATAATATTGTCGAACCTCAAGCAATTGTTGAAAGTAAACCAGCTGAAACTAAACCGGAAATTATCGCCAAGCCAGTAATAGAAAATCTGGTTATGGTAACATCAACTTCTATAGTTGAAAAAGCTGCTGAAAAGGTTGAAGAAAAGATTGCAACCTTGACAATTGTTGAACCTGAAACAGTCAATTTAGACGACATTGGTAACAACCTTCTCAACATTACCAGCGAAAAAACTGGTTATCCCATCGAAATGTTAGAGATGGACATGGACATGGAAGCGGATTTAGGCATAGACTCCATTAAGCGAGTAGAAATATTAGGAGCATTACAAGAAATGTATCCTAATTTACCTAAACCCAATTTAGAGGAACTCAGCGAAAAGCGCACCATTGGCCAAGTTGTTGAATATCTGCAAAGACAAACTGCGGTATCAGCACCAATAAATGTTAAAGAAGTAGTAAAAGAAGTACAACCAATTGCAGTAATTCCTAATATTCCTGATTTTGTACCAGAATTATTAGAAAAGGTTAAACCTACCATAGATGAATCAACGGCACAAGATAGTAGTGATTATGCAGATTTAGCCCAAACCCTACTACATATCACTAGCGAAAAAACTGGTTATCCCGTAGAAATGCTAGAACTGGACATGGATATGGAAGCGGACTTAGGGATAGACTCAATTAAACGGGTAGAGATACTAGGGGCAATGCAGGAAGCATATCCTAATTTACCTAAACCAAATGTAGAAGAATTAGGCGATTTACGAACAATTGGACAAATAGTGAACTACCTCCAAACCTTGGTGGGAGGTGAAAAAAAAAAGCCCCGTACTAATGTTATCCAGGTAACAAGCAGCTTAACACCGCCTCCTTTGGTAGATCCTCACCTTCCTCGTCGTCCCGTCCAGCTAAAAACCTTACCCAGACCTGACTACTGGGAAACACAACTACCAGAGGGACATATAGCATTAATTACGGATGATGGTTCGCTGATAACAAGTAAATTAGCGCATTTACTCAGCGAAAAGGGATGGAAAATAGTAGTTTTAAGTTTTCCCCAAAGCGTAGTAAGTGAACAAATGCCATTACCCCAAGGAGTCAGCCGAGTAAAATTGGCAAATATGAGTGAACAAAACCTGCAATTACTATTACAAAGTATCATCACTCAACATGGACAAATTGGGGCATTTATTCACCTACATCCGCAATTTTCTAATCACAAAATTGGTAATATTTCCTATTCAGAAATAGAGAAAGCAATTGTCAAACATATTTTCTTAATGGCTAAACATTTGAAAGTTAATTTGACTCATGCAGCTAGTTTAGAAGGAAGAACAAGTTTCTGTACAATTGTGCATCTGGATGGGGCGTTTGGGTTAGAACGGAAAGAAGATTTTGGTGTTATTGGTGGTGGTTTACTTGGGTTAACAAAAAGCCTCCGTTGGGAATGGCCACAAGTATTTTTAAGAGGAATTGATTTGAGTCCAAATTTAGATCCTCATCAATCAGCAGAATATATTGTATCAGAATTACATGATTCTAATCGCTATATTGGGGAAGTTGGTTATGGTGTTTATGGTAGGGTGACTTTAATCGCTTAATAGTTGTTAGGGTAGGTGAAATTCCTACCCATTAAATAATTTTTTCGCGCAAAGGCGCAAAGGGGCAAAGGTACAAAGAAAGAGAAGATAATTTATTCATTTTTCGGTAAATAATATCAGTTTCTTTTTATCAGGAGTTACACCAAGTATCTCTTAAACTTTCTTCTCTTCTTTCGCTTCCTTCGTGGTTAATTCTAGGGCAACTACAGGGGGTTTGCCCCTACTCCTGAATACTATTTTTTATGAGGTTTTATGACTGCAATTGTTGAAGTTTCTCCATCATCTGTGTTTGTGGTAAGTGGTGGTGCTAAGGGTATTACGGCGGAATGTACCATTAAGTTGGCACAGCATCAACCTTGTAAGTTTATATTGGTTGGTCGTTCAGAGTTGTTGATAGATGAACCTGAGTATTTACGTGATTGTTTTGATGATGCTGCTTTGAAAAAACGGATTATGGAAAATCTGCTTTCTCAAGGTGAAAAACCAACACCAATGATGGTACAAAAGATTTTTAATCAAGTTAGTTCTAGTCGAGAAATTAAGAAAACATTAGCAACAATTACAGCGACGGGGGCAAAGGTAGAATATATTAGTGTTGATGTTACTGATAGGGTGGCTTTACAACAGAAATTACAGGAGGTTTCTCAAAGGTTTGGACAAATTACGGGTATTATTCATGGTGCGGGAAATTTGGCAGATAAGTTAATTGAAAAGAAGACGGAGGATGATTTTGAAAAGGTTTATACCGCTAAAGTTCAGGGTTTAGAAAATTTACTAAATTGTGTGGATGTTAATAAGTTAGAACATTTAGTATTGTTTTCTTCTGTGACGGGATTTTATGGGAATATCGGTCAAAGTGATTATGCGATCGCTAATGAAATTCTCAATAAGTCAGCCCATCTTTTTAAACAATATCATCCTCAATGTCATGTGGTAGCAATTAACTGGGGTGGTTGGGATAGTGGGATGGTAACTCCACAATTAAAAAAGGCATTTGCAGAAAGAGGAATTGATATTATTCCTGTTCCCATCGGTACACAAATGTTAGTTAATGAACTCCATCCTTTATATACTAATGATTCTCAAGTGGTCATTGGTAGTCCGATGTTTTTACCGCCGTCTTCTCTCAATTCTCAACTGCAAAAATATCGCATTCGTCGCAAAATGACCTTAGCAGAAAATCCATTTTTGCATGATCATGTAATTGCGGGAACTCCTGTATTACCTGCCACTTGTGCCATGTCTTGGATGATTCATGCTTGTGAGGAAGTATATCCAGGATATCGTTATTTAAGTTGTCGTAATTTCCAAGTTTTAAAGGGAATTACTTTCAATCATACTTTAGCTGATGAATACCTTTTAGAAATACAAGAACTGGAAAAGAAAGATGGTGAATATGTACAATTTCAAACCACAATTTCTAGTAAAAACCCTAAAGGTAATCCTCTATTTCACTTTCGTGCTATAATTAAAGTTGTGGGAAAAACTCCCACACAACCAATTTATTCATCTTTAGATTTGACAGAAGACAACATTATTACTACCAGAGGAACGGACTTTTATCAAACTAGTGAAACGGCATTATTTCATGGTCCAGTATTCCAAAAAATCACTAGAGTTATTAATATTAACCGGGAAAAAATTACCACTGAATGTTTTTGGGAAAGTATCAGTTATGAAAAACAAGGACAATTTCCCATTAGATGGTATAACCCTTATGCTACAGATTTAAGTACCCAACCTTTATGGGTTTGGTTAAATCATTTTCATGAAGAAATATGTTTACCAGGACAACTAACTCACTCAGAACAATTTGCACCAATTCCATGTGATCAGGCCTATTATGTTTCTTGCGAAGTCAAAGCAAAAACTAACACGGGAGTAACAGCAGATATCATAATTCACAGTGTAGATGGACAAATTTACTCGCAAATTTTAGGCGCGAAAGCAGTAATTTGGCCTAAACAAATCGCCAAATAATAAAATATTAAATGGTGATAATTAACGGTGATTAAAGGGCGATTATAAATCGCATCTACACAAACAAAGTCCGCCTACACAGACTAATCAAGAAACAAAGGGTTATTTAACCCACGCAGGTGGGTTTTACCTGTATAGCTGTGATTTCTAATCGCATGGTTTAATCGAAACAGATACATTTCACGATTTTTAATCGTATCATTCTTAAAATTATTAATCACTGCTGCAATTTTTCAAATGCCTTATTGGGGAATCTCGTAAATCCTAAAAAACCAGGGAAAACAGAATTAAATTCTCAAATTTCCCTCACCCCAATGAGGATTTAAGAAGTGGAAAAAATCGCTATTATTGGACTATCCTGTCTATTTCCTGATGCCAAAAACCCGGAACAATTTTGGCAAAATCTCATATCGGAAAAAGATTCAACTGATGATATTAATATTGCTGACTTAGGCATAGATCCTGGCATATTTTATCATCCGGAAAAAGGAACACCAGAAAAATTTTACTTTTTAAAAGGTGGTTTTATCCGTAATTTTGAATTTGATCCTAGTGAGTATAACTTACCAGAATCATTTACCCAAAGTTTAGATAACACCTTTAAATGGTCACTTTATGCTGCTAAACAGGCAATTATTAATAGTGGCTATTGGGGAACTTCTCAACTGTCAAAATGTGGCGTAATTTTAGGAACTTTAGGCTTACCAACTAAAGCATCTAATCGCCTATTTGCCCCTATTTATCAACAAAATGTTACCCCAGCAATTGCCGAACTTTTGCAAAATGATGATTTTCAGTTAGCAGGTACAAATCACGGCGTAAAAACATCACCATATAACGCTATGATTTCCGGTTTACCTGCTGCTATAATTGCCAAAAGTTTTGGATTATCTGCTAATTATTTATCTTTAGATGCTGCTTGTTCGTCTTCTTTTTATGCTATTAAATTAGCATCTCATTATTTACGTTCTGGTAAAGCAGATTTAATGTTAGCGGGGGCAATTAGTTGTACTGATCCGCTATTTTTAAGAATGCTATTTTCTGGGATTCAAGGATATCCAGATAATGGTATTAGTCGTCCTTTTGATCAAGCATCTCGTGGTTTAATTACCTCCGAAGGTATAGGGATGGTAATGTTAAAACGCTATAGTGATGCTGTTAAAGATGGCGATAATATCTTAGCCTTAGTTTGTGGTAATGGACTATCAAATGATGGCAAAGGAAAACATTTTTTAAGCCCTAATACTCAAGGTCAAAAGTTAGCATATCAAAGGGCTTATTCTGAAGCACAACTTCACCCCCAAAATATTGATTATTTAGAGTGTCACGCTACGGGAACTCTATTAGGAGACACCACTGAAAGTAACTCGGTTCAAGACTTTTTTGGTCAAAATAAAGCTGCACCATTGGTAGGTTCTACTAAAACAAATGTCGGTCATTTATTAGTAGCTGCGGGCATGGTAGGAATTACTAAAACCATTTTGAGTATGAATAATGGTATCATTCCTCCTACTATTAAAATTACTCAGCCTATGGGTTCTGAAAATCATGTTATTTCCCCTCAAAACATTGTCAGAACTATTACGAAATGGCCAGATAAAGACATAAAAAGAGTAGCTTTAAGTGCTTTTGGTTTTGGTGGTACTAACTCTCACATTATTTTGGAAAAAGGGAAGTAAGCAGATGAATTTTCAACCAGAAATGAATAATAAGATCGCAATTATTGGCATGGATGCTTTCTTTGGAGAATGCGATACTTTAGATGCTTTTGAAGGTAGCATTTATGATGGTAAACAACATTTTATCCCCCTACCTGAAAAAAGATGGCATGGTATTAATGCGGATGAAAATTTACTCAAAAATTACGGTTTAGCAGCAGGAACAGCACCCCAAGGCGCGTATATCAAAGATTTTGAAGTTGATACCTTAGCTTATAAAATTCCGCCCAATGAGGTAGAAAAACTCAATCCGCAACAATTGTTATTATTAAAAGTGTGCGATCGCGCCCTCAAAGATAGTAAAATTTCTCCTAATAGTAATGTGGCTGTAATTATTGCGGCAGATACAGAATTATCTGTACATCAATTACAACAAAGATGGAACACCGCATGGCAAATAAAAGATGGTTTGCATACAGCAGAAATAGCTTTACCAGCACCACAAGTTACCCAACTAGAAAACATAGTTAAAGATAGCATTCATCACCAAGTTGATATTAGTGAATATCTCAGTTATGTTACTAATATTATGGCGAGTCGTGTGTCTTCTTTATGGAATTTTACTGGTCCATCTTTTACCATTAGTGCGGTAGAAACTGGTACTTTTAAAGCCTTAGAAATTGCCCAAATGCTGTTAGAAACTAATGAAGTGGAAGCAGTAATTATTGGTGCGGTTGACTTAGCTGGAGGCATTGAAAATGTACTATTAAGAAATCAATTTGGTAACATTAATACAGGTACAAATACCTTAAGTTTTGATCAAAATGCCAATGGTTGGAACATTGGAGAAGGTGCAGGTGCAATAGTTTTAAAACGCCATGATGTCGCCTTACAAAATAAAGATCGTATTTATGCAGTAATTGACGCTATAAGTATTGGTCAGTCTGTATCTATGGCTATAGATAGTCAAACCATAGCCCAAGTTTGCAAACAAGCACAGCAACAAGCGGGTATTAAACCCATAGAAGTCAATTATTTAGAAGTCTGTGGTAGTGGTATTCCCGGAGAAGACGAAGCAGAAATTAATGGCATATTACAAGCCTATCCCTCAGTAGGTAACGGATTACATTGTGCTATCGGCAGCGTAAAAGCCAATATTGGTAATACTTTCAGCGCGTCAGGCATGGCCAGTTTAATTAAAACCGCCCTGAGTTTATACTATAAATATATACCAGGTACTCCCAATTGGACAGGAGTAAAAACTCCGCAGGTATGGGATGGTAGTCCTTTTTACGTAACTACGGAATCACGTCCTTGGTTTTTACAAAAAGAAGTAAAATCGAGAATATCCGCAGTTAATAGTATTGGTTGTGATGGCACATTTGCCCATATTATTCTATCAGAAGAAACCCAGCAAATAGAAAGACCTAGCCGTTATTTACAATCCAAATCTTTCCATCTTTTCCCCTTAACTGCTGACGATAATTCTAGTTTATTGACAGTATTAGAACAGTTAAAACAAAGTATTGAAAATAGCGAAAATCTACAAAATACCGCTAGTCAAAACTTTATTAACTTCCGAAAAAATCACCACAAAAAATATACAGTCTCCATTACTGGACGTAACCAGCAAGAAATTATTAAAGAAATAGAATCTGCCAAAAAAGGTATTAATAATTCCTTGACAACTGGTAAAGATTGGCAAACACCAATAGGTAGTTATTTCACACCTAAACCACTAGGTAAAACTGGCGAAATTGCCTTTGTTTATCCTGCGGCTGTAAACTCTTATGTTGGCATAGGTAGAACATTATTTAGACTATTTCCTAAATCCTTTGATGATGTCATTGTCAAGAGTTTATATAAACGTGCTGCTGATGTGGAAAAACTAGTATTCCCTAGAAGTTTACATAAACTTTCTACTAGAGAATTAGAGACACTAGAAAACAAATTACTAGATGATTCCTTGGCAATGTTTGAAGCAGAAATGCTATTTACTAGACTGATTACCACTATTATTAGTGAAGACTTCCAAATTAAACCTAAATACGTCTTTGGTTACAGTTTGGGGGAAACTAGTATGATGGTTGCCCAAGGAGTTTGGAGTAACTTTTATCAAGGTAGTAATACCTTCAATTCTTCCTCATTATTTGGTGATAGATTATCTGGAGAAAAGAACGCAGTTAGAGAATATTGGGGCATCCCAAAAAACACTAATAAAGATGATCAACTGTGGGCTAATTATGTTCTCATGACCACACCTTCCCAAATCAGAGAATATTTAAAAACCGAGAAAAAAGTTTATTTAACCCAGATTAATACACCAGAAGAAGTATTAATTGCAGGTGATCCTAAAGCGTGCGATCGCATTATCAAAACATTAGGATGTAACGCCTTTCCTGCACCATTTGATCATGTAATTCATGCGCCAGCAATGCAATCAGAATTTAGTGAAATAGCCAGATTAAATAATCTACCAGCTACCCCCATTCCTGGAATAACATTTTACTCAGCTGCTGGCTATAAACCCATGACTTTAGAAAGTGAAACCATCGCCAAAAATATCGCCACTGGTCTATGTCAAGAATTAGACTTTCCCAAACTAGTAAATAGAGTTTATCAAGACGGGGCAAAACTATTTATAGAAGCTGGTGCTGGAGGTATTTGTTCACGTTGGATCAGTAAAAATCTTGGTAATAAAGAACATACCACCGTATCACTAAATAGAAGAGGAATGGATGATCATAATTCCCTAGTTAAAGCCCTAGCAAAACTCCTCAGTCATCAAGTAGAAATGAACCTAACACCACTATATAACGTAGATGTACAACCCAGTAAAAATAGCATTACTCAAAGAAAAATTACCCTGGGATGTAAATCATTTACACAAGGAATTTTAAACCCAGAAAATCGGCATATTTTTGATAAATTTGTGCAAAATAAACAGCAAAATCTGGAAAAAATTCAACAGTATCAAATTACCAACTCCTTACAGACAGTTGAGAAAATATCACCGCAAGAAATTTATGGAAAACCACTAAAAAACATTCCAAAAACTATCATAGAGAACGGTTTGGAAAGTAGAGAAAACCTAAAATTCTCTGAGATAACAGAAACTCCTAAACCAAACACAGAAATTATAAATTTAGCGACCAAATTACCAACCAAATTACCAACAAATTCACAACCCAAGAAAATAATTAGCATGAATGATTTAAAACTGTCTCAGTATCAAAAACTGAGTAGCAACAATAGCAAATTAACTCAAACCCACACAGAATTTTTACAAGCTAGACAAGATTTCAGTCAGCAAATGAGTGAAATAATTAAACTACAACTAGCTTGCGCGAAAAACATCCTCAAAACAGACAAAGATTAATTAATCGGAGGTTGGGTTTCACTTAATTCTACCCAACTTAAATCAAAAGGATTAACCGTAGGGTGTGTTAGCGATAGCGTAACGCACCATTGAATTAATCAAAAATAGCGTAACGCACCATTGAATTAGTAAGTAGTTGTATTTTATCACCAAATTAAACATCATAAATAACTAGAGGAATCCCTACAGTGACAACAATAAACATGGTATTAAATCCACAAGAAAATGGCTTAGACTTTTGTACTTGGAATTATCAGCAAAATCAAACTTGGAAAGGTTCACTAGACTGCGTAACCTTTGAAAAAAACGCCATTAAACAAAAATTATTAACCTTAGATCAACCCTGTCATATAATTAGATTATCAGGAAAAATTGGCATTACAAATGATGGTTATTTAGTCAATATAGATCATCATTCATCAAATGTACCCGAACTTTTAGCAACACTGCCACCAATTCATTTACAACAATTTGGCGACCCTAAATTTCTTAATACTTATGGTGTGAAATATGCTTATATGACAGGGGCAATGGCCGGAGGAATTGCATCAGAAGAAATGGTAATTACATTAGGAAAAGAACAAATATTAAGTTCCTTTGGTGCAGGTGGTTTACCTCCAGAAAGATTAGAAACTGCCATTCAAAACATCCAAAAAGCCCTACCTTATGGACCTTATGCCTTCAATTTAATTCACAGTCCTAACGAACCAAATATAGAACGTCGGACAGTAGATTTATATTTAAAATATGGTGTAAGAATTGTAGAAGCATCAGCATTTTTAGACTTAACACCGAACATAGTTTATTATCGCATTGCCGGATTAAGTTTAAACTCAACCAATCAAATTGAAATCAAAAATAAAGTAATTGCTAAAATTTCTCGTCGAGAAGTTGCCACCAAATTTTTACAACCAGCACCGGATAGAATCATTAAAGAATTATTAGCACAAGGACTAATCACAGAATTACAAGCTAACCTAGCAAGTAAAGTACCAATGGCTGATGATATTACCGTTGAAGCTGATTCAGGAGGTCATACAGATAATCGTCCTTTGGTATGTTTATTACCTTCAATTATTGCCCTTAGAGATGAAATTCAGGCACAATATAATTACACAATTCCTATTAGAATAGGCGTAGCTGGAGGCATTGGTACACCCGAATCTGCCCTAGCTAGTTTTATGATGGGTGCTGCTTATATAGTAACAGGTTCAATTAATCAATCCTGTGTAGAATCAGGTGCTTGTGAACATACAAAAAAATTATTAGCACAAGCAGAAATGGCTGATATGATCATGGCACCAGCGGCCGATATGTTTGAAATGGGAGTAAAATTACAAGTCTTAAAACGAGGAACAATGTTTCCCATGCGGGCGCAAAAATTGTATGAATTATATCGCACTTATGACTCTATTGAACAAATTCCCTCCGCAGAAAAAGAAAAACTAGAAAAACAAATATTCCGTAAAAGTATCGCTGAAGTTTGGGAAGGAACAGCCGCTTATTTATCACAAAAAAGTCCTGAAAAATTAGGTAAAGCTGTTAATAATCCTAAACTAAAAATGGCTTTAATTTTCCGTTGGTATTTAGGTTTATCTTCTCGATGGTCTAGCAGTGGTGAAAAAGGTCGGGAAGTAGATTATCAAATTTGGTGCGGTCCGGTAATGGGTAGTTTCAATAACTGGGTTAAAGGTACTTATTTGGCATTACCTGAAAACCGCCATGTCGTTGATATTGCTAACCAAATTATGATCGGAACAGCCTATTTATATCGCATTCAAAACTTAAAAATTCAGGGTTTACAAATACCAAACGAATTAACAAATTATTCACCAAAACAGTAGGGTGCGTCAAAAAAATAATTAATGAATAGATGATCAACTTGTAAATTTGACGCACCATATTAATTGATGATGGTGCATCAAACAAATAATCAAAACATCCTCAAAACACCACAGGAGTAACAAATAATGAATTTAACACAGTCCTATACTGCGGCAGACATTCAAAAATTTCTAGTATCTAATCTAGCTAAAGTTATTGAAGTTTCCCCCGAAGATATAGACGTTAATGAACATTTAGAAAATTATGGTTTAGATTCAGCCCAAGCCATGATTATTATTAGTAAATTAGAACTATTATTAGGCTTTAAACCTTCTCCCATTTTATTATGGCATTATCCTAACATTGCAGCTTTATCCCAACGTTTAGCAGAAGAATCCCAAAATAATCTAGATATTAAAGATGGTGTAAAAACCACCAGCAATAGTCTAAATACAGCACCTTTTTTAGACTTAGGTGCAGAAGCAGTTCTTGACCCCACAATTCAACCTATTGGTAGTTATACTGGTGACATTGCTAATCCTAAAAATATCTTTTTAACTGGAGGAACAGGTTATTTAGGTGCATTTATTATCAAAGAATTATTATCAGCAACTCAAGGGGTTATTTATTGCTTAGTTCGGGCTGAAAATATCTCAGAAGGTAAAAATAAATTAGTCAAAAATTTAGAACAATACGGAATTTGGGATGATAAATACCAACAGAGAATTATTCCGGTAATTGGTGATTTATCAGAACCGTTTTTAGGAATTTCATCACCAGAATTTGCTAATTTAGCAGCTAATATTGACACCATTTATCATAGTGCTGCATTGTTGAATTATGTATTTCCTTATTCAGCATTAAAAACCGCCAACGTTTTAGGAACTCAAGAAGTTTTACGTTTAGCTTGTGAAACTAAAGTTAAAGCGTTTCATTATGTTTCTAGTGTGGCTGTTTTTGAATCTCCCGTTTATGCTGGAAAAGTAGTTAAAGAACAGGATGAATTTAATCATTGGGAAGGAATCTTTTTAGGTTATTCCCAAACAAAATGGGTATCAGAGAAATTAGTAAAAATTGCAGGTACAAGAGGATTACCTATTACTATTCATCGTCCTCCTTTAATTGCTGGAGATAGCCAAACTGGAGTTTGTAACACCCATGATTTTATCAATTTAATGATTAAAGGTTGTTTACAAATGGGATATTTTCCCGATGTAGATTATAATTTGGATATGTCTCCAGTGGATTATGTTAGTAAAGCAGTGGTTTATTTATCCAGACAAGAAAAATCCATTGGTAAAGCATTCCACCTGCAACATCCACAACCAGCATCATTAAAATCCTTAGTTGAGTGGGTACGTTCTTTTGGATTTGATATTAAGATGATTTCTTATGAAGAATGGCAAAATTATTTAGTTAATAATGTCACTTCTCCTGAAAATCCTTTATATACTTTACGTCCATTTTTATTAGAAAGATGGTCAGATGAACAATTAACAATTCCTGATTTGTATTTGCAAGCCAGAAGGCCTGTAATTAGTTGTGAAGAAACATTAGCAGCGTTAAAAGGTAGTGGTGTTAGTTGTCCAGTAATTGATTCTCAATTATTAATGACTTACACATCATATTTAATTCAAACTGGTTTCTTAAGTTTAGGTTAGAGGAATGTTGGGTTTCTAAGTGATAAATGTTGGGTTTCCTGCAAGAGCATAACCCAACAAATTATCATTCAATAATTATCACATGACACATATTAGGTGATTTCACCCTTTTTAAAAATGAACATAAAATGTCAGGGAACAGTTTTAATTACAGGTGCTGCCAATGGTATTGGTTATCAGTTAGCCCGGATTTTTGCTAGTAATAATTATCATCTTGTATTAGTAGATAGAGTGGGACAAAAACTCACACAAATAGCTATTGAATTTGAAAAAGAATTTGGAATTTCTGTTAAACCAATTATTAAAGATTTGGCGATATCCACATCTCCTCAAGAAATTTTCACAGAATTGCAACAAGCAGGTATTAAGGTTGATATTTTAGTCAATAATGCCGGGTTTGGAACCTATGGTTTATTTAATGAAACTAACCTGAATACTGAACTAGAAATGTTGCAAGTAAATTTAGTTTGTTTGACTCATTTAACTAAATTATTTCTGAAAGAAATGGTTAAAGAAGGTCAAGGTAAAATATTAAATGTTTCCTCGGCTGCTGCTTTTCAACCAGGTCCTTTAATGGCGGTTTATTTTGCCACTAAAGCCTATGTTTTATCGTTTTCAGAAGCGATCGCTAATGAGTTAGAAGGTACAGGAGTTACTGTGACTGTACTTTGTCCTGGCTCTACTATTTCGGCATTTCATGAAAGAACAGGTATGGCAGATTCTAAACTGTTAAAAGGTAAAAAAATGATGGATGCCCAAACGGTGGCACAAATGGGATATGATGCTTTAATGAAGGGGAAAACAATTATAATTCCTGGTTTTGTGAATAAATTGATGTCAAAATGTGTGCGGTTTATTCCCAGAAAAATTGTCACTAAGATAGTTAGGAATATGCAGGAAGATAAGTAGAAATCAACGCTTATTTTTTAAATTTAGAAAATAGTTTGATTGTTTTAGCTTTTAAAAATCCTGAACGTCGTAAAATCACTGATTTTGCCGTTTATTAAGTTTATTAAATGACAATTAAAAGCGATCGCTACCCTAACAAAAATAAAAGAAATAATTAGGAGCGATCGCCCCTCATACAAATACAATAATCTTGAATGTATCCTACTGCGAAAACTTATTAATACGACGCAAAATATTAGCGCCAATTATGTAAGTGTAGAAACTAGATGGCTCAAATTGAAAATGTACATCTTTATACATAAAGTCTTCATCTGTAATAGTGCGACTTGTTACCAAAAGATGAGATATAGTAGGGTTTTTTCTCACAAATTCTACACAGTTATCAAGTTCTGAATTTGACCTATAGGGGTGGTCACTCCACTTAACTTCCACAGCCCAAGAAGGTGACTGATTTGCAGGTTTCAAATGTACAATATCAATTTCTCCTGAATTCCAGCGTGCATAATAAAGCTCAATAGTCATACTATGTTGCCATTGACTAAAAATAGCAGTTTCCGTCATCGCTCCCATAGCTTCAGAATCCGCATTAAGCTGTCCAAACAGTGCTGCTCGCATGGATGGATTAGTTAAATACACTTTAAAGTACATTGCTCTCTTAAATCTCTTTGCATTTTGGTCAATTCTCTCAACACGCCGAATTAAGAACGCAGCCTCAAGATATTCAATATAACGCTTAATAGTGTTCTTGGCGACACCAGAAGATTGAGATAAGCCTTCTAAATTTACTTCATTACCAGAGTTGTAAGCCAATGTAGTAAAAAGTCTATTTAATTCTTGAATATCATTGATACCGTAAAGACTAGGCAGATCACGAAGTAATACTTTTTCAATAATATCACTTTTAATATACTGACCCGGATCTTGCCGAATACTTTCAGAAAATACTGCTTCTGGATATCCCCCAAAATTCAGGTAGTTCACAAATTCTTTATTTAGTTCTTCAATATTGGTAGCAGAATATTTATATGGATGCAGAGGATCTTGAGTTGATATTATATTTATAAGTTCATCTTCTCGACCAATAAACATTAAGTATTCAGCAAAAGTTAGTGGCGGAAGAATATAATCACTAAACCGACCTGCCCCAGATTCAACACTTTTTAATCGTAGCGCAGCAGCAGCAGAACCAGTGGCAATAAAGCGGTAGTCAGCAAAGGAATCAACGAGAGATTTCAGGTGTATTTCCCAATTACGCAGGTATTGAATTTCATCAAAGAATATAAACAGTTTTGTATCACGTTGATGATGGAATAGTTCTTGAAAATAACTAAGTATTTTTTCTAATGGAAGTCCTGTATAAATCGGGGTTTCCAGAGAAAGATATAAGATATTTTTCTCATCAATACCAGAGTTTAAGAGTTCGCGTACACTATGATACACCATAACAGTCTTACCGACGCGCCTTGGTCCCATCAACACGATTGCACGACGAACACTTACATCCAATATTTTCTGATGAAAAGCCTCAAAATACTTTCGCCGAGGAGTATCTTCAAAAGCGACTTTCCCTTTCTTTCCTGTTTCCCACCAGGGGTTATCAAATTGAAGACGGGATATGATATCGTTCTTGGCAATTTCCAACATAGGGATATATAAGATTAGTACATTAATCTTAATTTAGCGAAAAATAGTATTAAGGTCAATGAATTAATCTTAATTTTCTAGTACCGTAGTAAAGTCAAAAGTAATAAATCATCAGCTTTTTAGTGCTTGAGATGGTTATTGCATTTACACGATGTTGTACTATATCAATACATTTAATTCTCTATTATTTAAAAACTACACCCTCCACAATCTAAACCACCACAATCCAAACTACTAGTATCTATAGCAGCGCAATCTAAAGCACTACAATCAAGAATTTCCAGAGAAGAACATCCTAAATCAGCGCAGGTAGTACAATCTCTCTCATTAAAACGTGAAGATTTTGCAGGTTTTTCTATTGGTACTGGTAAATTTTCTTCTGTTTCTGGAACTTCCATTTCCTCCGGTATTTCTGGAGTTTCCATTGCTAACTGATGTTGTCTCAAAAATCGCATTTCTCGTAAAGTTTGATTCGCTTGTTTACATTCTTCAAACCTTTTTCTAGCCTGAAAAAATGCCATCTTTAAACCATTTTCAGCAACCTGTCTTTTCACATACTGAGAACAAGATTCCCCACCATGTAACACACGATGAGCGCAGCGAAACCCTTTATGGGGCGAAATATACCGTTGATATCTGGTAATTGCATTGATACTAATTTGACGAGAAATATGATCAAATAAAGAAATTTCAATAGTTTTAGTTATAGTCTTATTTATTGTTAATGTAGTGCAGTTATCCTGTGTTCAACCGTGATGTAGTGCAGCTATTTTATGTGCAAAATTACTTACGAGATTTATTACATTATCTGATCCTACACATCATTGACTCACATTTACTGATAAGATAGGAAAATTTAATTTTTGATAATTTTCGCCAACTTTCTATAATTTTTCATGTCGAAATGTTAAGGAATATTGCATTTCTGACAAAACCTGAGCCTAACCCTCACCTCCAATAGAAGTACATGATAGGATACATTGGGTAAATATTAAGATTGGGAGAAAGACTTTGACACTTAGGGTTGCTGTTGTTGGTTCTGGTCCTGCCGGTTCTTGTGCTGCTGAAACACTAGCTAAAGCTGGCATTGAAACCTATTTATTTGAGCGTAAGCTAGATAACGCTAAACCTTGTGGTGGTGCTATTCCTCTGTGTATGGTGAGCGAATTTGACTTACCTCCTGAAATTATTGATCGTCGCGTGCGGAAGATGAAAATGATTTCACCTTCTAACCGTGAAGTTGATATCAATTTAATAAATCAAGATGAATATATAGGAATGTGTCGCCGCGAAGTGCTAGATAGTTTCTTACGGAACAGAGCAGCTAAACTAGGCGCGAATTTAATTAATGCCACTGTTCATAAAGTTGATATACCTGGCAATAATAGTGACCCCTACACCATCCATTATGTTGATCATACTGGAGGACAGGCACAAGGCGTTACTAAAAGTCTCAAGGTGGATTTAATCATCGGTGCTGATGGTGCAAATTCACGTATTGCTAAGGATATGGACGCAGGTGATTACAATTATGCGATCGCTTTCCAAGAACGTATTCGTCTTCCCCAAGACAAAATGGAATATTACAACGACATGGCAGAAATGTATGTCGGTGATGATGTATCCACAGATTTCTACGCTTGGGTATTCCCCAAATACGATCACGTAGCTGTTGGTACTGGCACAATGCAAGTAAATAAAGCCAGCATCAAACAATTACAAGCAGGTATTCGCGCCCGTGCAGCCGCAAAATTAGAAGGTGGCAAAATCATCAAAGTTGAAGCTCACCCCATTCCCGAACATCCCCGTCCCCGTCGTGTTGTAGGACGTATTGCCTTAGTCGGTGATGCCGCAGGTTATGTAACAAAATCATCAGGTGAAGGCATTTATTTTGCTGCTAAGTCTGGTCGTATGTGTGCTGAAACCATTGTAGAAACCTCTAACTATGGTGCGCGTATCCCCAGCGAAAAAGACCTGAAAATTTACTTAAAACGTTGGGATAATAAATACGGACTGACTTACAAAGTATTAGACATTTTACAAACTGTTTTCTATCGTTCAGATGCTACCAGGGAAGCATTTGTAGAAATGTGTGATGATTTGGATGTACAGAAACTTACTTTTGACAGTTACCTGTATAAAACAGTAGTTCCTGCGAACCCCTTCACACAATTAAAAATTACCGCTAAAACCATTGGTAGTTTAATACGCGGTAATGCTCTTGCTCCCTAAATATTGGCCATAGGTAATAGGAAATTGGAAAATTGGTAATAAGTGATTTATTATTTTACCAATCACCAATTACCCATTACCAATTACCAACAATTATTAATATTATTTAATCTGATTTTTTAATAGAATTTAGAAATCATTTTAATTTAACTAAATTTATAGCACTATTAAATAAATCCTCAATTGTTTGTTTATCCTTTAAAACTACTCCTAATTCATCTCTGTAAGTTAAGTTGGGATCTGCTCTAAAGGAGAGGAAATTAAAGCTAGTTACTATCGCAAATTTATCATCACAAACTATTTGCTTGCGATGACTGTTTGTAGTTTTTTGAAAATTTAAGTTTTTATAATTGTGCGCTAAATTCTCCAACTGATTAATTGACCAGGTATCATTTTTCATACTTCCCGGAGTTTCTTTATAACCATATATGATATGAATTTGCACTTTTCGTTTTAATGTTTCCTCTAAAGTTGATAAAAATTCTCGGTTAACTACATTACTTTTGATCCAGGGGGAAACAATCATTACTCTATTTTTTGCTTCTTTTAAAGCTTTAAAAAGATATTCCCTTAGTTCAGTAGTATGAATAACTTCTGAGATTCTAGTTTGAGTTTTGATTTGTTCTAGTTGTTTTTCCAGTTTTTGCTTTTCTTCCTTGACAGATGTATTTTTATCTGTGAAGGAATCAGGATCATTAAGAGAACTAATTTTTGCACTGATTTGTTCTACATTTTTAACATCCTCATCTTTAATACTACTAACAATCTCAGTAAATGATTGATTACAAGTATTATCTTGTTTCATATCCTGAAAAATAGGATCAAGTATTTTCTTTCCCTCTCCATATAATTTTTCTATGGTTTCTCGATAATCTTTTTGAATAGAATTTCTAGAAAATATTTCATATTCTATTTCACTATCATTTGGATTACTTTTATACAAAACTAACAATACTTCATGCCATTCAGGATATACTTTTTCTATTTTATTTACCTGAATCAGTTCAACATTCTTATTAGAGACTGAATTTTGTAAATATCTCTCAATATCTTGATAATAGTCAATAATATCTTCTATATTATCTTTTCTAGGTTTTTTGATGACTTTACTAATACAGTTATTTGGGTATTTTTTAACATCAAATTTATTTAGGGAAAAGTTGTCTATCAACTTTCCACTTAAACCATCTAAATAGAAAGTTCTACTATCTGAAAGTGGTGATAAGATAGTTTGTTGCTGTAAAGCATCTTGTCCTTTTTCTGTTAGCTGAAAACCATTATTTCTAATAACTATATCATCAGAAATTAATTTTGATAATACTCTCTCAAGTATATCATTATCTATACCTAAAAAACCAGCAATTTCTTCTAATTTATTCAAATTATTGACAATACACTTCATAATATATTCTTCTAATAATTCTAAATTTCTATTTGCCAAATATGTTAGATCGAGATTTAGAACATAAAAAGGATAGCCAATAGGTTGACAATCAATTACTATAGCTTCAGGAAGTGAGTGACGTTTACGAATTTTTTCTTCAAAGTCTTTGGTTTGACTAACCATGATATTACTCCATTATGAATTAATTGTGAATTCAATAAAATCACTAGATTCGAGTCGTGAACAATAATTACTATTATCAATATATTCTATATATTCTATTAATGGTTTAAAAGGATTAGAAATATTTTTAGGAGTTCTACCCTGATAAGCCATGTTATCATCACCAACTATAATTAATAGTTGTTTGGCACGAGATAAAGCGACATTTAAACGACGATCATCAGAAGTGAAACCTAATTTTTTATTTTTATTGCTTCTCACTAAATCATAAATTATAATATCACATTCACCTCCTTGAAAAGCATCAACTGTATGAATAATGATATGTAGATTTGTCCACAATTGTTTATTATTAGGTGCAATCGCAGATTCTAAAATACCAATTTGTGAACGATAAGCTGAAATAACACCCACTTGCTTTTGTAACTGATTTAATTCACAATTTTCTTGAATCCTTGATAAAACTGCTTTGATAACTTTTGCTTCATAAGGATTACTACGACTTTTTCCATTTTCTCTTTCTTGCGATTTTTCCCCAGCATCGCTAGTAGATATCCAATAAATATTTTTATGGAACTTATCAAGTGTTAGATTATGTTCTTTTTCTTGAACATTCACCAGATTACTAGCAACTTGATTATCATAAAATAATGTACTAACTAAATTACCAATATGAGGGTGCATCCGATATTGATTATTCAGTGTTATTTTATTGGTTGTAGGAAGTTCTTCATAGAGATATTCAAATAAACTTGTTTCCAAAACTCTCTTGTGAATTTCCTTTTCACTTAAGGCTTTTTCCTGTAATTCTTGATCAATGATAGGAGGTAGTTGTTTATGATCACCTACTAAAATAATTTTTTTACCTTTAGACATGGGTACAAATGTTTCAGGTGCAGTGGATCTACCAGCTTCATCCACAATTACCCAATCAAAATTACGATCTTTAAATCTTGCTACTCCTAAACAGGTTGCACCAACAACATTAATTTTATCTATAAAAATAGATTCTAAATCTTCCTGTTTTCTTTTTAATTTTTCATTCCATTCTTTGTTTAGTTTTTGCAGTCGAATAAAATTCTCATAGTTGGCTTGGTTTTCACCTAATATACTTTGCAATAGTTTATATTCTTCATTAATCCATTTGGAAAGATATTTTTGCTCAGGATACTCTATCCCAAACTTTTCAGTATATTTTTCTAGTGATTGTAATATTTTTTGTTCTAATTCCAGTTTTTCAGATATTAGCTCTAACGCAATATCAGAAAACTCTATAGATGCTAAATTATCTTTTTGTATAATCAACTCAGAATTAAATCTAGCTATGGTTTGAGTTAGTTTTTGAGATATTGATTGTAATTGTTGATATTTACTTTTGACATCTTCTAAGTGAGCAATTTTTTTCACTCCAGAGAGAACTTGTTGATTATTTTCTTGATACTCTTGCCAATAAGTTAATGATTTAGTTCTTATTGAATTTTGCCAGGTAATAATAGCTTTTTCAACTTCAAATTGTTTAGCATCTTCTTCGATTTTTTCTTCTCTACCAATTCTAATACACATGATTTCTTTTTCTTCAACACGAGATAGCCTAGTTAAAACGTTATCTACGGCTACATTAGACTGGGAAGAAATTAAAATTTTATCATTTGGATATTTATCTAAAATTTGCAAAATTATTTCTGTAATAACAGATGTTTTACCTGTACCTGGTGGTCCTTGAATTAAAAAAATATCTTCAGTAGCTAAGGCTTTAGATACTGCTTGTTGTTGTGAATTATCTATTTCTTGATTAAAAAAATTATGAATTAAACTAGCTTCTATTGGTTGAACATTGGCTGGATCAGCTATTACCTTGGATAAAGTTGTATTCTCACAATCTCCATATCTAATTTCTCGTAAAGCTTTACGCCGTTTATCAATTTCAGATTCTTGTGCTTTAAAATTAGTTTCTATTTTTCCTTTATCTAAAATAGATTCTATAATTTCAGGAGGACAAAAATCTCCTATACTAATATGTATCTTTTCAACTAATTCTCCATTACTAGATTTATCACCATCAATAATATCTCCAATTCCACATTGCTTTTCTTTTTGTTTAATTGAAGGTGAGTTATTTCTAATAGAAATAGTAACAGGTAATGGTGGAGATGTAATTTGATCAAATTGTTCAGTGGAAATAGGTTTTATCAATGATAAAATCAAAATTTGTTTTTGTTGATCATAATATTTCTCTCTGTATTCAAACACTGATTTTTTATCAGTGATTATTTGTTTTTCAAGATCAATTACTGATTGCCATTGCTCGAAAGTAGCAGCTAAATCTTTATTATTTGCTATTTCGTTTTTAATTTGCTGTTCTTTTTGGTAAATTTGTTTAATCAGTTCTGATAAATCTGATTTTCTTTTTAAACCTGCACCTACCTCAATTATAGGATTTACTTTTATATTCAACCCATTTTCAAATATTTGTTCTTGTATATTAGGAGGTAAGGTAATTTCATGTAGTACAGTTATGTGGGTAGAGTTATGATTATCTAAATTAATAAATGCACGATAGAATTTAGATGAACTTTCTAAACCAATATCAATTGTTAGTTTATTTTCATCACGCTGCTGCTGATCACGGCTTTTTTTAATATATAAAGTATTAGAATTTTCTCTGAATAAAGACTCAAGGTAATTTTTAATTGCTAAAATGTTATTTTGAAAGTTATGTTGATCATTAATTTCTTGTTCTGCTCTGCGAGTTATATTAAAAATAACTTTAAATGATTCTGTTAGTTCTTCTTGAAAATTAGCAATAACTTTTCTAAGTTCATCTAGCTTAGGACGATTTTCACGATCTTTATCTGTAGCTTTTTTTAAAATTTCTACTAAATTACTAAAATTACCGCAACCATTTAAGGATAATTGAGTAGATTGATACAGTACGTTTTTATCTCTCTCATCTTGAAAAATAATTCTATCATTTTGAGTTGACAATAAGTATAAAAATGTCATTCCTAGAGAATAAACGTCAGAATCTCTGGAAACTTTCTCTAAAGTAATTTGTTCAGGAGCAGAAAATAAAGGTGTATGATAACTTCTAATTGTATTTGTTAAAATAGTAGTTGTAATAATGGCTATACCAAAATCTAAAACCTTTGCTTGAGGTTGTTCATCAGTATCCACAACTTTAATATTATCTGGCTTAATATCTCGGTGAATAATATTTTTAGAATGAGCATGACTAATGGCATCAATAATTTGTTTAAGTATATTTAATTTTGTTTTTAAATCAATGCCACTATCAAAATAAGTTTTTATATCTTGACCATCTAAATATTCTAATACTAAATAAACCAGTTGATGACGGGTTTCATAACCCTGTTCAATAAATTTAACTATATTAGGATGATTAAACCTTTTTAAGGTCTCTGTTTCTCTTTCTAAAAGTTTAATTGCATTATCTTCATCGGTAGAAAGAGTTTTAATAGCATAACGCTCAGTAGTACCTAATTTCTTCGCCAGGTACACAACACCGCTACCACCTTGTCCAAGTTTGGAAAGGATATCATATTTACTGCCAATAATTTCACCGATTAAATTAGACATACTGATTATTTTATGATTGCAATAATGAAAATGAACCACTAAAAAACTTACTATAAGCTATGTTACACTACAAGTATAATTTTAGCATACTGCCAACTCAAACAACTCATAAGTCTTTGGAGTATCAAACAACTAAGCTATACCAACCCCAAACGTAAAAGTACCAAGTATAATCCAGTCTGATAACTGTCTCATCTTGACATCTTAACGATAAAACCTTCGGTGCGTTACGAGCTAAAGCTCTAATACACCCTACATCATATAATTACATAATTGCATATAATTACATAATTGCCCCTCTCAAATTCGCGCCTTGCAAATTAGCACCTTGCAAATTAGCCCCTTTTAAGTTTGCCCAACTTAAATCAGCATTCATTAAATTTGCTTGACTTAAATCAGCTTTATATAAATAAGCACCACCTAAATGAGCCTTAGTTAAATTAGCCTTATGTAAATTAGCCTTATACAACTGCACCGTCATTAATTCAGCTTCATATAAATTAGCTTCACTCAAATTTGCGGTAATTAAATTTGCCCCCATCAAATTAGCAAAACTCAAATTACTACGAATTAATTGAGCATTAACTAAATCAGCATATTTTAAATTAGCATTATAAAAATCTGTACCAATTAAATTAGCATCTGTCATCATAGCATTTTCTAAATTTGCATGACTCAAATTAGCACCAATTAAATTTACATAACTCAAATCAGCTTGAGTTAAAATTGCTTCAGTTAAATTAGCAATACTCAAATTAGCATTTTGTAAATTTGCTTCTATTAATTTAGCTTGGGCAAGATTAGCATTAGTTAAATTAGCTTTACTTAGGTTACTTCTGACTAAAATAGCTGCTACTAAATCTACTTTATTGAAGTTTACACCTTGAAGATTTGCGCCGCGTAAATTTTCAAGGTGTAAATTAGCTGATGTTAAATCAATTTCTATATGTGGATTTTGATTTCTCCATTCTATCCAGTTAACTGCACCAGATTTTAATAATTTGAGATGTTCTATATTAGCCATTTTTTTAGGGAATAGGTAATAGTGAAAAATTCTATCTAAAAGGATTAATAAACCATTAATAAATATGAATATTACTAATTATCAATTGTCAATTATCCATTGTCAATTACTCATTACGTTTATTTTGATTTGCTGGTACTCTTCCTGGTGAGTTTTCAATAGCTGCTAACGCGCCCGCTGCACCTGCGAGTATATCTCTTTCTTCTCCACCTAAGTATAATCTCCCAAAACTACCCACAGCTTGTACTTCTAAAATGTTGATTTGGGCGGCTTTTTCGGCTTCATTAGCGGCTAAGGCAGCATAAGCAGCAGGTTCTACTTCTAACACATAGAGAGTTTGTCCTGCTAGTAAAAGCTGGCCGCGACGGGTACGGTTAATTAATTGGGTTTGATATGCGTCTATGTTGCGAATAATTTGACTAGAAATTACACGAGGTTTAATACATTCGTTTTTCTTTACGCCTAAAAGAGCTAATATAGCCTCTCCCGCCGCACGGGTTTCGCCTTGAGAACCAGAATGTACTTCTAAAAGCCCATAAAGTCTTTCTACTATTTGTATTCCGGGACGCACAGAGGCAGATTTTAGAGCAACATCAGTAATTTTGTTAATTTCTATACCTGGTGATATTTCAATCCAGAGGGAGGTGTCTCCTGGTAGGGGTAAGAAGCCTTGGGCGACTGTTCCCATATATGCAGCGTGTTGAGGTTGTAGGTTGTCCAGAAATACGAAACTGCGTAGTTCTATACCCAAGATGGTAGTCTCCCGTTACTATTGTGGTAATGTTTGAGTATTTTACATTATAAGTTGACAACATTAACAGCTAGATAGTTGTAGGGTGCGTCAGATTGAATACATCCTGCTAATAAGTACATTTCTGATGTCTGACGCACCCTACTAATATAGAATAAAGGTGATCAGATAAATATATAAAATTCCTATATCATCTAAATAAATGAGTTGTTTACATTTCTTAACTAAAAATCCGTGCAAGAAGATTTTCGCCTAATAATTGATTTAGTCTTGGTTTTTGCTGTAGCTGCTGGTGGAGGACTCTTAGCAGCACTATTAAAACAACCTGTATTACTGGGATATTTACTTGGAGGAATGGTAGTAGGTCCTGGAGGACTGAAACTAATCAAAGAAATAATACAAGTGGAAACCCTTGCCCAGTTTGGGGTAGCTTTCCTATTATTTGCTTTGGGTGTAGAGTTTTCCCTAGCGGAATTAAAAAAAGTGAAAGCGATCGCTCTTGGAGGTGGTAGTTTACAAATTATCCTTACCATTGTCATTACCGTGATCCTCTGTGGGTTGATTGGTGCTTGGGACACCTTACCAGCTAAGGGAGTTTTCTTAGGTTCTATATTATCTTTATCTTCCACCGCAGTAGTTCTGAAATCCTTGATGGAAAGGAATGAAACCGAAACTCCTCAAGGCCAAGTCATGTTAGGTATCTTAGTCGTTCAAGATTTGGCATTAGGATTAATGTTAGCTATATTACCAGCTTTACATCAGCCACCAGAAGTAATTGGTGTAGCTGTTTTTACAGCTTTATTGAGAATTAGTTTATTTGCTGCGGGTGCGGTAGTTGCTGGTATTTGGTTAATTCCGCCTTTATTGAGATTATTAGCAAAAACAGAAAGCAAAGAGTTATTTTTATTAGGAGTAGTGACTATTTGCTTAGGAATTGCCCTATTTACAGAATATTTAGGATTATCCATTGAAATGGGGGCATTTGTAGCAGGTTTAATGATTTCAGAAGTGGAATATGCGGATGAAACTTTAACAATTGTTGAACCATTAAGAGATATATTTGCTAGTTTGTTTTTTGCGTCCATTGGAATGTTGATTGATCCTGTATTTTTGTGGCAGAATTTAGATTTGATATTGGGATTAGTAGCTTTAGTATTTGTGGGTAAATTTTTGATTATTACTCCCTTAGTAAAGTTATTTAATTACTCTTGGAAAACAGCAATAATTACGGGTTTAGGTTTAGCACAAATTGGGGAATTTTCCTTTGTATTAGCCAGTGAAGGACAAAGTTTAGGGTTAGTTTCCCGCAGGATATATTTATTAATTTTGGGAACTACAGCAGTAACATTAATTTTAACTCCTTTTGTGTTAAGATTAGTGCCATTTTTATTTAGTTTAGCCGAATCTATGCCTTGGTTAAAACCGTATTTAGAAGAAGATCGAGTGCGGGATGTGGCTGATGAATTACCTGTACAAAATCATATTGTAGTTTGTGGTTATGGGAAAATTGGGCAAAATGTAGTGAAATTATTGCAGGAATATGATTTACCCGTAGTAGTAATTGATCAGTCAGAAAGTAAAATTCAACAATTACGAGACAAAGGTATCCCTTACGTATATGGTAATGGTGTAAGTCTTCATGTTTTAGAAACGGCGGGAGTAAATAATGCTCAAGTAATGGCGATCGCTTTACCTGATCCTGCTAGTATTAGATTATGTGTGAAACGCTCCTTAGAATTATGTCCAGAATTGGATTTAGTGGTACGTGCTACTAAAGATAAAAACATTGAATTATTATATCAATTAGGAGCGCGAGAAGTGGTACAACCGGAATTTGAAGCTAGTTTAGAAATGGCCAATCATTTATTAACTAGTGTGGGGTTATTACCGGAAATTGTCCAACAGAAAATGCAGAAAATTAGACAAGATCATTATTTAGATTTACGTCCAGAAAGAACTGAGGCAGAAATTGCCGAATATTTGGCAAAAGTGACCCAGGATCTTAATCATCGGTGGTATGATTTACCAGTTAATTCTCCTTTAATTGGTATGACTTTAGCAGAAATTGATATGCGTTATTTTACCGGAGTGAGTTTAATGGCCATTCGTCGTGCTGATGGGGGAGAAATTAATTATCCTGATAGTCAAACTAAATTATTAACAGGCGATCGCTTATTAGTAGTAGGATCAATAGATGAACTCAACGCATTAGTAGAATTTGCCGAAGGTAAAATTCATCTTACTTCAGAAATAGAACAAGAATCATCTTCTTCCCAATAGTAGCGCAAGCATCTTGCTTGCATCCCCCAATATGTAGCACAAGCATCTTGCTTGCATCCCCAATATGTAGCACAAGCATCTTGCTTGCATCCCCCAATATGTAGCACAAGCATCTTGCTTGCATCCCCAATATGTAGCACAAGCATCTTGCTGGCATCCCCCAATATGTAGCACAAGCATCTTGCTGGCATCCCCAATATGTAGCACAAGCATCTTGCTTGCATCCCCCAATATGTAGCACAAGCATCTTGCTTGCATCCCCCAATATGTAGCACAAGCATCTTGCTGGCATCCCCCAATATGTAGCACAAGCATCTTGCTGGCATCCCCCAATATGTAGCACAAGCATCTTGCTGGCATCCCCCAATATG
>NZ_JACJPV010000032.1 GCF_014696225.1 Anabaena sp. FACHB-1237 | reverse complement strand
CAACTGGTATGAAGTACAGAGGAATCTGTTTACTTTAGTTGTACGTGAGCATATTTTTGCTAATCTTAATAGCGATCGCATGATCTAGAATACATAGATAATGTTTTTTGTCAATGCGTAAGTCCTAAACCAATTAAAATAACTCTTTTTCTATCTTGAGGTACACCATATTCCAGACAATTAATTAAACGTTCAGTTAAAGCATAGCCAACAGTTTACAATTGTTATCTTAAAGATTAATAAAATACAAGGTGTTTGTCAGTTCTACTTAAACCCTTAACATTTTCAAATAAAAAGAAATCAGATAAATATTGACAAATTAATGCTACATAAGCAGCAGACAATTTACCATGATCACCCAAGTGCCGTTTATTTTTACCAAATTACTTACTAACTACGTATTTCTGCTAAAATATGGGGATTATTTTCCGATTGTTGATAGGTTAACTTTTGTAATTCATTGGTTAAATCTGCGGTTAGTTTCTTTGCTTGAGATTTTAAATTTCCTTCAAGATAATTTACCACATCAATATGTTCACTAATATGAATATTGATATTCGTTCCCCAATTAGGATAGGGTTGACTATATTGAATTGCTACCGGTATGATTTTAATGCCTAAACCGGGATAATTAGATTCAGCTGTGAGTGCTAAACGAGAAATACCAGGTTTTAATGTGTGAATTTTACCGTCTCGAAATATCCCTCCTTCAGGATAAATGACTAACATTTGCTTCTGCTGCATTAAATCTAACACATGACGCAAGGTGGCGATCGCTGGACGATCAATATTTACAGCAAACCCTCCTAAGTGCCGTACTAACCAACCCTGTAATCCCTTACACTCATTAATTGTCACCATAAACCGCATATCTCGTCCTGTAACATGACGACCAGCCGCATAAGGTAATAATAGCGAATCCCAACGAGAACGATGAGTAGGGGCAAAAATTACTGGACCATCCGTAGGTAAATATTCTTGTCCTGTAATTTTAATATTGCCAAAATATGCTGGTATGACAAAATAACGTCCTAAAAAATACGCTATGGGAACTAACCAAGAAGAAACCCGGGAAGTATTTTCAGGTACTAAAGTATTTCCTGTATTTGTCAGGTTTTTATTGTAGAAAGTACAAGCAGATAAAAATTTCATCATAACAGTGGATATTACTTCTTGAGTCTAATGTGACACAAACTTAATTACTTCCACCGTAAATTTTCTTGGGTAATTTTTGTGCTAGTATCTGGACAGTTTGATATTTGTCTGTTATTTCTGATGCTGACGGTGAAGTAAAAACCACTTCTGTAGTTGTTCTCGACAGGCCGATTCCATAATACCTCCCAACACTTGCAAACGATGATTAGACACCAGATGATCAGGAATGTTAATAACAGTACGAATTGCGCCAGTTTTAGTATCGTCCACACCATAAATAATAGTTCCCAATCGCGCATGAATGATGGCACCAGCGCACATAGGACAAGGTTCTAAGGTTACGTACAAGCTGCAGTGAAGCAAACGCCAACTATGCAAATGTTCACTAGCAGCGCGAATAGCTATGACTTCTGCGTGAGCAGTAGGGTCTTTGTCTCGTTCTTTACGATTTTCCCCTACTGCAATTAAATCGCCTTTGGGGTCAATAATTACTGCCCCCACTGGAATTTCTCCCGCTTCACCTGCCCTATTTGCTAATTCTAAGGCATAATTCATCCATTTTTGATGTTGTAAATAGTTTAACATAGGTCATGGGTAATTAATTGGTGATGGGAGATAGCTAAATAGCTAACTATTTATATTATCATCAGACTAGATTCCAGTGGAAATATTGGCATTGTTCAGTTTAAATGTTGTACACAAATTCAATACAGCAGAAATTAACACTAGAATTTTCGGCGTTGCTGATTGAGGGTATAATCAAGGTTTGACGCAAAGGCATTCCAGGTATACAAGAGTAAGACTTTCATTTTTGTAACTTTTCCATTTCATACTCTAATTCAGCACAGCCGAATTTTCTAACTTATGCTATCATTTATTTACCATTGTGCCCCGATAATCATAGGTTTAACTTCCGTTTTACTTGGGTTTAATCTCTGTGTTTGCATCCAAGCATTTTAAAAAGATATGTAGATAAAGGTTATAGAGTTAGGTATGTCTTATTCTAAAATAATCGCTCCAATTAGCTTAACCCTAGCCATTTTCATTACGAGTTGTAGCGAAAGTAAAACCTCCCAATGTCAAAAATTGATTACCACAGTTAACCAAGGTATATCATTAATTGACACAAAGAAAGGTCAACAAGTATCAACCAGTTTACAACTATCCAAGGATCTACATAACACTACTAAATCATTAGAAAAACTAAAATTGAAGGATCCTCAACTCACAGAATATCAAAATAAATTTGTAAAAATATTTGATAAGCTATCTCAGTCCATAGCAAAAGCATCAAAAGCCCTGGGAGATACTAAAACAGCGGAAGCATCAGTACCAGGCAGAATTACAATAAAAAATGCTAGAAAACAAATAGATGCTACCCTCACAACCGCAGCTAATACTGCTGGCAAAGATTTAGATAACTTAGGAAAAGAACTCAATACTTATTGTAGTCAGCCTAAGTAGTCACCGAGTCACGGAGTCAGAATAAAGAATTTTCTCCCCGCACTTAACAAAATAACCTCGACTTTCTCGGTTGAGGTTTTTATGTTACTAACTTACCAAAATCACTAACGAAAAATGTGGAATTGACAAAAAATTATTGTAGCTATTAAGAAAAATATTACTTTATTTTAGAGATAATTTCTAAAAATTATGACAATTGCTAGTTATATTAGAAAATAATCTGAGGGTAAAATTAAATAAACTTGAATAAAATTGTACGATAACATTTTCTAAAATACTTCTGAGAAAACTATGAAAACAGAAATGATGAACTTAATTGCTACAGTTATCCAAGTATTACAAATCAATATGCGCTGGATGACATGGAATTTATTTTTAGCATTTATACCCTTAGCGTTAAGTGTTTGGTTATTTAGGAAAAAACGCGGACAAACTTGGTTATGGTGGTTAGGATTTATCGTATTTTACACTTTTTTACCTAATGCACCTTATTTATTAACAGATGTGATTCACTTAATAGATGATATTCGTCGAGTGCAATCAGTATGGATTATTGCTATCGTGTTATTTCCGGTATATTTTGTTGTGATTATGGCAGGATTTCAGGCTTATGTTATTTCCTTAATTAATATGGGTCATTATTTTCACAAAATTGGTAAAAGTTCATGGATTTTCACGGCAGAATTAATTACCCATATTCTCAATTCTATTGGTATTTATTGGGGGAGGTTTCTACGCTTCAATAGTTGGGATCTTGTGACTCAGCCTGATGCAATTATTACTAAAGGTATTGAAGAAATACTTGGTAAACAACCATTAATCATTATTTTTATTACATTCATAATTCTCTTAGGTTTATATTCGCTCATGAAACAAATTAACTTAGGAATTAGTAAACAATATCAAGATTCATCTATCAGTTATCAGTAATTAGTTATCAGTAATTAGTTATCAGCTATCAGTTGTCAGCTTAAATTCAAAAAACTCATGGCTGACGACTGACGGCTGACAGCTAATTAATTAATTAATTAATGCTTACTTCTTGCTTTCAGTAATAGGAACCCACTCTGTGTGGAATACTCCGGCTTTATCTGTACGCAGATAAGTATGAGCACCAAAATAGTCGCGTTGTGCTTGAGTTAAGTTTTGTGGTAAACGTTCTCTACGGTAGCTGTCAAAATAATCCAAAGACGCACTAAAAGCAGGTACAGGAATACCAAACTTTGCCGCAGTAACAATTACTTCCCGCCAAGCTGCTTGTCTATCGAGAATTGTTTGTTTAAACTCAGGTGCTAACAACAAGTTAGGTAAGGTAGAATTTTCATCAAACGCTTTCTTAATTTTATTCAAGAAACCAGCGCGAATAATACAACCACCCTTCCAAATACGTGCCATTTCCCCTAAATTCAAATCCCAATTATAGGTTTTAGACGCTGTGGATAATAAAGCCATACCTTGTGCATAAGAACAAATCTTAGAACAGTACAGCGCATCCCGTACCATATTCACAAAGGTTTTGATATCACCACAGTATTTAGCAGGAACAGGTCCAGTTAATTGTTTAGAAGCAGCAATTCGTTCATCTCTGATAGAAGATAAAATTCGGGAATTTACCGCCGCAATGATTGTAGGTACAGCAACGCCTAATTCTAACGCAGTTTGTACTGTCCAGCGACCAGTTCCTTTTTGTCCAGCAGCGTCTACAATTAAATCTACTAAGGGTTTCTTAGTTTCTGGATCAACGTATGGGAAAATATTAGCTGTAATCTCAATTAAGAAGGAATTGAGTTCATCGGTTTTATTCCAATCGCTAAATACTTCATGCAATTGTTGGGCATTTAAACCACCGATATTTTTCAGTAAATCGTAAGCCTCTGCAATTAACTGCATATCGCCATACTCAATACCGTTGTGAACCATTTTTACGTAGTGACCAGAACCACCAGGTCCAATATAGGTTACACAAGCACCATCATCAACTTGTGCGGCGATTTTGTTGAAAATGGGAGAAAGATATTCATAAGAACTCTTTGTACCACCTGGCATTAAAGAAGGACCATTTAACGCGCCTTCTTCTCCACCACTGACTCCCATACCAATATAGCGTAAGCCGATGGGTTCTAATTCTTGAGTGCGTCTTTCAGTGTCTTCAAACCAAGAGTTACCACCATCAATGATGATATCTCCTTCTTGTAATAAAGGTTTAAGTTGTTGAATTACCGCATCAACAGGCTTACCAGCTTGTACCATTACTAGAATTTTGCGGGGGCGTTCTAATGAGGCGACAAATTCTTCTAAGGTAAAAGCAGCTTTGACATTACGGCCTGTGGCACGGTTGGACATGAAGGCATCGGTCTTTTCACGAGAACGGTTGTACACTGCTATTGGAAAGCCATTACGCTCAACGTTTAGAGCAATGTTTTCGCCCATAACGGCTAATCCAATCACACCAAAACTTTGTAGGGTCATAAATTTATCTGACTAACTTATGTGGCTAAATTATGTGGCTAACTCTTGTAGATCCTTTCTTCTTTAAGGGTAATCTGAGATTTTCAGTTCACTTCTAAAGAAGATATTAAGAGTTGATGTAGATAGATGAAATTTACAGGCAATACAGATATTTAGTTTTATTTTGTATCTAAGTCAACAATTTAGTGACAAAATTTGCGAAATTAAAGTAGTGGCACATATTGATTAAACTGGAGCCTAAAAAAAATGCTGGCCTATTTCCTTTCTTTAACAGTTGTACTGGGTAGTTTAGCTATTTACTTATCTGCTTTCTTGCTTCCAGAAATTCATCGTAAAAATGATTTTATCTGGAGTGGTGTAGGTTTCTTTTATGCTTTAACATTATGGATTTTTGCACCCCATATTACTGGGGGCTTATTATTGGGACATTTGGCTAGTGTGTCGTTGTTGGTATGGTTTGGTTGGCAAACTTTATCTCTCCGTCGTCAACTTGTTCCAGAGGTACAACAAACGCCTTTGCCTAGTGTAGCTTTGATTAAGGTGAGTTTGCAAGAAACTATCTCTAAGTTGTCCGTCCAGAAAAACTGGACTAAGTTACAAACATTTATTGGTAATTTTGTTGGTGCTGTGAAGAATAAGGCACAGAAAAAAACGCCTGTATCTCCATCACAACCAGTAGAAAATATTCCCGAACTTCAAGAAGTGGTAAGTTCTGAATCTCCTGTAGAAGCAGTTACGGATGTATCTTTATCTTCTGAATCAGATACAAAACTACAAACTACTGTTGAAGTGGTAAGTTCTGAATCTCCTGTAGAAGCAGTTACGGATGTATCTTTATCTTCTGAATCAGATACAAAACTACAAACTACTGTTGAAGTGGTAAGTTCTGAATCTCCTGTAGAAGAAGTTACGGATGTATCTTTATCTTCTGAATCAGATACAAAACTACAAACTACTGTTGAAGTGGTAAGTTCTGAATCTCCCGTAGAAGAAGTTACGGATTTATCTTTACCTTCTGAATCAGATACAAAACTACAAACTACTGTTGATTTATCTACTATGGTAGAAGTTGTACCTGTACAGAAAGTGCTAAAAGAAAATGATTCAGAATCTGTGACACAAGACATACCACTCAATAAACCTAATAACCCAAGTTGCTAGTTATGAATTTTTGAATATTTTGTAGTTTGTAGTAGTTTGTAGGGTGCGTCAAACAGAATAATTTAGGTTAAAATTACCAATTTTAAGATTCTGACGCACCCTAAAACTCTAAACAATTATGATCTGACCGTCGCTGTTTTTAATCCCATCTGCAACAACAACCTATCAATATCAAAGTGATCTGACATTAGTTGACGAATACATTTAACTTTTATAGGCTCATGAACACGCACTTGTCCAAAAGTACGTTCTATGATTTCCACTGTGCTAAGAGTATCTAAGTCAACGGATAAGATCGGAATTTCTAACTCTTCAGCACGATTAAGGATAAATGATGGTGGTGGTAGTTGTCCAGTGAGGATTAAACATTGTGTAGATGTTTCTAAGGCTGCTTGTTGAATTTCTATGCGATCGCCTCCGGTAACTACTGCCATATTACGACGTTTGCGGAAGTATTTAACGGCTGCGTTGACATTCATTGCACCAATGGCTAAACTTTCTACTAACAAATCTAGGCGATCGCTACGACATAAAACTTCCGCTTTTAACTGTTTGACTAATTCCTCTACACTTACACTCCGTAATAAATCATTTTTGGGTAATATCCCTAAAACTCCAATTCCCTGTTTTTCTAAAAAGGGGCGTAATAATGTTTGTGCAGTATTCATAGTTTCATGGGGCACATCATTAATTACTACGCCTAGCAAATAATTGCCTAGTTGTTGTTTAGCAAATAATAAAGATTCTACTGCTATTAATGACTCATAGCGACATACCAATAGGACAGATGCATCTAAACCTTGAGATAACTGACGTAATGATAAATCAAACAAAAGTCCTTCGGATAAATTAGCAGGACCTTCTAACAATACCAAATTACCTCTAGGAACTTGTAAATATTCTTGCTCCAGTAAACTTTGATAATTAGTAACATCTTCCCCTTTTAATCGTTTCTGAATGCTAATTTCATCCAAAGATAATAAAGTAGGAGCAATGCGGTTCTCTGATAAATCCAAGCTACCAGTAATAAACTGCACATCTTCTTCCATCACAATTCCAACAGATGTGCTGACAACATTACCTAAAGGTTTACCATAAGCAATATCCAGACCTTTTTGTTGTAGCTGATGAGACAAACCTAAAACAGTTGTAGATTTACCGCTATAAGCTGCAACTGATCCAACTAGCAAATATTTAGGAAACTTAGGCACTTATGCACTCCTAATTGCAAAACTTTCTAAAATTAATGTGTTTACTCATTTTAGATGTTTATGATCAAAGGAGAAAGGTAATAAGTGACAGATAAGAAGGAGTTCAAAAAGTCACGAGATTTTTATAAGTTACAAAAATTAGCAGAAGATAAAAGACTAAGAAGAATTTTACCAATTAACTGTAAAAACCCATAAACTAATCTTCTGCCGTTTAATAAAACCTACTAAAATCTACTAGATATATCTACCTGTAAATGTTTTCAACCTGTAAGAGTCTGCGGTAAAAGTTCTTAGAAAAATCTGTAGTGTGAGAACGTCTATAATTATCATAGAGTTCAATTAAAAAATTAATAAACTCAGAACTACCCATGATGATTTCATAGGTTAAATCGGGATCACGATTAAACTGCATTCGACAACAAGTTATATCTGTGGGTAGTGTCGAAACATTCCAAGTTGCTGCAAAGGGTATACTTTCACTAGCTTCAATCACACGGCAACCTTCTACTCTACCTTGTTGGTACAGCCCTATAGCTATTGGTAAGAAGCGTAAAAGGTTTTTTTTGTTACCCATATATGGTAGATATAACTTGGCTGTTAGATCATCCACAGGCTTAATTTCATCCAGAGACATAATTAATTATACCCCCCTCTATTTTATATCAGCCTTACCTAGTTGTTGCATAATTATTATACATTCTAATATCGTCTCATGATATCATGGCTAGTAGGTTAGTTAATTTTGCTTTGTTTCAACTAAAAACAAGCTTTAAGTTGTACTAGTATAATCTGTACAATTTAAATTATAATATTTTCTCTAAATACCCCCAGGGGAATTCGAATCCCCGTTACCTCCGTGAAAGGGAGGTGTCCTAGGCCTCTAGACGATGGGGGCTTGGACTGCGATTCACTCATCACTTTTTATAATATACAGGGTTATTCCGAGAATGTCAATAGGTTAGAAAAAAAATTTTTTAATTTCTTTTTTGTGGCCTCTTGACTGTGATTGAGTGCAGGTAGAGGGGAGAAAATGCTTTAAGCTAATGTGCAGCACTCACTGTATAATTAAAAAACCTGAAGTTACATTACAGTAGCACAAGCATCTTGCTTGTATTAATTATTCAATTTAAAGGCACAACAGCTTATTCTAACTGCTGATGGCTGACGGCTGACTAATTAACTACAGTCGGTAAAGCTGGTAAATAGTGATCAAGTGCTTTATTAATAGCTGTTAAATTACAAGTTAATTGAATTTGTTCCTTTTCTAATAATCCTAAAATACAATTAGGATTATCCCGTGCTACTACTGGTAACTGATGTAAACCCCTTAACTCCATTCTATCTATAGCTTCGGATAAAGGTTCATCTTCCCAAGCATATATAATATCAGTGGTACAAATATCTAACAGAGTTTGAGTAGCAAAATTTTCCCTTATGTCCACCAAGGAATTTACTTCAGGACCCCAAATAGGTAAATTACGTCTAATATCCTCTAAAGACAAAATACCCAATAAATTGTTACTCTCATCAATAATTAAAGCACTACGCGATCGCTGATTAATCATCATCTTTGCCCCGTCCAAAACACCTAAACTACCTAATAACCTTTGCGGATTATAAACCATTGCATCTACTACTAGCATCTGTTGCCATATTTCTACCTTTTCATCTTTCAATTCTGGCAGACCGATTTGTTGCAAATTAGAGTTACTATCCATAGTTGGTTTAATTCTCTCCACCAGCCATACACTTAAACCTACCGCCGCCATTAATGGTAACACAATACGATAATCACGGGTTAACTCAAATAACATGATAATAGCAGTTAATGGTGCTCGCACACTGCCTGCCAACACCGCTGCCATTCCTACCATCGCATACGCAGGAGGGGCAGCCATATATTGTTCTATGGTAGGTATAATTAAAGCCAAAATTTTTGCATAAGCGGATCCCAAGGATGCTCCCAAATACATTGCAGGTGCGAATAAGCCTCCCACAAACCCACTACCAGCACTAATAGAAGTCATTAATAGTTTTAACACCAACAGGATCAGTAGTAAATTTAAGGAAAAATCCTCATCCTGTAACATTGCTTGGACAATACCATAACCAATACCCAAAATTTGCGGATAACGCCACCCTACTAACCCTACAATAACACCACCAATAATGGGTTTAAACCATTGGGGAATTTTTCTTAATAGATGCAAATTTGGTAGATTTCCATCAAAACCAGCCTTAAAGATGCGAATAGATTCTTTATAAGTCAGAGAAATTAAACTAGCACATAAACCCAAACCTAAATAAAGTGGTAGCTCTAAATAACTACGCACTTGATAAGCAGGTAAGGCAAAGGCAGGTTGAGAACCTAAGCCAATCTGAGCAATTAAAGCTGCTACCACTGCCGCTAATAATACTACACTTACAGCCGAAGTAGCAAAAGAAGTGGTTCCCATAACAATTTCTAAAGCGAAAAATACCCCTGCTATGGGTGCATTAAAACCCGCAGCTAAACCAGCCGCAGCACCGGCACCTAATAATAAACGCTGTCTTTCTTGGGAAACCTGTAAAATATCAGATAACAACACTCCAAAACTTGTACCTATTTCCACACTAGGTCCTTCAGGTCCTAAAGATGCACCGCTTCCTAAAGACACAGCAGCAGCAATCATCTTTGTTACAGGTCTAAGTTTATGCTTGACTGGTTTACCCTCAGTATCCGCAATTAAAGAAGATAGTCCTGGACCAAAATCCTGAGTTCTCCAGCGCATTAAACCTACAATTAATCCCCCCATAATAGGAACAGCAGCTAGAGTCCAAGCACCTAAATTGCCGATTTTTCCCATGAGTTCTTCTAACATTAAGTGATGAATAAGCTCAATCAAATAATGGAATGTCACCACACCCATCCCGGTACTGCCGCCGATTAAAATGGCTAGGAGCAGTATACCTGTTTCTGGGGAAGGTTGAAAACTATTAATTAACTGGTTAATTGGGATCTCAGGTGTGAAAAAAGCTAGGAGTTTTTTAACCTTTTTTGGAGAAGGAGGAGGTAGCAGAGTCATTGATAGTTCAGGTTCTTAGGATTTATGAGTGTTGGCACTAAAAGTTTATCTATTAATTATTACTAATTATTGCTCTACTGTTGCATAAGCATAAGTATAATCATCATTAATTTTAAAAACGTGAATAAACTGTTATATCATGTCCGGTGGAACACTTATCATATCTGTTGAGGCTGGTAATAGGTAATTGGGAAAAGGCAATACAATGATGAACTATATCGTAAGTGATTGGGCGGACATGATATTATATATTTAATTAGCATCAGTATTATAGTTAATCATGGTTAAGATAGCCTTAATATTAGGCTTGTTTCCCTTAATAAATGCAAATTAATGCAAATTAATATAAACTAAGACATAAACTAATGCAAATTAAATATCTATTTATATTAAAATAGCTTGATACAGCAATAGAAATTGTGAGATTTGTTCACTACCAATAATCAATTTACAAATAAGTAACTAATAATATAATAATTTATCTGATCCAGGACTTACGCAACTGGCAGATTGGGTTTCCACATTCTCCAAGCAGTCTGATAGCTTATTCCTTTTAATTTTGCATGGTCAGATAGTTTCATTCTCCAATCATAACACAAATGATTATATTTGACTATGTTTGACTATATTTTTGTGATTTAAACTCAATACTTGCTTATTGATCTAACTCAGGCATGAACAAAAGCTGTATCACATTTTTCTTGGTTTTATATCACACACCAGTTTTTGTATCACTGTAGAACTATGTAGATTAACCTAATCTTAATCATATAAACAATTTTTCACTAAGAATATAAAACTTACCACTTTTATTTGTACTCAAGAAACAACCAGTGCTTAAGATGCTAATTTAAAAGAATCAAATCTCTACTGTCTTATATCACAAAGAAAATGATTGAATTTATGCATGACTTGGTTAAGAGACTGTTTATAAACATATCTAACATAACTTCTTTAATATTGATCTCATTGATATGTAAATCTAGCTAAGGATTCATGATCACCTAATTTTACTTAATTACTCAAATTTGTGCAAAATTAGCAAAATTATTTGGCTGCTAATCTCCGATTTTAATAAGTAGTAACACGACAGGATATCACAATATTGTGACAAATTACTTAGAAGTCTTTTGTAATCGCAATAGTTCTTTATATACTAAAGATTTTAACTCACTATTAGTTTTTATATCTAAAGTAATACTATTAAATTTATCTACTGTCAGTCCAGTTCCTTCTACTATTTTTTTTGATTTATCACAATATTCAGCAGCGATTTTTTTAGCCTTGTTGGGTAGAGGGTAGAAACTTTTAGGATCAGTGCAAATAACTGGAGGTACATCTTTACTACCAATGATAGTTTTTATTTCCTCAAATGCTTTTTGGCGAGATGGTTCCATAGCTAATACAGCTTGGGCATAACTATTTATTTCTTTGCTGGTAATATTTGTTGATTGTGCAGCAGCTTTAAGGTGAAAATCTAATGTGGCAAAAATGATTATACCCATGACCAATTTTAATAAATTTGGTTTGGTAATTACTTTTTGCAACCAATTAGAAGCATAACCATTGTCAGTGTGTAGCATTTTGATCACCAATGTCATATAATAGGGAGGTACAATAAATATCAAGTCACAGATAAACTCACAAGGAAATTATGTCCTGAATTTACCTACAATGTTTTGTAGGATAAAAAATATGAATTATTTTTAGGGTCATAAGTTCCAATCAAGATATAATAACACCCATAAGTTTGATCTTCTTTGAGTAACCGACCAAAATTCTATATTTCCTTGTTAATTGTGATATTATAATATGAGTTTAAGTTTGTGCGTAATCGTTAAAAATGAAGAGAAGTCTTTACCTAAGTGTCTTAGTAGTGTTAAAAATATAGTTAATGAAATAGTAGTAGTTGATACAGGCTCAACTGATAAAACACGAGAGATAGCGCGTCAATTTGGTGGAAAGGTGTATGATTTTCAATGGTGTGATGATTTTAGTATAGCCAGAAATGAAGCGTTAAAATATGTAACAGGAAAATGGGTATTGGTGTTAGATGCTGATGAAACTTTAAAACCAGAAATAGTTCCACAATTAAAAGCAGCAATAGCTACAGATAAGTATATTTTAATTAATTTAATTAGACAGGAATTAGGATCAGTACAGTCTCCTTATTCATTAGTTTCTCGGTTATTTCGTAATCATGCTAATATTAAATTTAGTCGTCCTTATCATGCGTTAGTTGATGATAGTATTACGGAAATTATCAAAAAAGAATCTTATTGGAAAATTGGTTATTTATCTAATGTAGCAATTATCCATTCTGGATATCAAAAAGCTGTAATTGATCATCAAAATAAACATGGTAAAGCTATTACAGCTATGAGAAAATTTTACCAAGATCATCCTGATGATATTTATGTATGTAGTAAGTTGGGTGCTTTATATGTAGAAATGGGCGAAATTTCTCAAGGTTTAATGTTGTTAGCAAAGGGTTTAAATTTAATATTAGAAAGTGGTGATCAGGGGGAAAATATTAATTATGATATTTTGTATGAGTTACATTATCATTTAGGTATTGCTTATGGACGTTTAGGTAATTCAATTCAAGCTATTCATCATTATGATGCGGCGGTGAATTTACCTGTTTATGGTTTTTTAAAGTTAGGAAGTTATAATAATTTGGGAAATTTATTAAAAGTTCAAGGGGACTTACTTGGAGCTAAGATGGCCTATGAATTAGCAATTGGTATTGATGCAAATTTTATTACTGGTTATTATAATTTAGGGATGGTATGTAAGGCGATGGGCTTGTGGGTTGAGGCTATTAATGCTTATGATCAAGCTATCAGTTTAAATCCTGATTATGCTCAAGCATATCAAAATTTAGGGGTGGTTTTGTTAAAAATTGGTGATGTACAAAATAGTTTAATAGCCTTTGAAAATGCGATCGCTCTTCATGAACAGTATAATCCTCAAGAAGCAGAAAGGTTAAAACAGGGGTTAAAAGAAATGGGGTTTTGTTACTGAGGTGCAGGGTGTAGGGTGTGAAGTTTTGGGTTTAGCAGCGCTCATTGGTTTCAACTTAAAGGTATAGCTTCCCAAATGTGCTCTCTAATTTTTTGTGTTTCTCGATGTCGTTTTTTCGTTTTCAGGACTTACGCAACTAAAATATTGGTAGGGAGTGGTTTGACAAGCTCACCAACCACGTCAGACAGTATCAGTCATCTAAATAACCAAATTGTTGATATCTGACGCACCCACTCAACAGATTTTTTACTGTGACACTTGCGTAAGCCCTACAAATAATTTTGCTCGTTGAGCTAAATAGGTGACGACATCGGGATTTTCACCCCTGGCTAAACGCCATCGCTAAGGGTTTTACGTTAATTTGACATCAAGGAGGATTACGCTCTACCCCTACTAGGAGTCATAATAAAGAATTTTCTCTGTGTTCCCTATTCTGACAATTTTACTTCTGAGCCAAAATTATATTAGAATTAAGTTAAGTTTCATTAAGATTCTTGATATAGCAAGCATCAATGTGGTTAGTACCCCAATTAGTTGATCATCCCGTTCTCTTGACTCCAAAGTTGACTGTTGAAAACTGGTTACTAACTGCTAGATTGCTAAATTCAACAAACTACAGCATATTAAGATACATTTAGAGGCAAATTAAAGATGAAGTTTTCTTGGAGAGTTGTCGCACTTTGGTCAATACTGGCTTTAGTGATTGGCTTTTTCTTTTGGCAAGGTAATTTTGCAAATAATCCTACTGATGCAGGCAGAAATGCGGCTAATACTCGCATGACCTACGGACGCTTTTTAGAATATTTAGATGCAGATCGTGTAAACAAAGTGGATCTGTATGATGGTGGAAGAACGGCAATTATTGAAGCGAATGATCAAGATATTGAAAATCGTGTTCAACGTTGGCGAGTAGATTTACCTGTAAATGCACCTGAGTTAATTCAAAAGCTCAAAGATAAGCACGTAAGTTTTGACGCGCATCCTATGAGAAATGATGGAGCAATTTGGAGCATTTTAGGAAATTTAATTTTCCCTGTATTGCTTATAGGTGGTTTATTCTTCTTATTCCGTCGTTCTAATAACCTTCCCGGAGGTCCTGGCCAAGCGATGAACTTTGGTAAGTCTCGCGCTCGTTTCCAAATGGAAGCGAAAACTGGTGTAAAATTCGATGATGTGGCAGGTATTGAAGAAGCTAAGGAAGAATTACAAGAGGTTGTAACTTTCTTAAAGCAACCAGAAAAATTTACAGCCGTTGGTGCGCGTATTCCTAAAGGTGTGTTGCTAGTTGGACCTCCTGGTACTGGTAAAACTCTATTAGCAAAGGCGATCGCAGGTGAAGCAGGAGTACCATTTTTCAGTATTTCCGGTTCTGAGTTTGTAGAGATGTTTGTAGGTGTAGGCGCGTCCCGTGTTCGTGATTTGTTCAAGAAAGCTAAAGATAACGCTCCTTGTATCATTTTCATTGATGAAATTGATGCTGTAGGTCGTCAGCGTGGTGCTGGTATTGGTGGTGGTAACGATGAAAGGGAACAAACACTCAACCAACTATTAACTGAAATGGATGGTTTTGAAGGTAATACTGGTATTATCATCATCGCAGCTACTAACCGCCCTGATGTATTAGATGCAGCTTTATTACGTCCTGGTCGTTTCGATAGACAGGTAACGGTAGATGCACCAGATATTAAAGGACGTTTAGAAGTATTAAGAGTTCACGCTAGAAATAAGAAATTAGACGAAGGCGTATCTTTAGAAGCGATCGCTCGTCGTACTCCTGGTTTTAGTGGTGCAGACTTAGCGAACTTATTAAATGAAGCAGCGATTTTAACAGCAAGAAGACGCAAAGAAGCCATTACATTATTAGAAATTGATGATGCAGTGGATCGGGTTGTAGCTGGTATGGAAGGTACACCTTTAGTAGATAGCAAGAGTAAGCGATTAATTGCCTATCATGAAGTTGGTCATGCTTTAGTAGGTACAGTATTAAAAGACCATGATCCAGTACAAAAAGTTACCTTAATTCCTAGAGGACAGGCTCAGGGTTTAACCTGGTTTATGCCTAATGAGGAACAAGGTTTAATTACCCGTTCCCAAATCAAAGCTCGCATTGCTGGCGCTTTAGGCGGTCGTGCAGCCGAAGAGATCATTTTTGGGTCTGCGGAGGTGACAACTGGTGCTGGAGGCGATTTACAGCAGGTTAGCGGCATGGCTAGACAAATGGTAACTCGTTTTGGAATGTCCGATTTAGGTCCGTTGTCATTAGAAAGCCAACAAGGGGAAGTTTTCTTAGGTAGAGACTGGACCACTAGATCAGAATATTCGGAAGCGATCGCGTCTCGTATAGATGCACAAGTACGCGCCATTGTAGAAGACTGCTATGAAACAGCTAAGAAAATTATGCGGGAAAATCGCAGTTTAATGGATCGTTTAGTAGACCTATTAATTGACAAAGAAAGCATTGATGGGGAAGAATTTAGACAAATTGTAGCTGAGTACACTTTTGTCCCTGATAAATCGCAATTTGTACCTCAACTATAAGGTTTTGTGATGTGATCAGACCCTCAACTTCTTCAAGAAGTTGGGGATCTTTTTATTTGTAAATTAATTTGTAAATTAAAAAATTTCATTTAGAGCAGCTTCCGTTATTAAGCTAATGTGCAGCACTCACTGTATAATTAAAAAACCTGAAGTTACAGTAGCACAAGCATCTTGCTTGTATTAATTATTCAAGTTAAAAGCACAACAGCTTATGAGGTACAGATATTAATGATAAAACCCTTGTAACACAGGCATCTTGCTGTGTTCATAGTGTACCTCATGTAGATGGAATGTGCTGTAATTCTGATGCTACTTTTTCCGCCCAACCTTCTCCTGTATGTTGTTTTTTAACTTGTTTATATGAACAACAACCTAATTCTTGATGATCAAACCAGAATTTCAGTTCACTGCCAATAGCTTCATTACTAGAAAACTGATAGTCAGCCTCAGTAACTAAGATAACAGGAAATTCTGGTAGATATTCCATAGTTTTTACCTTTCTACATCCTTAACTTCTTTAGGAACTCCCGCAGTTAAAACTTCACAACCATCACTTGTGACTAATACATCATCTTCAATTCTAATACCAATTCCTACCCAACGTGGATCAATTTCTGGCTGATCTTCGGCAGGTTTTATATTTGGTACTATATATAATCCCGGTTCTATGGTTAATACATGACCCGCTTGTAAAATGTGCGAATTTTCTCCATGTTGATAAACACCGACATCGTGTACGTCTAATCCTAACCAATGACTGGTTCGGTGCATATAGAAGGGTTTATACTTCTCCCCTTCAATGAGTTTATCAATATCACCTTTAAGCAAACCGATTTCTACTAAACCCTCTGTTAAAATTCTCAAGGCTTTTTTATGGGGTGCATCAAAACCATTACCAGGTTTAACTTCTTCTATGGCTTGTTTTTGGGCTTCTAAAACAATTTCATAGAGTATTTTTTGTTCTGGTGTGAATTTACCATTTACAGGAAATGTACGGGTAATATCAGAATTATAATAACCGTAAGCGCAACCTGCATCAATCAGCAATAAATCATTATCTTGTATTTGAGAATTATTTTCAACGTAATGCAGTACGCAAGCATTCTTGCCTGATGCTACAATGGAAGGATAAGCAGGTCCCATAGCACCGCGTAGCCGGAAAATATGTTCTATTTCAGCTTGAATTTCATACTCATAACGCCCAGGAGTGCTATTTTGTAAGGCTTTATTATGGGCTTCTACCGCAATTTCTACAGCGCGACGCATTAAATTGAGTTCTGTTTTGTTTTTTACTAATCTCATGGTACTGACAATGAGACTGGCATCTTCAATACCCACTGGACCTGTACCCCGTTTAGGATAGGTACGTAACAAAGATTGATAATGTCTAAGGATAGTATCATTAAATGAGCGATCGCGTCCAAAATGATAATATAAACGATCTGCTTTTTCTAAATATTGCGGTAACTTCTCATTCAACTCCGTAATAGGATAAGCCACATCAGCACCATAAAGTTCTTTTGCAGCATCTACACCGCATAAATAACCATTCCAAACCTCTTTTTCTGGATCTTTAGGTTGTACAAATAAAATAAAACGATGTTCAGGATGATGAGGTGCTAACACTGCCACCGCTTGAGGTTCATTAAATCCAGTTAAATAGAAAAAGTCACTATCTTGACGATAATTATATTCTACATCATTATGCATAACTGCGGTAGGTGCGCTTCTGAAAATAGCCGTACCATTAGCGATTTTGCTCATTAATTGTTGACGACGTTGTTGATATTCTGATGAAGTCATGTCAGGTTTTGATGAAAATTTGTAGAAAATATCAGCTATTTTAACGAATTTTTTGGCAAGAACCAGATATTTATTAAGATATTTGTTAGAGGTTATTAGAGGATGTTTTAAAAATTTTTAATGTATCAATAAACCCCTCCCCCATACGGGGAGAGGCAAGGTTGGTAGGGTGTATCATAATGTACACTATGATCTACATTCTGAGAAACCCTATTTAATTATTTAATTATTTAACTATTTAACTTAACCCGCTTTTCAGCTATCTTCAACCAGTGTACCACTCTGGAGTCAGTCTTTCTGTATCAGCAATGGTAGTCTCAGTAGCTAAAGTACCATTCATAGTCCAAATAACATCAGCACTGGTTTGTTGATCACGCCAGTAAATATCTGTTTTACCATCACCATTAAAGTCGCCCAAAGATGCTGTTAAACCAGCGCGGTTACTAGGGAGGAAGGCTTCAGAACTGATGGCTGTACCATCCATTAACCAGGCAGTATTCGCGCCTGTAGTCTGGTTGTGCCAGAAAATGTCGGTTTTACCATCGCCATTAAAATCACCTATCTTGGCTGTCCAACCAGTGTCTAGTGTGTTGAGAACTCCTTCAGTGACAAACACACCATTCATAGTCCAAATTTTATTTTCGCCGGTGGTGGTGTTGCGCCATAAAATATCAGTTTTCATATCACCATTAAAATCACCCAGGCTGTAACCCCAAGAAGCATCTTGTGATTGTAAATCATATTTGGTGGCTTGACTACCATCCATAAACCACACGCTATTTGCACCTGTGGTAGTATCACGCCAGAAAAGATCACTCTTACCATTGCCATCAAAGTCTACAATTTCTGCTGTTAAACCTAAACTAGTGGTTTCTAATAAGGTAGCGCCAATTACTTTTGTACCATTCATTTGCCAAAGCGCATTTTGACCTGTTTGTGTATTATGCCAGAAAATATCGGTTTTGCGATCGCCATTAAAATCACCAATTTGGGCATTCCAACCAGGATCTACTCGATCTAATGCTACATAATTAGCGACTTTTGTACCATTCATTAATACGAGAACATTTTCCCCAGTTTGTTGATTTCTTAATAGGAAATCGGTTTTATTATCACCATCGAAATCAGCTAAATTGTACTTCCAGGTTTGTAAATCATATTTACCTAATGATGCTTGTTCTAAAACTTTTGTACCATCCATTAACCGGACAAAAATTTCTCCAGTTTGGATATTTACCCAAAGTTTATCTGTTTTACCATCTGCATTAAAATCAGGAACTATAGCCGCACTAGTGAGATAGGGATTAGGATTAGGGTTAAGACTGCCATTAAAAGGGTTAGGATCTGGCAGTAATGCCGAAGTCTTTGTATCTAATTCGTTATTTGGCATGACTTTTTTTATGTGCAATTAATATTAAGTTTTAATAGTAATTTTATTAAGATTCTGTAAATAATAAACATTAAGATAATTTGTTTTGTTGAATGTCATTATTTATTGATATAATGCTTTTTTGTCTCACCTAAAAATCTATTTTTGACCAAGAAATTATAAATACATAGATGAGAAATTAAGACGATGCTTGAAAAGTAAGAAAAGATGTAAAAATCTCTCTGGTGTATAAGAAGTTATTTGAAATGTATTACATAAAACCAATAATCTCCAAAAATCTAACCAACTTTCGCCACATGGCCTTTTCATTATCGAAAATTTAGCAAAAGAAAGAGTAAAACTTTTACTTATACTGCTTCTTTCTTTTGTTTTTAAAATATCAGTAAATAGGGTTTGCTGAAAAAGTTATCTGTAATGTTTTCAACTGTTATTTTTTATTAAATTATGATACCTACTCTGGGAAAGCCATCAATTATCATGTAATTTCTATTGATGTGCTCAGAATAAGAAGCCTCACTTCTGATATTAGTATGACCTACACAAGTGTCACATTAAAAAATCTGTTCTAGGGTGCATCAGATATCAACAATTTGGTTATTTACATGATTTATACTGTCTGACGTAGTTGGTCAGCTTGTCGAACCACACCTCACCAATATACCAGTTGCGTAAGTCCTGATTAGTAAGGCTTCAATATATGTTAGATTATAAAACCTCAAAGGTTAACTTACTGAGATTTGCCTATGGGTTTAATGGTGGGTTTAAGCGTGGATTTCGTGGGTTTAAGTGTGGGTTTAAGCGTGGATTTCGTGGGTTTAAGTGTGGGTTTAAGCGTGGATTTCGTGGGTTTAAGTGTGGGTTTAATGGTGGGTTTAAGTGTGGGTTTAAGTGTGGGTTTAATGGTTGGTTTAAGCGTGGGTTTAAGTGTGGGTTTAATGGTTGGTTTAAGCGTGGGTTTAGTTGAGCATTAGTAACTTCTGCTTTAGTACCAGAAGTATTAGCTTCAACTCCAGGGATAGAAATAGCCATAGGAGTGGTAAATGCTACAGCTAACAGTAAAACTTTGATTAACTTATTCATAAAAGAAGTTTTCATCACTAGTAAAGAACTGTATAGTTATCCTACAATCTCTGTATTTGAAATGTGACAAAAAAATTGTTAGTTTAGACACAAGAACTACTATACTTAACTAACTTGTAATTATAGTCACAAACTAGAATTTGTCAATTGTATCAATATAGATTATTGATTAATAAAAATGTTTAATTTGATACTATATTATACTTAGCTCCATTAAACTATCGGACATTTCAAAATTAGCTGTAACGTTTTGTACGTCATCTAATTTTTCTAAAATATCAATTAACTTTAACAAAGATTTAGCATGAGCGTTATCTGTGATTTCAATATAATTATCCGGTATCCAGCGCAATTCTACATCTATAATCGTCAACCCAGCTTTTTTAAATGTTTGACTGAGGTTTTCTAAATTGGCAATTTCTGTAAATATTTCAATGATATCATCAGTTATTTCATAGGACTGGGCACCAGCTTCTAAGGAAATTTCTAAAAGTTGTTCTTCACTGACAACATTTTCAAGAATACAAACGCCTTTTTGAGTAAACATCCAACTTACACAACCCGTTTCACCGAGATTACCACCATTTTTACTCAATGATACCCGTAAATCTGCGGCTGTGCGATTTCTATTATCTGTTAACGCTTCTATTAAAATTGCTACTCCACCTGGTCCATAACCTTCATAACGAATTTCTTCTAAAATGCTATTATCGTTGAAAGTACCTGCTCCTTTAGCGATCGCACGTTCAATATTATCATTAGGAATACCTGCTGCTTTAGCTTTTTCAATGGCAGTTCTTAATTGAAAGTTACCTGCTGGATCTGGTATACCATTCCTAGCAGCAACAATAATTGCTCTTGATAATTGTGTAAAGGTTTTACCCCTTTTTGCATCTACTACAGCCTTTTGACGCTTAATATTTGCCCATTTACTATGTCCAGCCATAACCTGAAAATTTTACATCCGATTGTCACCAATATCTTAATATATAACAGCAAGATCCAGATCCCCAACTTCTTAAAGAAGTCCGGGATCTAAATATTATTTCAAATTATTAAGAGTTATTTACATAAACAAGATAAATATAGTAATCATAAATAGCTAAAACCTTATTAAAGACTAGGTTTCAACAATTACCTACTAAATAAATACTTAAAAAACCTTATTCTTTTTTTGCTCAAACTTTTGCGACAATCCTATTTAATAAACGTAATCATAGTTTTGGAACTAATTAAGGGAGAAAACCCGATGAAATTAGCTTATTGGATGTATGCTGGTCCGGCTCACATTGGTACATTAAGAGTAGCGAGTTCTTTTAAAAATGTTCATGCTATTATGCACGCACCCCTAGGAGATGATTATTTTAATGTAATGCGTTCGATGTTATCCAGAGAACGTGATTTTACACCTGTTACCGCTAGTATTGTAGATCGTCATGTATTAGCGCGTGGTTCTCAGGAAAAAGTAGTAGATAATATAACTCGCAAAGATGCAGAAGAACATCCTGATTTAATCGTTTTAACTCCCACTTGTACATCTAGTATTTTACAAGAAGATTTGCAGAATTTTGTGGAAAGAGCGCAAATAGATACTAAGGGTGATGTATTATTAGCGGATGTGAATCATTATCGAGTAAATGAGTTACAAGCAGCAGATAGAACTTTACATCAAATTGTGCAATTTTACATTCAAAAAGCACAAAAAAAAGGTGAATTATCCACAGAGAAAACGGTTAAACCAAGCGTTAATATTATTGGTGTTTCCACTTTAGGATTTCACAATAATCATGATTGTACAGAATTGAAAAAGTTGATGAATAATTTAGGAATTGAAGTCAATGCTGTAATTCCCGAAGGTGCTTCAGTTCATGAATTAAAGAACTTACCAAAAGCCTGGTTTAATTTAGTTCCTTATCGGGAATTAGGAATGATGACTGCCAATTATTTACAAGCTGAATTTGGTACTCCTTTTATAGATATTACACCAATGGGAGTAGTGGAAACTGCTAGATGTATTCGCAAAATTCAAGAAGTAATTAATGCTCAAGGTGCTACTGTTAATTATGAGGAATTGATCAACGAACAAACATTATATGTATCACAAGCGGCGTGGTTTTCTCGTTCTATTGACTGTCAGAATTTAACTGGTAAGAAAGCAGTGGTATTTGGTGATAGTACCCATGCCGCGGCTATGACGAAAATCTTATCAAGAGAAATGGGTATTCATGTAGTTTGGGCTGGTACCTATTGTAAGTATGATGCAGAATGGTTTAAAGAACAAGTGAGTGAATATTGTGATGAGATTTTAATTACAGAAGATCATGGAGAAATTGGGGATGCGATCGCTCGTGTTGAACCTGCTGCCATATTTGGAACACAGATGGAACGCCATGTAGGTAAACGTTTGAATATTCCCTGTGGTGTAATTGCTGCGCCAATTCATGTGCAAAATTTCCCCATTGGTTATAAACCATTTATGGGTTATGAAGGTACAAATCAAATTACAGATTTAATCTATAATTCCTTTACTCTGGGGATGGAAGATCATCTTTTAGAAATTTTTGGAGGACATGATACTAAAGAGGTAATTACTAAGGGAATATCTGCAGAATCTGATTTGAATTGGACAAAAGATGGGTTAGCAGAATTGAATAAAATTCCTGGTTTTGTAAGGGGTAAAGTGAAGCGAAATACAGAAAAGTTTGCCCGTGAACGTGGTTTGAAAGATATTTCGGCTGAGGTTTTATATGCTGCTAAGGAGGCTGTAGGAGCATAGTTTATTGCTTAACCACAACTACGAAAGGTAGTTATGTAGTTGAGCTAAAGCTCAACTACCGATTTACATACTATCTTCTTCTACCAAAGCCCGAAGAACGTCTTGTTGATGAACCTCCACCACTACCAAAACTATTAGAACTACGTTGTGTCGTAGATTGAGATTTATCAGAACTTCTCAGGGTACTACCACCAAAACCTGAACCAGTAGCACGTCCATTGGTATTCTTTGTCGCGCTTGTTGTAGTTGATGAATTTCTTAAATTTCCTGTGGTGCGGAATGTGGTACGATTTTTTACGGCTGCTGGTGGACTATTATAGCGTGAACGGTAATTAGAAACTGCTGCATCATAACTAGAACCATAACCACCATACCCTGTCATAATACCTCCCGGCTGATATACTGGAGGTACATAGTACTGTGGTCTAAATAATAAACTACCAATAGCTTGTCCCGCTACAGCACCAGCAAATGGAGCCCAAAAACTACTTTCTTGACGAACTATGATAGTTTCTCTTTGTCCTGTTTGTGGGTTATTTCTAGTTTCTGTGACATTATGCACATACTCAATTTTAAAATCTTCACTCATATATAAGCTAGGTTGACCATTTTCTACTTTCAAATAAGTCTTTTTCCCAGCTTTAATTTCCTCATCTGTCAATCTTGCCATTTGTAAGTTTTCTGTGGCAAAACTAGGAGGTTTATGATTCAACAAAAATAATGTATACTCTCCATTAGCATCATTGTATGTACCCTGTTGTACATCATATTGACCATCGTTAAGTTTGGTAGGAGTCACACTTTGACTCACATTTCTATTATTAGATGTGGATGATGTGGTTTGATTTCCACCTCCACAAGCAACTGTTGTTAAGCACAAAGTTAAGGCTAAACAAATGACTGTAAATTTACGTAATATGATCATAATCATTGTTTTACTGTTGTATTGTTCAGGTTGGTGGTTTTTGGTATTGTCAAAGTTTGCTAAGTATTGCCAGTCTTTTTTATTCATGACTCAAAGCTGCAATCTGATAAATTTTTACAATGGAATCAATTCTGGATAATACTCTAATAATTGATCATTGGTAAGTTCATCTCCCAACCTTGCTGGAGAAAAATGTACTTGAATAGCCCGTAATTTATGTTTATAATGCAGATTAATTATAGCTTTTAAACCTTCTTTCAAGGCTTGTCTATTGGATAAATCTGTTTCTATGTCAGGAACTTCCCCTTCACAAGCTATTGTAATCATAATCATGATATTACGAGTTACTGGCAGTGATAGTAATTCACTACTACTATCTAATTGTAAATCTGCACCATACCTCTGTGCCGAGTCAGTAAATAGTTCATTAAAGTAGTCTCCTGCTTCCCCTTCATTCCAAAAAACATCTCCTTCATTGGATGCAGAATGCCAATATTGATCATACTGTAAGATAGTCTGACAAATATCTACTAATCCTTCTCCTAATTCTTCTATGTCCCCTTCTGTATCTATTGCCTCTCTTGCTACCCGATTTAATATTCCTAATATTGGTGCAACATCACTTCCGTTTAAGTTTAGAAATAATCGAGATACAATATAACGAGTTTTACCGATCATACGATTAAATGTGTCCCGCATTGTTTTTCCTCAAAGTTTGGTTTTTTATACCCAAGATGAATTTTACCAATTATGACGTTTATTTTAGCTTGTTCGGAGACTTTATATATGGGTGCACAGTTTCCCACAGATAACATTAATATAGATGAAATTGAAGATTTTGTCAAGGGGTAAATCAGGCGATCGCTCTCAATTTTCTATACCATATATAAATTATCATACTGAGAAAATATTACTATGAGATTTGTTGTTTTCCTTAAACAACATCCTGAAAAATTCGGAAATTTCTCACGACTTTTGTCGAAAAAGTTGCTGTTATTAAAGTCATGGTAAATAATAAAATAGGTAAATAGGTTTGATCAGGAACTATACCTATTATTAGTTTTTGCAAGAATATATAGATAAATGTATGTAAAGCATATATACCCAGGGATAAATCAGAAAATAGTTTAATAATTGGTTGAGGAATTGATGATATTTTCATTGAGACTAAAGTAACTAACCAAGCACTAAAAACTAAAGATAATCTAGTATATACTGAAAGAGAAAAATGTTTGTGATCTTCCCAAACAAAGGGTTTACTGAAAAATTTCCACTCAATAAAAATAAATATTACTATCATAAATAGTAAGACAAATATTTGCAGATAATTAATTTGATAGGTATCATTTGCTTGTTTCTTTTTAATTAGACATTGAGTAATTAAAAATGACGAAAATACATAAGGTATAAAATTTAGAGGGTTAGCAACTTCGACTATAGTCTTAAATTGTGTACCTATAATTTCTGGAATTAAAGGTAATAAGAAAACAGTTATACAAGATAGAATTAACCCTGGATAGATGATAAATTCTGCTTGTATCCGAGTTTTTTCTATGAGCATCACAACCAATTCAGCTAACATTGTCATAAATAATAAGCAAGAGAAAAAGTAAAAAGGGTTTCCATATCCATCTTCAATAATAAAACTTATTAAACTACGCCAAGTTATAGATTGACTTAAAAAATTAGTATATATAGCATTGTTGAAAATTAAGTTGAAAATATGGGCAACCATTCCCCAAAATAAATACAGTTTAATAATCTTAAATAATCTTTTATTCCAGAAATAATTAGGATACTTTTGACGGTTAATAAAAAATAAAACTAGTGCTGTCTGCATAAATATAGGAACTGCTAAGTTAAATATGTTGTATACTATAAATTCATAAATATTCTCATATCCCCAAAATAAACCAGATATATTAGAATGTATAGCCACAACTAGTATACAACAAACTGCACGAAGATAATCAAATCCGTAGATTTTACCGATATTTATTGTGTTCATAATTTTGAGATTTTAATTTAATTATTTGATAATTATTTGATATTTAACAGGATTAAGCTGTTGTGCATTTTTAATACACAGCAGCAACTCAAGAGTCATGCACTCAAAATTGAAAAAAGTTTCAGCAAACTTTTCTGTGAATATCATTATATAAAATCTAGCTGCACAACAGCTTATTGTAGCAGAATTTACATAGAATATTAGAATCAATGCTATTTAGAAGTTCATGTAAAATTATATCAATAGATGTTGTGAATAATTATTAATTTTCATTAAATAATTTCTCATTTTGTCACACCATCATCATAAAATTACCACGATACATTGCAAATGTTACAGCACATTCCATCTACATGAGGTACACTATGAACACAGCAAGATGACTGTCTTACAAGGCTTTTATCATTAACATCTGTACCTCATAATAACGGAAACTGCTGTATATCCTGTAAGGATCTACGGATCTTATGCTAAAATTACTGATACTGTTCATCAAACTTGCAACCGTGAATACTTATACAAATATATTACCACCCTTCCTAATTCTTGATCCATTGTTACAAAGCTGGTTAATTGAAGATATAGGAAGAGGCGATCGCACCACTCAATCTTTATTAAGTACCAAATCTACATTTAAATCTGCTAAATGGATTGCTAAAGCACCTGGTGTCATTGCAGGTTTACCTGTGGCCGCTAGAATCTTTCAATTACTCAGTAATAAAGTCGAGTTTAATTATGTCGTTAGTGAAGGTGCTATCTGTCAACCAGGTCATATTATAGCTGAGATTCATGGTTCTTTCGATAGTTTATTAATGGGTGAGCGTGTAGCATTAAACTTAGCTATGCGTTTGAGTGGAATTGCCACTTTAACTCATGAATACGTAACAAGAATAGCTGATTTACCTACTAAATTTGTTGATACTCGCAAAACAACGCCTGGTTTAAGAATCTTAGAAAAGTATGCTAGTGCTGTAGGGGGTGCAATTAATCATAGAATGGGGTTAGATGATACTGTAATGATTAAAGACAATCATATTGTAGCTGCTGGAGGTATTACCTCAGCTATTACTCAAATTCGCGCTTCTATTCCTTATACTTTAAATATTGAAGTAGAAACAGAAACCTTGGAACAGGTACAAGAGGCTTTAGATTGTGCTGCGGATATGATCATGTTAGATAATATGTCCATAGAAATGATCACAAAAGCAGTCGAATTAATTAGACAGCAAGATAGTAAAGTGAAAATTGAGGCTTCGGGAAATGTTAATTTAACTACTATTCGTCAAATTGCAGAAACTGGAGTTGATTATATTTCTAGTAGTGCGCCCATAACTCAATCTAAATGGTTAGATATAAGTATGAGAATATAAAAATAATATTACTAGTGTTGAAATGAGTAGCTACTTCTTTTGATGTCTGAATCAGATCATCTCAAGTATAAGATTTGAATAACAACTCTATAAATTATCTCATCTATAGTTTTTATCTATAGTTTTGAGGATAATAGTTAGTAGTAGGTAGATTATTGATGTTATTTGTGTTATTTGTAGGAATGATATTTGTGGGAATATTGTTGGTAGGAATATTGTTGGTAGGAATATTATTTGTAGGGATTAGTGGTGTAACTTGAGTTTGACTAAAATACTGGTATGCTGTGCTAGAGACTTGATTGATTAATGTCGCAGCACGTTGATCATTTTTTGGCCTTGCTACCATGATAGAAGCAATGTAACGTTTACCATTGGGAATATCAATTAAACCTGCATCAGCTAGTACCTTGCCAATATCCCCAGTTTTATGGTACGCTTTTCCTCCTTTTCCTAGCCCAGCAGGAATCAAATTGTCTCTTTCTGTGCGACTCATAATATCTAAGATTAAATCACGCGATCGCATACTCACAAAGTTACCTTGACTCACCAAAGAAATCAATACCCCCAACTCTTTAGGACTAGTGGTATTAGTTCCTTCTAAATCTGGTAAAGGATTACGTATGTTAGTATTAGTCAATCCCCAACTGCTAAAACGCTGATTTAAGACATCTTTTCCCCCCAATTTAGCAATTAACATATTTGTAGCTGTATTATCACTAATAGTAATCATCTTTGTGGCCACATCCAACACAGTATATTTAGTTCCTGGTTCTTGATATTGCATATTTCCAGAACCACTAGCGATCATTTCCTTTTCTAAAGTTAGCATTTCATCCAGACGAATTTTACCTGCATCTACATCTTGAAAAAAAGCAATAAGAATAGGAATTTTAATGGTACTAGCAGCGGAAAAAACAGTATTTGCATTAATATCTACATAGTTACCATTATCCAAATCTAGTAAAAATACTCCTGCGTTTAATTCAGCACTAGCAGTAGTTAAACTCTGAACGGATGATTTTAAATCAGTAATTTCTTGGTTAACAAGAAGACTAGAAGTATGATTTTGAGGTAGTTTTTGAGCTTGATTAGTTGAAGTAACTGAAGTAGTAGTATTAATACGATTAGCTGGATCTAAAACTGATAGAACTGTGCCAACAATTGCCCCAATACCCACACCCATAATTAATAACCTCAAAGCATATAACATAGTTTGTGCCATTGGTTTTAACCTGGTTTTGCGAGATGTACGTCTGTGAACTTTTGGTTTTTCTATACGTACCGTTTTTAATCTCGTATTTCCTGATGTAGTTGGTTTTTGCCCGCTAATTTGCCTGTTAACTTGTCCTCTACCTGGTTCTTTAACTGGTGGTACAGGTTTAAATGCGGTAGGTATCATCACTCCTGATGGTGGTTGTTTCTCCCCAGGAGCAATAGTACCCTTGTTCTGATTAGGTGCTGTGGGAGTCATGCCAGTGTCCCTAGATGGTAATGGCTTTTGCTTAGTCGCCTTTTTATCACCTGTTTTCGATACCTGTCGCTGACGACGGCGTTGTTTGCTGGGTTCTGTACGAGATATGGGGATGATTTTTTTATTGGACTCTGACACAGCTACTACTCCTTGTCACTGATAAAATATAGTTAATAAGTTTTGACTTTACTGATAATTAGGTTATACGCAAGTTATTGTTTACAAGTAAGCCCCTTATTATTTAAGTGGATTTTGTGTAATTTGACACTCAGTTTATTTATATAAACTAGGTAGTATTTTTATATCTATTTTACATCTATTTTCAGCTTTACATCTATTTTCAGCTAAATGAACCACAGTTTTTATTTCGCGCAAAGGTGCATTAGCGAAGCCAAGTAAGAACTACGTTAGGATCTCACATTATTACACTAGCTATGGCTTACGGCAGGCTAAGTTACTGACTTGTAACCTGAGTTTTACATTATGTTTATTATACCTCTGTGATAATTACATAAGCGTGGTTTGAAATCATTGTAGGGACAATTTATAAATTGTCCCACATTCATTTTCACTCCTATGTCTATTAGACAGCAACATTTATCTAGCGGTTATAGTCATTAAATAGGTTAGCTATCCTATGTATAGCTAAAAATATACTGTAGTATTTAGCATAAAAACAGATATTAAATGTCAGTAATATATTTTGACCTAGTTCGATAATTCTCTGAGTAGTAAGCATAATTGATTACATTTTAATTACTTGTTAGTTATCTAGTTATAAAATTATTATTACTGGAATTACTAGTGTTATTTCAGCCTGGGATTTGGATTAATTTGAAATATTTTTTAGATTTGGGGAACCTTGTACTCAGTCATCAGTCTAAAAGAGTTTATTGTTTATGTGTTTTATAGAACTTGTATTTAAAGTAGAATCTTTTAAAAATAAATGTAAAAAAGATTTTTTTTATCCGGGTCTTTCTACTGAGAGGAGAATAATTAAATAGATTGTTATCTTGTAACTAAATTGACTTACTGGGGGGTATTGTTCAGTTTAGTTATGGCTGATTTGAGCAATTAACAGCTAATAACCTATAAAACTTAATATATTCTTACCTCAAAGCAGGTAAGCGATAATAGAAGGAAAAATTTCACTTCTGTAGTATCTAATTAGACTCTACAGACAGATTTTTGTGCGAATTTTTACAGATATTATTGTAATAGAAAGTTTATGTAAGGTTATCGTGATGGCATCAATTTAGAACCGTTATCTCAAATAAAAGTTTGTTTAAATGTACCTATGAAAAAAAACATTACCATAGGATTGATGATGTTGTCATTCTATTTATGCAACACTCATTCTAGTATTGCGGTTTATGAGCTTGTCACAAAAAATACTCAAATCACATTGATTGCTAGTACTGATTTAAAAGTAACAGCAGATATATTGTCCAGGGATGATCAAACTACGGACTGTTTACGAAAACGTAAATGTACTAGTTAATAAGCATCTAGTGAAAATCATCGTAGGGATAATTCATGAATTGTCCCTACAAGGGTTTCGTGGTTATGCACATTTAATTAACTATAGCAATCCTAATTAAAGAAAATACGGTTATTAAGTTTGTGTCTTATGCAACTAATGGTTAAGACTATGGATTACGCTCAATATACCACTTCAACCACAAAGTCAAACTTTGTAGGATATTAAAAATATCTTTTACTAATTACGTATTTGATCATGAATAATTATGATTTAGGATTGGTATATCAGACATAGCAGCAAGATCCCCAACTTATGTAGTAAGGTAGAAAAGATTAATTACTATTAGGGCTTACGCAAGTGTCACACTAAAAAATCTGTTGAGTAGGTGCGTCAGATATGAACAATTTGGTTATTTACATGATTTATACTGTCTGACGTGGTTGGTGAGCTTGTCGAACCAGACCCTACCAATGTGCCAGTTGTGTAAGTCCTGACCATAATGGCTGTCGGCAGATTAAAGATCATAATTAAAATCCTGCTATATTGTTAAAAAAAGCCCTAGAACACCGAATACGTGCGGCAAGTGCGGAATTTAGGCCTGTGGACAAGATCCTTGGAAGAAGCAGGAAGCAAACATCAAATTTGCTCTATTTGTTCAGATATGAGCATTTTGTGTGAGTTTTGTATTGCACAAATTACAATAACTATTTCTGGTGACAAATGAGATTATTAATTAGTAACGATGATGGCATTTATGCCCCTGGTATTCATAGTTTAGCTAATACTCTAGCTATAGCAGGTCATGATGTTACTGTGGTTTGTCCAGATCGGGAAAGATCAGCTACTGGACATGGACTAACTTTACTACAACCTATTCGGGCTGAGATGATTGAGTCTGTATTTCATCCTACCGTAAAAGCCTGGGCTTGTGATGGCACACCATCAGACTGTGTAAAATTAGCATTATGGGCTTTATTAGATAGGCCACCAGAGTTGGTACTATCGGGAATTAACCAAGGTGCAAATTTAGGGACAGAAATCCTTTATTCTGGAACAGTTTCTGCGGCTATGGAAGGTTTAATTGAGGGTATTCCCAGTATTGCCTTTAGTTTAACTAGTCATACTTACAAAAATTTTGAAACTGCCGCTCAATTTGCTGAACTTTTAGTGAAACGAATTTCCCAGCAACCTTTACCAGAATTAATGTTACTGAATGTCAATGTTCCTCCAGTTCCTTGGTCAGAAATTGCTGGTGTTGTTTGTACTCGCCAAGGAGTGCGACGTTATGTAGATGTTTTTGATAAAAGAGTCGATCCTCGCGGTAAAACTTATTATTGGTTAACTGGTGAGGTTTTGGAAGATGTTGAACCACCTATAGGTTTAAACTTGCCTCAAAATATTCCTATTGATGTGGTTGCCATTCAGGAACAGTATATTAGTATTACACCACTACAGTATAATTTGACCTATGGTAATGGTCTGGAAAAATTATCTAATTATGAACTTAAATTTCCGTAAATTTCCGTAAATTTTGACAATATAAAATGTATGACACTCAAACTTAGTCCATAATAGTAAAATATATAGGATTCGTAAATGGAAGAAAGCCTCATCATCTGAAACCTGATTTACAGTAAAAAATTAAGAAATTTTGTTTGTTAATGTTTTTTAATCATTTGACCGTTCAGTAAACAATACTCATGACTAGGATAGGAAATAAATTTACAGTGCATTTTTGGGGCGTTCGGGGCAGTATTCCCAGTCCTGGTTTAAATACTGTCCGTTACGGTGGTAATACACCTTGCATATCCATGCAAGTCGGTGGTAAAAGATTGATATTTGATGGTGGTACAGGTCTTCATATATTAGGACAGTCGCTGTTATCACAAATGCCCGTAGAAGGACATCTTTTGTTTACCCATTCCCACTGGGATCATATTCAAGGATTTCCTTTTTTTATACCTGCATTTATTACTGGTAATAAGTTTAACATTTATGGTGCGATCGCTCCTGATGGTTCAACTATAGAACAGCGTCTGAATGATCAAATGCTGCATCCTAATTTTCCTGTACCTTTACAGATTATGCAGTCTACTTTAAGTTTTCATGATATTAAACCGGGACAACTCATACAGATAGATGATATTGAGGTGGAAACTGCCCATCTCAACCATCCAGGGGAAGCAGTGGGATATCGAGTAAATTGGCGTGGCGGTGCGGCAGTATATATCACTGATACGGAACATTATCCTCATCATTTGGATGAAAATGTGTTATGGTTAGCTCGTGATGCGGATGTATTAGTATATGATGCTACTTATACTGATGATGAATATAATTCTCCTAATTCGCCTAAAATTGGTTGGGGACATTCTACATGGCAGGAAGCGATAAAAGTGGCTGAAGCTGCTAAGGTAAAGACTCTGGTTATTTATCACCATGATCCATCCCATGATGACGATTTTCTCGATAATATCGCCCAACAAGCAGCAGCAAAATTTTCAGGTGCAATTATGGCTAAAGAAGGTTTAGTTCTCGAAGTAGCTACTAAAGATCCTGATAAAACTCATGAGTGAGTGACTACTACCGCAGGGCGAAAGTCAAAAGTTAAAACCAAGACAGTATAGGCTTTTGGACAATTTAGAATGGTTGTTTTATTTACGCCAAGCTGTACTAGGTTTTATATTTAGACAGGCTAAAAATAATTATTTACTATGAAATGATCGCTAATATATATTATAGTCAACTTTTTTTATACCTACTATTTATATATAAGTCTGTGTAGAAATAATTAGTTTTTCGGTTTATATTATTTAATGGGATATTCAATTGTGTAAATAACGGAAAAATTGGTTATGACTTTTGATGAACAAAAGACATTTTTAGATGTGCCAACAGTGAACATTTTAACAATGTTTAGGTTAGGATTATTTCAAATGGGTTTAAGTATGATGTCTATTTTAACTCTAGGAGTGTTAAATAGAGTCATGATTAAAGAAATAGCAATTCCTGCAACTATAGGCAGTTTAATATTGGCAATACCCTATTTTATTGCCCCAACAAGAATTTTATTTGGGCAATTTTCTGATGGTAAACCATTGTTAGGATATCATAGAACTTTTTATATTTGGTTTGGGGCAGCAATATTTGCGATCGCTGCTTATTTAATGATACAAGTAATGTGGCAATTAAATAATGTAGCCACTATTAATAATACTTGGGTTTGGAATTTAGGAAGTATCGGATGGTTAGCAGTTTTAAGTTTAGTATTTGGTATTTATGGGTTAGCAATTTGCGCTAGTGGCACAGCATTTGCAGCCTTATTAGTAGACATTTCTGAAGAAGATAACCGTTCTCAAGTTGTGGGAATTGTATGGTCTATGTTAATGGTAGGAATAATTGTGGGCGCAATTATTAGTTCTAGCTTGTTAGAACAATTGGATGGAAATACAACATTAGAAACTTTACAAACTGCCATAAATCGCTTATTTTTAGTAGTTCCTAGTATTGTATTTTGTTTATCGCTTATTGCTACAGTAGGGGTAGAAAAAAAATATTCTCGATTTTTTATCAGGGCAAATTCTCAAAATAGAGACGATAATATTAGTTTAGAAACAGCGTGGAAAATTTTAACAGCTAGTCCACAAACTGGACTATTTTTCATGTTTTTATTAGTGATGACAATTAGCTTGTTTATGCAAGATCCAATTTTAGAACCCTATGCAGGACAAGTATTTAATATGCCATTTTCCGAAAGTACAAAATTAAACGTTTTTTATGGTACAGGAATTTTAATTGCCTATAGCATTACCGGATTTTTCATAGTACCACGTTTAGGTAAAAGAAGAACAATAAAACTAGGTTGTTTATTAGTAGCTTTTTCCGCTTTATTATTGGGCTTTTCTGGATTTTCTGCCAATGGTAATTATTTAAAGTTTGGTTTAGTAATATTTGGGTTATCCACTGGTTTTGTAACTACTGGTGCAGTAAGTTTAATGTTAGATTTAACCATAGCTGAAGCTGCGGGTACATTTATTGGTGCATGGGGTTTAGCACAGTCTATATCTAGGGGTATTGCTACTATAATTGGTGGTAGTGTTTTAGATTTAGGAAAACAGATTTTTGTAGGTAATTTAAGTTTAGCTTACGGTGCAGTTTTTGCTTTAGAAGCTGCGGGAATGATCATATCAATTTGGTTTTTAAATCAAGTAAATGTCGCTGAATTTAAAACTAGTGGTAAACAGGCTTTGTCTAAAGTTTTAGAAAGTGATTTAGATTAATTGACAATGAATAATTGACAATTGATAATTGATACAGTTCAGGACTTAGGCAACTGGTACATTGGTAGGGTCTGGTTCGACAAGCTCACCAACCACGTCAGACATTATAAATCATGTAAATAACCAAATTCTTGATATCTGACGCACCCACTCAACAGATTGTTTAGTGTGACACTTGCGTAAGTCCTACAGTTGATAAATAATTAGTAATGGTTAAGTTATGCAGGATTTTTGGAGTGAGATTTTAGACTTTTGTGTAACCACTACTAACAAAGTGGGAAAACAATTAATGTTAGATTTTGGCAAAGTACAAGGTTTAGAAAAAGCTGATGGTAGTTTAGTAACTCAAGCTGATAAATGGGCTGATCAAGAAATAACTAATGCTATTATGAAAGCATTTCCTGATCATGGTATTTTAAGCGAAGAGAACAATCAAGTTTTTCCCGGTACAGATTGGTGTTGGGTAATTGATCCTTTAGATGGTACAACCAATTTTACTAGAGGTATACCCATTTGGGGAATTTCTCTAGGATTACTTTATCATGGTGTACCTGTTTTTGGTTATGTTTTTATGCCACCTTTAAATCAGGTTTTTCATGGTTTTTGGGGTGGTAATTCTGGTTTAGAAATGCCAACGGGAGCGTTTTTAAATCATGGCTTAATTGAAACTAGCAAAGATCCTATCAGTGGTAATCATTTTTTGAATCTTTGTTCTCGAAGTACCGCTATTATTCAGGCGGGTTTTCCTTGTAAATTGAGGATGTTAGGAGTTGCTAGTTATAATTTTTTAACTGTGGCCATGGGAGCAGTTTTGGGAGGTATAGAAGCAACTCCAAAAGTGTGGGATATTGCAGGTGCTTGGGTAATTTTAAAAGCTGCTGGTGGTACTTGGAAATCTTTACAAGATGATCCCTTTCCATTATTATCTGGTGTTGATTATGGTAGTAAGTCTTTTCCAACTATTGTACTTAGTTATGAAGATTTAATTACTAATTTTCAACCATTTTTAGAAAACTTGAATTTGTAATTACTGCTGGTTGGGTTAAATAGGTTTTACAAAAGTTTGTAGATCAATCAATATTCTAACCCAACAAAGTCAACGTTTTCAGCAAGTTTTACCTATTGTATCTTGATAAAAAATATTACCATGACTAGACAACCTCACGACCAATTTGCCAAGGAATATTTAGAGGAATTACTCAAATGTTTAGGCATGGTAGAAATAGATAAAAATGTTAAAAGTCAAGTGAGAGAAATAGATATATGGTTTAGTCCAGGAACTCCTACTGAGAAAATGTCTAATTGAACCATTTAGAAATTGTATGCTAAAATTATATAGTGTACATGGCGAATTACTCAGACAAGCAAAAAGGGAAGGAAGAAAAATATTAGAGAAAGAATTAGCATTTTTATGGATTTTAACACCAACTTGTTCAGAAGAAAAACTAGCAGCATTTCGGGCTGAAGAAGATGATGAGTGGTGTAAGGTAATTTATTTTCTACCTGAAGCACAAAAGACAGCTATTGTAGTTCTTAATGAATTACCAGTAAATCAAGACACATTTTGGTTAACAGTGTTAGGAAAAGGGAAGACTCAAACCCAAGGAGTCAAAGAATTAATTAAAGTATCTACAGAGAATAAAAAATGGCATTACCTACTGGAAATTTTAGCATCATGGCGTAAAAATATAGAAGTGAAGACTAATTTTACTGATGAAGATAGGGAGTTAATTATGACTTTATCACCAGCATATCTTAAACAACGGGAAGAATGGCGTGAGGAGGGAAAATTAGAAGGTTTACAACAGGGTTTACGTTTAATAATTGTGAGTTTATTAACAGCCCGTTTTGGTAATTTAGATGAGGAATTATCTAATGCTGTGAATGGAATAATAGAACTTCCTTTAACAGAAAGAACTGATTTATTATTGAATTTATCTCAGCTTTCTCGTGAGGAGTTGTTAGTTAAGTTGACGGTTAATTAATTGGTGAATTTAGCAGTATTTTGTAGTTAGGTTGCAAAAAATAACCCAACTTCTATGTATATATAACTCATCCTGTCAAAAAAGCAGATAATTCATGTAAAATCTGAAAGATCAACTTTATAACTTTGTAGGTTGAGTTAAGCAACAGCAGAACACAACGCATTGATATAAAGACTCAACCTTGTCAAGTAAGGTAACAAATTCTTGCCCTCTACAGGGTTTAATGTAACTTAATTATGCGAACACTAATCATTGATAATTATGACTCTTATACCTTTAATCTATACCAAATGATTGGGGAAGTAAATGGAGAATCACCTGTAGTCATTGCTAATGATCAGATAAAATGGGACGAAATTAGCAAAATGTCCTTTGATAACATTGTCATTTCTCCAGGTCCAGGCCGTCCTGAAAATTCAGCAGATTTTGGAGTTTGTCAACAAATAATTAAGAATATTAAAATCCCTTTACTGGGAGTATGTCTAGGACATCAAGGAATAGGTTATTTACACGGTGCTAGGGTAATTCATGCTCCCGAAGTGCAACATGGTAGACTTAGTAAAATTTTCCATAATGGTTCTCAATTATTTACAGATATTCCTCAACAATTTTCAGTAGTACGTTATCACTCTTTAATAATTGCTGATGACTTACCGAACTGTTTGGAAAAAATTGCGTGGACAGAAACAGGGTTAATTATGGCTTTGCGTCATCGCTATTTACCTTTTTGGGGTGTACAATTTCATCCAGAGTCTATTTGTACAGAATATGGTCAAAAATTACTGGAAAATTTCAGAAATATAACATTAAATTTTATACAACACCATTGTAAAATTACAAGACAGCAGTATTTTACAGGATATAATAATAAAAAGTCTTATAGCCATCATTACTCAAAACAGTCCCAGGATTTTCAAGTATATACTCGTAAATTGAATGTTTATCATGATACTGAGAAAATATTTGTCCAAATTTTTGGAGATGCACCTAATTCTTTTTGGCTGGATAGTAGTCTTGTAGAATCTGGTTTATCTCGTTTTTCGTTTATGGGAGATGGCAGTGGTCCCCATAGTTTATTAATTCGCTATTATACCAAAACGCAAAAACTCACAATTACACAATCAGACACAGTAGTTTGTCGTCATGAAAGTATTTTCACTTATCTTAACAGGGAAATAGAATATCGTCGTTGTTACACTGATGAACTACCTTTTGATTTTAACTGTGGGTTTGTGGGTTATTTTGGTTATGAACTGAAAGCAGAATGCGGATCTCAATTAGTCAATTTTTCTCCTTTACCTGATGCTATTTTCTTGTTTGCCGATCGCTTCATTGCTATTGATCATCAAGAACATTGTATTTACTTGTTGCAATTAATCAAAATAGGAGAACCATCCTCTCCAGGAACCTGGTTTGACAATATTGAACAACAATTAACAAATCTTGATCCTCTACCTAAGATAGTCCATCAAGAAAATAAACAGTCTATTAATTTATCTTTACATCGTCCATATCAGACTTATATCCAAGATATTGATCACTGTTTACAGCAAATTTACGAAGGAGAAACTTATCAAGTATGTCTTACAAATCAATTACACAGCTATCATACTCTTGATCCTTTAGGATTTTATCGTAATTTACGTCACATTAACCCTGCGCCTTACTCAGCATTTTTACGGTTTGGTGAAATAGCGATCGCCTGTTCTTCTCCAGAACGCTTTCTCAAAATTAATCCTGAAAAATGGGTAGAAACTAAACCCATTAAAGGAACAATTCCGCGAGGTAAAACCCCATCTGAAGATGTTATCCTTCGTACCCAATTATACCATAGTGACAAAGATCGGGCTGAAAACTTGATGATTGTAGATTTGTTACGTAATGATTTAGGACGGGTTTGTGAACTTGGTAGTGTTACCGTACCAAAATTGATGGATGTAGAAACTTATGCAACAGTACATCAATTAGTAACAACGGTAAAGGGAAAATTAAGACCAGACTTAACAACAATAGATTGTATTCAGTCCTGCTTTCCTGGAGGTTCAATGACTGGTGCACCAAAATTGCGTACTATGCAAATTATTGATCGCTTGGAAAAAGAAGCTAGAGGAGTGTATTCAGGAGCGATCGGTTTTTTAGCGTTAAATGGTAGTACAGACTTGAATATTGTCATCCGCACGGCAGTTTTAACTCCTGAACATATATCTATAGGTATTGGTGGTGGAGTAATAGCACTTTCTGACCCAAAAATGGAATTTCAAGAAACGTTATTGAAAGCTAAAGCCCTAATTCAAGCTTTAGTAATTACTATAGAGGGAAATTCAGAAGTAGATATATATTCTATGCTAGGGTTACAAACCACAAATGATCTTAATTATGAACAGTTAAGTACTTTATATTAGATTTTTAAATAAATAAGATATGCTTTGGATCAACGGTATATTATACAAAGAAACAGTAGTTCCATTCGATCTGCGAGATCGGGGACTTTTATTAGGCGATGGTTTATTTGAAACAATAGCAATTTTCAATCATACTCCATTTCAACTACAAGCACATCTTCAACGACTAGAACAAGGATGTAACTTACTAAGAATACCAATAAACAGCGATCGCATTAATCAAGCCATTACTACAATTATTCCACAATTAACCAACCCTCATGGTATTCTCAGGATTACCGTCACACGAGGAATAGGGGAGCGAGGATTATTACCATCATTATCTACACCTAAACCAACAATTATCGCCACCGTAAATAATTGGCAACCCCTTAATTACGAACCTATCAAACTTTTTCTATCTACAATAAAACGCAATGAAAATTCTCCACTATCACGGATCAAAAGTCTCTGTTATTTGGATCAAATTATGGCATTACAGGAAGCAGTAGAAGCAGGTTACAGTGATGCAGTCATGCTTAACACAAGTAATAAAGTAGTATGTAGTACCTCAGCAAATATTTTCTGTTTATACAATACAAGACTTGTCACATCGCCAGTTAGTGACGGTGTATTGCCAGGTATAATGCGTCACCTAATTTTACAAGATGCCGAATCAATGGGTTTTCAAGCTGAAGAGAGATCATTAACGTGGGATGAACTATTGGCCGCCGATATTGTTTTATTAACAAACAGTGTAAAGTTAGTACGTCATGTCACAACTATTAATTTGCAGAATTGGCATAACAAAAGAGATTATAGAATTAATATTATTCGTAATCATATATTGAATAAAATTAATTTAGAATGTGGTACAGACTTATTGAATCAATTACAAATATAATCATATCCTGGAGTGATTCAAGAAATTTAGTATACATAGGAGTGAAAATTATCGTAGGGACAATTCATGAATTGTCCCTAATAAGCTGTTGTGCTTTTAATTTGAATAATAGATGCAAGCAAGATGCTTGCACTACACTAATTTTAGGTTTTTTAGTTATGCAGAGAGTGCTGCTCATCAGCTTACAAGGAGTTTAATGGTTATGAACATTTAATTACCACTAGATGTCTAGTGGGATATCCACAAAAAAAGTTAAGATGCAAAGACATGACAATGCAAATTTTTTGCCAACTTTTTAAAGATTGATATAAGGCAGCAACGGTAAACACCCATGTATGATATTCTTGATACCCACTCAGTCCTAGAAGTATTGCGACCAGTAGAAGATCCAGAACTTCGCAAAAGTCTGGTAGAATTAAACATGATTCGCAATGTTAAAATTGACGGTGGCAAAGTAAGTTTCACTTTAGTGTTAACCACTCCTGCGTGTCCATTGCGGGAATTTATTGTTGAAGACTGCAAAAAAGCCATTAACAAACTACCTGGAGTTACAGATATTCAGGTAGAAGTGACAGCAGAAACACCACAACAAAAGAGCTTACCGGATCGTACTGGTGTCAAAGGAGTAAAAAATATTATCGCTGTTTCCAGTGGTAAAGGTGGAGTTGGTAAAAGCACAGTAGCAGTAAATATAGCAGTAGCTTTAGCACAAACAGGAGCTAAAGTTGGCTTATTAGATGCAGATATTTACGGACCAAATGATCCCACCATGTTAGGGTTGAGTGATGTTGAAATAGCGGTACGTTCCACAGATGCAGGAGAGATTTTAGAACCTGCTTTTAATCATGGTGTAAAATTGGTATCTATGGGCTTTTTAATAGATAGAGATCAGCCTGTGATTTGGCGAGGACCGATGTTAAACGGAGTAATTCGTCAATTTTTGTATCAAGTGGAGTGGGGAGAGTTAGATTATTTAATAGTAGATATGCCACCAGGAACAGGTGATGCACAATTAACTTTAACTCAATCTGTGCCGATGGCTGGCGTTGTCATTGTGACAACACCACAGAATGTAGCTTTGTTAGACTCTCGTAAAGGTTTACGGATGTTTGAACAAATGAATGTTCCCATTTTAGGTATTGTGGAAAATATGAGTTATTTTATTCCTCCAGATCAACCTGATAAGCAATACGATATTTTTGGTTCAGGAGGTGGAGAAAAAACTGCTTCCGAGTTAGAAATTACCTTATTAGGATGTGTACCCTTAGAAATTTCTACCAGAATTGGTGGTGATCATGGTGTACCCATTGTCGTATCTGAACCTAATTCTGCTTCTGCAAAGGCTTTAAAAGCGATCGCGCAAACAGTAGCAGCAAAAATTTCTGTGATGGCTTTAAGTTCAGTTTAGCTATCATCTATTGGCTTAAAATACAAAACTGACTCCTAACTCCATTTAGGGGTTTAGCACTGCTAAACCCCTACTGAATTGACTTGGTGACTCCTTGATCTACTTACCTTAAAATGCTACTTAAACCTTTACGCTCTAAATTTTCTTGGCAATATTGGCTTAAACCTTGGCAACAAGTAGATATACTTCTATTTATTTTACCAATAGCTGTAAGTATGTTTGGTGGCTTAATGATTCTTAGTACTGAACTTAAACAGCCCGTAACTGACTGGTGGTGGCATTGGTTAGTAGCAATTATTGGTTCAATTATTGCCCTCTTTATTGCTCGCATTCGCTACGAAAACCTTTTAAATTACTATTGGACTATCTATGCCTTAACTAATGCCAGCTTAATTGCAGTAATGATTGTTGGTACAAGTGCCAAAGGCGCACAACGCTGGATACCAATTTTTGGCTTTAACGTACAACCTTCAGAATTTGCTAAAATCGGTGTCATTATTACCATAGCCGCATTACTCCATAAACGCACAGCTTCCACCCTTGACAGTTTCTTTCGAGTCTTACTCATTACCGCCACTCCCTGGGCTTTAGTCTTCCTACAACCAGACTTAGCTACCTCATTAGTATTTGCTGCTATCGTTATTGGAATGCTTTATTGGGCAAATGCTAACCCAGGCTGGTTAATCTTATTAATTTCCCCTATAGTAGCTGCGATTATGTTTAGCATATCTTGGCCACTTCCGCAATCAATATTTATACTGAAAGATATTGCCATTACTCCACTAGGTTTGATTTGGGCAGGTACAATGGCCATAATTGGTTGGAAAACCTTACCCTGGAAAAGTTTTGGCATTAGTGCTATAAGTTGTTGGTTATTAAATATGTTAGGTGGAGAACTAGGAATTTTCGCATGGAATCATGTACTAAAAGATTACCAAAAAGATCGGTTAAGTGTCTTTATTAATCCTGATCACGATCCTCTAGGTGCAGGTTATCATTTAATACAATCTCGTATTGCTATTGGTTCAGGGGAAATTTGGGGTTGGGGTTTATTCAAAGGTCCCATGACTCAATTAAACTTTGTTCCTGAACAACATACAGATTTTATATTTTCTGCTGTAGCAGAAGAGTTTGGCTTATTTGGATGTTTAATTGTATTAGCTGTATTTTGTGGGATTTGTTTACGATTGCTACATATTGCCAAAACTGCTAAAGATAACTTTGGTTCTCTTTTAGCCATCGGTGTTTTGTCCATGATCCTATTTCAACTTATTGTTAATGTAGCTATGACTGTAGGGTTAGCACCAGTAGCAGGTATTCCTTTACCTTGGATGAGTTACGGACGTTCGGCAATGTTGACAAATTTCATTGCTATAGGCATTGTAGAATCTGTAGCTAATCACCGTTATCGTCAAAGATGGTAATTGCTGATGGGTTAGATTAACCGTGTTAACCTGTGGACTAGATAGTGCTGACACTTCTAGGATAAAGCATGAAGAAAAAGCGAACTTTTGTTAGCATTAGTTAGCTTTTTTGTATCGGATATTCTATTATTGTATTGGTGATGAAAATTCCGCCTAACATCTCACAAGCAACTTACATACATGATAAAAATACGGCCCAACGCTGATAGCTGTTGGCGTAGCGTGGCGTAAGCTATAAGCTGACTGCCAAATTAATTACTAACAACTAACAAACGAGGCTAAAAAAATGATCCTACCTGGTGCTACTGTTCGTGTAAAAAACCCCGCAGATACTTATTATCGCTATGAAGGACTTGTACAACGGGTAAGTGATGGTAAAGTGGCTGTATTATTTGAAGGTGGTAATTGGGATAAAATTATCACTTTCCGCTTACCAGAATTAGAACTCGTTGATACCATTGCGGCTAAAAAAGGTAAGTAAATAATATAGGGAGATTTCAGCAAAATAGCCAAACTTTGCTCACATCTTGATAAACTTAAATCAAAACATGATCTAAGTATTGGACACAAATTCAAACGACTTAGATACAAGCTAAGACTAGCAATGGAAAGACTCAG
>NZ_JACJPV010000031.1 GCF_014696225.1 Anabaena sp. FACHB-1237 | reverse complement strand
GACTAGATACGCCTTTTAAAGCATTTACTATCTGGGAGATAGATAGTTTGGGCGGATACTCAATAAGTGCATGAACGTGATTATCTTCACCATTAAACTCAAGCACTTGAAAATTCATTTTTTCAGCGACTTCTCGAAATGATTTTTCAATTAAATTAATACTTTCTCCAATACAGACCGACGATATTTAGTAACGCAGACCAAATGAATCTTTAAATCCGTAAATTCCAAAAGAAATTAGCGCGTCAATCTAAAGACTCAAAACGCAGAAATAAAACTCCAATTAAAATTGTAAAACTGCATAATCAAATTAGCGATACTCGTAAAGACTTTTTACACAAATTATCTACCAAGATTGTTAGCAAAAACCAAGTTATTGTTTTGCAAGATTTGAATGTGTCGGGTATGGTTAAAAACCGCAAACTTGCCCATACCTATTAGCCTACAAGGATGGAGACAATTTAGAACTTTATGTGAAGCTAAGTCACAAAAGTTTAATAGAGAGTTCCGTGTTATTAGTAGATGGGAAGCAACAAGTCAAGTTGGCTCTTAATGTGGATACAAATGGGGTAAACTTGATTTAAAAATTCGGAAAATTCAGTGTTTAAATTGTGGAACTGAACACCACCGCGATGAAAACCAAAAATATCAATAAAGTCAGGATAGGGCATTGCCACGACTCTAAACGGACGCAGAGGCAGAGTAAGACTACTTAGGTAGCATCAGTCAGTGAAGCGTCAAGAATCACCGCGCCTTTAGGTCGGTGAGTATGTCAAATTAGTGATCCTCGACTTTTTGGATAATTTCGGGGATCTTCAGAGGTAAAGTAATTTATCATGGTTTTGCATCTAAAAACCAGCAAACGCTGACTGCGATCGCTCAATTAAAGAGTGATCAATCTCTAGCGTTACTGGTAGAAGTTAGAACAGATTATAGTCTGCTACATTGCTCAATATCCGAACAAAGTTTTAATTTAAACAACTACCTTTGCCACTCCTACACTGCTATTAAGCAACGAAAGAGTAGCAGTAATCAGCAGACTACTATCTTATTAAGTGTTTATTAACTTTTAGTTTTCTTCAGAAGTTTCCAATTTTTCGCTTTTGAGGTTTTGTAATTGCTCTAAAAGGGAGTCTATCTCTGCTTGTAAATTGAGAAACTTAACTTGTTGATCATCTTGATAGTAAGCCTTAGTTAGTTTTTTAACTAAGTTAGCGTGGGATTCGCATTCAGATACGGTAGATGATAAAGTGGGCATAGTGGTTGACATGGAATGTTTATTTAAAGAATTTTTAACTCACACCATTTAAGGATAATATTATAACCCATTTTTAGATAAATTTTACATTTTTATTAAAAAATACATAATTGTGATATTTATAACCTATAGATAATCAGTAATAAGTGCTTGCTGAATAACACCAAAAGCCTGAGAAATAAAGACCTAATGGCAATTATTCACTGCTTTTCTTGTCGGTTGTACGGATTGAGAAATTACTCCAAAGAAATCAAAGATCATCTCAAGAATGCTATTGACGAACCTATACAAAATGTATCAAACTTAGACAATAAAGAAATACAGTGTTGAGAGTGACAGAAATTAGAATTGTAGTAAAATTTTTTATAGATGGAACTTGAGATCAGATCCAAAAAAAATTACAATAGTCAGGAGTCAACTGTCAGCAGTCAGTAGTCAGATTTCAAAGCTATACAGTTATATTTCAAACTGCCACCATTGTTAACTCTGATTACATTAAAGTCTAAACCAAGAAAACTATGTTACGTGATTTTACGAGTCGAGATGAGTTAATAGCTTACCTACGGGAACAGTTTCCCCAAGCAGCAGAACGAGATGATCACATCAGCGAAACTGTGGGAGGAAGGAAAGCAGCAAAAGCAAAGCTCAAGCAAATAGATCCTGTTGCTTACGCAAAAACACGCAATTCTCTAACTGGTGCTGTTACTAAGTTATCACCTTATATTCGTTATGGTGTATTGAGTTTGCGAGAAATTAGAGATGATATTTTAGATCGGGTAAAAAGTCCAGAAGATGCCAGTAAATTAATTAATGAATTAGGCTGGCGTGATTATTGGCAAAGGCTATATGTTAAGCTAGGAAAAGGTATTTGGGAAAATCAAGAAGAATATAAAACCGGTTATCAGGTGACAGATTACGCAAAAAATTTACCGTCAGATATTAAAGAAGGGAAAACGGGACTGATTTGTATTGATAGTTTTACTCAGGAATTACGACAAACAGGCTATTTACATAACCATATAAGGATGTGGTTAGCAGCCTATATTATCCATTGGCGACGTATTCAATGGCAAGCAGGCGCGAAATGGTTTTTGCAACATTTGTTAGATGGTGATCCTGCTAGTAATAATATGTCATGGCAATGGGTAGCAAGTACCTTTAGTCATAAACCTTATTTTTTCAATCGGGAAAATTTAGAACGTTACACTCAGGGAGTTTATTGTCGTCAATGTCCACTTTATGGTAGTTGTGATTTTGAGGGGACTTATGACGAGTTGGAAAAGCGACTTTTTCCCAAGGGCGAGTTTAGTAAAAAACCTAATAGTCAAAGTTGGCAAAAAGGGAAAAAAAGAAGGTAAAATTTGAATTTGTCTGCTTCGAGATGTACAGAATGTGGTTTATAAATTAGTGGTGGGGATTTTTGAGAGTTAAGTTTAGCACCAAACTTAACTCTCAAAAATTTTCAAACTGCGATAAAATTCAGGAACGGCTATGACTAAATCAATTATTTGGATAAATGGAGATTGTTTAAGTCCCACTAACCCTGCTTTAGAAGAATATGCTAATACTCCAGCTGTTTGGGTTTGGGATGATGCTTTAATTGAAGAATGGCAATTAAGTTTGAAAAGGATAACTTTTATTTATGAATGTCTGTTAGAATTACCTGTGGAAATTCGTCGGGGAAATGTGGCTGAGGAAGTTATTAAATTTGCTCAGGAACATGATGCTAAAATGGTGGTGACTACGGATAGTCCTAGTCCCAAATTTGATGATATTTGTCATCAAATTGAGAAAAAATTAAAATTGGAAATATTTGAAGTTCGACCATTTTTTGATTATGATGGGTTTATTGATTTAAAGAGATTTTCCCGTTATTGGCAAGTGGCTGAAAAATATCTTTATCTGTAGGTTGAGTTAATGAAATGTAACGCACCATAATATGTATTAACCAATTTAGTTTATCTGTATGGTGCGTTAATTAAATGTGGTGCACATCAATTTGTATTTACTAGTTATGTTTCTGGTTTTGCTGGTTTGCATAGATTAGCAGTGACGGAAATTAGAATCGTAGTAAATCATAGTAAATTGTAGTAAAATTTTTTATAGACGGAACTTGAGATAAGATCCACAAAAAGACTACAATAGTCAAGAGTCAACTATCAGAAGTCATCAGTCAGCATTCAAAGGGAAATATAGTAAAATATATTTTAATGATTATCTTCACTATATTTTACCATCTTTTATTCCCAACTTTCGACTCCTGACTCCTGACTCCTGAAAGCTAACATTTTATTAATCTTTAGTTAACAACTTTTGAATCCCGTGACTTTGAGCTTGTCTACTGCTAAATCTTATCATCGGCCTTGGCCTGGACTGATAGAAGCCTATCGTCAATATTTACCTGTAAGTGAAAAAACCCCTGTTGTCACATTGTTAGAAGGTAATACGCCTTTAATTCCTGTACCAGCTATAGCAGAACGTATCGGTAAGCAAGTACAGGTATTTGTTAAGTATGATGGACTTAACCCCACCGGTAGCTTTAAAGATCGGGGAATGACAATGGCAATTTCTAAGGCCAAGGAAGCGGGTGCTAAGGCGGTAATATGTGCCAGCACAGGTAACACTTCTGCTGCTGCGGCTGCCTATGCAAGACGGGGAGGAATGCGTCCCTTTGTGTTAATTCCCGATGGTTATGTAGCTTTAGGTAAATTAGCCCAAGCATTATTATATGGGGCAGAAGTATTAGCAATTAAAGGTAATTTCGACCGAGCATTAGAAATAGTGCGGGACATGGCCGAATATTATCCCATTACCTTGGTCAACTCTGTTAATCCCTATAGATTAGAAGGACAGAAAACAGGAGCGTTTGAAGTGGTAGATGCGCTAGGAAATGCTCCGGACTGGTTATGTATTCCAGTGGGAAACGCAGGTAATATTACAGCCTATTGGATGGGTTTTAATCAATATTATCAAGATGGTAAATGCGATCGCTTGCCTCAAATGATGGGTTTTCAAGCAGCAGGATCAGCACCATTAGTCAAGGGTGAAATTATAGCACATCCAGAAACAATTGCTACAGCTATTAGAATTGGTAATCCTGCTAGTTGGGATAAAGCGATCGCAGCCCAAACAGCGAGTAAAGGCAGTTTTAATGCCGTTACGGATGAGGAAATACTTGACGCATATAGATTATTAGCGGGAACAGAAGGAGTATTTTGTGAACCTGCTAGTGCTGCATCGGTAGCTGGTTTATTAAAAGTGAAAGATCAAGTTCCTGTTGGAGCGACGGTGGTTTGTGTTTTAACTGGTAATGGATTAAAAGATCCTGATACAGCCATTAAACATAGTCATGCACAATTTAAACAAGGTATTCCCGCAGAATTAAAAGCGGTAGCAGAAGCAATGGGATTTGAGAATTGAGAATTAATTCTTGTTTTTTATTGTTAATTGTTCAGGGTTAATTGTTGAGTTCAAAAGTTGGTAATTTCTGATATTTGGAAGTGCTAACTTTTGAATATATAATCAGAAAATTATCCGAAAATTATCTGTTGAGTAAGATTATGTTCTTCCACGCAGAGTCACAGAGTCTGACAGAGGAAAGCTTGAGAAGGAATGTTAATTATTAAAAAAGCTGTCAAGTTGGTTTTTAGATAATGTTTAAATTTGAGCAGTTGAGTATTTTACGTAGTTGTATTATTAACCCTAAAAGTTTTTAAAAACCAGACTATTGCCAAATTTAGAACTTAGCAGAACTTTTTTCATGATAACTAATAGCTACATTTGAGACTGAGACTCCTTAAACTTTTCTACTTGAGAACGAGCTTGAGTTAAACCATCAATAGCATCACCTAAAGCAGTAGTAAGACTCTTACGAGTTTGAGAATGGTTTTGCTGTTCCAACCTTAAAGCCTTTAATAAACAGTCTCTTTCGGTAATGACATCTAATAATTGAGATTTTAACTCCTCCAGAGAATCAATTTTATCAATTTCTGCCTGTGTAGTTGTTGTTTTATCAGCGTCAAGAGAAATTTCCCCATTCACACCAGAAAAAGTTTGAATTTTAGCTTCTAAAGATGTGATTCTTTCTTGGTACATTTTAGCATCTATGCGACGTTGTTCAGCCTCAGTATTATACAACTGTCTCCACTTTTGTGAACTAGCCCAAGCCTCATCACGTTCACGTTGGAATTGTAACATTTGTTCTGTTAAAGTTTTAATTTCTCCTAACCACTTTTGTGTTAAGTCTTGACTCATAAATATTAGTTCTCTTTTCTGGAATAAAGTTTTTTTACAGTAACCAGTATACTATTTTTTGTAGGTTGGATTGAGCGAAGCAAAACCCAACATATTCCTCAAATCAAGATACAAGGTTGGGTTTTGTACCTCCACCCAACCTTGTATCTTAGAGGAGGTTATGGGAAGCAAAGCCCCAAGATATTTACAGGACTTACGCAACTGGCGCATTGGTAGGGTGTGGTTCAACAAGCTCACCAACCACGTCAGACAGTATAAATCATGTAAATAATCAAATTGTTGATATCTGACGCACCCACTCAACAGATTTTTTAGTGTGACACTTGGGTAAGTCCTAATTTATTAATTTCACACTTCAAAATAAGAAATTATCGGCATTAACCATCACAGAAATTAGCAAAATAATGATAAAATCACTCCAATTTGTCAACTTAGTAACTTAGTAATTAAAAATCATTACCATGACTAATTCTTCCCAAACTCCCAGAGACGGTTACGCACCAAGATTAAAACGTCTGCAAAAATTAAGTACAATATTGGACGAAATGATTCTCATTCCAGGAACAAAAGCTGGCATAGGTTTAGATTCTCTGGTAGGATTATTACCTGTAGGTGGAGATATCTTAGGATTAATATTTTCTAGTTATATTATCATGGAAGCGTCACAAATGGGAGTTTCTAAAGTCATATTGCGTAAAATGATCATCAATGTCATCATTGATTTTTTAGTAGGTACTCTTCCCATTTTAGGAGACTTTTTCGATTTTGCTTGGAAAGCCAACATTTATAACCTAGAATTATTAGAAGAACATTTGAAACAATCTTCTTATCAGCAATAGTTCATCATATCGCAGGAATAATAACAAAGTAATAACATATTGTAATGGTAGATCTAAAAACTAAAGCTACTAATAGCAATTTAACCGAAAAAGAACAGTGGAAATAGCAATTATACTGATGATGGTATCAAAGGAGGATATAATTGTCAAGAAATTGCGGATTTGTATAAAGTCATTGATATCTTAATGGCTTTATCAACAGAAATTACATGAATATCAGGAGAGACAAAAAATGCTTTTATTAACTAATATGGCAGACAGGATATTTTCAAATTGTTGCAAAAATGCTTTGGTGATGTTCCTGAAAGTTTGATTAACACCATTAACAAAGTTGAAGATATGTCTATTTTGGAACAAATACACTTAGAAAGTATTAGCGTTAATTTTCTCACGGAATTTTCACGGCTAATTCAAAATAGTATATCTCCCCAAGTTTATTTATGTTCATGACTTTAGAGGAATTAAGAAAATGACAAAAGATTGGTGGGAACAAACATTTCCCCAAGGAAAACAGACCTTAATTATTACTGATGCTCAAGGATATCCTACCACTATAGCCTATGGTGAAAAAGGTCAAGGTAGACCATTAATATTATTACATGGTTTAGGTAGTTGGAGTTATAATTGGCGACATCTTATTACACCATTATCAACACATTTTCGCGTTATTTGTTGTGATGCAAAAGGTTTTGGATTTTCTGAAAAAGCATTATTTAGAAGAGAAGTAACTGGACATCAAGTAATAGAGTTAGAAAGAATTATCGCAGCGTTATGTGATCAACCTCCTATCATAGTTTCTGAATCTATAGGTGCTTTAATTGCTTTAGGTTTAGCTACTAAAAATCATCGTCTAATTTCTAGGTTAGTTGTCATTAATGCCCCAATTTTTACAGAAAGTTTACCACATTGGGCTATGGGTTTATTGGCGAAAACACCCATAGAAATTATTGAAGTTATTGATTATTTGAGATTACCTTATTTGTTTGCACCTTTGGTAAGAGAAGTTATGGGTAATGAGAGACGTAAGGTATTATTCGATCCCACGATTTTAACACCAGAAGATGTTTATTGGATCACTTATCCTTTTATCGAAATTCCTGGTACTTTAGTTAAGGTTACTGAAGATATACAAATTGCTATTCAGGAAATTGATAAGGTAGCAAAACAACAACCAAATATGTTAACTGATATTCAAAAAAATCTCAATATGGTGGAATGCGAAACTTTGATATTATGGGGAGAACAAGATAGTTGGTTTCCTCCTACACATGGAGAAAAATTACATCAAAATCTACCTAATTCTCGTTTGAAAATTTTACCAAACTGTAATCATGATGCTTCTGGAGGTTCTCCTCAAATCATCTATCAGGAAATTATCCGATTTTTAAAGGAAACAAATTTTTGATATTCTCTTTTATTGTCTTTTTCCCACTGCTTTCCTAGTTTTTCTTATGGGTTGAGCATTATGAAGAATAATGAAGATTACTACACTTCCTGATACACAACAAAAAGCGATCGCTAATATTAACCACAATGGTAATTCTTGACTATTGCTATTGCTATCGCTATTTCTCTTACTGTTGTTCTTAGTATTTATGAATGTACTAGTAGTTGTTTTAATAGGAAAAGTTACAGTTTCTAATGTTCTTTCTGGCAAACTATTTCCAGAATAGGTTAATATATCATAGGCCATCCATCCTACTCCTAATGGTAAAATGAATAACACTAATAACCACAACCAAGGATATTTAATAAAGACATATTTTAGGGATTTTAGGGATTTTAGATATTTCTGTTCTTTACCGTCTGTCAATTTCTCAGATTTTTCCTCTTGTTTCATAGTTATGCTCAACATTCTTCTGTCAAATATCCCTCTCTTATGTTAAATCATTCATTTACTTAATTATCAGATCCTTAATAATTCTAATTTCTTTCTTGAATTTCTTGCTGGAATTTCTTCCATTGGCTGACTTTTTGATATTTCCTGTTTTCTAATCTTTTAGATATATTTAGTTAATAATATCCCAGGACTTACCGTTAATAATAAAACCCTTGTAACACGGGCATCTTGCTTGTTCATAGTGTCTCTCATGTAGATGGAATGTGCTGTAATAATATCCATCTCTAAAACACCCCCATCTACTTCTCATCTACTAAAGTTTAAAAAAAGTTTAAGATTAATAATGATAGCTATTCTCAAGATTATTGAGAATAATATCAATAATTTTACGCAAATACGTCATTTCAGTCCTTGACTTTTTGAGGTGTTTCCTGATATGCTATCTTTAGTAGTATAATCTGCTTGTGCTGTTTCTAATTTGTTAAATTTAAAGTAATTTATTATACCCTAAAATACAATTATTAAAAAAGTTTAAGATTAATAATGATAGCTATTCTCAAGATTATTGAGAATAATATCAATAATTTCACGCAAATACGTCATTTCAGCCCTTGACTTTTTGAGGTGTTTTCTGATATGCTATCTTTAGTAGTATAATGTGCTTGAGTTCTTTTTGTTTATTAGTTATTTCATAAGTAAAAAGTCAGATTTTTAAAGTAGCTGATTACACTCTGACTTGTTTTTAAAAACTATAACCATCCTCGCAAAGCATAAATAAAATTACCTATATATTCTTTCAATGCGTTAGTAAATTGGTGTAAATTATTGGTATCTGGTAATAAATTAAGAATAGCAGATTTAGGAGTATCCACTAATTCATTTAATTCCCCTTCACTTACTAAAAAATCAGTGGGTGCTGGTATTGCATCTATTCCTTGACGTTGAAATATTTTTAATGATCTAGGGGTGTGCATTGCTGAGGTTATTAATAATATCTTTTTAAGTCCTTTTTCTGTGAGAATTTTTTTGACATTGACTGCATTTTGATAGGTATTTAAAGAATTTGGTTCTTGAATAATGGCTGATTTAGGAATACCTAAAGATATTAAAATATCTGCCATATCTGCTGATTCTGAAGTACCACTACCACGCCAATTAATGCGTCCTCCACTTAATATTATCACAGGTGCTTTTTTCTGTAAATATAATTGAGCGGCATAAATTACTCTATCTCCTGTTTCACTTAAATCTACCACAGTTCGTGGCCAGATTTTTGATTTTGTTGCTCCTCCTAATACTACCATAGCGTCAGCTTGGGGTATTTCTACAGATGGGATATTTTGCCATTCTAGGGATTTTACTAAATTTTTGGCTACCCAAGCATTACTGCAAACTAATAATAAGATTAAGGATAGAGAAATACAAATAGCAGCAATTTTGGGACGTTTCCATAAAGTTATTAAAGCTACTATTAAACTGACACAAGTTAAACCTAAAGGATACAAAAATAAAGGTAGTAACTTGGAAAGATATAGAAACATTATTTTTGTGATTGGTGATTGGTGATTGGTAGAATATTCCTTTATATTCTGACGGCTGAAAACTAATAACTATATTATGATCTTTCCCAAAATCTAAAGTTAAAACTACCAGAAGCACGACGATAACGAGGAAAAGTTTTCCGTGATCTTTTCACTCTAGTTCTAGGTTCGTCTGTCTCTTCATCTAGTTTTAAAACATCTTTTGATATTTGTGTATTTGTCGTTTCCTTGCTACGCCACCAAGCTATTGTTATTCCTCCACCAATGCCAGCGATCGCTCCAAATAAAATGCTTGTTAGTGTAGAATAACCTAAAAATAAACAGGCCAGCATGAAAAATAACCAATATTTTAAACCTGTATCAATACCATCATTAGATGCTACTGTGGAAGATTGCGGATTATTTTCATTTGCACTTGTGAACCATCCTAACGCACAAGCACCTAACACACCTAAAAATATACTTAAAGGTAAGGTAGCATTAGCTATTCTGGCAATAATGAATATAAACACTCCCAGTAACAGTTGTGGAAGTATATTTTCAGAACCGAATATTTCCGAGAGGGGATTTTTTTTAGCCATAGCAGTATAGGATATTAAGGAGTTAGAGGTGAGAATATTCAGAAGTTCTTTTCTAGTAGAACCCATCACCCCGTTGGGAATGAATTCCTGTGTCTAATAGCAAAAGTCATCTTTAGATGACTAAAATCACGGGAAAATTTTTTATTTTAAATTATATTAGTTTATTAGTCTACTTTAATAAACTTTAGCTATTAGCCGGGAAATTCATTTTCATCTGGGTGTGGAAGCTAAACAAATAAGTTATGACTAACCTAAGTTTACACCATTAAGTATTGTATTACTAAAACCTTGCAGGAATCACGAATCACCAATTACCTAACAATGGTTGAGTAGTATCCACTATTGTTATATAGGGTTCTTCCTCTTGTGTAAATGGTTCAAATTGCTTGATTTGTGATGGTAATAAATCAACTGTTGCATCCGCAATATCACCAGTGCGATTTTTCAACCGTTCTTGAATGACTTCGACAGGTGCGGTACAATTAATAATCTGTATTGGTATGTCCTTTTGTGTTGCTTGGGCGATCGCTTGTTTCCGCAAAACTTCACGATCATATTTCGCATCTAAAATCACATTCCAACCTTGACCAGCTAGTTTAACCCCTAATTCCAATAATCGGCTATAAGTTTTTTCCGTCATCTCCTTGGTATAAATTTCATCTCCACCTCTAGCTAATAACGGAATACCTGCGAGATGTTTTCTCACCGCATCAGAACGTAAATGAATCGCCCCAATTTGTCGCGCTAAATATTTAGCTGTGGTACTTTTACCAGAACCAGATAAACCACACATCAAGATTATTTTACCTTCCTTGGGCTTAGTATATTCCCAGGATTGATAATAATAATCTGAAGCGGTTTGTCTGGCTTCTTCTTTTACTGTTTCCGGGATACTAGGATCATCTAATAAAAAAGATGTTACCTTTGCTCTCACATAAGCCTGACGACTTAAATATAAAGGTAATATTTGTAAGCCTTCATAATCGCCAGTTTGTTCAACGTAAGCATTTAAAAAAGCGTTACCTAAATCTTTACGTCCTCTTGCTTCAATATCCATCACCGTAAATGCGACATCATACATCACATCCACAAAACGGAAAGGTTCATTAAACTCTATACAATCAAATAACATAATTTTGTCATGATATAGAGCGATATTTCTTAAATGTAAATCGCCATGACATTCTCGAATATAATTATGATCAATGCGACTTTTAAATAATGCTGGATGTTCTGCAAAAAACTGATCTGTATAGGATTTTGTGGCTAAAAATTGTTCATGAGTTTGGGGCCCATCTGCATCAATATATTTACTAGTTTGAGCATAATTATCATTAAATGCTGTTTGGACTTGTTCCACTTCCCCAAAACTGCGAATATGATCATTAGTTATGGATTTTGCGTGATATTCAGCCACAACTTGACCTAATTTTTCTAAATCACTTTCTTGTAATTTATCATTAGCAAACATTTCGCTAAATAGGCATTCTTGGGGAAATTGTACCATTTTTACAGTATATTCTACCGCTTCACCAGTGCCATTTAATTGATATTTATGTTCTAAGTTTTTATCTGATAAAGTAATAGGTAAAACTTCTAAATATAATTCTCCTGCACCTCTTTGGTTTAAACTAAATTCTTGTTCACAAAAATGTTTTCTTTTTTCTAATGTGGAAAAGTCTAAAAAGCCAAAGTTGACATTTTTCTTGAGTTTATAAGCGTAGTTTCCGGTTAATAAAACATAGGAAACATGGGTTTGGACTAATTCTATAGGTTCTATCACAGGATGGGGATAAAATCCTGGTTTTAACATTTCTGTAATTAAGGGAGGTAAATTAGTTTCCATTATTTTGTAATTTTGTTTTGGAATTTATAATTGGTGTTGGCGGTAGCCTAATATCACCTGAACTATGACATTATACCAGGATATACCGGAATTTTACCATTAAATTCAAAAACTTCTTAATTTTTAGGTATCAAATTTAGGTAGAAAAATTTTTGTTGATTATTTTTCCATTGCTAATAATTCAGGAATTGTTACAAATTGATAACCTTGTTTTTTCAGTCCGCTAATAATTTCTGGTAGTGCTTTTACTGTTCTTTCACGATTTCCACCACCATCGTGCATTAAAACTATTGCACCGGGTTTAGCATCTCTGAGAACATTTTTAACAAATACTTGATATTTGGCACGGCGATCGGTATCTGCGGAAGTCACAGACCACATTATAACCGAGTTTTGTTGACTTTTAGCATAAGCGGCTAATCCGTTGTTTAAATAGCCTCCTGGTGGGCGGAAAAACGATGTTTTTACACCTGTGGTTTTATAGATTAATTGATTTGTTTTTTCAATTTCATTTTTAGCTGTGGCTGCATCCATTTTTTTATACCAATGATGCCAAGTATGATTACCAATTGCATGACCTTCAGCTACTACTTCTTTGGCAATTTCGGGATTTTCTTGTAAAGCACTTCCTACCCAAAAAAATGTGGCTTTAACATCATTTTGTTTGAGGATATCTAACATTTCTGTGGTGGTTTTTGGCCAGGGTCCATCATCAATTGTTAAAGCAATAACTTTCTCTTTATTTGTGGGTTCGATTTTATAAACTGTCTTTCCTGCAAATTTAGGAGTAACGGTAAAATTGAGGTTTTCCACTTTAGTTGGTGGTTGTGTTTTCGGGGTAATTTTATTTTCAGGAATAGCAACTTTTAAGGATTCATTGTTTGTTTTTAGTTGGGATGTATTGGGAATGTTTGTACAAGATGTGAGAGATAATAGTGTTATGGATAAAAGAAATATTTTTATACTTTTGTGGTTGATGTAGTTATAATTTTGGTACATAAAGTTATATGACATATTGAACAGTGATGATCAAAACGATGTGGAGATAGTGCTATAATTTAGTTTATATTGTACTACAAGTTTTTCAGAAAATCACTAAAATAGAAATGCACTTGCTACTTATGAATTACAGAGACTATATTACAATGATCATATTTTTGATTAAGTTCACGGTTTAAGTAGTTTTTATAGTTTTTTGAGAGGTCTGTTTCAGCTTCTATGCAACCGATAAAGTCTGACCAGTGTGGCAAGGAATTTTCACAAGGATTGGTGTTGATTCAGAAGATAGCGTTTTTTCAGGACTTCTACAAGTTCTACTATGATTTGTTGTGCATCGGGAGGAAGAGACGCAATATCTTGTTGAATTGTATTTAAGTTCATAATTTGATTTTGTTGTTTCCCTGATTATAGTTTACCGAAAAATGCTTTTCTCAAAGATGTTTAACAGATCCGTTAGACCGTATCTCACAGATCACTTATAATCAATGTATTATTGTATATCTCAAATTTTAAAATATGTCACTCGCTGAGTTAATTCCTCTAGTCAATAATCTGAGTCAGTCAGACAAATTATCACTCTTCAAACTCCTAGCTGCACAAATCCCCAACGCTGAATTACAAGTTATCTTTTCTGCTTCAGAGTATCCGATTTGGTCGCCCTACGACTCAACGGAAGCTGCAAACATCCTGATGCAGATGATTCAGGATCACCAAGAGGCATCTACTGATGGCTAGTACAGTGGAATTTCCCTTTAATGATGATGAAGCATTACCCACAATTCCTATTATTCTGAGTTATGCAGACTCTTCTATTTCTGCAAATGCACTGCTGGACACTGGATCTACTGTCAATGTCTTACCTTATGATATTGGGTTACAATTAGGTGCGATTTGGGATACCAAACCATCTTTGATAAGTCTTTGTATGTTCATCAACAGTATGACCTAAATTATCTGCTGCTGCTTTAATCGCTATTCCCTGAAGATTATGTTATTTTTATCCTGTAATTTTTATCCCTGCTCGAAATTCCCGCAGTGCTTGAGCATGATTTTCTATATTAACACAACGCATCAATAAATCTACATCTAAACTCGGTAAAAGTTGCGATTTAGTAACAGCTTCATACCCCTCATTTCCTAAACTATAAAACAATAATTCATCATTCATCCAAAACCAAACTTCAGGAATTTGTAACCGTTTATATGCTTCTAGTTTATTAATTCCTCCACTACTAACAACCACCTCAATTACTAAATCAGCACGTTTGCTATTTGCTCCCAATTCATAAGATTCATCACCTTCTTTTTTAACCTTTTCAAATTCATTTTCTAAAGTAACAGAACCAGTAGGAGTAAAATCTAAGTCTAAAAATTCTAAATAAATTTCTACTAAAGAAGCAATACGTTTTTTGATAGTTTCGTGTTTTTTCCCTGGCATTTTTCTAATCTCCAAAACTCCATCTAAAAAAGATAACCTTAACCCTGGGCGATCAATTAGCTGTTCAACAGCTTTAAATTCTCTCCAGGTTAAGTCACTAATTAAAATTGGTTCTGCTTCTCGTTCAATGAGTGTAGTTATCATAATTTAAACCCAAATTTAGAGATTGAATTTTGATCAACGCGAGATAATATATAAACAGAGTCTCATGAAAAATATCATGCAAGCATACAAACTCAAAGGAAAAATTGATCAATCTGGTAACTTGCTGATTACCGAACCCGTGAATTTACCCCCCGGAAATGTGGAAATTGTAGTTTGGCCAGTGACAGATACCCTTGATCCTACCACAGCCCCAACCAGTGAACCAGCACCAGACACACCAAAAAGACGAACTAAAATCAAAGCCTTGCAAAACTGCTTTGAAAATGCTCCTCCTGTTCCAGCAGATTTTGATCCAGATCAAGCTAAATGGGAATATTTAAAGGAGAAACATAATCTGTGAAAATCTTGCTTGATACCAACATCATTATAGATATTTCCACAGAAACAATGATAAAATAGTTTGTGAATAAAGTCTTTGTTTGTGCCTATTCTCAATTCAATTCACACAAGAAGATAAATAATTATGCTATCAGTTGAAGAATTAATTCAAGAAGCCTTGTCTTTACCAAATTCTAGCAGAGTATTTTTAGTAGAAAAACTAATTGAAAGTCTAGAATCTGATATTGATGAAAATATCCAAAAGATTTGGAACACAGCAGCTAAAAAACGCCGGGATGAAATACGTAATCATACCGTTGAGCCAATTTCTGGAGAAATCGCTTTAGCTCAAATTAGACAAATTTTAGAAAAATGAAAAATGAAATATAACTTCCATCCTGCTGCATTAACAGAATACTCAGAAGCAGTCCAATTTTATGCAGAAAATGAAATTTACATAGCACAAAATTTTATCAATGCTGTTGAAGATGCCATTTTCCGAATTATTGAATCACCTAAACTCTATCCAGTTACCGATGAAGATATTCGTCGGTGTTTAGTGCGTAAGTTTCCCTATGCAATACTCTATACCATAGAAGATGAATACATTTTAATTGTAGCAGTTATGCACTGTAGTCGCAAACCAAAATATTGGCAAGATCGCCTTTAAAGCTACAGATACCCTTGATCATTGATTTACTAGAAGATAATACAAATTAAACAACAAAATCCCCGACTTCTTAAAGAAATCAGGGATCTTAATCTTGCGGATAAATTAACCTTTAGTAGCAAAAAAACTCAAATGATAAGGAGTTCCCTTCGCTGGATGAATTTGCACTTCACGGATCACGGTTTTACCAGTCCACTGCAATTCAGGTATATTTAATTCAACTTCCGTTTTATTAGGTGCTGCAACTTTTAACAAACGTTCAACTACTTTGGCATTTACTACTAAAGAAATTGATTCTATACCATTATGACCATATAAGTTAGCAGGAATTAAGCCAGCACGACGTAAGGCTTTAGGTTTGCTACCTTCAGGGCGTTTTTGAGATTCTACTGCGATCGCCATATTCTAAAATTTCTACTGTTTTTCTACTGTGGAAGTTTATTATTCTATCAAATTTTCCGCACAATCTTTCACTAAAGACAATTTATTAATTGTCTCTAGGTTTTCAATTGTTTTAAACTGCTACTGGTGTCCCATCGGCGTGTAGTAGGGCGCGTTTTGGACCATGTATGGGGTCTTCAACTATGATGGTTTGATCTCGACTTGCTCCCAAGGATACAATAGCAATAGGAACTGCCATTAGTTCCGCTAGGAATTTTAAGTATTCTAGCGCTTTTTTAGGTAAGTCTTCTAATGTCCGGCACTCAGTTGTAGATACTTTCCAACCAGGTAAGGTTTGATAAATGGGACGACAACGGGCAAATTGTCTCGCACTGCTGGGAAAATGTTCGGTACGTTGGCCATCTATTTCGTAAGCTACACAAACTTTGATTTCGTCCAATGTATCCAGTACATCTAATTTAGTAATGGCCATACAGTCCATGCCATTAATGCGTACTGCATAACGACCTATCACCGCATCAAACCAACCACAACGGCGTTTTCTCCCTGTAGTTGTGCCAAATTCTGCACCGCGATCGCCTAATATATCACCAATTTCCCCTTCTAGTTCTGTTGGGAAAGGACCTTCACCAACTCTAGTAGTATAGGCTTTAGATACACCGATAACTCGATCTATCATCGTCGGACCTAAACCTGTACCCACACAAGCACCACCAGCGACAGGATTAGATGAAGTTACATAGGGATAAGTCCCATGATCTAAGTCTAAAAGAGTTCCTTGGGCACCTTCAAACAGAATATTACGCTTCTTCTGCACAGCATCATATATTTTCAATGATGTATCTACCACAAAAGGACGTAATCTTTCTGCATAACCTAAATATTCCTCAATCACTGCTTCGGGATCAAGCGGTGGTAGATCATACAGCTTTTCTAAAACGCTATTCTTATAGTTAATGGTCCATTTTAACTGTTTACGTAATTCTTCCGGGTGCATCAAGTCCAACATCCTGATCCCCGTCCGTTCCGATTTATCAGCGTAGGTAGGACCAATACCTCTACCAGTAGTACCAATTTTATGATTGCCGCGTTTGTCCTCTGATGCCTTGTCAATTAGACGATGATAAGGCATAGTAACATGGGCAGTCTGAGATATCAGCAGATTTTTGGTAGAAATATTTAATTGTTCTAGTTGTTCGAGTTCTTTTATCAATACCTGTGGATCAATCACTGTTCCACAGCCGATAATACACTCAGTACCTGGATACAATATACCAGAGGGGATTAAGTGCAGTTTAAAAGTCTGACCTTGGACGACAATAGTGTGTCCAGCGTTTACTCCTCCCTGGTAACGTACCACCACATCTGCGGAGCGGCTGAGTAAGTCAGTTATTTTACCTTTTCCTTCATCGCCCCATTGAGAGCCTATGACAATGACGTTAGCCAAGAGATTATATTAAAGGGTAAAGTTTCCACAAATAACTATTATTAACAGATTTTTTATTTTTTGTCAAGTATTTTTTGTGATGGGTAATTGGTGATGGGTAATTGCTGATTGGTAAAATAATCCGCAGGGTTGTTTACCATCTCTTCAACGTGAACATTTTAAAGCGTCTTGGTATTGAGTATAAAAATCCTTCTTGGTAGCTAGATACAGTAGTTTCCTAAGATATGGGGTACAGATTGTATAAGTTTAACAGGCAAGATGCCTGTTCTACAAGATTACTGGGAATGTTTGATTCTAATTAGAGATAATTTCTTGAAAACTAGAGTCTTTTTTAAGATCATCAAAGTCAATATCTGTTGCTACTTCTTCCCGATATTCTGGATTTAATTCTATGGCTTTTTTCAGGTTTTCTATTGCTGGTTCTACCTGTCTTTGTAGTGCATAACAGGCGGCTTTATGATAATATGCAGCATGATAATCTGGTTTAATTTCTATAGCTTTATCAAAATTCTTAATTGCTTCCTCATCTTCTCCTAACATTATTAGTGTATAACCTCTTTTATCCCATATTTTAGGAGAATCTGCTTGGAATTGTAAGGCTTTATCAAAGGATAAAACTGCATCTTCATAACGTTCTAATTCTACCAATGATAAACCACGATTTAACCATGCTACTCCATCATCAGGTTGAATTTGAGTAGCTTTATCAAAACAATTAAAGGCTTCCTTGTGTTTTCCTAAATTACCACAAGCTACCCCAATATCACACCATGCTTGATGATATTCAGGATTAATTTTGATAGCTTGGTTGTAGGAAGCGATCGCATCTTTATAACGTTTTAATCTGGCAAAGATTATACCACGTTTTAACCAATTTTCAGCAAAATCTGGTTGTAATTTAACAATTTGTTCATAAATTGCTAAAGCATCTTCATAACGTTTTTCTGAAAATAGGTTTTCTGCTTGTTTAATATAATCAACATCTTCACTTTTTATAGGTTCTAATGGCACATTTTCTGATAGATTATTAACTACATTATCAGAAGTAGAATTAGGTACAGGTTTAATTTCTGCTAATTGTTGTAATTGTTGTCGAATAGTCTCTTTGTGATGTTTCGCATCTATTTGTAATTCCTTTAATTGTTGAGTAAATTCAAGTTCTAATTTTTGCAATCTTTGTAAAACTTGATTTTTCTGTTGTTGAGTATCTGTTTTCACACTAGAAAAATCCGAGGTAAATTCCTTTGCAGATGTTTTCAAACTAGCAATAATTTCTTGATGTAACTCGGTAATTTGTTGAGTAAATTCTCTTGCCAATTTTTCTAAACTTTGACAAATGCGGTTTTGTCTTTGTTGAATATCATTTTTCAAACCAGAAACATCAGTAGTAAATTCCTTTGCAGATGTTTGCAAATTAGCAATAATTTCTTGATGTAATTCTTTAATTTGCTGAATAAATTCCTGATCTAGTTTTTCTAAACCTTGGAAAATGCGATTTTGTCTTTGTTGAATATCATTTTTTAAACCAGAAACATCAGTAGTAAATTCCTTTGCAGATGTTTTTAAACTAGCAATAATTTCTTGATGTAATTCTTTAATTTGGTTATTTAATTCTGTTGCTAATTTCTCCAGATTTGCTAAAATACGGCTTTGTTGTTTTTGCACATCAATGGTAATTTCTGAAGTAGATGCTTGGATATTTTCTATTAACTTCTGTTGTTGCTGTTTTGCAGTATTTTCTAATTTCACTAACTGGTTAGAAAATTCATTGTGTAAGTTTTTAAAACTTGCTAATAATTGACTATGTTCATTTTTTGCATCAGTTTGTAATTCCGCGATTTGTGATTTTAATATATTATTTAAGTTCTGTAAATTTGCTATAACCGTATCTTTTTGATTTTGGGTATCTGCTGCTAATTGTGTAAAGTTGGCCAGAGTATTTTGTTGATGATTTTGGGTTTCTTGATAATAACTATCCACTTGAGTTATTAACTGCTGATGGGATTTTTCAATATTAGCAATAGTGGTATTTTTGTAGTTTTCTAATTCTGAAGTTAATTGGGTAACTTGAATAATTAAATCTGTTTCTAACTTCTTGCTATTTTCTAAAGATATTTTTTGTTGTTGCTGAGAAATATTTAATTGTTCTAATTGTGTATTCAGTCTAAATTCTAAATTACTAATAACTGCTTGTGCAGATTGTATTTCATTTTCTAATGCTGTTAAAAATTCCTCCTTAGTTTTAGGTAAGTCAGATAAAAGTAAGGATAAATTTTCTTCTTCTCCTTGTACTTTTTGTTTAATAGTATTAACCTGTGCTAATAGTTCTTGATTGATTTTTTTAGATTGGGTAATTAACTTTTCTGCTTCTTGTTTTACAGCTGTTAATTGAGAATTTAATGCTGCTAAATTTGTGGTTTGTTGAGTTGCTTTATCAACAATTTCTTTAATTATTGTGCGACGGAATAACCATAATGTTCCAATTAATGCTACGGGAAATAAACTTAAAATTGTTAACCAGATATTTAGTAAAGTATTGGTGCGAGTAAAGGTCTTTTCTAAGTCTGATTGAAGTTTTTTTTGATTGTCTGATTCTGTTTTTAATTTTTGTAATTCTTGTTGTTCCTGGTTTGATAGATTTTGAGCATTTACAGCTAATTTTCCTTGACTAAAAATCGCCATTATTAATAATGGTGATAATATGATTAAGTTTTTAGTTAAAGTGAATTTTCCTGATATGGTGTTTTTTTGGTTATTCATAATAAATATCTCTATTGATGGGGCATTTTTTACAACTGTTTGATCAATTATATCTAATTTCATATCTAATTTAATTAAAAATAAATGTCGTGTGATTTTGTGTTAATCTTTGTAAAATTTGTGCAATTACTATTGCTGTCCAGTCAATATCTGCTACTGTGGTTTGTTTACCTAATGTGAGTCTAATTCCTCCTAAAGCTGCTTTTTCTGAATAACCCATTGCTAATAAAATGGCACTAGGTGTAATTTTGCCGCTATTGCAAGCCGCACCTGCGCTAATACCAATACCAGCTAAATTTAATTGACGTACTAAAGTTTTACCCGTAATTTTTTCTCCATGAAGATGATCATGATCATATTGTAGACAAAAACTGAGATGATGAGGTAAGCGATCAACTAAGTCTCCAGTAGGAATTAATTGGGGAATTTGTGATAGTTTAGTAAATAGGCGATCGCGTAGTTCTATTAATCTTAACCTCTCTAATTCTAGCTCTTTTGCTGCTAATTCTGCGGCTATTCCTAAACCTGCAATTATCGCAGTTGCTTGTGTTCCTGAACGCAGTCCTTTTTCTTGACCTCCTCCACATAATAATGGTAAAATTTGAGAATTTACCTGTAAATCTGGACGAATATATAAAGCACCAGATCCCATCGGACCATATAATTTATGACTAGATAAACTCAATAAATCTACAGGTAAATTTTGCACATCTATGGGTAATCTTCCCACAGTTTGTACTGCATCTGTATGGAATAAAGTTCCATGTCTTCTAGCAATTTCTCCCAATTCAGCTATTGGTTGAATAGTTCCCACTTCACTTTGTCCATGAATAATTGATATTAACACTGTATTATGTCGTAAAGCCTTTTTTAAATCATCAGGATTAACTTTTCCCAGATGATTTACTGGTAAACGGGTTACTTCCCACCCCCAATTTTCTAACATTTTCACAGGTTCAGCAATAGCCGAATGCTCTACACGAGAAATAATGATATGTTGGGGAACAGAATAACTTCTTGCTACCCCCATAATTGCTAAATTATCTGCTTCTGTTCCTCCCGATGTAAAAATAATTGATTCAGGAACAGCATTAATTAAACTTGCCACTTGAATACGCGCTTTTTCTAATATTAAAGCTGCACGATTTCCCCATTCATGTAAACTAGAAGGATTACCCCATTGTTCTTTCATAACTGTTTCCATGATAGCGATCGCTTCTGGACGAATGGGAGTAGTTGCACTATAATCTAAATAGATTTGCATAATTTGTCAAAGGATAGTAATGTATATTGTAGTGTGTGTTTGTTATTTAGTGATTTAATTTTATCAGATTTAGGTGGACACTATGCAGAAAATTCATAATTTTTATTATTTTACCTATATATTTTTATTAATTTTATCTCTCATTGGTTGTCAACAAGTGCAATCATCAAATCAATTATCAAATCAAACATTACCTCCACTTCCCCAAGATGAATTAATCAAAGTTTATTTTAACAATTCTCAAACTTCCTCCTATCAAGAAAATTACCGTCAAAAAACCCGTTTAGGAGATGATTTAGAAAAACAAATAATAGATACCATATCTACCGCAAAATCTACCATAGATATAGCAGTACAAGAATTAAGATTACCAAAAATTGCCCAAACATTAGCTAAAAAACAGCAAGAAGGTGTCAAAATTAGATTAATATTAGAAAATAACTATTCTCGTCCTTGGAGTAGTTTGACACCACAGGAAATAGCCAAATTACAAACAAGAGAACAGGAAAAATATCAAGAATTTATCAAATTTGCTGATATTAACCAAGATGGAAAACTTACCAATAATGAAATTAACGAAAAAGACGCGATCGCAATTATCAAAAATGCCCAAATTCCTTGGATAGATGATACAGAAGATGGTTCAAAAGGTAGTAGTTTAATGCACCATAAATTTACCATTGTTGATAATCAGTTTGTAATTATTACCTCAGCAAATTTTACCTTTAGTGACACATCGGGAGATATTAGCAATAATCAAAGTTTAGGTAATGCTAATAACCTATTAAAAATAGATAGTCCCGAATTAGCAAAATTATTTACTCAAGAATTTAATATAATGTGGGGAGATGGAGTAGGAAAACAAAAAGATAGTAAATTTGGTTTACAAAAACCCATCCGTGAACCTCAAAAAATTACCTTGGGAAATAGTCAAATCACCGTGAATTTTTCTCCAATTTCTCCTACTCAAACTTGGGAAAAATCCAGTAATGGGTTAATAGGAAAAACCCTAAATACAGCGACCAAAAATATTGATATTGCATTGTTTATATTTTCGGAACAAAAACTTGCCAATATTCTGGAAAAAAAACATGATCAAAAAGTGGATATTAAAGCATTAATTGAACCCCAATTTGCATATCGTGATTATAGTGATATTTTGGATATGATGGGATTAGCATTAAGTAATAAATGCCAATATCAAATTGATAATAAACCCTGGAAAAATCCTCTCACTACCGTAGGAGTTCCCATATTACCACAAGGAGATTTATTACATCATAAATTTGCAGTTATTGACAATAAAACAGTAATTACAGGATCTCATAATTGGTCAGCAGCAGGTAATAATAATAATGATGAAACATTAATTATCATTGAAAATCCTGTCATCGCAGCGCATTATCAACAAGAATTTAACCGTCTTTATCAAAAAGCTAGAATAGGTTTACCAGCGAGAATTAAATCTAAAATAGATGCGGAAGAAAAATCATGTCCACAAATTAAAAAAGTAATAAGCTAATGTGCAGCACTCACTGTATAATTAAAAAACCTGAAGTTACAGTAGCACAAGCATCTTGCTTGTATTAATCATTCAAGTTAAAGGCACAACAGCTTATCTTTAGAAAATCAACGTAACCACAGCAGAATTAGAACAACCTCCCGCAGTAGGTAAAAAATTAGCCCAAAAAATAATTTTAGCACGAGAACAGCAAAAATTTACATCATTGAAAGATTTAGATAGAGTATTAGGAATTAGTCAAAAAACTTTAGAAAAGTGGGAAAATATGGTAACTTGGTAATGATCATTGGTAATTATTAATTTATAGGAGTTAGTCATGGCCTACAAATTGTTATTTGTCTGTTTGGGTAATATTTGTCGTTCTCCGTCAGCAGAAAATATTATGAATCATCTCGTAGAAAAACAGGGTTTAAGTGATAAAATCATTTGCGATTCTGCGGGTACTTCCAGTTACCATATTGGTGCATCTCCTGATTCAAGAATGAGTGCAGCAGCATATAATAAATTAGGGTTTAAACTGCGTGGAGAAGCGCGACAATTTCAAGTTTCTGATTTTAAGGAATTTGATTTAATTTTAGCGATGGATGAAGATAATTATCATCAAATTATCAAACTTGATCGTTATGGTGAATATGATGATAAAGTGAGATTAATGTGTGATTTTTGTACTAAATTTACTCTTAAAGAAGTTCCTGATCCTTATTATGGAGGAACAGAGGGTTTTCATCAAGTAATTGATTTATTGATGGATGCTTGTAGCGGGTTACTTGAGTATGTAAAGCAAAAATATCTTTAATTCATTTAATTCAGATCCCGGACTTCTTAAAGAAGTCCGGGATCTTGATTTTTTTCTTTTCTTGATTTTTTTATTTATTATTCAATGGGAAATGATGGAATCATTGTCTCAATTTGCTGCATTATTTCTGAAGTTCTAGTTAACGCAATAACAATTTTTTGATAATGGATAATTTCCTCATTTGATAATTTTCGACTTGCGTTTTTTCTGTCTTTTAACCATTTATCTAATACTTGATATCCACCGATTTTAAATTGCCAAATATGTGCAGGAATATCGGTAAAATAACTTTTTTTATTGATATAAACTCTTTGTAATTCTGCATGATAAGTAATTTCGGTAATTTGATTATCTCCTATTTGTTGATAGGTTGTAATTAAATTATTGAATATATCCGATTTCATTAAATGTACATTAACTAATTCTTCTCCTTTAATAGCTAAAGAGTTGAATAATTGAGAATTACTAGTTAAGGGAAGACGAGGAAAATCAATCTTGAGAAATTCAGCATATCTAGTGCGATAAGTGGGACTATGAAATATTGCATAAGCATAGTAAAATATTTGTTCTGGAGTTGGTATTTTACCCAGTTTAGCTTTGATAGCTTCTAAAAATTGTGAGGATAAATTAGGAGTTTTTTCTAAGAAAAGGTTAGTTTGTTTATTTTCTGTATTTGGATAAGTGTAAAGAGGAAAAACATAAGTTGCTTCTCTACTTTTCAATGAGACAGTACAATGTTCTGTTAAAATTTCTGAACAAAATATATGATAAAAACCTGGTTCAACTTGTTGACGACATGAAAGTAAAGCAATATTATTACCTTTTAATAAATGTGTCATTAATTCTTGACGACTATCCCCTCTTTCAATAATCTTAGGATTATAATAAACCCAACGATTATCAAATGGCCGATAAGCATATAATAATATATTTGATTCAACTTCATTTTCTTGGATATTTAACTTAGCTTTTTCTAAAGTCCAATATTCTGTATCTTTGATATTGTACTTTTCTTTTAATTCTTCTAAGTTAGTGTTTGTAGCAATATCATGAAAACGATTTATTAATTGTTCCCTATCATATTCAACACATACATTATCTCTTCTAGTTTTCACTCCCGCAGCATAAATGGAAAAAATATCAGTAATACTTAACTCTCTTTTATATTCATCTTCATAATCAAAATTTTTCGGTGCAAAAAAGTAATTAGGTTCAGTAGCTTGTACCTCTATCCAATCAACGTTATCTAAACTTGCAGACTCTAAAAAATTATATTTATCCTCACGATTTCCCCATAAATCATAATATAACACCTTAGCCATTTCCTTAATACCATTTCTGGATTTATAAGCACTAGAAAAAAGATCAGGTTTACTTTTTTCGCGCACAGCAATTAAAATTGCTACACCTTGTTGAATATCAAAAATATTTTGATCAATATTACCATCTGGAGTAGTTTCTTTTAATAAAGAATTACCATGTAAATCCATAATATATAAAGTATCAAAATACTTTAATAATTCCTCCCTCATTCCCCGATGAATTAAACCATTAAGATAGGAATGATTAGTAATAAAACCAATAATACCCGCATTCTGACTATTATTTTCTATTTGATATTGGGCAAATCTGATAAATTTAATATAATCATCATCCAAAGGTTGAATATTTTTCTCCCCTTCTAATCTTACCCTACCTTTATATAATTCTAACAGTTCCCCAATATGGGTTAATTCTGTAATAGTTTTCCCTGCTTTACCAGTTTTATAAATTCTATTCCAAGCTAAACCAGTATATTCCACATCTGCTAAATATTTTTCATCTTGATTTAAGATTCTTTTGCGTTTACTAGCATTTTGAGAACTGACAGAATAGGGAGGATTTCCTAACACCACAGTAATGGGAATTTCTGTTTTTACCTTTGCTGCTTGACTTGATTCTTCCGCGATAATTTGGGTAATACCAGAGATTAAATCACCTTGTTTTATTCCTTCTTCCAACGCATTAGTTAAATAGATTTTTAATCTTTCATTTGGTGCAAATTTATATTGTAAATATCCCAATAATACACCTATTTTTAAATGTGCTATGGTATAAGGAGTCATTAACAACTCAAAACCAAAAAGACGATTTAAAAGTTCTGTATCTCTTAATAAATTATGCAAACCACGAACATCATATTTAGCAAAATTATGACAAATTTGTTGAATAACTGCATATAAAAATGTTCCTGTTCCTGTTGCCGGATCAAGAATTGTTACTCTTCTATTTCCTAAACCATATTCTAAATCAAAAATTGTTCTATCTACTAAAATATCATTCACAGCGCGCACAATAAATTTAACCACAGGTTCAGGAGTATAATAAACTCCGCGACTTTTTCTTAATGATGCTTGATAAGCTGCTAAAAATGTTTCATAAAAGTGAATTACAGGATCTTCTGTGCGCGTTTCTCGACCAAAATTTTCTAAAATATTGGCCATATCTATTCTGTTAAATAATTCAATTAAATTTTCAATTGATTTGTGAATTTTACTAACGCTACCAGTTCCTAAAACTAAATCAAATAAACCTTTTAAAAAAGGGATTCTATCAGTAATATAAATACTGGCTGTAGTGCGATTAAATGCAAATTCTTCAGGGTTTTGTGTATGACCAATTTTTGCAGTAAATAACCCATAAGCAATAGTTTGGGCGTACATATCTGCAAATTTATCATTATCTATATCTAACAATAGCAATTTTTTAAATGTTTCTTTTAACTGATTTAATTCTTCGGTAGCATCTTCTCTTACTAAAGATAATTCAATGGCATTTCTAATAGTTTTAGTATAAGCGGCTATTTCCTTAGCCAAATCATAATAATTATTAATATCTTTAGCTTTTTGATTCAGAAATGATTGTAATAATTCTTTGATAGGTTTTAAATCATCAACTAGAGTAATTTCTCCTTCTTCTAAAGTAGCTAATTCAGCGATTTTTTCACATTCTCCATCTACATACCAACGGAATTGTAGGTAATTAGTTAAAATGAAGTTATAACCTATATTTGATTCTAAATAACGTTTAACTTGCTGTTCATTTTTTTTAGTTAATTTAGTGATGGTGACATCAATATCTTTAGCTTCTATATATCCCACAACTCTATCATCTTTTCTGATAGTTAAATCGGGTATTCCCGCTTGATTACCTTTTTCTTCTACTATGGTATTAATGCCAATTTCTAAACCTTCTATTAAACTTTGTAAACTGGAGTAGTGACTGCGTTCTCCACCATGTTTAATATTTTTTTGTAGGTTTTGGATGTATTGATTAAAGTTAAACATAATTTTGAGTAATTCTCATTAATATTAATATCAAAATAATATCAAAAATATCCCAACTTTACTGGATTTTAAAGTTTAATTTATATTAGTTTACATTAGTTTATATTAGCTTACAAATAGTTAATAAAGATTAACGAAGATTAAGAAATAATTGAGTCAAAAAGAAAGAAAATGGGGAAGCACATTTAACTTATAATTTTCATCATCACATCAAAATTAATAAATCCATGAGTTTTGACAACGTTTGTAAACTCTTAGCGGAAAAATATCCTAAAGAAGTTGGGTATCTGACTCTTGTAATCTATTTTTATAATTACAATAAATCAGTAATAGCAAATTGTCTTTGTTTTTCTAAATCTTGTAAATGCAGTTTCTCTATATATATCGCTTCTGCATAATATTTATCTTTTTCTGGTTCTGTTTGAGGATCTATTTTTTCCCATTGTTCTCGAAAATAACGACAACGTTTTTCTCTATATACTCTTTCCATACAAGCTAATGCTGCTTGAATTACTTGGGGACTTCTTAATATTTCCTTTTTCATTTTTTCGTTGAGATGAAATAAATGAGAAATAAATCTCCATTCTTCATCTATTTGTAAATATCTTGTTTGTATATGAGAAATTAAATCATTTTCTTCTATAGAAAATTCTGCTATTTGTTGCCATAATAAGCGATGATGGGAAAGACTAAATTCTAAATTACGGTTTTCTAATTCTTCCATAATTATTTGTCTGTGATCTACATCATGTAGGTAGATAATTAATATTAATGCTTCTGCTTTTTCTAATAACCCAGCTTCACTATTTACTATTGTTAATTTTGGTTTTTTCTCCTGATTTGTTATTTGTGGTTTACTGGGTTTATATGTTTGTGGTTTAATTTGTGTAACTAGGTTTTCTACTCTTAAGGGAATTAGTTGAGAGTCTCCTAAACTCAAAATTTCTGCACAGTGAGATATATAATAATTTAGAGTATCTTGATTTTGAATATTTTGTAATAATTTAACTATTCTTTGGGTGGTTTGCTGAAAGTCTGCTGGTTGTTTTAGGTCTTTATTTTCAATGATTTTATCAATTTGCCAATTTAACCATAATGGGGCTTTAATTAATAATTGTTTATAGTCTTCTGCTGTGTTATTTTGTAAGTATTCATCTGCATCTTTACCATGAGGAATATTCAATATTTTTAGCTGTACTTCTCCTTTATATGCAAGGGTTTCTACTTCTCCAATTGCCCTGGATGCGGCGTTATTTCCAGCTTTATCGGCATCAAAATTAAGGATTAATTGTTTTGATTCTGTGTAACGTAATAAGAGGCGAATTTGTTCGATACTTAATGCTGTTCCTAATGATGCAACTACGTTATTAATTCCAGCTTGATGCAGGGCGATCGCATCAAAATAACCTTCTACAACCACTGCTTGATCTAATTTAGAAATATTGTCTTTTGCTGCATCTAAAGCAAATAATATTTTACCTTTATTAAATAATTCAGTTTCAGGAGAATTGAGATATTTTGGTTGTTCTTCTGTTAATGTTCTGCCTCCAAAAGCGATGACTCTTCCTTGAATATCCCGAATGGGAATCATTAGGCGATCGCGGAATACATCATAATATCCTCCCCCTTCTTTTCTGGGTTTAATTAGTCCTGCTTGTTCCACTAATTGCACTGGAAACTGTTTTTTATCCACCAAATAATGATATAATGTTTCCCAACCTGCGGGAGCATAACCTAAACCAAATTGTTGAATCGTTGCTTCTGAAAAATGCCGTTTTTTGGTAATATAATCTAAAGCATTTTTACCATGAGATTGTTTTAAAGTATGTTGAAAAAATTGGGCAGTGGTAGCTAAAATAGTATATAATTGATCTCTTAATGATATTTGTTTTTGTAATTCCTGTCTTTGTTCTGGTGCTAAAGTTTTCACAGGAATTTGATAACGTTTCGCTAAATCTAATACTACTTCAGCAAAAGGACGCTTTCCCAATTCCATGAGAAATTTAATGGAATTACCCGCAGCTTGACAACCAAAACAATAATACATTTGTTTAGTGGGACTAACGGTAAAACTAGGAGTTTTTTCATCGTGAAAAGGACATAAACCGAGAAAATCTTTACCTCGTTTTCGCAATACTACATGGTCAGAAATGACATCTACAATATCAGCCCGACTTTTAACTTCTTCAATGGTATCTTGATGTAAAGTGGGAACTTTCATTAATGATCAGATCCTCCAAAGATATTTTGATGATATTTTAATTATAGCAGTCCTTTTTTATTTATAAACATTGCAAGGGTCAGATCCCCGACTTCTTTAAGAAGTCGGGGATCTTGTTGTTCAGATATTTTAATTATATCAATAAATTATCAGCTAATTTGACAAGTTCGGGATCTTGCAAAATGCAAAATCCTAGATAAAATTACAATTACAGTAATAATTCAGGAGTGAGAAGTCAATTTAACCTTCTTACTGCCCTTAGCTGAATGCTTACCAATTGTATAAAAATTAACAACATACAAAAATGGCACGTATTTTTATTTCTGCTGCACATGGTGGCATAGAAGGTGGTAAAAAAGATCCAGGAGCGATCGCTGGAGGTACAACAGAAGCCCAAGAAATGATCCTCTTGCGTGATTTAATCGTTAGAGAATTGCGAAGCCGTAACATAGAAGTTTTAGCCGTTCCTGATGATTTAAGTGCGGCTCAAACAATTTCTTGGATTAACTCCCGCGCTCAAAATAAAGATATAGCCTTAGAAATTAGCTGTGATGCTGCCAGCGCTCCATCAGTACGGGGAGCAAGTGTATTTTATATTGCTACAAACCAACAACGTAAACAACACGCTGAAACCTTACTCATGGCACTTTTGCGTCGTGTGCAGCAATTACCCAACCGGGGGGTAAAACCAGATACAGAAACGGGTTTTGGTAGTTTACAATTTTGTAGACAAACAGCGATCGCTGCATTATCCTTACAAGTAGGCTTTCTCACTAACCCTGATGATCGTAACTTATTACAAACTCGTCGTCGTGATTTTGCCATAGGAATTGCTGAAGGTTTAGCAGCATGGAATCAAACAGTACAGTCTCCACAAACTAACCCCAATGAACCCGCCTATACCAATATTAATATTAACATTAATGGTCAAAATAACTCAGAACAAGGAGTATTAATTAATGGTAATGCCTATATTCCCATTGATTTAGTAGATCGCCTCAGAGTAGATATTTCTAAATCGCCTAATATTGGCCGCATCACATACCGAAAAATAGTTTATATCAAAGCTGTTGAATTAAGAGATTTTCATGTTTCTGTTAATTGGGATGCTGCTAGTCGCACAGTAAAATTGCGTTCTATTTCCATCATTTGTCCTGGACAAATTGAAAAAATTATGTCCAATGGTAACACCACAGAAGTACAACTACAACTATTTCTAAAAAGTAATAATGAAGCAGCAATTACACAATTTTCCGACTTACCCAAACTTTATCGAGAAGAAGGCGCGATTGAAGGAGTAAATCACGATATAGCATTTTGTCAAATGTGTTTAGAAACAGGATTTTTAAGATTTGGTGTAGATATTAAACCTCAACAAAATAACTTTGCAGGTTTAGGAGCAGTAGGTGGAGGAGCAGAGGGAGCATCATTTCCTAGTGCTAGAATAGGAGTGAGAGCGCATATTCAACATTTAAAGGCCTACGCTAATTTAGAACCTTTAGTACAAGAAGAAGTAGATCCGAGATTTCGCTTTGTCACTAGAGGAGTTGCACCTTCAATTTATCAATTATCTGGCCGTTGGTCAGCAGATTTAGATTATGGTGTAAAAATTGTTGCTATTTTGCGAAGACTCTATGAATCAGCAAATCTGTTGTAGTCAGGAGTCAGTTGTCAGGAGATCAACGAATCATCAATTACCAATTACCAATTACCAATTACGATAATGTGAGGACTAACATTTGTGTTTCCCCTCTATGATGAAAACCCTACTCGCATCACTCCCTATATTACCTACGGGTTAATAGGAATTAATATTGTGGTATTTGTGCATGAAATTAGTTTATCTAACTTACAATTAGAGCAATTTTTTCAATTATATGCAGTAGTACCACAACAATTAACCACTAATTTACCAAGAGAATGGACGACGTTATTTACATCACAATTTCTTCATGGCGGATGGTGGCATTTAATTTCTAATATGGTCTATCTTTGGGTATTTGGTAATAATATCGAAGATAGATTAGGACATTTTAAATATCTGCTATTTTACCTCCTTTGTGGAGTATTAGCAGCTTTATGTCAATGGTCTATTGCCATCAATTCTGTAATTCCTTCTTTGGGTGCTAGTGGGGCAATTTCTGGGGTATTAGGAGCTTATTTAATTTGGTTTCCCCGTGCAAAAATTACCACTTTAATCTTTTTAGGATTTTTTATCACTACTATTAATGTTCCTGCGATGGTAATGATTGGAATTTTTGTGATTCAAAATCTCATTGCAGGTTTTGCCAGTTTGCAAACTGCGGCTAATATGACTGTGGAAACTGGGGGAGTTGCTTATTGGGCGCATTTAGGAGGTTTTATTTTTGGTATTATTCTTGCTCCTATTTTTCGTTTATTTGCAGATGATAGATGAAAGTGTGTGGAGTGCGGGGGAGGAGGTTCTTTATTCTGACTCCGCACTCTTCGACATTAGCCAGGGAATAAATTCCCTGTGTAAAAGCTCAATTCCTTTAAAACCGACTAATTATAAGCTATTACGCAGCTAAATCCAATAATCCTGATATTGTTAAGTTCTGTGGTGCAGGCATCTTGCCTGCTAAAGTTATACAAATTAAATGCACAACAGCTTACTACTTACTAATTCGCAACTCTGCATCCAACTAACTAATTACCTCTAATAATTCACTAGGATGATGAATTAAAAAATTTGGTTTTTGATCAGCTAATGCTGCGGCTGAATTAAACCCCCAAGTCACTGCAATTACTTGAATATTAGATTTTTTAGCTGCTTCTATATCTCTGGTTTCATCTCCTACATAAATTACTGTTTCTGGTTTGAGTTGTTTTTGTCGCAATACATTATTAATAATTGTAGTTTTACCAAAAATAGTTACTCCTGAATAAATAAAATCAAATAAATAATTTAAATTATGACATTGCAAAAATGCGATGACATTCTCTTGAGAATTAGAGGTAATAATTCCTAAGCGATAATTACGTTTATACAATTGCATTAATGCTTGCTCAATTCCCTCTATCGGATGTAATTCGGTAATGTGAGCTTTTAATTCTCCTTTCACTTTTTTCACAAGGAACGGCATTTTAAACAACGAAACACCAGAATATTTGATAATTTCTCTAGCGGTTAAGTTTCTTAATAAGGCCAGTTCTTGAGCATTAATGGGAATATAACCAAATTCTAAGGCTAAACGATTGGCAATAGTTACAAGAGCATCTAGTGTATCAGCAATCGTCCCATCAAAATCAAAAATTATTACTTTTTGGGTCATTATTTTGTCTGGATGCGTCAAGGTTAGCGCGAGCATTACGTCTGAACATTTCTGGTTTAATCCTTCTTAAAGCAGATGCTGTAAATTGTTGATCCCACTCCTGATTTGATATTTGCGCTAATTCTACCAGATGAGGAGATAAATTCCCAGGATAAGGTTGAAAATCCTCTATATCAGTTACTTTAGCAAATCTTTGATTCCAAGGACAAACATCTTGACAAATATCACATCCTGCTACCCAACCTTGCAAATTTTGGGCGATCGCTGGCGGTAATTTTTCATCTCTATTCTCTATGGTATGATAGGCAATACATTTATTTGCATCTACTACATAAGGTTTGATAATGGCATGAGTTGGACAAGCATCTAAACACCTTGTACAAGTACCACAGTGTTGTGTTGCTGGGCGATCGCTGTCTAATTCTATATTAATTAATATCTCTCCTAAAAACACCCATGAACCATAATCTCTAGTAATCAAATTACCATTTTTAGCGATCCAACCAATACCCGCTTTTTCTGCCCATACTTTATCTTGCACTGGTCCAGTATCAACATAATACCGAACTTGAATATTTTGATCTAATGATTGCAACCAACTGGCCAACATTTTTAATTTTTTACCCATTACTTTATGATAATCCCTACCCCAAGCATAGCGGGAGATTTTACCATGTTTTGGATTTAAGGAATGTGCATGATCGGTATAATAATTTAATGCTACACAGATGAGCGATCGCGCATCCGGCATAACTAACTTAATATTCTCACGAGCAGGGTTTTTCATCCAAGCCATTTGAGAGTGAAAACCTGCATCTAACCAAGATTGTAAACGGTTTTGTGCCTGATGATCTTCACCTATTGTAGTAATACCCACGCGATGAAAACCCAACTCCTGAGCTTTTTGCTTCACTGCTATACTGTTAATTGATGTAGGTTTATTCATATTATGGATGAGATTATCATACGAAAATTTTTATCTTCAGATCCCGGACTTTTTAAAGAAGTTCAGGATCTTATAGTTTACATTTAAAGCTGAACTAAGATATTTTAATCAAGAAACAGCATATTCAGAATATTGTCTAAGTGAAGGATAATGAAAACCAATCAGAATTTCTTGTTTAGAAATTCCCATTTCTTCTAATTCTTCGCCAACATCAATATCTGTATTATTTTCCTGAATCCAAACTTTACCATCTTTGATATCAAAATGAAATATACAGGAATGAACTCGCCGTTTTTTATCCCAACCAGTTCGCAGTAAAAGGTAATGATCATTTTCACCATCAAATATCAATTGAGTTTCCATATTTTGATTCTGTGAACCATAACTAGCGTATTGTGTAAGAAATTTTCGCAAACATTGACGATAGTAATTTAGTTTATCCATAAATTGATTACTCCTGTTATTTCATCATAAACGATTATTTTAATAGGATAGTTTTCTAAGACTTTTTGGATCAAAATTTCTCTAAATAATGACTCATAAGTTGAATCAGGAACTGCTAAATATAATATCCTATCTGGTTCGTTTTCCTGGAGAGCAATTTTGTAGGAAAGATATTGTCCCAAAGCACCATAAAAATCTGTAATTTTTGAAGCTCTGAGGAAAATTTTAACTTCAACTGCAATTTTTTGGTTATCTTTCTCAGCACCAATAAGTTGTTCAGCACCTAAGTCAATCTGAATATTCAAATTGCCCATGCTTAAGTATAGAGGATCATGAGAGATATTCCAACCGTCTTGAGTAAGAGCATCTTTCACCAAATCATGGAAAATATCTTTTCTGGACATTTGTTAACTTTTGTTAAGTTGTCTATGGTTAATAGCTGCAAGATTATTAATAGGTGAAGTATCGCTGACAATAATCATTATTCTACCCATTTCCTGCAAGTTCTTGATATCTTGTTCAAAATCTGGGATTTGATGACTTGCGAGTATGAGGATGATTTAAAAAACGCAACAGATAGAATTTTAAAATTAGGACTTACGTGAAATCTTCAGTAATTTAACTAAATATTGCCAGATTGTTGTATATTTTATATGGTATGCTCTACTAAATAAAAGATTTTAATTTATTTATTTTATTAAAGACAAACCCCCTAAAAATATCGCATCTAGGGGGCTGTACTTGAAAACTAATTAATTTCTTTACGCCAGGGTCGTAACTCGGTCAAACGAGACATAGGACGTTCTGGAGTCCACATCATCAAACATAACAAAAATTATAAACCACATTCCGCACCCTGAACTGGCACACATCAAAAAAGCCTAGCAAGTAGTACATAGAAACTAAATTTTACTATTTTATACTCTCCGCGTCTCTGGGTGAGCGAATCCTCTTATTCAACCTTAAACACCCACTTCACAACCTGTAAAGGTATCTTAATAAAAGCCATATTTAGCAAAAATCAACAAAATCAATGACATCCATAGAATCCCACAAAAAAGCCAAAGCCCTCAAACCCGGAAGCAAACGCCCCGCCAAAGAACTCTGTAGCGAATGTGGACTATGTGACACCTACTACATCCACTACGTAAAAGAAGCCTGCGCTTTTATTACCCAAAGAATAGACGAACTAGAAACCAGCACCCATAACCGCCCCCGCAACATAGAAAACGAAAACGAACTCTATTTTGGTGTACATCAAGAAATGATGGCCGCCCGCAAAACACAACCCATAGAAGGCGCACAATGGACAGGAATAGTCAGCACCCTAGCCATAGAAATGCTCAATCGCGGACTAGTAGAAGGCGTTGTATGTGTCCAAAACTCCAAAGAAGATCGCTTTCAACCAGTACCCATCATTGCCCGTACACCCGCAGAAATACTAGCAGCTAAAGTAAATAAACCCACATTATCCCCCAATCTATCCGTATTAGAACAGATAGAAAAATCAGGAATGAAACGGTTATTAGTGATCGGAGTAGGTTGTCAAATCCAAGCATTACGGGCAGTTGAGAAAAAACTCGGTTTAGAAAAACTCTATGTACTGGGAACACCCTGCGTAGACAATGTTACCCGCTCTGGACTGCAAAAATTCCTAGAAACCACCAGCAGATCCCCGCAAACAGTGGTAAGTTACGAATTTATGCAAGACTTCCGAGTACACTTCAAACACGAAGACGGATCAGAAGAAACAGTACCCTTCTTTGGTTTAAAAACCAATGTGCTTAAAGATGTTTTTGCCCCATCTTGTATGAGTTGCTTTGATTACGTTAACTCCCTTGCTGATTTAGTAGTGGGTTATATGGGCGCACCCTACCCCTGGCAATGGATAGTAGTGAGAAATGATACAGGTAAAGAAATGTTAGAACTGGTGAAAGATCAACTACAAACCCAGCCAGTTATGTCCCAAGGCGATCGCAAAGCTGCGGTACAACAAGGTATAGAAGCCTACGATAAAGCCGTCACTTTACCGATGTGGGTAGCCAAATTGATGGGAGTAGTCATAGATAAAATTGGACCTAGAGGCTTAGAATATGCCAAATTTTCCATAGATTCCCACTTTACAAGAAACTACTTATATGTTAAGCGAAATTATGCTGAGAAATTAGCAGCGCACGTACCAGAATTTGCCAAGCAGATAGTAGCGCAGTATAAATTACCGGAATAAGAAAAGTTTCGCGCAAAGACGCAGAGGAGCAAAGACGCAGAGTTAAGAATTAAGATACAAAGGTAAGAAAAAGGAGGTTGAGATGACAGAGAATGAAATAGCAACTCAGGTTGTTGATGCTGCATATAAGATTCATACTAGATTAGGACCTGGGTTATTTGAATCTGTGTATGAGACTGTTTTGGCTTATGAGTTAGAGAGTAGAGGTTTAGAGGTAGCAAGACAACAAGCAATACCTGTAGTTTATGAGAATATTCATTTAGATGAAGGGTTTCGGGCAGATATGATAGTTGAAAATAAGGTCATTATTGAACTCAAATCACTAGAAACCCTGCATCCCGTCCACAAAAAACAGCTAATTACTTATGTTACTCTTGCTAATAAACGCCTTGGTCTACTCATCAACTTTGGTGAAGTCCTCATTAAAAACGGTATTACACGAATAGCCAACAAACTTTAAACGCATCCTTTGCGCCTTTGCTCCTTAGCGACTTTGCGCGAAACGCATCCTTCGCGCCTTTGCTCCTTAGCGACTTTGCGCGAAACCCTTCCTTCGCGCCTTCGCTCCTTAGCGACTTTGCGCGAAACCCTTCCTATATTTCCCCCACAGCATCAATAGCCGCCTGTAACGCAATAGATACATGAGTCCAATGTGTACCTCCCTGGCAATACACAATATAAGGCTCTCTTAATGGCCCATCTGCTGATAATTCCAAGGTACTTCCTTCGATAAATGTACCTCCAGCCATCACTACCTGGCTTTCATATCCTGGCATTTGGTCAGGTACAGGGTCTAAATATGAACCAATGGGTGAATTTTGTTGAATCGCTTTACAAAATGCTATCAGCTTTTTGGCTGAACCTAGTTTAATGGCTTGAATTACATCCCCTCTTGGCGCTAGGGGTGCAGGATTGACGGAATAACCTAGTTTATCAAATACGTATCCGGTTAAATATGTCCCTTTCATCGCTTCTCCAACTATTTGCGGTGCTAAAAATAGTCCCTGGAATAATAGCCGATTTTGATCGAAGGTTGCACCACCAGCACTCCCTATTCCTGGAGCGGTAAGTCTACAAGCGGCTGCTTCTACTAAGTCAGCGCGTCCAGCTATGTAACCACCTGCTGTAACGAGTGTACCCCCAGGATTTTTAATTAATGATCCCGCTATCAAGTCAGCACCAATATGAGTAGGTTCTTGCGTTTCGATAAATTCTCCATAGCAGTTATCTACAAAGCATATGGTGTTAGGATTTTGCTGTTTGACAACGTGAACAATATTTTTTATGTCAGCTATGGATAAACTTGGCCGCCAAGAATATCCGCAGGATCTTTGAATTAAAACTAGTTTGGTATTTTCTGTTATGCTATTGTTTAAAGTTGGCCAATCTATTTTTCCCTCTGGGGTTAATTCTAATTGGCGGTATTTTATGCCAAAATCAATTAGGGAGCCTTGGCCTTGTCCTCTCAAGCCAATCACTTCTTCTAATGTATCGTAGGGAGATCCCGCTACTGCTAACATTTCATCCCCAGGACGCAATACTCCATATAATGCACAAGCGATCGCATGAGTTCCTGAAACTATCTGTACTCTCACTATCGCTGCTTCTGCACCCATGACTTGAGCAAATACTTGATCTAATACCTCTCTGCCTAAATCATCGTGTCCATAACCGCTTACTCCAGCAAAATGGTGTGCGCCCACTCGATGATCACGAAAGGCATCTAGCACTCTTTTTAGGTTATGCTTAACCTGGGTGTCCATTACGGAAAAAATCTCTATTAATGCCTGTTCTGCTACTCGCAGCATTTCTACGCTGTTCATTGTTTCCTCACTAAACAAAATAATAAATATGCGGATTTATGCATCTCGCAGATTGGGCTTGACAACTCATATCAAGGTTACTGCATGACAACGGCTACTTCCACTAAACCTCAAATTAACTGGGTTAATACCCTATTCTTCATCGCTTTACACATCGGCGCTTTATTGGCCTTCGTTCCTGGTAATTTTAGCTGGAAAGCGGTTGCTGTGGCTTTATTTCTTTACTGGGTTAGCGGTGGTTTAGGTATTACTCTCGGTTTTCATCGTCTGGTTACTCACCGTAGTTTTCAAACCCCTAAGTGGTTAGAATATTTTTTAGTATTATGTGGTACTCTGGCTTGTCAGGGTGGACCAATTGAATGGGTGGGTACACACCGAATACACCATTTACATTCTGATACTCAGGAAGATCCCCATGATTCTAACAAAGGTTTTTGGTGGAGTCATATCGGTTGGTTAATTTATCATTCTCCGTCACATTCTCAAGTTCCTCGGTTTACAAAAGACATTTCCGAAGACCCAGTTTACCAGTTTTTACAAAAATATTTTATTCTCATTCAAGTCGCTTTGGGAATAGCTTTATTACTTTTGGGCGGTTGGTCCTTCGTAGTTTGGGGTATTTTTGTTCGCATCGTTTGGGTTTATCATTGTACTTGGTTGGTAAATAGCGCTACACACCAGTTTGGCTATCAAAGTTATGATTCTGGAGACAAGTCCACTAATTGCTGGTGGGTTGCTTTGTTAGTATTTGGAGAAGGTTGGCATAATAATCACCATGCTTTTCAGTATTCTGCCCGTCATGGTTTAGAATGGTGGGAAATTGATATGACTTGGATGACTATTCAATTACTGCAATTACTAGGTCTAGCTACAAATATCAAGCTGGCAGAGAAAAAAGCATAAGTCATAATTTATACTTAAAGTCAATAGTTTTGGATGCTACATTGGAGTGCGAAACTATTGGCTTTTTGTGTGCTTTCAGCTATCAGCAATAAAGGGTTTTGTTTGTGTAGATGCGGTTTCTAACCGCCCATTAACTCCAGCAGTTAAAATATAAAATTTCCGAAAAATTTCTGAAAAATTTTTATTTTTTAATTGCTATGTTAAGTGACTCTTATGTTGCTATAATCTCAGAAATTAATGTTACAAAACTTCGCAACAAACTCAGGAACGAGAAGTTTCACGGGTTTGTAACTTAGCTTGTTGTTTTTCAGGTATTCATGACTACATCCATTATCAAAAACCAGGAAACTTTCGTTTTTAACAACATTCCCAAAAACGAAATTAAACTAAAACATATTATCAAGAGTATTCCCAAGGAATGTTTCCAAAAAGATAGCCGTAAAGCCTGGACTAGTGTAATTCTTAGTCTATCTATGGCAGCATTAGGTTATTATTTTCTAGCAGTTTCTCCCTGGTTTCTTCTACCCATAGCATGGATTTTCACCGGAACGGCGTTAACTGGATTTTTTGTTATTGGCCATGACTGTGGACATCGTTCTTTTTCTGATCGTAAGTGGGTAAATGACTTAGTTGGTCATTTTTTCATGATGTTTTTAATATATCCTTTTCACAGTTGGAGAATTAAACATAATCATCATCATAAACATACTAATAAACTTGATGAAGATAATGCTTGGCATCCTATAAGAACAGAAGTTTTTGCTAGTTGGGATAAACCTAGACAGTCCGCTTTTGAATTGTTTATGAAAAAGAAACTGTGGTGGGTAGGTTCTATTGGCCATTGGGCGGTTATTCATTTTAATTTGAATAATTTCCATAAAAAAGACCATAAAAGCGTTAAATTATCCATTGCGGTAGTTGTAGCTTTTGCGGCTATTGTGTTCCCAACTTTAATTATTACTACTGGGTTTTGGGGCTTTATTAAATTCTGGTTTATTCCCTGGATGGTTTACCATTTCTGGATGAGTACCTTTACTATTGTTCATCACACTATTGCTGATGTTCCTTTCCTTTCTGCTAATAAGTGGAATGAGGCTTTAGCCCAACTATTTGGTACTATTCATTGTGATTATCCACGTTGGGTAGAAGTTCTTTGTCACGATATTAATGTTCACGTTCCCCATCATATTTCCACCGCTATTCCTTCCTATAATTTGCGGTTAGCTTATGATAGTATCAAAGAGAATTGGGGTCCATATCTCCATGATGAATTAACATTTTCTTGGGATTTAATGAACAAAATTACTAACGAATGTCAACTTTATGAAACTGACATTGGTTATACAACTTTTGACAAATATTACGCCCAAAAATAACCAATTCTCTACAATTGTGGTACAGGCATCTTGCCTGTTAATATTTTCTCAATATCTGTAAATAGTTCACATTCAACAAGCTAAAATCCAGTGCAATTAGATTCAGTTAGACTCAACGTCAATTCTCAAACTACATCTTCACAAGAAGATAAACTGCCCTTTACTTTGCAAGATTTAAAAGCGGCTATTCCAGCAGAATGTTTTCAACCCAATGTGGCAAAATCTCTTTATTATTTCTTTCGTGATATTGCCATTATTGCTGGACTTTATGCGGTGGCCAATTATTTAGATTCTTGGTATTTTTGGCCAATTTTTTGGTTCTTGCAAGGTACAATGTTTTGGGCTTTATTTGTGGTTGGCCATGACTGTGGACATCAATCATTTTCTAAGCATAAATGGTTAAATGATTTAATTGGTCATCTTTCCCATACTCCCATTCTTGTACCCTATCATGGTTGGAGAATTAGCCATAGAACCCATCATAAAAATACTGGCAGTTTGGAAAATGATGAAAGTTGGTATCCTTTAAGTGAGTCTGCTTATCAAGAATTACCTTTTCTGCAAAAGTTAGTTAGGTATTATCTGTTTTTACCTCTAGCTTATCCTATTTACTTGTTTCAACGTACTCCTGGTAAAAGTGGTTCACATTTTTCTCCTAGTTGTGAGTTGTTTAAACCTAATGAAAAGTGGGATATTGTTACTAGCACTACCCTATGGATTGCTATGGTAGGTTTATTAGGTTTATTAACCTATCAATGGGGTGGAATGTGGTTATTAAAGAACTATGCAGTACCCTACATTGTGTTTGTAATTTGGCTAGATTTAGTAACCTATTTACATCACACAGAACAAGATTTACCTTGGTATCGTGGTGATAATTGGACTTTTTTAAAAGGTGCAATTTCTACTATTGATAGAGATTATGGCATTTTTAATCATATCCATCATGATATCGGTACTCATGTTGCCCATCATATCTTTTTGAATATGCCTCATTATAATTTATTAAAGGCAACTGAGGCGATTAAACCAATTTTAGGCGATTACTATCACAAGTCTGATGTTCCTATTTGGAAGGCTTTATTACATTCTTCTCAGGTTTGTCATTTTGTTCCAGATACAGGAAATAAGGTTTATTACACTTCCTATCAAGATGATGCCAAATAACCCCAGTTAAATATTAAGATAAATTAAGTCCGTAACTACGGGCTTTTTTTATCCCACATTCCGCACTTCAAAAAGTAGTATGATTTAACCCACATTCCGCACTTCATAAAGTAGCATAATTAAACTACATTAATGGTCAATTAAAACTTATGGTTTGAACAATTACGTATCAGTGGAAAACAAAATTATGAACACACAAAGTTGAGCTTTTATTTGTGTTTAAAAGCTGTTTAAACAATAATATTTAATTCAAGGTGTGCAATCAGTTATCAAAAAGATAACCAATGAAATCGTCAAACCAGAGAGAACAACTAAGATAATAAATAATATTTTTGGCAAGTAGCAGGTAGGAATTGCAAGATATGACAATGCGACTCCGTTAAATTAAGAATTCGTTGAAATCCTTGTGTCATTAAAAGATGAATCCCTTGAAAACATTGAAATATCCATCTTAATGTGGGAGATTCTGTGGGTTTATTCAATTGATTTTTAACTGTGGATTTTTGTGCTTTCAATGATATTCTTAATTGTCTTTGTCCTAAATTATAAACCAAAAGACATAATGCCATTAACATCATCATTGTCTCTACTCTTTGGGGATTTTTCACAAATAGACTATCCGTGAAAAATAATGGGTCTTTGATAAATCTAAATCCTCTTTCTGTAGATTGTTGTTCTTTATATATTTTGAGGATTTCTTCTGACTCTAACTCCTGTGTATCCAAAATATTGGTGGCTAAAATAAATCTGCCACAAGAGTTTTGCTGTTGTGTAATTAACTCCTGATTTTCTCTTAATTTACATTTCACTCTATAAACTGTTGTTTTTCCTTTATTGGTTTCAGTAATTCGAGGATCTGATATTTGATGATATTTTAATTTGGTTGTTATTTCTTTGACTTTTAATTCGGTCAAAGATTCATCTGTAAATTCTTCCTGTTCTAATTTCGCTATTTGTTTGTTAGTTTTTAATAACTCTTCTTGGATTTTTTTGTCTAGTTTATTTAAGTCTGCTTTTTTTCTTTCTGCACTTTCTACTAATAACCATCTTTGCTCTATTCCTCCATAAGATACTTTCTCTTCGAGATAGCTATAACCCTTTATTTTAGAGGCTTTCAGGTCTTTATTTATAAAGGCTTTTACTCTTATCTTGGCTTTTTTAATGGATAATGGTACTCGACTTATCCATTTCATGTTTGACATTAATTTTAAATTACTTTCGCTATATAATGCACTGTCAGCTACCATGATACTTTCAAAATCTATTTGTTGGGAATATTCTACTAAGATGTGAGCGAATACTGCTTTATCTGATTCGTTTCCTGATGCTCTTCTAAAAAATAATGGTATATCCCCATCACTACTTACTATTAAATCTAAGATACATTGTTTTAGGTCTGGGCGATGGTCACGAGAATATCCTTGTGTAATCATAATTGGATGGGATGTTCTCGATTTATTCCTAATTCTTTCTCTAGATTATTGAGGCAATTATCATATTTTCCATGTAAATGTAATCAGCTTGAGTCTAAATGGGAATATTTTGTGTCTATTCCATATTTTTTTACTACTTCTAAGGCGATTATTAGGAATAATTTAGTTAAGCCATATTTGTAGAGCTTATCCATTACTCTGCCTATTTTATCGTCATTTAAATCTTCTGCTTTTATCCCTGCTCCTATTAAATGTTCTACAGCTTTATCTTTAAAGAATTCTGAAAATAAATATAGTGGTCTTGATACAAAGCCTAGTCCATTGAGAATAATTGCTTTAACTACTTCTCCTGTGTTTACTTTCTCTGTGATATCTATTGAAAATATCTCGTTGATTTTTTCTACTATTCCTATTTCATCTATTATTCCTGCTATTATTCCTAAGTGATCTATGTTTTTGCTCTCCATTTCTTCTTTTTGGTAATTCATATTTCTTGGCATTTTTATTTAATTCAGTCTTATTCTCTCATTTTTTTCCCGAATTTATTATCAATGCCTTATGAATTTCTCTTTAGTAGTCAAATGTAAATTAACGTCTATATTTTTACTGTCTTAATTGCGTATTTATATTTAAGTCTTTATGCTGCTTATAATACTTGTATATGTACTACAATTTGAAGTGCGGAATGTGGGATAAAAAATCGCGTTTAGGACTTCCCACATATTGACTTCACGCTTGCGTCCTCCAGGTTTAGGCTCTGGAATCAGGTCGCTGATTAATTCATATTGGTCGCGGGTCAGGTTACTGGGGTATGCTTTACTCATACTACTCTCTCGGTTCTGTTTATTATCTATTCACAGCTTATACTGAGAGAGCTTTTTTACATCCTTTCCGACTTTTCAAACATCCTCTAAAACTAGATAGATTAATTACTAAAAATGTTAATGGTATTGGCATACAAATTTATGCAAGTCTCATCGCTTATCTAATTTTACAACTTGTATCAGTTCCTAAAGAATGGGGTAATAAAATGTTAGATAAATTCCGCTATCTTCAAGCTTGTATGTGTCAACAAATCAGTTATGTTCATTGGATGGAAGATGTCATGAGATGTTGACATTTTCACCCTTAATAGAACTACTATAACTGAATATGTAAACTTTTGTAATGACATTCAACATTTCTGCTTTTGATATGATATCAATGAGACGGTATTAGTCAAAAGTGTCTGTTAGACATATCGGAAAAAACGTAAAGTGAAGAATCCTTATAAGTGAAATATTTCTAAAAAGATTCTGAAAAATACGTATCTGATTTGAATTTGGGGTGTTGCTGAACTTAGCTATGAAATTGAGAAGTTCAAAATTTGCAACTTTGCTCGTAGCTCCTTGAGGTCTAACGCAATGAAAGTGCTTCACTTAACTTAGGTTGATACACGAAGCCAATATCACAAACCAACTCAGCAGTGCCAATTTAGTAGTGTATCTTATCTTTAAATATAGGTTAATCAATCCTCATGACAACCTTCACTTATAACCAGGACTTACGCAACTGGCACAGCGATCGCTAATTATTAGTATATGTGTACTGCAATAATGAAGATGTTATGGAATCAGACTGATTGAGAATTGTTAATAGTAATAGATTAAATAAATGACGGGTATTAATTTTATGAGAGAATGATGATAGGGTACATTAAGAAATTAATTAACGATGAAATTTACTAAACTTAATTA
>NZ_JACJPV010000030.1 GCF_014696225.1 Anabaena sp. FACHB-1237 | reverse complement strand
CCAGGTGGTGTGCATTCTTATTGGTTCTTATTGAGAATAGGTTTTGATGACGTTTTTGGTGATTTACTGTTTCTCAAATGCCTTTTTTCACTTTATATGTTTGTTTTGATGCTCCCTTTAATTTTTTCTCTACGTAATTTCCCTCTGTGACAGTTTGGGGTGCGGAATGTGGGATGTAAAACTCTTACTAATGTTACTAAATCATTGTTGACAGCTATCCCAATTTGATAATTACCAACCTGAATGCTTTTATGATTTGATTGGGTATCAAACTCTCTTGCCCTTTTTGGAGCGATCGCGTCACAATAATATTAAAATACCGTAATTTATCTTAACAATGTCTATCTCACAATTAACTCCTACTTTTTCCAGTTCTCAAGTACCCAGCACAATTAACTGGGGATGTGATTATGATTTAGTCATCGTTGGTGGTGGAATAGTTGGTTTAACTCTGGCAGCAGCGTTAAAGAACTCTGGTTTAAATATTTTACTCGTTGAAGCAAAGCCTACGTCTGCGGCAGTAGCTAAAGGTCAGGCTTATGCGGTACATTTGTTATCAGCGCGAATTTTTCAAGGGATAGGAATTTGGCAAAAAATGCTCCCTAATATTGAAAAATATCATCAAGTTTGTTTGTCGGATGCTGATTATTCTAACATTGTAAAATTCCAAACTTCTGATTTAGGAAAAGATGCCAAAACGGGAGAGTTAGGTTATGTTGCGGAACATTATGCTATATTAGAGCCTTTACAAGAGTTCGTTCATGATTGTCGCAATGTCACTTATATTTGTCCTGGGGAGGTGATCAAAACAGAAAATCAACTAGATGCGGTGAATATTACCATCAAAATTAATGATCATACTCAAATAATTCGCAGTAAATTATTAGTTGCAGCCGATGGTTCTAAATCTGCAATTCGTCAAGCAGCGGGAATAAAAACTAAAGGTTGGAAATATTGGCAATCATGTATAGTGGCTTTTATTAAACCAGAAAAACCACACAATAATACAGCTTATGAAAAATTTTGGTCTAGTGGTCCATTTGCCATTTTACCATTACCAGGGAACCGTTGTCGCGTTGTGTGGACTGCACCCCATGAGGAAGCTAAGGCTTTGTGTAGTTTGAGTGATGAACAATTTTTAGCGGAATTAAGTAAAAGATATGGTCAACAAATGGGTAAATTAGAATTATTAGGCGAAAGATTTATTTTTCAAGTACAATTAATGCAGAGCGATCGCTATGTACTCCCTAGGTTAGCGTTAATTGGCGATGCTGCCCATAATTGTCATCCTGTGGGAGGACAAGGTTTAAATTTAGGTATTCGTGATGCAGCGGCATTAGCGGAAGTTATCCAAACAGCACATCAAAATTGCCAAGACATTGGTAATATTTCTATCCTCAAAAAATATGAAATTTGGCGCACAAAAGAAAACTTAGCGATATTAGGTTTTACTGATTTATTAGATCGAGTTTTTTCTAATAATTTCCTACCATTAGTAATATTAAGACGCATGGGTTTATGGATGATGCAAAAAGTCCCGATGATTAGAGTATTTGCGCTGAAATTAATGATAGGACTAAAAGGGAAAACTCCGGTTTTGGGTAAACAGTGACCAAATATAGTAATGCAGGCATCTTGCCTGCAATTATTGGATTTTTGATAATTGAATTGCATTACTTTGTTGTTTTAATTTTACCAGTTCGTTGTAAGTTGATTCAGCGGATGATAGTAAGTATTTTGAGGAAAATATATTGTTGGCCATGGGGGGTTTTTGATAGTAGTGGCGATCGCTAAACCATAACCGTCTTTTTCTCCTGTGACATTGTTCCAATATAGCCTATCTTCCGCACCCTCAACTGTCACAATTGGTTTTACCATTTTTTATGATAACATGAGGTTGTATTGTATACTAATTATCAAAAAATTAACGGAGGTAGGATGCCAGCAAGGCATAATTTATATCCAAAAATCAAGAGAAAATTAAGTGATCATACCATGTGACACCCCAGGGTGCGGAATGTGGGATTTATTATTTCTACTATTCTTACAGCACTTCCCGATATAATGAAGTACACTTTATTTTCAGGCATAAAGTAGAATTTAAAAACCAAGAATTTTAGACTGTACCTCATAACAAAGGAATCTGCTGCATATCATCCAAAACTTGATAATTAGGATTTTTTTGATGTTGGAAAAAATTCCTGATAGATTGTTTTAAATTATCTTTGATATATCTTTGATAATTTTTTTAGTAGCATCATCTATGCTTTACAATTGCTCATGATCATTAACTCTCAATTAAATTCAACCCTAAAATTATTAAGTCTCTTTCTACACCATCTAAATCAGCAACTTTAGGTAAAAGTCCCCAATGTTGAAAACCGAAAGATGAGAAAAGATTTAAACTAGGTTCATTATGGGCGAAAATGAAACTCATAAGATTTTTAATCCCTAAATTTGGACATTGAGTAATAGCTTCTTGCAAAAGTTTTTTAGCCAAACCTTGTCTTTGAAAATCAGGGGAAATATAGATACTAATTTCTGCTGTAGCATAATAAGCCGGACGATTATAAAAAGATTGAAAACTCAACCATCCACCAATCATACCATCAACTTCTACCACCCATAAAGGAAGATGAGAAGAATTTCTTGCTCTAAACCAATTTTTGCGACTTTCTATAGACACAGGTTCTAAGTCTGCTGTGGCCATGCGCGTGGGAACAGCCGCATTATAAATTTCTACAATAGCAGGTAAGTCTTTTTCTGTACCATAACGAATCATCATACAATTAGTGAGTTGAGATTTTAGATTTAGCTATTTTACATTTAGGTAATAGTAATAAGTGAAAATTTACAAGTTCAAAAACGCAAAACTTCAAAGGTTTTAACTGTTTCCTCTGACTCCTAAAAACTAAACTACGTTTTAGCCAATAAAGGTGCTGCCGCTAAAAGAGTTTGGGTATAAGGATGTTGGGGACGACTAAAAATTTCCTTAGTTGCACCCAATTCTACGATCTTACCACCATTCATCACCGCAATGCGATCGCACAAAAATCTTGCCAACCACAAATCATGAGTAATAAATAAATAGGTTAACTCAAATTCTACCTTTAACTGCAACATCAAATCTAACACCTGAGATTGTACACTAGCATCTAACATACTCACTGGTTCATCACATATTATCAACTTAGGACGAGTAATTAAAGCCCGTGCAATAGCGACTCTTTGCTGCTGTCCTCCAGATAATTCCCCAGGATAACATTGATAATACATCTGGGCAGGTGTCAAACCTACTTTCTCTAGCATCCACAAAACTTCTTCCCGTGCTTTTTTACTATCAGCTAACTTATGAATTAACAAAGGATCAGCTATACTTTCTCCCACCGTCATCACCGGATTTAAACAAGCATGAGGATCTTGAAATACCATTTGTATTTGTCTACGACAAGTGCGAACTTTTTCCCTAGTTAAACTAGTTAATTCCTGTCCTAAAAATTCCACCTTTCCCGCAGTAGGTTTAATTAGTTGTAAAATCGTTCTCGAAAGTGTACTCTTACCACATCCCGACTCCCCAACCAACCCTAAAATTTCCCCTGGATACAATTCTAAGTTAATTCCATCCACAGCTTTAATCGTCTGAATTTCAGTTTTAAATAATCTTTGCACAAAATTAGGTTCAATAGTGTAATGCTGCTGCAATTCCCTAACCTTTAAAATGGGTAATTTTTCCCGTTCCGTTTTTTCTCTTCCCTCTTCCTTAGCATCTATTCCTTTTTCTTGTTGAATATGTAAAGCTGCTTTTAATAAAGATTGAGTATATTCATGTTGTGGTTGTTGAAATACCACCTCCGTTTTTCCCATTTCCACCATTTTTCCTTGGTACATCACCCCAATGCGATCGCAATATTCTGCTACCATTGCTAAATCATGGGAAATTAACAGCAACCCCATATTCTCTTCACTACATAACCGCGTCAACTCCTGCAAAATTTGAGCAGAAACCGTTACATCCAAACTCGTCGTAGGTTCATCCGCAACAATTAACTTAGGACTTAATAACAATGCTAAGGCAATAGCTACCCTTTGACGCATCCCCCCACTAAACTCATGGGGAAACTGACTCCAACGACTTGCAGGTATTTTCACCTTCGCTAACGTTTCTAACGCCTTTTCTTTTGCTTGCTGTTTCGACAAGTCTGGAAAATGTGCTGCCAATGTCTCTAAACAATGATTACCAATAGTCATTAATGGATCAAGTCGCGTCATAGGATCTTGAAATATTAATGCAACCGCTTCCCCACGAAATTTTCGCATTTGTTCAGGAGTTAAATCTAATACAGAATCTCCCCGAAATATTACTTTACCTGTAACTTGACTATTTTCCGGTAATAAGCGCATCACAGCTTTACCAATAGTAGATTTTCCACATCCTGACTCCCCTACCAAACCCATTTTTTCTCCAGGTTGTAATGTAAAAGATACATCATTAACTGCCCAAGTTTCTGCTTCTTTTCCTCTTTGGGGATAAGCAACACGGAGATTTTCTACTGTAAATAATGATTGTTTCATTTTAATTAATATAATTATTAACTTTCAGTAATCAACTTTCAGTAATCAGCTTTCAGCTTTCAGCTTGATAAATAGAAGATTTAACCAATTGTACAACTTTAAAATCCAATCTTCCTATTTCTTGATTTGTCCATCCTCATAAATATTAATCAATCTATCAATATCTATTTAAATAATAAAATATTCTCACAGTAGCGCAAGCATCTTGCTTGCATTATCCAAATTGTAATAGATTATATAATAATTTGGTGCGTTACTTAATTAACTATCATGTAGCGCAAGCATCTTGCTTGCATTATCCAAATTGTAATAGATTATATAACAATTTGGTGCGTTACGTTATCACTAACGCACCCTACTTAATTAACTATCATGTAGCGCAAGCATCTTGCTTGCATTATCCAAATTGTAATAGATTATATAATAATTTGGTGCGTTACTTAATTACCTATCATGTAGCGCAAGCATCTTGCTTGCATTATCCAAATTGTAATAGAGTATATAATAATTTGGTGCGTTACGTTATCACTAACGCACCCTACTTAATTAACTATCATGAGTTTGCTCAGTACCACAATGATAACAATAAGGTAACTTTTTATAAGTCAACTCATGGCAATAATGACATTCTACATATTGATAATAACCGCAATGGGGACAATGAGCATCTTGAATTCTAATTGTTTTCGCGCAGTTAATACATTGTGACTTTTGTACTCGTTTTGCTGCTTGAGACTTAGTATTAAAAACAAACCTTTGCAGAAATTTGATAATAGCAAAACCCACTAAAGGAATTAACAGAATATAAACATATTGAACTAAAAAGACTAAACCTCCAAAGATAGCACTGATAATATCAAAAATGAACTTTGCAATAACACCAACTTGCAAAAATTCAAAAGTTTTGAAAATTAAAGGAATGAAGAAAATAACCAATAAATGCCAACTAATTAACGCTATTAAACCATATCCACGACTTTGAGTATAGTTATTTACTAATAACGCAATAATTATTAATGGTGCTAAAAACAAAACCTGAAAACCTAATTGAATACTAGGATACCAAAACGACGCATTTTCATAACCAGTTTCCACATCGTTAAATTTACTTCTATCTTTGACAAAATTAAGTAAATTTTGACTTGATGGTTTCTGTAACAAATTATTTTTAAATTTAACAATTTCCTCTTTAATTTGTGATATTTTCTGACTATTTTCCTCTAATTTCTGTTTTGCTTCTTCGGCTTTTACCTGGTTTATTGATTTATTTGGAGACTGTCCCGCAATTTTTTCTAGTACAGTAGAATCATATTGACTCCTAATAGTTATATTATCAGATTCTAGTCTATTAATATTATCTTGTTTGGTATTTATGCTACTTAATAAAGCTTGATTTTCTCCATTATTAAATTTATCCTTAATACTAGCATATTCTAAACAAACTCCAGAAACTTTCCCTAAATGTCCTATTTCTTGATCTTGATAACTTTGTTGATAATTACTTTTGATATTATCATTATAAGATAAAAAACTTTGCACCAATTCATAATCTTTCTCTGGACTATTATTTTTCTGATAACCTTCCCATTCTGCATAACAAGGATATACTTGTTGGGGGCTTAAATGCCATCTACTAATATCATTTAACCCTGTAAAAACATTAATTAAAATAAAAAGATCAACAATTATTATTACTAATAAACTTACTTTATTTAATGGTTCATTATTGATACTTCTTGATCTTCTGAAAAACTGATTCCACAGATTATTAAGTCTAGTAAACATAGTGTACTCCTCTAAGTAAGGAATACTATAGCAGTAAATATTAAAAGTTATTCAGTTATTAAACAATGTTCAAAAATGTTCAAAGATTTTAAAAAACTTATGAAAACTTATGAAAACTACTTATTTTATCTGATTTTATCACAACCTAACCACAAGATCCCCATCTAAGAAGTCGGGGATCGGAATCTTTTATTTACAGCACATTCCATGTACATGAGGTACACTATGAACACAGCAAGATGCCTGTGTTACAAGGGTTTTATCATTAACATCTGTACCTCATAATAACGGAAACTGCGGTATATCTAATAACTATTTAATTTCTAAATCTTGGAACAGAGGTGTACTTAAATATCTTTCACCGAAACTAGGTTGAATCATCACAATTAAACGATCCTTATTTTCAGGACGCTGCGCCACACGAATAGCCCCACACAAAGCTGCACCAGTAGAAATACCAGAAAGCAAACCTTCTTCCCGTGCTAATCTGCGACTATAAGCGATCGCCTCATCATCACTCACAGTAATAATCTCATCCAATAATTCTACCTTTAAAACCTGGGGTATAAAACCAGCCCCAATACCCTGAATTTTATGGGGACCTGGCCTACCACCTGATAAAACAGGGCTATTAGCAGGTTCAACAGCGATCGCCTGAAAACTGGCCTTTCTTTTTTTCAGCACCTCCGCCACACCAGTAATAGTACCTCCCGTACCCACACCTCCAACAACTATATCCACCTCCCCATCAGTATCACTCCAAATTTCCTCTGCCGTAGTTTCTCGGTGAATTTTCGCATTAGCGGGATTACGAAACTGTTGTAACATATAAGCATAAGGTGTTCTCTCCACAATTTCCTGTGCCCGGCGAATAGCACCACTCATTCCCTCAATACCCGGTGTTAACTCTAATTCAGCCCCATAAGCCCGCAACATAGCCCGACGTTCCGCACTCATAGTTTCTGGCATGGTTAACACTAACTTATACCCCTTTGCGGCCGCAGCCATAGCCAAAGCAATACCCGTATTACCAGAAGTAGGTTCTACTAAAATTGTCTTACCAGGACTAATTAAGCCCTCATCCTCCGCAGCAGAAATCATACTTACCCCAATTCTGTCTTTTACCGAAGCAGAAGGGTTCATACTTTCCAGCTTCACCACAATTTTAGCCACACAACCTTCAGCCTGGGGAATACGGTTTAACTTTACCAAAGGAGTACGGCCAATTAACTCTGTAATATTTTCAGCAATTCTCATTAACTTACACCCTAACAACTCTAAATGTAATACATAATATCTAATTGCCGTCGCAAATCTCGCTTTTCACAAAGATCCTGTAAAGAATAGTTTTTCAACACCAAACTAGCCGCTTGACGTGCTTCCTGCCAAATTTCGCCAATGACAGCACTATCAACGCTTTCAGACTTGTGATCCTGTTCATTACTATTCACATCTAAACCTTCCAAACACTCCAAAATGTCAAAAACACTAATTTTCCAAGGTTCACGCGCCAAAAAATAACCACCTTTAGAACCGCGTTGGCTTTTGATAATACCACCACGTCTCAAAGTCGCTAATAACTGTTCTAAATACCGATCCGGTATATTTTGTTGAGTAGCAATTTGGCGAATTTGCATTGGTTCACCACTATGATAATAAGTTGCCATTTCTAATAAGGCTAAAATAGCGTACTCTGACTTACAAGATAGTTCCACAATAAAAATCAAGGATAAAGGATCATCAAAAAATAATCAGAAAATAATCAAAAATTACCAACCTACCCAGGTAGGTTTTATCTGTTTAGATGCGTAAAGAAATATCATCTTCAGATCAATATCAGATCAACATCAGATCAATATTTTAATTTTAAACCTAATTCTCAAGGTTCTGAACTCCTAAATTATAACATACTACGGTTGTAAACTGGGGTTTATATTTTTTTATCATAAAAAACCCCCATCAACAGATGGGGGAATAATTAAAAACTCCAAGATTCAAAGACTTTAATCTTTTTAAAGCACATTTAACAGCTTTTACTACTGACAGCTAATTAAAACGTGAAAGTAGTTCTCAAAGTACCGATAAACGCATCATTAGCACCACCAACACCGGAATTTTGTCCCGGAGCAGTCGTCCAGATAATACCAGGAGTTACAGAAATATTTTCAGAAACACGATACTTATAGAAACCTTCTACTTGGTAAGGAATATCACCAGCACCAGCAGTTAGAGAATAGGGTTGTGCGCCACCAAAAACACCTAAGACGTTACCAGGCTTGCCAAAGTCAGGTAATGCTAAACCCACACCATAGCTCCACGCTTCTTTATCACTACCACCCACAGTTTCAGGAACAATATTATGATAAGAAACGAAACCACTAATAGAAAGTTTATTGCTAGGTTGGAAAGCTGCGGAAATACCGTAGGAGTTACTGGAAGTGGCACCAGTTAAGACGTTAGCTTGAGATGTACCAACTACAGCACCAATGCCAGCATCATTATCAAATAAGGTACTACCAGTACCATGATAACCATGTACATAAGTTGCAGCTAAACCAATCTTACCAACATTAAAGTTAACCTGACCTAATGCAGCATAGTTACCATTAAATAAACCATTGTTAGCACCAGGACTTTCAGCATCAGAAGCTAAGTAACCAAAGGTTAAAGAACTGCCTTTAATAGGACCGACACCTTTGCTAAAAGGTAAATTAATAGCAATACCTGAACCACCACCAATTCTATAAATAGGGCTTTCAGATGCAAAGGTTGTTAAAGCACCATTACCGCCATCAGTTTTATCAAAGAAGTAGGGGTTATTAACAGCCGCATAATTACTGTGTTGACCACCTGTAGCAGCAATGTAAACTCTAGCAGGTCCAAAGGGAGCTTGATAAGTGATTTTGTCAATATCAACCGCGTTTGCTCCTGTGCTACCTACTTCAAAAGTTTGAGTACCTACGGCTGTAGCAATAGGAGTATTAGTTTTGTCTCTGAGACTAAAACCATTAGCATTACCTGCAGCTAAACGAGTGGTTAACAAGTCTTTACCAGTAAAGCTGCTTTCTAAGGTTAAACGTACCCGATCTTGGAAAACAGTATTATTAGCGTCTCCTGTTTCATTACTAAAAGCATCAGATACAGCAAAAATAGCTTCACCTTTTAACTTGGTAGTGGTGGAAAATTGGTTAGCTTCTAATTCAGTAGTACGCGCTTCTAAAGCATCTACCCGACCCCTAAGAGTTGCTAATTCTGCACTAAATTCTTCTTGTAAACGCTGTAAAGTAGCTAAATCTTCTTTTTTCACCATATCAGCAGTTGCTGTGGCGATTAATTCATTGACACGATCTAAACAAGCATTTAAACCAGAAGCAAATTCATAACGGCTTAAAGCACGATTACCGCGAAATGTACCGTTGGGATAACCTGCAATACAACCATAACGTTCTACTAAGGATTGTAATGCTTGGAAAGCCCAATCTGTAGGCTGAACGTCAGAAAACTGAGAAACTGATGTTACTTGAGCTAAAATTTGAGATTCTTTGCTTACTGGAGCAACTTCTGTAGCTCTTGTTTCAACGGTGGTTGCCTCTTTTGTTGCGGTTGGGGCAGCCATCGCAGAGGAAGACACTAACAACGTTGCTCCCAATACTGCTGGACTAACTACTAAAGATTTCCACAATATATTAGACATATTTTTCGTTCTCCTCACACCTCATACATGAATAACTTAGTTTGTCTGTTCTAATCTATTAGTTAGACTACACTTTGTTACAATTTTGCTACATTTTGGGTTTTGCCCTTATGAGTATTTTAGTTTTTACTAGGCTAATAAATGATTAACAACTCGTTAAGATTCAATTTAATTACCTGATGCAAAAACTTTTACTGATAGCAATATATTATCATAATAGATTTCGATGTTCAAGATCCATGATCAGAAATGATCTAGTCTGTAATCAAAATCTATTCCATCACCTTAAACTACATCAGTAACTTTATTAATCCTGACTAAAATCGTCTGTGGAAGTTCCAATACCCAATAAACCTCCCCAGGAATTAGGTTTTTAGCTGGACAGGTTAAGGGTTTCAGCTTCTTTTTCACTCCTATGTGTAATAGACATAGGGGTGAAAATTATGGTAGGGACAATTTATCAATTGTCCCTACAAGGGTTTGGTGGTTATGCACATTACCACAAGATGTCTAATTAGCTGATTTGGGAAATTATCTGTGCTAGGTGAAAATCGTTCTGTGTCAGTCCACCTGAATCATGTGTAGTTAGTGTAATTTTAACTTGATTGTAAGAAATCTCTATATCTGGATGGTGTCCTGCTGACTCAGATGGTGCTACTAATTTGTTGACAAACTCAATGGCTTGGATAAAGTCTTTAAATTTACGGGTGGTTCGCAGTTTTGCTCCTTCCACTGTCCAACCTGATAATGTACTACTTTGTAATGCGATTTCCTCGCTTGTGAGCAGTTCTGCCATATTTTGAAATCTCTATGATATTTGCTGATAACTATAGCTGTTCTATTTTGCCAAAAACTATCCGCTCTGATGTATATCAGATGACATCAATCAGAGCGGTGTAGCGGGTCTTCAGATTGCAACCAGACTGCCGGAAGGAACTCCGATGTTCAGCCTAGCTAGTTGAGCTAACTTAGTTCCAGATATTAGTTCGAGATAACTAAGGCTAACTTTTAGAGAACAGCCCCGGCACACAGCCGGCTAACTGCAACCTGATGACCCATGCTTTTACTACTTTCTATCATGGGCATCACCTCCTTGTCGCCTAAACGGTTCTAATTTCAAAGTTGGTTTTATTTTGATTCGGCGAAAGACACAGTTAATATTTTGTGTATTCCACTCCACTTGAATCTAACTCTATCACAATAATTCAAAGTTGACAATGTGGAAAATATTAAGAAAATTTTAAGAAAATATTCAAAAGTGAATTTAACGTACAGATGGCTTATTTGTTTGGCTGACACGCCCACCCACAAATGAATTTCACAGGCTAAAATTACTGTAGTGCAAGCATCTTGCTTGCATCTATATATCCAAATTAAAAGCAGAACAGCTTGATTAGCAACTTGGGTTACTATAATTGCTAATTTTTGTAGAGAACATTGCCCGATCGCTCCTACTTAAATCATGGCTACTTTAATTACTTTACGTGCTTGCATATCCTGAAAGACTTGTTGTAAATCTTGCAAGGGTCGCTGTTCACTAATCAGTAAATGAAAGGGAATTTTACCACTAGCTAGGAGTAATAAAGCCTGTTTCACATATTCTGGTGTGTTGTGAAATACGCCTTTGAGGGTAAGTTCACTATAATGTAACTCTTCGGTATTTACAGTAATTGTAGTGTTTTTAGGACAACCACCAAATAAGTTAATAGTTGCACCAGGACGGCCACAGGCGATCGCTTGTTCCCATACTGTATTTACTCCTGTAGCTTCTATAACTATATCTGCACCCCAACCATCACTTAATTCTTTAACTAGGGCAGGAATATCATCAACTTGTTTATAATTAAATGTTTTTGTTGATCCTAACTTCTTGGCAACTTCTAACCTTTGATTATTACCACCGAATATAATTACTTCCGTATTTGCCGCTAAAACTGCTACAAACATTAATCCAATTGCCCCATCCCCTAAAATGACTACTCGATCCTGGGGTTTGACTTGAGAACGTGCTACACCATGTAATACACAAGCTAGGGGTTCAGTGAGAGAGGCTAAGGCAAAAGGTAGATGATCGGGAAGTTTTAAGAGATTATGCTCAACTATAGGAGGGGGTATTTTCAGATATTGGGCAAAAGTGCCATTATTCCAAGTGATATGAGGACATAAAGAATATTCTCGACGTTGACAAAAGAAACATTTCATGCAAGGGGCAGAATTATTAGCTACTACGCGATCGCCTACTTGCCAATTTGTCACACCAGCACCTACAGCTACAATTGTTCCAGATCCTTCATGACCGAACAAAGTTGGTAGAGTCAACATCTTAGCGTGGCCACCTCGTCGCCACACCTTTAAATCTGTACCGCAAGTGGTAGCTGCTTGTACCTGAATCACTACTTCCCCCTGGTTTGGAGTAGGATCAGGTACTTGTTCTAGACGTAAATCTTCTTGACCATACAGTAAAGTTGCTAACATCGTTGCTAATATTTTCGTGAGATAAGCTGGGATAAACCGAACTTAGCACAGGTTGGGGTAAAATATTTGTGGTTTGCGTCGGTAAATCAGATAAAATACTGTTGTTTAATAATGGAACTTCTTGTCTACAAGATGTACAAAACCAATAAATTTGATTATGACGGATATGACGTAAGACAGATCCACCACAGCAAAGGCAACTATTAACTTTAATACTCATGCCAATGTCCTCCTAAAAATTGGTATTTTATGTATGTTACGGAAAGCAATATGGTGACAAATTACATTTAATTTTCCGTTAAATCACCGTTAAAAAAGTAGTTTTTCCTGATAAGAGAGTTACAAGAATCTGTGATGCCAATGTACATTATTAAACTATAGATAAGGATTGAGAATCTTCATCTATCTTGGGGATCATTAATAAGTTAGAAATCAATTACAATATGAAAATTGCTACTTGGAATGTTAATTCAATTCGGACTCGCTTATCACAAGTTATTAATTGGTTAGGTGAAAATACCATTGATGTTCTGTGTCTACAAGAAACTAAGGTTATAGATAAGGATTTTCCCATTATTGATTTTGAAAAATTGGGTTATTCTGTTTATATTTATGGGCAAAAATCCTATAATGGTGTGGCGTTAATTAGTCGTCAGCCTTTAACAGATGTCAGTAAAGGTTTTACTAGTATTCTTCCTGATATAAATCCTATTTGGGATGAACAAAAAAGGGTAATTACGGGAGTATTTGGTGATATGAGAATTGTGAATGTTTATGTACCGAATGGTTCATCTATAAGTAGTGAAAAATATGAATATAAATTAGGTTGGTTAAAAATTCTCAAGGAATATTTGCAAAAGTTATTGTTAGTAAACCCGGCAACTTCTCTGTGTGGTGATTTTAATATTGCCTTGGAAGATAGGGATATTAATGATAAAGTCAAAATAGAAAATCACATTATGGCTTCAGAATTAGAAAGGGAGGCTTTACGAGATATATTAAGTTTAGGTTTTAGTGATGCTTTCCGTAAATTTAACAGTGAACCAGGACATTATAGCTGGTGGGATTATCGCACAGCAGCTTTTAAGAGAAATTTAGGATGGAGAATAGATCATCATTATTTAACGCCTGTTTTGAGCGATATCGTCCAAAGTTGTATAATTGATATTGATCCGAGAAAGTTAGAACAGCCTAGCGATCATACACCAGTGATAGTGGAATATGTTAAGTGAGAAAATATTTTCATCAATAAAAGTTTAGAATGCCCAAGGTAGGGTCTAATTCTCAGTTACTAACCTTTTAACATAATATAAACGCCCCATACTAAGGAAGCAACGGCAATGATCATTGACAAGACGGGATGGAGACTATTGATTTTTTTGCCCCCTGGGGTTTCTAAAGTTTGAATGTCTATCCAAGCTGTTGCACCACGTCTTAACCAACCTGTGACTGTTACTTGTTTACCAATTATTTCTTCAATTGAACATGATTCTCCTAGCCAAGATATATGATGTAATTTGAGTAAAATGTGGTTTGTTTGTAAGATGAGGTCTTGGGCTAGGCTATTATTAATGCCATGACGGCCTAATAGTTTACCAGTAACACTGATACCTATGCTATCTATGGGTAAATGTGAGGGATCTGCTAAAAGCTGCGGAAGTTGAGGATCTTGATGAATTTTACTCGGTTCAATATCGGGAAATAGGTGATTAATTCTGATGAATGTACCTATACTAAAGCCAATGAGGATACAACCTAGAATAAAGGATGGATTATCATAAATCCATTTCAGGTTAATAATATGTAATATGTATCCTATTTGCCATATTGACCAGATTACTCCTGCTAATACAATACCTAATGGTAGTCCTATCCAGGGAGCAATTTGTAACAAGAATGTTTGTGGTTCACTACTAATAAGTCCTGGGTTATGGAAATGTATTTCTGTGTTGAGATGCCAATTTTCTGCTATTTGATTAAGTCTGTGCAGGCGATCGCCTAATAATGGATGAGTCTGATTAATTGTAAACCATTGGCGATGGGGTTGAAATTTTTCCCATTGCAAATAGTTTTCAAAGGCAAGATGATGAGGGATGCTGCCCAATGTCATACTTTGTTGATAAGATACAGGGGCTAAAATATTGAAGGTTTCTAATTGCCAACAACTATGTTGTTGTTTATGAATGTCATGGGCAATTCCTAATGATATTTTTAGTAAAGCACGAGTTAAGCCATTAGGATTACCTGTGATTTCTGCTGCTTGGCGATCGCTATAATAAATTCTTTCACGGGAGTTGAATAAAGCTGTACCTGTAAGGATACACCATAAGCTATAACTCACACGAGAAATAAATGTGGCTATCCATTTCCCAATGTTTTGTTTTTGTTTATTGCCCCAATTTGATACTTTTTGATATATGGCGTAAAATGGCCAGGTAATTAATAGTAATAATGACATTAACATAAAATCCCAACGTCCTATTTGTCCTAAACAAAAAGCGTACAGGGTAGCTATTTCATCATCTGCTAGTGCTTCTAACAAACCTTGACTAATGGTAATTCTGGCTGTACCTGGTAAATTACCATAACTAAGCAACATGGGGGTGGAAATTGGTAATATCTTTAATTTTGGTGTCTTCCAGCGTTTTTGTTGACAAATACGTTGCATAACTCGCATTGTCTCTCGACTATAGCAGCTTAATTTTTCTTTTGTTAGTTCTTCTTGGTCTAAATATTTTTCTAATAACCAGTCTAATAGCCAAGGTGATATTATTATTAAAATTGCTAATATTGCCAAGATCAAAAAACTGGGATCTTGATCAAAAATTTGCATGGCTTTTACAAAAGGCATTTGATATATTATCATGTTTATTAAACGTAAACAGGACGTGAAAATAATACGTACTGTCCAGAATAAAGCTATAAAAGTAATTATAGATAATAACCGAGATAAGATTAAATTAGATTTGCGAAGTGGTTGCCACACTTTAGCCCGTCTGGCTTTTATCCAATGGATTTTAATTGTCTTGGTATTATCCTTATCATCACTATTAATATTTTCATGGTCTTTATTATGCTTAATATATTTATCAGGATTTGTTTGTATACCTTCTGGGGCTTTTTGTGGACGCTTATTACGTTCCTTTAGATGTTTTAATGCGTTTTTTGCCCATTCTTGGACATCTGGTTTACTGCTGACAATAAGAGCTTCACAGAGAGATATTGCTTTAGCGATTTCTCCTGTGCGAGCATAGGCCATAACTAAACCTACTTTAGCCTGTAAACAAGCCTTACTTTGATGATGGTTGTTAGCAATGGGTTCAAGGTTAGCGATCGCCGTTTGATAATTTCCTTGTTTAAGTGCAGCTAAACCTGCTTCTAAACATGATTCGGAGTGTGAAGCCATATAAATTTAACCATAGTCCCATTTATACAATTAAGATATTTTTATGGAGTCCAGGGAGCGGCGTGCTGGGAGAAAATTCTTGACTCTGACCCTTGTGGGGGTTTAGCACTGCTAAACCCCCACTGAGTTAGTGACTCCTAACCCTGCTGTGAATGAGAAAAAACAGGAGCGATCGCGCTTAATTGCAACTCTGGATGATCACCTTGTAATTGTTGACAATTCCATTCATTGCGAAATAATAATACAGGTCTATCCATACCATCTTTCACAGTAGTTGTATTAAATAACCGTCCTACTTTTGCTAGTTCATCCCAACCTCCTACTACCCAACGAGCCACACTATAAGGCAACAAGTCTAAAATCGTTTCTACTCCATATTCATTCTGTAAGCGGAATTGCACTACTTCAAATTGCAGTTGTCCAACTGCGGCTAATATAGGATCGCGTTTAGATTCATCCATAGCATACATAATTTGTACAGCCCCCTCTTCTTTTAATTCAGATACGCCTTTCTGGAATTGTTTGAATTTAGAAGGATTAGGATTTCTTAAAGTAGCAAATAGTTCCGGTGAAAAATAGGGTATACCTTCATATTCTAACTTTTGCCCTGTATAAATTGTATCACCAATTGCAAATACCCCAGGATTATTTAAACCGATAACATCACCAGGATAAGCTACGTCTATTGATTCTCTCTCCTGTGCAAACAATTTTTGCGGACGAGATAGACGAACTACCTTTCCTGTGCGAGCATGATTTACTGTCATATCCTTTTCAAACTTTCCTGTGCAAACCCGGACAAAAGCTATTCTATCTCTATGTTTAGGGTCCATGTTTGCTTGCAGTTTGAAAACAAAACCAGAAAATTCGGGATAGGTAGGCTCAACTTCTCCCACGCTACTATTATGTATTCCAGGTTTAAGAGCATAATGGAGAAAATACTTGAGAAATAACTCAACACCGAAATTTGTCATCGCGCTACCAAAAAACACTGGTGTCATTTTACCTTGATGCACTAAGTCTAAATCTAGTTCTGGTCCTACTCCTTCTAATAATTCTATGTCATTTTGTAGTTGATGGTAAAGGTCTTGCTCTAATACTGATTCCAGTTGAATATTATCTATGATAGTTTCCTTTGCTTCTTTGCTACCATGAGAACTACGTTCAAATAAATGAACTTGTTGTTGTTGTCTGTCCCATACTCCTTTAAAGCGATCGCCTGTTCCTATAGGCCAATTAACGGCATAGGTTTGTAAACCTAATTCCTGTTCAATCTCATCTAATAATTCTAAGGGTTCACGTCCTGGACGATCTAATTTATTAACAAAGGTAAAAATGGGAATACCTCGCATTTTACACACTTCAAATAATTTCCGCGTTTGTGGTTCTAAGCCTTTAGCTGCATCAATTAACATTACCGCATTATCAGCAGCAGCTAAAGTCCTGTAAGTATCTTCACTGAAATCTTGGTGTCCAGGAGTATCCAGTAAATTAATTTGACAACTATTATAGGTAAATTGTAATACTGTTGAGGTTATAGAAATACCCCTCTGTTGTTCCATAGCCATCCAGTCTGAAGTGACTTTACGCTGGTCTCTACGAGCTTTTACCGCTCCTGCTTCATGAATAGCACCTCCGTATAATAATAACTTTTCAGTTAAAGTAGTTTTACCAGCATCAGGGTGAGAAATAATGGCAAAATTGCGACGCAGTTCCACTGCTTGGCCTAACTCTTCTACTAGTTCTGTGGTCATAGTTTGTAATTCGTTGATTATTTAACTTAATTAAATGTAATCTTTTTTGGGTACTAGAAAATTAAGTAAAATTAAATGTTCATTATATTAAATGTTGGGTATGGTCATGAAAATTGGTATTTTAGGATTGGGGTTAATTGGTGGTTGTTTAGGTTTTGATTTGCGTTCACAGGGGTATAATGTTGTGGGAGTAAGTCGTCAGGAGTCAACTTGTCAAAAGGCCATCTCGGCTGGTATTGTCAATCAAGCTGGTCAGGATTTGAGTTTGTTAGCATCTACAGAAGTAGTATTTGTTTGTACTCCCATAGGACTTATTGTGCCTCAAGTCAAGGAGTTAACCTCTCATTTATCTAAATCCACTATTATAACCGATGTAGGCTCAGTAAAAACACCAATAGTAAGTGCCATCACTCCAATATGGGAAAATTTTCTTGGTGGTCATCCTATGGCTGGTAAAACGGAGGTAGGAATAGATGCAGCCGAACCTCATTTATTTGTTAATCGTCCCTACGTATTAACACCGACAGATACAACACCTAATCACTTAGTAACAATTGTAGAGGAAATAGTGCGATCGCTGGGTGCAAATATATATTATTGTCAACCAGAGCAGCATGATCGCGCAGTTAGTTGGATATCTCACTTACCAGTAATAGTTAGTGCGTCCTTAATAGCAGCTTGCTTAAGTGAAACTGATCCAGAAATTGCCCAACTAGCAGAAAATTTTGCCAGTTCAGGGTTTCGGGATACCAGCAGAGTGGGGGGAGGAAACCCAGAATTAGGAGTAATGATGGCAGAATATAATCGTCAAGCACTATTATATTCATTACATCAGTATAGGGAAAAACTAGATGAATTTATAAAGATGATTGACGAAGAAAAATGGCACAATTTACAGCATAAATTAGAGTGTAATAAGCAAGCACGACCTCGTTATTTAGAGTAGAAGGTATTAGAAGTCAGATATCAGCTATCAGCAGTAAAACCCCTAGTCCGACTGGAAATAAATTCCTGTATCTCACAGCAAAAGTCATCTTTAGATGACTAAAGTAACTGGAAAATTTTTGATATTTTGATATTATTTAGTTTACTTTAGTAAACTTTGGTTATTAGCTGTGGAAATTCATTTCCAGGCGTATCTATCAGCTAAACAAAAAAAGCTCAATTTTTGTAGCTATTGTTTGTTATAGTCCTACAAACTGAAAGCTGATAACTATTTAAACATTAAAACGGAATAACATTACATCCCCTTCTTGCACAATATACTCCTTACCTTCACTCCTAACTAAACCTTTTTCCTTAGCAGCATTCATGGAACCATGAGTAATTAAATCATGATACGCCACCGTTTCTGCACGAATAAAACCCCGTTCAAAATCTGAATGAATGACTCCCGCAGCTTGGGGAGCAGACATACCTGCATTAATAGTCCAAGCGCGAGTTTCTTTCGGTCCACAGGTGAAATAAGTCCGCAAACCTAACAGGGTATAAGTGGCACGAATTAAGGATTTTAAACCACCTTCCTTTACACCTAAAGACTCTAAAAAGTCAAGTTTATCTTCTTCAGATAAATCCAATAATTCCGCTTCCACTTGTGCTGAAACTATGACAACTTGGGCATTTTCTCCAGAGGCAATTTCTCGCACTTTCTCTACAAAATCATTACCAGTGGCTAAATCATCTTCAGAAACATTTGCCGCGTAAATAATAGGTTTATTAGTCAGCAATTCTAAACCTTTAATAATAACACTTTCTTCTTCATTTAAACTGACTTGACGTACAGATTTTCCTTCATTTAAAGCCGCAGAAAGTTTTTCTAAAACAGCAATTTCTAACTGTGCGTCTTTACTAGTGCGTGCTAATTTTCGAGTCCTTTCTATTCGTCTTTCAATTTGTGCTAAGTCAGATAAACCTAATTCTAAATTGATGATTTCAATATCTCGCACTGGATCCACAGAACCAGCGACATGGATAATATCATCATTTTCAAAACAACGCACTACATGAACAATGGCATCAACTTGACGAATATGTGATAAAAATTGATTACCTAAACCTTCTCCTTGACTTGCTCCTTTTACTAACCCAGCAATATCCACAAATTCTACCCGTGCTGGTACAATTTGTTCTGAAGGATAAATTTTGGCCAGAATATTTAACCGCTCGTCCGGTACTGCGACAATACCAACATTTGGTTCAATGGTACAAAAGGGGAAGTTAGCCGCTTCAGCTTTAGCATTAGCGACTACAGCATTAAATAATGTAGATTTTCCTACGTTGGGAAGTCCGACAATTCCGGCTCTTAGCATTTTTGATGTTTTTTGATGTTAGTGACAATTATTAGGATAGTTCAATTTGGTGATTTGTAAACCATGATATCTTAAAGATCCCGGACTTCTTAAAGAAGTCCGGGATCTAAATATCACTAAATATCACTATCTAAACATCATTTTCCCACAGTTCTAATAGTCCAACTGTACCTACTAAAAATGTATAAATGCCATATTTAATGGCTGGTTTATTTTTGGTTGGTGCGTAAATACTAGCTATAATTCCTTCGATAAAATGGGCAAATAAAGCCACATGAGTAAATATTAAGATTGGGTTTAATATATCAGGAATTGGTAGTTCTTGATGATTAATTATAAGTTGAATATTCCATATTTCTAAACCTATCGCGCTAGGAATAAGAATACTAGCAATGATTTTAATGATGGTGAATAATTGCTTTTTGGTGTTTTTCATGTTCGTTTTATGGTCATTTGGTTTGTAAAAATGAATCTAAGGTCATCAGTTTCATTAAATCCTGAGTAAGCATCTGTGACGATAATATTAACATCTGGAGGATAATGTTCGGTTATATGATCAATGGCTATCCCAGGAATATTTACTAAATTATGTTGTTTAAGATATTGTAGCACTTATTGATGGCGAATCAACAGATAATCATCAATTATATGACTATCTGAAAAAGGAGAAAAGCAACTATCAATGATACCTTATTGTATCAAATTAAATTATTTATTAATTCATCAATTCTTAAAAGTTCCTGAGTAATTTGCTGTATTGTATTTAATTCAGTTGCAGGATCTGGGGGTTGTACAGTTATGTATGATGTAGCTGAAGAATGTGCAACAACACCTCTTTGTTTTCCAAATGTATTCATGGTAGCAGTTTAATCAGAATTCAATATAGTTGATTAGTTAATTATATGCGATAATTTATCAATTTTTACATCAAACTCTAAACCCTTGGTTTTAACCAAAATGCTCAATCAAAACCAAACTCCCCTTATAGATGCCTTAAAAGCCTGTAAAACCCGCCCTCATACACCATTTTACACCCCAGGACATAAACGCGGTGCAGGAATATCACCAATTTTAACAGATTTATTAGGTGAAAATTTATTTCGTGCTGATTTAACAGAATTGGCAGAATTAGATAATTTATTTACTCCTGAAAATGCGATTTTACAGGCACAGGAATTAGCTGCTGCTGCTTTTGGTGCTGACAAAACTTGGTTTTTGGTTAATGGTTCTACCTGTGGTATTCAAGCGGCAATTATCGCTACTTGTAATGCAGGTGATCAGATTATTTTACCACGAAATGTCCATAGTTCGGTAATTTCTGGTTTAATTCTTTCCGGTGCAGTTCCTATTTTTATCAATCCTGAATATGATGGTAATTTGGATGTTGCTTATTCTATTACTCCACAATCATTAGAAGATACTTTATTAAAACATCCTGATGCTAAGGCTGTTTTGATGGTTTATCCTAGTTATTATGGTGTTTGTGGAAATTTGCGATCGCTTGCAGAAATTGCCCATAAATATCATCTGCCTTTATTAGTAGATGAAGCCCATGGTTCTCATTTTCATTTTCATCCACATTTACCTAACTCCGCTTTATCTTTAGGTGCTGATTTAACTGTACAATCTATTCATAAAACATTAGGATCAATGACTCAATCTTCTATGTTACATATTCAAGGAAATAGAATTAACATAGATCGTCTGAATAAGTCCTTGCAATTAGTTCAATCTACTAGTCCTAGTTTCATTCTTTTAGCATCTTTGGACGCTGCACGTCAACAAATGGCTATACATGGTGAAAAACTCCTTTCTCAAACCTTGGAATTAGCAAATATAGCGAGAAATGAAATTAATCAAATTGACGGTTTATCAATTTTACAACTTTGTCAAAATCACAACTCTGGTTTCTTTGCATTAGATAAAACTCGGTTAACCGTCAATGTTTCTCAATTAGGAATTACAGGTTTTACCGCCGAAGATATAATTAATGAAATGGGGGTAACTCCTGAATTTTCATCTTTACAAAATCTGATATTTATTATTAGCATTGGTAACACGGAAAACGATATTTACCAATTAATTCAAACGCTGTTTAATCTCGCCGAAAATTACCCCTTGACAAAGAAAACCAACCTGTGTAAAAATAGACACGATGATATAATAGCCCATATTATGTCTATTTCTCCCCGCGAGGCTTTTTTTGCTAATAGTGAAACATTGTCTTTAGAGAGAACAGAAAACCGAATTTGTGCCGAAGTAATTTGTCCCTATCCTCCAGGAATACCCCTATTAATACCTGGGGAAATTATTACGAAAGAGGCTTTAAATTATCTGCAAAATATTCATAAAATGGGGGGTTTTATTAGTGGTTGTGCAGATAGTAGTTTACAAACATTAAAAGTAGTCAGATGATAACTTATCAAGAGTCAGTTTTTTATGATTAGCTGATAGCTAATAGCTGATTGTTTCCTCTATTTCTATTTCATAACCATTAGCTATTCTTTCAATAGCAGCATCAATTAAATCTAAACCTTGTTGGACAGTTTCCACTAAACTTAATTTACCACGTAAGTCAGCCGCACCAACGAAACCTTTAGCATACCATGTTAAATGTTTTCTGGCTTGACGAATACCCCTATCTCCCTTATATTCCCATAAAGCAAAGAAATGTTCTCGCGCACATTGTAAACGTTGAATTGCGGTAGGAGGAGATAACAATTCTCCCGTTTTTAAGAAGTGATCAACTTCTCCAACTAAGAAAGGATAACCTAAAGTTCCACGAGAACACATTACCCCATCAGCACCAGTTTCTTCCAGACATTTTACCGCAGCTTCCACTGTGAAAATATCTCCATTTCCAATGACGGGAATTGTTAAAATTTCCTTGACTTTTGCGATCCATTCCCATTTTGCATTACCATTATAACCTTGTGCGCGAGTGCGTCCATGAACTGTAATCATTTTTGCACCAGCATCTTCCATTCTTTTGGCAAATTCTAGTATTGTAATCTCTTTTTCACTCCAACCAATGCGAGTTTTTACTGTTACTGGAACATCCACAGCTTTGACAACTTCTCTGACAATTTGTTCTGCAATTTCTGGTTGACGTAATAATGAAGAACCTCCACCATTTTTAGTGATTTTATTCACAGGACATCCCATATTAATATCCACAGTATCCGCACCTTCTGACACCGCTTTTATCGCTGCTTCTGCTAAAAAATCGGGACGACAATCAAATAATTGGATACTAATTGGACGTTCTTGAGGATCTACCTCCATAATTTTTGGTAACTCTTTGACATAATGTAAACCAGTCGCATTGACCATTTCTGTATACATCATTGATTCTGGTGCATAACGCCGCACTAAACGCCGAAATACCAAATCAGTTACACCGGATAAAGGAGACTGGAAAACGCGGCTTTTCACCTCAAATGAGCCAATTTTTAAAGGTGTGGAAATTCTACTTTTAAGTTCTGGAGAAAGGGTAATCATGGTAATATTTAGGAGTCAGGAGTTTAAGGAGTTAGAATAAAGAAAGAATAAAGTTGTATTTTGTATTTTGGTTATGCCTTATGAATTTTTACATTTATTATTCCTAAATTTATACTAATTAATAATAAATAAAATCCCCAATTTGTAAAATAAATTGAGGATATTAAGTTATCAAAATCAGATATTAGCTAATTACTGATAGCTGAATGCTGATTACTAATTACTTAGCACTAGGAACTAAACTCAAGAATTTGTCAACATCTGCAAATGCTTCTTTATAGTTTGCTAATGCTTGACTACTATTACCAGCAGTAGCAGCTTGATCAACTTTTACTAAATGTCCTAATAAATCTTTAGTAATTTGTCTAGCTTTACTTTGATCCTGAACAGCAAGATTAGGAATAATATAGGTCATATTTAACCTAACTTCTGCCATTGGTCCATGAATAAAATTGCCAACTTTGATCCATTCGCTGCTTTGAATTAGTTTTTCTAACTCAGATGCGCGATCGCGTACTACTGTAATTTCAGGAACATATACCTGGATTTTAGCAATTTCCGCAGGTGTATAAGACGGTGCTACGGTTGCTACAGTAGGACTGCTACAGCTAATCAAAAAGGTTGCTAATAAACCAAAAAGCATTGATAAAATAGAACGTTGACGCACCATAAACAGAATAAATTTTCTAATTTTTTCAGGATTAACAGTGTTATTTTAGAGCGCTTGTGTAATTTCTTCACATCTATCTTCAGAAGTCAGATCCCGGACTTCTTCAAGAAGTCCGGGATCTATCATTCTACCTATTATAACTGGCAAGACGATTAGAGATAGCAAAATTATAGCGATCGCTCATTTCCTTAATACTAACCTTAATCAACAAATGATGATCATTGGTAGCAACTTGTAAACCCTTTTCTTCCTGACTAACCACACCTAATTTTTGCCAGTTTTCTCCTAAATGTTCTTGCAAGTAAGATTCCCAAACTTGTTGTTTTTCTGCACTTACAGAAACTAAAATTCTTGCACCACCTTCGGCAAATAATACCTCATCAAATCTACCATCATAATTGGCCCCAATGGCTAAATCAATCTCTGCACCTAATTTAGCAGCGAGACAAGATTCCGCTAAAGCTACTGCTAATCCTCCTTCAGCCGTATCATGGGCTGATAATACCCAACCAGCGCGGATACCTTCACGACAAACTTTTTGTACAGCACGTTCTAAATCAAAATCAATACGTCCAGGTTGTCCAGCAATAGTATTATGAATTGTCGCTAAATATTCAGATGCACCTAATTCAATCCTAGCTTCATTCTTTTCTCTATTAGATTGCACAGTTACGCCCAACAGGTAAATTACATCACCTGCATTTTGCCAACCTTGACCACAGATTTTACTTAAATCCTCAATTAAACCCACCATACCCACCACAGGAGTAGGATAAATAGGCTGAGGATTTCCCATAGAATCAAGAGTTTCATTATACAAGGAAACATTCCCACCAGTGACAGGTGTAGAAAACTCTTGACAAGCTATACTTAAACCCCGACAAGCAGAGGCTAATTGCCAATAACCGATAGGTTTTTCAGGACTGCCAAAATTCAAATTATCAGTTACAGCTAGAGGTTCAGCCCCCACACAGCTAAGATTACGCGCAGCTTCCGCCACCACAGCCTTAGCACCCTCAAAAGGATCGAGATAGACATAACGAGAATTACAATCTACTGTAGCAGCCACACCAGAATTAAGATTTTCAATGCTAGTGGTTAAATTGGGGGTATCTTCCAAAGGACGTAAACGCACCACAGCCGCATCCGCACCACCAGGTAATAAAACCGTATTGTTTTGCACTTGATGATCATATTGACGATAAACCCAGCTTTTAGAAGCAATTGTGGGAGTATTCAACAAAATCAATAAAATATCATTCCAACTCTTCCAAATTCGCCCAGTTTCAATCCCTGTCACATCGCAAGCTGGTAAATTTTCCACCGTCCAAGCCCTAGCTTCTCTCACATATTCTGGTAAATCTGTCAAGAGTTCTCTTTCATATAAAGGCGTATTTTCGGCTAAAGCATCGGCGGGAATTTCGGCCGCTACCTGACCTTTAAACAGTATTCTGACGATAGGATCAGCTATTACCGTACCTGCAACTACCGCTTGTAATCCCCAACGGTGGAAAATATCAATTAATTCCTGTTCTCTTCCTTTATGTGCCACAAATAACATTCTTTCCTGAGATTCAGAAAGCAAGTATTCATAAGGTATCATTCCTGACTCCCGCGCTGGAATTTGATCTAGGTCAAATTCAATACCTACTCCACCTTTAGCGGCCATTTCCGAGGTAGAACAAGTGATACCAGCAGCACCCATATCTTGAGCAGCAACTACAGCCCCGGTTTTGAATGCTTCTAAACAGGCTTCAATTAGAGATTTTTCCATAAAAGGGTCGCCTACTTGCACTGCTGGGCGATCGTCCATTGAAGCATCAGAAAGTTCCGCACTAGCAAAACTCGCTCCTCCCATACCATCCCGGCCTGTGGTAGAACCAACATATAATACAGGATTACCAAAACCGGAAGCGCCGGATTTTACGATGTCTGGTGTTTCCATTAATCCCAGTGCCATGACATTTACTAAGGGATTTCCACTATAGGCTGCGTCAAAGTAAACCTCACCTCCCACCGTGGGTACTCCCACACAATTGCCATAATGGCTTATACCCGCTACAACTCCTGTAAATATTCTTTGAGTTTTCGGATCTTCTAAATCACCAAATCGGAGAGAATTTAATAACGCAATAGGACGCGCCCCCATTGTAAAAATATCTCTTAATATACCTCCCACTCCTGTAGCTGCACCTTGGAAGGGTTCAACGGCAGATGGATGGTTATGAGATTCTATTTTAAACGCTAATTTTAGTCCATTACCAATATCTACAACTCCGGCATTTTCTCCGGGTCCAACTAATATACGTTTACCTGTGGTGGGGAACTGTTTTAATAAAGGACGAGAATTTTTATAACAACAATGTTCTGACCACATTACGCCAAACATCCCTAATTCCGCTTTATTGGGGTGTCTTCCTAAGCGGCGGACGATTTCGGTATATTCTTCGGGTTTGATGCCTTCATCGGCGATTTCTGCGGGGGAAAATGGGCTTTCTGAGATGGTTGTCATGGGTTTTATCAGGGGAATAATTAATAAATAATTGATTAATTGATAATCTATAATCTGTAATCTATTACCTATAACCTATTCGGTGTTTTCTGTAAATAGCATGGATGGGAGTTATTATAAAGCTGATAGTTTAGTCGCTAAAGCTCTTGAGGACTACATTTTTACACGCAAATTCCGTGCATTGCGTTCTTATTTGATGCAAAAGAATCAAACAGTTTACACTGATAAGGGAATTTTTGAGATAATTTCATGAAGCTAGTTATAGATACTGATGTTTTATGGGATTGAAAGAGATTTTAGATATAATTATTGATGTTAAATTAATTGTTTGCTTATGCCGTCTAAAGATATATTTCATGAATCTGTACGTAATGCTTTAGAAAAAGATGGTTGGATCATTACTCATGATCCACTGTATATTAAAATTGATGATATCGAATTTTTTATAGATTTAGGAGCAGAAAGACTATTAGCAGCGCAAAAACAAGGTCAACAAATAGCAGTAGAAGTGAAATCTTTTGTAGGTGCATCTGAAGTAACTGAATTTCATCTTGCTTTAGGTCAAACTCTCAATTATCGGTTAGCATTAAAAAAAAAGAACAACCTGAAAGGGTTTTGTATTCAGCTATTAGTGAAGACACATATCGAGATTTTTTCTCTCGTCAATTTATCCAAGAATCTTTAAAAGAATATCAAATTAAGGTTTTAATTTTTGATTCTTTCAAGCAGGAGATAGTTTTATGGAAAGAATAAATTACTCACAAATTATTCAAGATATTTTAAGTAATCATTCTCGTAATGATATAGCTAATGGTACAGAAATTCAATTGCTATTTGATACGCAACGTCATCATTATCAAGTTTTAGATATTGGTTGGAAACAACAAATTAGAACTTATGGGGTGATTATTCATGTTGATATTAAAGATGATAAAATCTGGATACAAAGAGATGGTACGGAAATTGGTATTGCTAATGAATTAATGGCTGCTGGTGTGCCTAAAGAAGATATTGTCTTAGGATTTCATGCTCCTTATAAACGGCACTTTACAGGTTTTGCGGTGGGATAATAATTTATTTCCATTTTTTAGCATTTCATAACAAGTTTATTCTTTATTAATAATCAGACTAACACCACAGCGAATGTATATCAACAAGAAAAGTATCGTTTAGGAGATACTATATTCTCTCCTTTATTTCCAGATTTAAAACTTGATTATGCCATAAAATTAGGCCATAAAATTGTAGGCTGAATAGAACAAAGCTAATTAACTGGAATTAACTCAGATCCCCGACTTCTTAAAGAAGTCGGGGATCTTTGTGGATGAACCAGTATGAATTTAGCTACATTTTCTTTACTAAGTTCTAAAACGATTATGCAAAATTATGAAAGTACCCTATAGACTTTAACTCACATTAACCCAAAACTTCGACCTTGTTGTGCTAGATTAGGGTGATTACCGTGATTCATTTACAAGGAATTGCAACCCTATAATTCATGCCTTTATCTCGGATAGTAACACTGATTATTGGTTTGATTGTCATTTTGGCGCTAACCTTATGGCTGATAGATTCACTCTCTCGGCTATACTGGCAATTATCCTATTCTCCATTGTTAGGTAATTTACTATTATTATTGCTAATTATACTGATTGGTTGTTTAATTGCTGCCTTTGTTTATTATGTCCTAGTTTTAAAAAATGGCGAAGAAAAAACTCGCCGTAAACGCCCTAGAGTTAAACCTTCACAAATTCCTGCGGCTAAGTCAGATGCAGCATCTTCTACCCTGGAAGCTGTACGTCAACAAGTATCGCAAATTCAAGACGAGGTAACACGCCAAGCGTTACTTAGTCGTACTAGAGAAATAGAGGCAAATTTAGCCAGAGGTGAAATTCAGGTTGTAGTATTTGGTACTGGTAGCGCAGGTAAAACTTCTCTCGTTAATGCAATTATGGGACGCATAGTAGGAGAAGTAAATGCACCAATGGGGACAACTCAAGTAGGTGAAACTTATTGTTTACGTTTAAAAGGTTTAGAACGGAAAATTTTAATTACTGATACTCCTGGAATTTTAGAACCAGGGGTAGCAGGTACGGAAAGGGAAGAATTAGCTAGGGTTTTAGCAACCCAAGCAGATTTGTTATTATTTGTGGTAGATAATGATTTACGTAAATCTGAGTATCAACCTTTACGGGGTTTGGCAGAAATTGGTAAGCGATCGCTCTTAATTCTTAACAAGACAGATTTATACACGGATAACGATAAAGAAGTAATTTTAGCCAGATTACGGGAGAGAGTACGGGGATTTATTGCTACAAATGATGTAGTAGCGATCGCTGCCAACCCACAAATAGCACAATTAGAAACTGGTGAACCTTTTCAGCCTGAACCAGATATTATGCCATTGTTACGGAGAATGGCGGTAATATTACGGGCTGAAGGAGAAGATTTAGTAGCAGATAATATATTATTACAATCGTTGCGATTAGGAGAAGAAGCGCGTAAACTGATAGATTCTCAACGCCGTCGTCAAGCTGACAAAATTGTAGAAAGGTATCAATGGATAGGTGCGGGAGTAGTTTCAGTAACGCCATTACCAATGGTAGATTTATTAGCTACTGCGGCTATAAACGCGCAGATGGTAGTAGAAATTGGTAGAGTCTATGGTTGTGATTTGAATGTAGAAAGAGGAAAAGAATTAGCATTATCATTAGGAAAAACCATCGCAGGTTTAGGAATTGTCAAAGGAGCAATTCAATTATTATCTACAGCATTACAATTGAATGTAGCCACTTATATTGTAGGGAAAGCAATACAAGGAGTAACAGCAGCATATTTAACAAGAATAGCCGGAAAAAGTTTTATAGAATATTTTCGTCATGATCAAGACTGGGGAGATGGAGGAATGACAGAAGTGGTACAAGAACAGTTTAAAATTAATCAGAAAGATGAGTTTATTAAAGTTTTTATTCAAGAAGCGATCGCCAAAGTTGTTAAACCTTTAAGTGATACTTTTGCAGAAAAAGAATAATTTGTAATCAGCATATAATTCAAAATAATTCAAAATGTAATTTTAATAAAATAAGAATTAAATATGGCTACCTACAAACAACTTCAGGAATACATTAAAAATAAACATCAAAGAATAGTTAAAAGCTGTTGGATAGCTGATGCTAAAGAAAAGTTAGGACTACCAGTAAAACCATCTTATCATCGTTCTCAAGGTCAACAGAGAAAATATCCTTGTCCTGATGATATATTACCAATAATTCGAGAAGCCTTAGAACATTTTGATGATTTATAGAAACTAAATTTTCTGCATAAATAAATAATTGCATGAATAGCGATCGCTATTTAAAAATTATCAAAAATCCTAAAAAAATCCTAAAAAAATATAAAACTTGAAATTAATACATCAGTATCATTTAAAATAAAAATCAATCATCATTAAAAAACCCTGAAGTAAAAATGACAGAAATAACCGCCAACTATGACGAAACATGGAAAGCAGCCATAGGAGAATATTTTGAAGCATTTATTAAATTCTTCTATCCAGGACTTTATCAAAAAATAGACTGGAGTAAAACCCCAATATCCCTAGATAAAGAACTAGAACAAATTACCGCTAACTCTCACACAGAAAAACGCTATGCAGATAAACTATTTCAAGTGTGGTTATTAGATAAAATAGAAATTTGGATATTAATTCACATAGAAATACAAAGTCAATATGACAAAGAATTTCCCCAAAGAATGTTTATCTATAATTACCGAGCATTTGACTTATACCATAAACCAGTGATCAGTTTAGCCATCTTAGGAGATGAAAACCAAAAATGGCGACCATATACCTATCAATACGGTTTAGGAAACAGTGAAGTTTCTTGTAAGTTTGATATAGTCAAATTAATAGATTATCAGTGGTCAGAACTAGAGCAAAGTAACAATATATTTGCTATAGTAGTAATGGCACATTTAAAAACTAAAGCTACGACTAGCAACTTATCACTGAGGGAGCAGTGGAAATGGAACTTAATTAGAAGTTTATATGACAGAGGTTTAAATAAAGTTGACATAGTAAACCTCTTCAAATTCATTGACAAAATGATGTCATTAACCAAGGAATTACAACAGAAACTAATTAGCAAAATAGATGAGTATGAAAAGGAGACAAAAATGCCTTTTTTAAGCCCTACTGAAGAATTGGCCATGGAAAAAGCCACCAGAACAACTCAGAGAAATAATATTATCAAACTATTACAAGTAAAGTTTGGTAATATTCCAGAAAGTCTCATCAATAATATTAATCAAATTGATGATATACCTTTTTTAGAGCAAGTAATATCAACGATGACAATTACTTCCTTGGAAGAATTTACCAATTTAGTTATCTCTAAATTACCCAAGTCAGAGTAGATGTAGAAAACAGAGGTATGGAGATACAGCACATTCCATCTACATGAGGTATACTATGAACACAGCAAGATGCCTGTGTTACAAGGGTTTTATCATTAATATCTGTACCTCATAATAACGGAAACTGCTGTATTTTGTATTTTTTTCATTACCTCTGTTAATCCATAGAAATTGATTAGCCAAATCAAAATAGATGAGCATGGAAAGGAGACAAAATCCCTTTTTTAGCCACTACGGAAGAATTGACCATGGAAAAAGCTACCAGAAAAACTTACCAGCAAGATATTATCAGCCTACTATTACAAGTCAAGTTTTGATGATTTCCATAACACAGATTGTCTATTTTGTCAACCTAACCTCAAGTTCACTTTACAAAACTACATCAGTTTTTTGTTAATTTTTGCTAAATTTCTCCGAAAAATTCTCTATCACTCCCTAATATTTTCATCTTCTTCACTTTCTTTATTTCTCAAATACTTATAAATAAAGGGTTTCAACATTTTGCTCTGGCATTGTTATAAAGTTGACATACTACGCCTAGATTATGAAATTTTACCAAATCGCTGAAACTATTGCAAGATCGTTGATAAATAGGAATAATTCTCAATTAATTATTAAGAAAATATAAATATTAAGTTATATTAATTTTTGAATGATATAAATATCTCAACAATTATTAAAAATAATATAATTTATAGTTATAATTTAGTGCAAAAACAGGGTTAAAAGCAGAGTTTTTGTTGTAGTTTATTGCATAGAATTTATATTTAATTAAGTATTAATGATGCTTAATGAAGTAAATTAAATTATATACAAATACAACTATTTTGCCAAATTAGTGAAAATTAGTGATAATAAATATGACTATTGGAGTATAATAAATTGGATAATATGTAATAAGTAATAACCAGAAATATGAATGCTAAAAAAATTATTGTGCCTTTAGATGTATCAGATTTACAAAGCGCGATCGCTCTAATTAATAAACTTCCTCAAGTCACTTTTTGGAAAGTAGGTTTAGAATTATTTACTAGCACTGGTCCAAAAATTATCGAAGTTCTCAAATCTCAAGAAAAGCGCGTTTTCCTAGATTTGAAATTCCATGATATTCCTAATACTGTGGCAGGCGCTTGTCGTGCAGCAGCTAGTTATGGAGTTGACTTATTAACAGTTCATGCTACTAATGGTAAAGATTGCCTCCAATCTGCGCGGGATGCTGTACAAATTGGAGCAGAAAAAGCTGGAACAAAACCACCAAAATTAATCGCTATTACCTTATTAACTAGCATTTCTAGCAGAGATTTAGCGTTTGATTTGAAAATTCCCCTGGAATTGCCAGAATTTACTTTACAAATGGCTCTTTTAGCGCGAGAATCAGGTTTAGATGGAGCAGTATGCTCTCCTCAAGAAGCAGCACAATTACGGAATAGTTGTGGTAATGATTTTACCTTAGTTTGTCCAGGAGTTCGTCCCACTTGGGCAGAAAAAAGTGATCAAAAGCGATCGCTCACACCATCACAAGCTATAATGGCAGGAGCAAATTATCTAGTTATTGGTCGTCCTATTACTGCTGCGGTTGATCCTGAATTAGCATGGCAGAAGATTATTGCAGAAATTGATAATTGATAATTTAATGAATATAATATGAACATCAAGATTTTATGTGGTGCATTATTAATATGGTTAATGTTGTCTATTTTTAATCAACCTGTATTATCCCAAAAAGTGGTTTTTAAAAACAAAAGTACCGTTAAAAATACATCTAAAAATATAGTTAAAAGTAAATATTGTTCTCCAGAAAATGTAGACAACTTACCAAAATTAATAGATGAATTAATGATAGCTTTACCTGACTATGTGAACCGTGTAACGCAACGTTCTCGACGTTTAAAAAGAGAGGTTGATATTTTTTCCTATGTTTTGGTAGCGGGTAAACCTGATTTATCACCTTTACCATTAAATCCAGGAATTAGCAATACTCCAGAATATGACTCCACAGAAGTAAAACAAGTTTTTTTTACAACTTTAGAAAGGAAATATATTAATCAAACATCTATAGAATTACAACAATTTCATCGTCTATTTTTAACCAAAACTGATACTGGTTGGGAATTAGTGATGATGTTTTCACAAACTGGGGCTTATCCAAAAACAGAACCATTAGCACCTTTAAGAGATAGTAGTCATAGTGCGATCGCTCAAGGTGTTAAACTATGGTTGAGAGATTGTCATAGTAAGAGTAATTAGTAAATTTTTCGTGAGCGGGTTAAAAAGTTCCAATTAAATTTTCTGCCAGTTTTATAAACTTTTCTCCATTGATAATTTGTTCAACTCCGCTATATATTTGCAGGGAAAAAACAGATGTTTACTTAACCCTGCATAGCCCAACTTACCCGTTTACACTTGTTGAACTTCTTTAACTTCAGCTATTAACTTTTCCTTATTACGTCGGCGAATTTTAGCATACATTTGAATACTCACAGCCATAAAAATCACCAAACCAAAAATTAACCAAGCTGTTAAATCTGTAGGTAGGTTATTTTGGAAAATAGCCAACATCACAATAACAACTAATAACAAAGTTGGTGCTTCATTTAAAGCTCGTAATTGTTGGCCACTCCAACGACATTCATCTGCTGCTAATTGTTTTAACAGTCTTCCACAATAATGATGATATATTAACAAAATACCCACAAAACCTAATTTAAAATGTAACCAGGTTTGTTTTAAAAAATCTGGATTAGTTGATAAAATTCCTATAGCCATTGCTACTGTCACTATCATTCCTGGGATAGTAATAATATGATAGAGACGTTTTTCCATGATTTGATATTGATTTTTCAGGATGGTTTTTGCTGGTTCAGGTTCTTGGTTAGCTTCAACGTGGTAGATAAACAAACGCACTAGGTAAAATAAACCCGCAAACCAAACTACAAAACCAATGATGTGAAATGCTTTAAACCACGAATAAGCCATGAATTTTAACCTTCCTTAATTTCTCATTGCTGCTTATTATTAGAATACAACAATTTGGAATTATAAATTAGTAAGTTTAATTAGTTCTTCTAACCATGATGGTTTTGTCCGACATTCTGCATCAGTAAAGACGATAATTTGATGATCTGAAGTAATGTTTCTAATTGCTTGGTTTCTCCCTATGTAGCAACTTTGAATATTATTTTCGCTGAAAATGCGAATGTTCATAGGCGAATTTTCGGCGATGTTTTGTAATGTTGATAATATGCGATCGCTGCTATTATTATCTATTAGTAAATACTCTACTTTTTCTTGACGACAACTTTGATTTAATAAGCAGTTTATCAAATCTGGTACATCTTTTTCACCATTATAAACTCCTGACTACTTGCGAAATTTCCAAGGATCAATAAACTCAGGATCATCCCAAATACCTCGTTTTTGCTGTTGCGCTTGTGCTTGTGCTGCTAAAATGACATCTTTACTAGGACATTTGTTTAAATAGGGAGGATATACTTTTGTTAGTCCTTCTTTCAACAACACTTCTTGGATTAATGTACCATTTTGTAATCGCACTTCGGCAACTTTTCGATGATAGCGATCGCTATCTGTTATATTGAGAATCACATGATTTTTAGATTCTTTGACTAATTTTTCTACCCTGACTTGCGCTCTTAAGCCCCAACTAAACTGGTTAACATCTTTTAGACGTTTACTAGTCTTCTCTTTTTGAGAATGAGGTATTTCTGGAGCATCAACACAAGCAAACCTGACTGTAATTTTCTGACCTTGAGAATCTGTCACAACAATGGTATCACCATCGCTTACTTTTTCTACCATATCTCCACTATTACTCAGAACTTGATTACAAGCCATTAACCCAAATATCATTAATCCTACACCTAAATAAATCAGGGTTTTCCTAACTAATTTATTCATCATCATCACTCAGAAATTTAATACATACTTTATAGGTAACAAAAATCACTAAGTTATCTGCGTTTAATTATTAATGTTTGTACCTCACTTGAATGGAAATTGCTAGAGATGTAATAAAGATGTAACAATTCTAATAATATTTAATACCTATAACACTTACAATCTAGTATAATCTATTCTCAGGATCTCAGAGAGTTAATTAACAGAAAGAAGAAAAAGAGTCATAAACTTCAGAAAACGACGATTCTAACTAGAGGTTTTCTGTCTTTTTGCTTCATACAACATTAAAGATGCAGCGATCGCCACATTTAAAGATTCTACATCATTACTCAGGGGAATTTTCACTTTTATATCAGCCATCGCTGCTAAATCTGTAGATAAACCTGCTCCTTCATTCCCCAAAAGTATTAAACTGGGTTTACACCAATCTACTTGCCAATAAGTTAAATTGGCTGTGGGTAAAGTAGCGACTATTTGCATTCCTGCTTGTTTACATTTTGACACTGTGTTTTGTAAATCTTCACTTACAGCCTTATTTAAACGAAACCATTGCCCAGCAGAAGCTCGTAAAACTTTAGGATGATCAAAATCTACACTATCATGACTTAACCATAAGCCTTCAGCACCCGCAGCCGCAGCACTACGTATAATAGTACCCAGATTACCAGGATCTTGAATAGTTTCCAAGGCTAAAATTATGCCATAATCAGGAAGTTCACTATTTTCTGGTAGTTTTTTAGCTGTAGCTATTACTCCATCAGGGTTAACAGTAGTGGCCATAGAAGCTAAAACTTCATCACTAACAATTTCTGAGCGATCGCACACACCACATACTAAATTCCATAACTCTAAATGTGCTAACTGCCACTTCTGAGTACAACAAACCGTTTCTAAAGGATAATGTACAGCACAAGCCTCTTCTAATAAATGTGTACCTTCTAATAAAAACAACATTTGGTTATGGCGTTCTTTAGGAGAATGTAACTTACGAATTTGTTTAACTAAAGAATTTTGTAAACTTGTTAACACAATTTTGATAATTAAAATAAAATAATGCGGAACCCGGGACTTGAACCCGGAAGCCTTGCGGCACTAGAACCTGAATCTAGCGCGTCTGCCAATTCCGCCAGTTCCGCTTCTTGACATTAAGTCACAATTAATTATTATTACTTAACTATGGTAATTTGTCAATAGACATCTTGCGAAAATCATCCTAGGGCAAATTCATGGCGTTGATGAATTGGGGTATGACATTTATTTTATTTATTTATTTCGCTCATCAGCGAAGGGAAGCACTTGCGTTAGACGCAAAGTTTCAAATTTTGAATTTCTCAATTTCATACCTGAGTTCAGCAACGCTAAATTCATCAATTGTCCCTACAAGGGTTTGGTGGTTATCCACATTTAATTATCGCAGGATGTCTAAATAATCACTAAGTAAAAAATCTTGAAGTTGATCATGGCTGAGGGAGTGACTCCTAAAGTCCTTAATCATGTAAAATCAGAACCAACTTCAAATCCTGATAATAACTATTTTTTTGGGAGGTAGGCTTATTAATTCTTCTACCAGCTTACCAGATGCTAAATCTTCACTAGTAGCAGACTCCTCAGTTTTGCAAATATGTGGAGGGCATTCTTTGGCAGGTCATGTACACATTAGTGGAGCAAAAAATTCTGCTTTAGTAATTATGGCAGGAACTTTGCTCTGTTCTGGAGATTGCCGTATTCGCAATGTTCCCTTCTTAGCAGATGTGGAACGCATGGCAGAGGTTTTATCAGCATTAGGATTACGTTTACATAGAGAAGGCGATATTTTAGACGTTAATGCTAGGGAAATTACTACATCAAAAGCACCTTATGAATTAGTTACCCAACTACGGGCTAGTTTTTTTGCTATTGGTCCAATTTTAGCCAGATTAGGAGTTGCCCAAATGCCTTTACCTGGGGGTTGTGCCATTGGTGCTAGACCAGTAGATTTGCACGTGCGTGGGTTACAATCTATGGGTGCTGAAGTGCAAATTGAGCATGGTATTTGTCATGCTTCTCTGCCTGGAGGTAATGGTAAATTAAAAGGAGCTAAAATATATTTAGATACTCCTAGTGTGGGAGCAACGGAAACACTGATGATGGCTGCTACCCTAGCTGAAGGTGAAACTATCATTGAAAATGCAGCTAAAGAACCAGAGGTAGTTGATTTAGCTAACTTCTGTAATTCAATGGGAGCAAAAATCCAAGGAGCAGGAACTAGTAAAATTACTATAGTTGGTGTATCACAATTACATTCTACAGATTACACTATCATTCCAGATCGGATTGAAGCAGGTACATTTTTACTTGCAGCCGCTATTACTCGCTCAGAATTGACTTTATCACCTGTAGCTCCGGATCATTTATTTCCTGTGATTGCGAAGTTGCAAGAAATTGGTGTGGAAATAATTGAAGAAGCACCAGATAGGTTACGCATCTTACCTGCAAAGACCTTAAAAGCTATCAATATTGATACTTTACCCCATCCCGGCTTTCCTACAGATATGCAAGCACCTTTTATGGCTTTGCTAACCTTAGCAGAGGGAGATAGTATCATTAATGAATCTGTGTTTGAAAACCGTTTGCGTCATGCTTCTGAATTAAACCGTTTAGGTGCAGATATTCGAGTTAAGGGAAATACTGCTTTTGTGAAGGGAGTACCCATGTTATCAGGTGCGCCAGTCATAGGTACGGATTTAAGAGCTTCCGCAGCTTTAGTCATAGCAGGTTTAGCAGCACAAGGTACAACCACAATTCAAGGTTTGCACCATTTGGATCGAGGTTATGATCGTCTTGACTATAAACTACAGGAGTTAGGAGCAAAAATTACTCGTTTAAAAGATACATCTGCAAATGTAGATGTTACTGATCATGGTAATTCTACACCAATTTCTGCTATAGTCCCTTGATTTAATGGTATTTAATGGCGATCGCTCTTATTGATATCATATCAAGTTCGTAACGTTCGCCATTAATTTACTTTTACTCTCAAAATGAGGAGGTGAAAAGAACGCATAAAATAACCTCAAATCTATAAAAGGTGTTTTAATAACAAGGATAAAAAAATGATCAAATTTATAGATTTATTTTGTGGTACAGGGGGATTTAGAATAGCCATTGAAATGATTTGTCACCAATATAATATTCTCTCTCAATGTGTTTTTTCTAGTGATATTGATATAGATTGCCAAAAAATATATACAGCAAATTTTGGAGAAACTCCAGCAGGAGATATTACTAAAATTAATGAAAATGATATTCCCGAACATGATATATTATTAGCTGGTTTTCCCTGTCAACCTTTTAGTATTTGTGGAGAACTTAAAGGTTTTGCAGATACCAGAGGTACATTATTTTTCGATATTGCTAGAATTATTAAAGCTAAACAACCCACAGCTTTTATATTAGAAAATGTAAAACAGTTACAAGGACATCAACAAGGAAAAACGTTAAAAACTATTATTAATAATTTACAAGATTTAGGATATTATACAGATTATAAAATTGTTAATGCTCTAAATTATGGATTACCACAAAAACGAGAAAGAATTTTAATCATAGGTTTTAAAAATCAATATCACTATCAGAATTTTCAGTGGCCATTGGTAAAAATTCCTATGCAACCATTATCAACAATATTAGAAAATTCTGTTTCTGACTTTTATTATGCTTCGGAACAAATTAGACAAAATCGTTTACAGAAAGTTAAACCTAATCAACAATACGATCAACCAACAATATGGCATGAAAACAAATCTGGTAATATTAGTGTATATCCTTATTCTTGTGCATTAAGAGCAGGTGCATCTTATAATTATTTATTAGTTAATGGAGAAAGAAGATTAACTGAAAGAGAAATGTTAAGATTACAGGGTTTTCCCGAATCTTATCAAATAATAGGAAGTTATCAAACTATCAGGAAGTTAACTGGTAATGCTATTGCTATTCCTTGTGTAGCTAGTATTATTGATGTTATGATTAATTTGCTGGTTACAGGAAATAGTAAATTGACTGTATCTAAACATTCACTCTTTCATCAATTAAATCTTTTTGAAAATCATTTATCTACCTCCAAAAATTATGTACACAATTCAAGAAGTTAAAAAACAACTTGATATGCTTATCAAAAAAGCTAGAGTTGATATGTATAAACTTTGTCAGTCTAAGCTAATACATTGGTATGATCTTTGTTTAAGAGGTCAATATTCTCAAATATTATCTCGGCCATTAGTTAATTGTTTATCTGATAGTTTTAGAAAAGAATTTCCTCACTCTATTGCTTTAACTGAATTTTTAGCAGAAAGAAATTATCCACCTTTAGATAAATTAAGTGACAATTGGCAAATTTTAGGATAAGTAATCTCTCTGAAAGTTATAACTTCTTTTGGTCTCTTTTTTATCTAAGTCTTGCTATCGTAACAAGCTGGTTATATTCTTAAATAAATTGCTATACTTGTACAATAAATGCTATTTCCAAAAGCCTGAAACCCTATTGATATCATAACGATTTTATTGGGTTTTAGCCCTATATTTGGAAAATTGACAAAATTGTTGTAAAAACTACATTTTTTATGGATTGTCATAACTTATGTCTTTAGTAAAAACTCCCTTAATTGGTTTAAAAGCAGATGCTTTCCGTCATCCTTTAGATTTGGAAGCAACAAATACTCTCAAACAAATTCCTGGTATAGATATGATGGTTAGGAATTGGCTCGGACCTGTAGCAGAACAAGTATTTTATGTAGAAAATATTGCCTCTAGTATTTTAGTCAGTGAAAGACAACTACCGGATTTACACAAACTATTATTAGATGCTTGTAAAATTTTAGATATTGAAACACCTCAATTATATGTACGTCAACATCCCGCGCCTAACGCTTATACCTTTGCCATGCGTGGTAAACAACCTTTTGTAGTAATTCACACATCATTAATAGAAATTCTCACATCAGAAGAAATACAAGCAGTAATTGCCCATGAATTAGGTCATTTAAAATGTGATCATAGTGTCTATCTCACTCCTGTAAATTTACTGATATTAGCAGCCGCCATAGTTCCTAATGTGGGGACAATAGTAGCCCAAGCAATTCAAAACCAGTTGTTAGAATGGGTACGTTGTGCCGAGTTTACCTGCGATCGCGCAGCGTTATTAGTCACGCAAAATCCTAAAGTAGTGATGTCAGTGTTAATGAAACTTGCTGGTGGTTCACCTAAATTAGCACCTCATTTAAACTTAGATGCTTTTATTGATCAAGCCCGTGCCTATGATGATATTAGTAAAAATGAACTTGGGGAAATGGTTAAAGAAGCACGCACAGCACAATTAAGCCATCCAGTACCAGTATTACGAGCGCGGGAAATTGATAGATGGGCTAGTAGTCAAGAATATCACCAATTACTGCATGGAGGTTCATTATTAGGCAAATGGCGTAATTGGTAATCATCATAATCTGGTATTTTGTTGATGGCATTTTCAACTTGGGCAAAAAAGTTTTTCTAGGTATTGACAAATTGGAAAAAGTAAGTTACCATAATAAAATGCCATTCAAGGGCGGGTGGCGAAACTGGTAGACGCACCGCACTCAAAATGCGGCGACCTTGCGGTCATAGGAGTTCGATTCTCCTCCTGCCCATAAACTAGTAGATATCTGGTAACAATGAATGTTGTACAGTGACTAATTATCTGTCATCAGTGACAATCTGCTGTCGTTGGTGACAAATTGCTGTCACTAGAGAAAAAGAATGTATTTAGAAAGCCAGTGACAAATTGTTGTCATCGTATTTACTCACTTCTTGACTATTATTATAGTCTTACATCTAGCTTGCCTAATGTTAATTTTTTCATAACATTTATAGATGTTATGAGAATCGAACTCCTATCTTTCAACCCTCGCACAAGTCTTACCGTCAATTAGACTTTTATTGTGTCTACCATACGTGATTTTTCAACCCACCCGGTACTAGGAGGGTTGTTGTTACTCCTTTTGAGCGATCGCTGATCAGACAGAAAGATTCCTTTCCTTTCCTTTCAACCCACCCGGTACTAGGAGGGTTGTTGTTACCTTTAAAGAACTGATTCCAAGGCTTTAAAAAACTAACTTTCAACCCACCCGGTACTAGGAGGGTTGTTTGTTACCCACCCAGTTTCAAAGTATTGTGGGGCAACGTTTCCAGATGTCGTTAGCGCGGATGTCTTCAAATTTCCTATTTGAGCCTCAGTCACAAAAATCATATCTGATTTAAAACCGATGAAATTTAGACAGGTCAAGAGTTTCGACACTTGCGCGGATCTCTGAGAAATTTTGCCTTGATTTTAGTTCTTCAAATGAAGAATTGAGGAGGGTTCCTCCTTGGTCGGAGGTGATTCGGTAGCCACTACAGCAGTACATCCGCGCCCTTATTGCTGGGAGCGCACCTATCCTGTCCGAAGACAGCAGCATCAGGGTGAGCAGCTACCAGGGTCAGAAAGCAAGACTATATTGCTACAGTCAAACTAACCCATATTTTTCACAATTCAGAGACTCAAAGGAGTATGAATTGCGGCGCTATTATATTTATTATTCTATTTTCAAGGTTCGGTATATATTTGTCAACTATGTTTGGCTAGGCGGAGATGATAAGCACAGAAAGCTAATTCTTTGGCTTGATCTTGAGGACTAGCACGAGTAGGCTGTTTCCCTTCTTCTATGGTAATTCCTACCTGAGCAGCTTTACTTTGAATACTCTGAATCAGTCTGCCATAACTCCATTGATGGACGTTTGTTCGATATTGTTTAGCATATTTTCTCTGGATTTCCACTGAGCCTGGACATTTTGCTTCTGCTAGGGCTTGAATCTCACTCTGGATTATCTCCCGTATATCCCCTAGCTTGGGTAAGACAATGCTGCCAGCTTTGTAGGTTTGGGCGATCGCTACAATTTCTTTTGCTAATAATCTGTCTATATACTGTCCTAACTCAGATGTACCAAACTGATTGGGCGAAAAACTTTTCTGTGCTTTGTGGCGTTCATGGGATAGTGATTGCTGTTGTTGCCTTTGGCGATTCAGGAGTTCATAATTTTCACCAAGTAGCTGTTTAATACTGCGATAAGCTAAGACTTTGTTGGCGATCGCATCCACTACGGCTACTGTGGCAGGTTTTTCCAACCCTAAACTTACTCCTACTAAAATGTGTGATTGACCTTGGTACAGGGGTTGACTAGGACGATCATAGGAATTGTTCAAGCGAGTTAGTGTTGTTTGTTTACGCTGAATAAATGCTTGCTGGTTATCGGTTAAATCACTCTTCTTCTTCATGTTGGTGAGCAATTTGGTAATCTCCTCTGCTTTCTCTTGGCGAACTTGTTCTGTGCCTTCAGCAGTCCACAGGCGATTATCAACACAGCAAGAAAGGGTCAATCGGTTAATTTGCCAAGGTTCACCTTTACCCTCTCCTTCTTGCCAACCTATACGACCATTTCTGAGAGTGAACAAGGCACTGGAATACTGATTTTCGCTTTTGAGTTTTTTGCTTTTGCGTTTAGTTTGTTGATCTTCTAGGAAGCGTTTAAACCAATGCAGTTGACGACTATCGCAGTACACTTCAAAAGTTAAATCGGTTAAGCCATTGAAGTGAACGCACAGCCTACCTTTTTCGTTTGTTGACCAAACTAGGTCTTCGTTCGTTTCATAAACCAGGGGAAAAGGAAGAGAACTTGATCGGTTTAACAGAATATCCTGCCAGCGTTTGGCTTCAAAGTTGTCTTCTGGAACATTGGTTATAGCGGTGAAAAGTGTTTCCAGCCATTTAGCATTGGTTAAATCTCGACCTTTGGGAATTCGACTGGTTAACTTGTCTGTTAGCCTTTGAATCTGTATTTCTAGCTTACGGCGACGTTGAGCAAATTTTTCTGGGTCTTCTTCTTTGTCATTCAATTTACAGCCGTTTTTTAGCAGATAGCTGATGGCACTACGGCTGAGTATATCGTCGGTTTCTTGGTAAGTGTCAAATAATTTATGAGATACACTCTTCTCAGGATTGGAAGGGGATAGTTTTTTGGATTTCTTGGTCTTTCTGCTTTTATTTGAAGGGCATCAGGGTCAGATGTTGGTGTTGCTGTTGCCAAAATCTCGGCAGCTTTGGCGCGAATAGTCTCCAAGCTATAACCACTGGTTTCAACCAATTCAGCATCACTGTTGAGCATTTCTAGCCAGCGTATTTTACCATCTAGCTGCTGCTGTAGACGTTTCTGGATTTTCAACCACGACTGGTAGATGTAGTCCACTACATGAATCGCGGATACATAACAACGGTTTGGTTGTCCGGCAAAACGAGGATCAGTTTCTAGTGGTTTGCAAAGTTTACTAACAACGCTTGACGGCAGTTTGCCATTTTTGCGCCATTTCTCGAAGTCTGGGTGTTTACTAAGCTGTTGTAGTAGTTCGTTGATTAACGGCGTGTTTAATTCTGCCATCAATTTCCAGAGTTGATGGCGGGTAGATTCACTAGCAATTAGGCGACATTGAACAGTAATTTCACTCATGAAAATATAATATCACAAAAACACATAATGTTATTCAAAAATAATATGTGATTTACAAAAAACTTCTATAGGATGATTCTTATGGAGGAAAAATTCTACACAAGCACAGAAGCGGCTGAAATTACTAATTGTTCTCGCCGACAGCTACAGTATTGGCGGGAGAAGGGGGTTATAGTACCTACGGTTAATGCCAGTGGTAAGGGGAGAAATGTTTATTATTCTAAGGCTGATTTGTTGGCACTGTCAGTAATGGAGCATTTGCTGTCAATTGGTTTAAATTTTGAAATGTGTCATGCAGCTTTGGAAACTTTGCGTAAAAGAGAGCCTTGGCTATTTGAGGAGTCTGTTACTGAAGATAAGATGAAGCGGTTGATGTTTTTACCTGCAAAATCGCCTGAACAACCTTTGCAACTGGCGGAGTTTGACCAGCAAGCGGCTTTAGAGGCACTTTGTCAGGGACAAACTGTGATTCCTTTTTGGGGCGATCGCTTGCATCAACAATTGGGGGATAATTTGAAAAACTTTAGTAGCTAGTTATCTTTTTATTTGTATAGTGATTCAGTAATGTGCCTAGATGGGTAAAATATTGCCTACCATATTTCTCTATCTTATCAAAAATTACATCTTTACCTCTAACCAACTAGCTGCTCTAATGGTTAGAAACTAAAATCCTTTATTAATTTCTTTAGTGGTGCAATTGTGAACTTTCAAGAAACATCTAACTTTATTTGGCAAATTGCTGATGAAATACTTAGAGATGACTTTAAACGGGGTAAATATCCTGATGTGATTTTACCCTTTACAGTCTTGCGTCGTTTAGATTGCATTTTAGCACCTACTAAAGATGAGGTGTTAAAAAGATATGAATTTCTTCAAGAAAAAGGACTACAAAAACCAGATGGGCAATTACGCAAAGCAGCAGGAGGTAAATCTTTTTATAACGTTTCTGGATATGATTTTAAAAAATTACTAGAAGATAAAAAGAATTTAGCTAAAAATCTCATTGCTTACCTCAACGGGTTTTCAGAAAATATGCGTGAGGTAATTGATAAATTTAGTCTACGCACTACTATTAATACTTTAGATTCTAAAAATTTATTAGTACCTCTGATTAACAAATTTTCCGAAGTTGATTTGAGTCCAGATAAGATTGATAACCATACAATGGGGACAATCTTTGAAGAACTAATTCGCCGTTTTAATGAACAAATGAACGAAAATCCGGGGGAACACTTTACACCCCGTGAAGTAATTAAATTAATGGTGCGTTTAGTATTAAGAGGAGATGAAACAGCACTCAAACAACCAGGAGTGATACGCACTATTTATGATTGTGCTTGTGGTTCTGGTGGAATGTTATCTATTGCTAAAGATTATATTCGAGAAAAGATTAACTCTAGTGCAGATATTCGCCTATATGGACAAGAGGTTAACGACGAAACCTTTGCTGTGTGCAAGTCCGATATGTTGATTAAAGGCGATGATAAAGATGCAGATAATATTAAATCTGGTAGTTGTTTTGCAAATGATGGTCATGCTGATCAGAAGTTTGATTATATGTTAGTTAATCCTCCCTATGGGAAAGATTGGAAAAAGGAAAAAGAATTTATTGATGCAGAAGTAGCAAGGGGTAAATTAGGCAGATTTGAAGCAGGAACACCACGCATTAATGATGGTCAATTACTTTTTCTGCAACATTTGATCTCAAAAATGAAACCTGTGGAAGAAGGAGGAAGCAGAATAGCCATTGTTTTAAATGGTTCACCTTTATTTACAGGTGATGCAGGAAGTGGAGAAAGTGAAATTCGGCGCTGGATTTTAGAAAATGATTGGTTAGAAACTATTGTAGCTTTACCAGGACAATTATTTTATAACACAGGTATTACTACTTATATTTGGGTACTCAGTAACCGCAAGCCAGAATATCGTAAAGGTAAAGTTTTATTGGTGAATGGTGCTGCAACTTATAAAGTCAAAGAACGACGTAAGGAAAAAGAAATAGAATTTTTTGCCCAAAAAATGCGGAAAAGTTTAGGAGATAAGCGGAATGAATTAGGAGAGGAACATATTGATAAATTAGATGATTTAGCTTTTGATTTTAACGCGGGTGAATTTGCGAAAATTTTTGATCATACAGATTTTGGTTATCGTAAAATTACCATTGAACGTCCTTTGAGGTTGAATTTTAAAACTTCACCGGAACGGATAGCAAATTTAAAAGCATCCTCCGCGTTTATAAATTTGGCTAGTAGTAAGAAAAAAGGTGCAGCAGGAGAAGAGGAAATAAAAGCAGGTCAGGAATTACAGGCTTTAATTTTAGACGCTTTAGATTTAATAGATTCTGATAAAGTTTATAAAAATCGTCAAAAATTTAAAGAAGTGATTGATGCAGCTTTAACAAAAACCAAGCAAAGTAAAAGTCAGGTAAATCAGCTTTCATTGTTGGAGTCAGGAACAGCAAAGGTAAAATTAACAGCTAAGGTAAAAAATTTGATTTTAGCGGGTTTGTCGGAAAAAGATGAAACTGCTGATATTTGCTTTGATGATGAGGGAAACCCAGAACCAGATCCCGATTTAAGGGATTATGAAAATGTTAAATTAAAGGAAGATATCTATACTTATTTTGAGCGAGAAGTTAAACCCCATGTTCCCGATGCTTGGATTAATGAAACGGTAAAAGATGAAAAAGATGGTCAAGTAGGTAAGGTAGGATATGAAATTAATTTTAATCGCCATTTTTATCAATATCAAGCTTTAAGACCAAGGGTAGAAATAGCAGCAGAGATTGAGGTGTTAAAATCTCGTTTATTTGCTATATTTAATGAAAAGGCAGGTAATTAGATTATGTCTCAAATTATTCTCGAAGATTTAGAACCATTAATTATTGAGCGTTTGCACAGTCGCGCTCAAAAAAATGGACGTTCTCTACAAGCGGAAGTCAAAGCTATTTTAAAGCAAGTGGCAGAATTAGAAATAAGTTCCCACCTTTCAGAAGCAGAAATCATTGAGCGTAAATCAGCTTTAATGTTACAACAAATGGAACGGCATGGTCAAAAAATGGGTAAATCTATTCAGCCTGAGATTAATATATCATCAGAGCAAAAACAGAATTTATTAAGAAATAAAGCTCGATTAAATCAACTAAAACAAAAAATTTCTTTAGGTGGTTTGTCAATTAGGGAAGCGATAGAAGAAGGACGTAGATATTAATGATTTTTATTTTAGATTGTTCTGTAGCAATTAGCTGGTGTTTAGCAGATGAAAATAATGATTATGCTAACGCTATTTATACTATCTTTTCAGGAGGACATCAGGCATTAGTACCTACTTTCTTTTGGTTAGAAATCAGTAATGTTTTGTGGGTAGCAGAACGCAGAAACCGCAATACTAGAGAGGAAACAGAGACAGCTATAAAATTATTACAACAATTACCGATTATTGTTGATATTAAACCTGTAAGCGAGACTATTACCGCTACTTTAAATTTAGCACGTCAGTATAATATTGCTACTTATGATGCGGCTTATTTAGAATTAGCTATTAGAGAAGGATTTTTATTAGCTACTGTTGACGATAAACTTGCTAAAGCAGCACAAAATCAAGATATTTTTTTAGAAAATCCAAATATTGAGAGTTTATTATGATTGAAAAATATTTTCCCCCTTATTCTGAGTATAAGGATTCTGGTGTTGAGTGGTTGGGTAACATTCCTCAACATTGGGACGCTTACCAACTAAAGAGAATTTCTGATATTAATTATGGATTAGCTATTGAGTTAGATAGAACTGAAATAGAAGGAACTTTTATAATATCATTGCCAAATGTTACTAAAGAAGGTCAGTTACTTCTATAGGACTTACGCAACTGGCACAAGCGATGGTGCGGCGTAGCCGCACCGAGCACCTAAAGACTAAACCATTGACATAGCAATATCTGGACGTTTTAGTTGTCCTATTAAATAATTAGAAAGCAAATTATGCTTAATTTGATAAATAGTTTGACCTGTGTTGTAAGCTAAGTTTTTTAGTC